>JABMNO010000032.1 GCA_013204555.1 Chloroflexota bacterium | reverse complement strand
TCCGAGAGGGCTAGGGTGAGGGGGCGCTCTGACTTCGCCACACCCCCGTCCATGCCCGTACGGCAGGTACATCTCGAAGGCATATCCCTCGGAAGCGCCTCGGCTTCCCCCTCCTTCGTGACGCCCTGGCCAAATTGAGAGGGCACAACGCCCTGCCTAGTACCACTTTTCCTTGTCGACCACGTTGATCAACTCTCGGCCTGACAGGAAGCGGCGGGCGTTTTCCAGGATGATCTCGTAACGGCGCTCGGGCAGGTTCTCGGCGTCTTTGACCGCTACATGGGGTGTGAGCAGCACGTTCTCCAGTTGCCACAGCTTGTGGTTGGCTGGAAGCGGCTCTTCCTCGAATACGTCCAGCCCACAGCCGGCTATCTCGCCAGATTCGATCGCATCGGCCAGCTCATCGATCTTCATGGTGCGTCCGCGGCCAATGTTGACGAGATAGGCGGTGCTCTTCATGATCTTGAACCGTTCTAAGTTCCACATGCCTTCTGTCTCTGGGGTGTGAGGCACGGTTGAGACCACGAAGTCGGCCTCGGGCAGATAGCGGTCCAACTCTTCGGGGCCGTGCACCTCAACGTTTGGCATGTCGCGTTCCGGCCGGGCCTCAATGCCAATCACTCGGGCTCCAAATTCGTTGCACAGGCGCGCTGTTTCTCTGCCGATGCCGCCGACGCCGAATATCAGGACCGTGGACTCTGGAAGGTTTACGTACTGACTTTTCCTGGCGTCCTGATCCCACCGGGCGTCGATCTGGGCCCGATGGTAGTAGGGCAGGCCGCGGGACAGGCCAAGGATGAACATCATCACATGGTGCGATATGTGATCGAAGTAGATGCCACGAGGATTCGAGATCGTGACAGGGTGGTCGACCAACTCCGGATAATAGTAGCCGTGGAACGGCCCTGCGTCGGGGTTCTGCAGCCACTTGAGTTTGGTGGCGAGCTTCAAAGCTTCCGGCGGAACCCAACCGAACGCGGCATCGGCATCCACAATCTCTCGCAACACATCGTCATCGGTCTCAGGGGCAACTACCTCGAGTTCGGGCAAAGTATCAGATAGTCGGCGCGCCCATTCAGTACGGAGATCGTCCAGTGGAGGCAACATTACAAACTTTGGCAATATGATCTTTCCTTACTCTTGCCTCACGCGGGTCATTAAGTAGCCAGATGTTGGGCCGATAACCTCAAGCACACAAGTGGTCACTGTCCGTTATTCACTTGATCTTTACGCAACCTGTCGCCTGAGCGTGGTTTTTTGACCTCAGATGAGCACACAATTGGGTAGTAATACCCACGACCCCCACGCTAGGCAAGTATGGCCATGATTCTCATTGCTGATGACGACCAATCTACACGTGATCTTGTGTCTACGTTGCTTCGGAGAGTCGGGCACGAGGTGACGGTAGCGGTCGATGGCGACTTTGCCTACATGCAGGCCACGGTCTCGAAGCCAGATCTGATGTTCCTGGATGTGATGATGCCCGGTATCGACGGATGGGAAGTTCTGTCGCGATTACGTCGGGAGCCGGAAACCCGCGACATGCCAATCATCATGTTCACAGCACGGTCCGGACTTGAAGACGTAGCAAAGTCCATCTCCCTTGGGGCCAATGACATCATCTCAAAGCCGTGCACGCCGGATCAGATCATCAACGCGGTGAGGGCCAACCTGCCCTACGCCGCCTGATTTTCGCTATCCGCCGGACCCAAGTTCCTCGGCAAGAGCCGCTTTCATATCCACAGGAATGTCCGGCTGTCCAGTGAGCCACTCAAGGTAGTCGGGCGCGTCCATCGCAACATCTTTCGCCGACCGACCCTTATGACGACCAAAGTTCAACACCAGATCGCCTGACTCAGCCCTGATCAACATCCCGCGTTCGTCGACGGCGTTCTCAGGCAGCGGATGAAGGAACTCGTGCAGGGCGTCGACGGTGTTGCCAATATCTTCGTAGACCTCAAGTTCGCCGCTCAGGACATCCAGCGACGCCTTCACAAACGCCTCGGAGTCAGAGCGGGGCGGTGCCACTCCACCCACGAATACCTCGTAAGCGGCCTGAAAGTCACGAGGTTCCTTCTTGTGGAAGATCGACATAGTGTCGATTACCCGTCGGCCTTTCAGGTCGAAAGGTGTTCCTGCCCGCTTGAACTCGGCCTGCAGCAGCGGAGCGCCGAAGCGTTCGATGCCAAAGCCAGCCAGGTCGCAATCCTCCAGGTGGCCCGCAAGCGCCGTCGCGAACGAGCGAAACGGCGGGAAATCAGCAACCTCTTCGTCGGTTATCCCGTGAACAGCGGTTGCGCCTGCCGGTATCGGCGTTCCGGGATTGAACCGCACCGAGCGCAGATGCTCAGTGCCATCCGGGTCGATTTTCAACACGCCCAGAGACACAATCCGCGCGGTGGTTGGATCAACACCGGTCGATTGAACATCGATAATGGCAAGTGGGCGAGTCAGTTCAAGATTCAACATCTGCTGAATTCTAGCGTGTGAAGGGTCGAGCCACCGCACCAACTCCGGGTATTATTAGAAAGTCCCTGTGCTCGCACTGAGCAATTCCAGGGGCGGTGCCTTGAGCCCCACAACGGGCCGAAGTGGCGGAACGGTAGACGCGTCGGTCTCAAAAACCGGTGAGCATAACGCTCGTGTGAGTTCGATTCTCACCTTCGGCACCACAATTTGTCCGCGGATTGTCCACAAAAGTTTTCGGATGAATCCCGGCACGAAGCTCGAGTCGCTCAGGCCTGCCCAATATAGGACCATTCAGCACACGGATTTTGACGCCTGCCTAGGGAGCAAGGGGGCCTCGGGTTCAAATCCGGGCTCCCCGACCAAACATTTGAACCAAAAAGCGGTCAGTTACCGAGTAGTCGGCGGCTGACCGCTTTTGTATTTGACAGCGGTTTCGACAGCCACTCGAGTCATCATCAAGTAGAACTGCGGTTGAGATGGGGGATGAAAGACAGAACTTTCGTCGACTCGTTCGAGGTACCCGATTAACACGTATTACGGCGAGTACCCGGTGGAGACTGAGCAGAGTCGAACTCGGTCGCAAACACAATAGCCAGCAATGTTGCGGCATTATGACCGTTGGCGTGATCGCCTGATTGCGGCTCTTTGAACCCTCACATATGGTCCATATGGGATGGCACTGAGGACGCTTAAGGATTCCGTCTCAATCTGACCACACCTCGTAGCGTGATGATTCAACAAAGGCGAACGACTGCGTTACTGAACAAGTTGTTGGATGTCGCCATAATCGGGCGAATATCGATTTACGGCCGATAACCGGACAGCATCGCGTGAGGTCTGCATCCCCGCTCAGAAAAACCAACATTCAACACGCTCAGTCTTCGAGGAGACGGCCATGCGTCGTATCGACGACGGGTGGCTTACTTTTACTCCGGTTCGCTGTCGTAGGTCTACGATTCTGTCAGTAGCTAACTGTCCAGTGAAAATGTCAGTCCATGAAAGGACTGACATTGAACCAAAAAGAACAGGCGAGGCTCCGGGTGTTGAACGCGGTGCTGGAGCGAAAAGTGAGCGTGGCTGAGGCGGCAGAGACCATGGGTGTGAGCGAACGACAGGCGTGGCGCATCGTGGCTGCGTACCGCAAAGGGGGCGCCGCTGCACTGGCCCACGGGAACCGGGGCCGCTGGCCGACGAATGCCACATCGGTTGCAACTCGAGACCTGGTGATCGAGCTGGCCCGCACGCGCTATCAGGGATTCAACCATACCCATCTGACCGAACTGTTAGCAGAACGCGAAGCAGTGTCCCTGGGGCGCTCCACGGTGGGCCGCATCCTGGCCGGTGCTGGGTTGACGAGCCCTCGCCGTCGCCGACCTCCGCGTCACAGGGTCCGGCGGGAGCGTATGCCCCAGGAAGGCATGCTGGTGCAGATCGATGGGAGCATTCACGATTGGCTTGAGGGCCGGGGCCCGCGGCTCACGCTGGTCCTCGCCGTCGACGATGCCACCGGCACGTCTCCGGGCGCCCTGTTCCGCGAGCGGGAGGATACCGTCGGCTACTTCTTGCTGCTGCGCGGCATCATCGAGCGCTACGGGATCCCACTCGCTCTTTACAGCGACCGGCACACGGCGCTCTGGCACCCTGGTCCGAAGGAACCCGGGTCCGGACAACTGACGCAGATCGGCCGCGCCCTGCGGGAACTCGGTATCCATCAGGTATTCGCCCACTCGCCGCAGGCCAAGGGGCGTGTCGAGCGGCTGGCCGGGACCTTTCAAGACCGGCTGGTATCCGAGCTTCGTCTGGCCGAAGCCCGAACACTTGCTGAGGCAAACGGCCTCCTCCAGGACTTCCTGCCCCGTTTCAACCAGCGCTTCGGCGTCCCCGCCGACGAAACGTCCAGAGCCTATCGTCCGATGGACCGGGACCTTGACCTCACCGCAATCCTCTGCCCAAGGTCCCGGCGCACTGTGGCAAGGGACAACACGGTGAAGTTCAAGTTGCGGACGCTTCAACTCCTGCCGGGACGAGAGCGTCCCAGCTACGCCGGCGTCCGGGTGGAGGTCCAGGAGAGGCTGGACGGCAACCTGGTGGTGTGCTCCGAGGGCCAGGTGATACCCACCCGGGAGGCGCCATCCCGGGCCAACGCACTTCGAGGAGCCGATCGCGCCGGAGCCCGTTCCACGGGACCGCCGCTATGGCTCGTCGAGCGCTTGAATGGCCGCCATGCCTGGGATGAGGCACAGGAGACGCGGGAGAAGGCTGGCTTCGTCCGTCGAAGCTCGCACACTACCTTCTCACTCCAGACCCCGGGGACGAAGTTGCTGGACCCGCCACTGCGGCGACCCACGCCGCGCCAGCGAGCCCGGTGGAAGGCCGTCCAGGCAGCGAACGCCGCGGGCTCTCCATCCGTGCCACCGCCAGAAAACTGGGCCTCGCCCGGGGCACCGTTCGCAAATACGCGGCCGCCTCCAGACCGCCGGTCAACCCCGCCTGGCGGCCCCCACAACCGATCAGAGAACCCGAGGAACTGACAGACTCGCTGGTCACTTAACCCTGACATTTTCACTGGACGACAACACCCTTGACGTCGGGGAGGAATCAGGTCCGTGATTTCCACGGCTTCGTGGCCAATCCACCGATTTGATCAGAGGAATCACTTTAAACACCGCTTGATCTCACGGAGACGGCCATGAGTCGCTCCCGGACAATTCCCGATGTAAAGGTTTCATGATAAAAGGTTGTTCCTAATTGACTTCTCTGCCAAATTTGCTCACCGGACCCGGTGGCGCAGGCTGTCAGTCGTCGATGCAATTTCGAGAAGTGACGCCCAAAAGGACTGGTACATTGGTGAGCAAATTCGCTTTGAGTGCGATGGTGTTATTAGTTGTAGTGACCGCGTTCCTCACAGCGGGATCAAAACCTGCGACAGCCGCGCCGTCGTTTTCTCCTCAAACGCTCATTGGAATTCTGGAGGAGGCTAAGCTCACAGTATGCGATGGCTCGGCTAATGACGAGTTCGGTTACTCCGTATCGGTGAGCGGGGATACGGCAATCGTGGGGACTATTTTTGGCGACACCATAGGGGGCGTAGATTCAGGTTCCGCCTACGTGTATGTCCGAAGCGGAGGCGTATGGATTCAGGAGGCCAAGCTCACGGCATCCGACGGCTCGGCTAATGACGAGTTCGGTTGGTCGGTGTCGGTGAGCGGAGATACGGCAATCGTTGGGGCTCGTATTGACGACACTATTGCCGGTGGAGATTCAGGTTCCGCCTATGTGTACGTCCGGAGCGGAGGCGTGTGGACTGAGGAAACCAGGCTCACAGCATCCGACGCCTCGTCTGGTGACCAGTTGGGTTACTCCGTATCGGTGAGCGGAGATACTGCAATCGTTGGGGCTATTTTGGGCGACTCGAATTCTGCCATCATTTCAGGTTCCGCCTATGTGTACGTCCGAAGCGGAGGCATATGGACTGAGGAGGCGAAGCTGACAGCATCCGACAGCGCGATTGATGACAATTTCGGATGGTCCGTATCGGTGAGTGGGAATACGGCAATCGTTGGGGCCGTACGTGGCGACTCCATTGCTGGCGTGAATTCAGGTTCTGCTTTTGTGTACGTCCGAAGCGGGGGCATATGGACTGAGGAGGCGAAGCTGACAGCATCCGACGGTGCGATTGGTGACGCGTTCGGTTTTTCCGTATCGGTGAGTGGAGACACGGCAATCGTTGGGGCTCGTGATGACGACTCGATTGCTGGCCTCGTTTCAGGTTCTGCATTTGTGTACGTGCGAAGTGGGGGCATATGGACTGAGGAGGCGAAGCTGACAGCATCCGACGGTGCGATTGGTGACAGGTTCGGTATCTCCGTATCAGTGAGCGGAGATACGGCAATCGTCGGGGCTATTTTTCACGACACTATTGCCGGCGGAGATTCAGGTTCCGCCTATGTGTACGTCATCGCGCAATCAACGGTCCCGGGGGTACCCATAACCGGAGCCATCATGCTCCAGGGTGTGAGTTCGTCAACCGCTTTTGCCATCATTGGCCCAACCGTCACGTTGATCCCCGTTGGAGGTGGAACCTCCACAACAGTCGCGGTTGCTTCGGATGGCAGTTTCAGCATCGCCAGCGTGCAGGATGGTACGTACACGATCACCGCCAGCGCAGTCGGATTCCTTTCTGCGCAACGCCAGAACCTCATAGTGGCTGGTAGTTCCATCGTTATGCCGGGAATCGAATTACGCGGTGGGGAAGTAACCGGAGATGGCGTTGTAAGCATCCTCGACATCTCCGCGATAGCGGCCTCATTCGGCACCTTTCCGCCCAATCGAGTCGATGGGTTCGGACGTCCCGTTGACCTGAACGCGGACGGAGTGGTCGACATTCTCAACAGTTCAATCGCTGCATCTAACTTTGGAACCGCCGAACCACTTAGCTGGTGACACGGACACGGACAGCCGCTCAATGTCCCTCCACTTTGTGATGTCAGTGCCCGATCAATCGTGGGACGGCGGCGGTAGGTCGTCTCCAGCCCGCTCCCAATCGAGCGGCGTCAGGCGCTGACAGCCACAATCACGCCGTCCTTCTGGGTCGTCGACCATTGCAGCGACTACCTGAACGGCGTCGCTTGATGGTGGCAACGTCACAGTCCGGAAATCTGACCCTTAGACTCGTGCTGTCGTCAGGTAAGGCTCGGCTGGCAACTAGATAGAGGAGGGCACGCGGGCGCGAACGCCTTCAGGCAGCGGATACCTGCTCTGCAACGTTCCAGCGCTGCAAGCCAACTCTGGCCAACACCTGAATATGAGCAGCGGCGCTGCTTCATGGCTCAGCTAGAATGCATCGAAGCCGCCGAAACGCGCCTCTGGATCGCGGCGGACGCCCTGCTTGCCGACTTCAAATACGCCAGCAGCAGGTGCCTCTTGATAGAGCTGACAGAGGAAGTTGCCGAGGAGACTAGAAGATGCCCCAAGTTGACTTTGTAGACACCCACATCCACCTGTACGACATGAAGCATCCCGACCTCTTTTACGGGCACTGGCAGCCGGGCGTCCCGCACCCAACCCTCGGCGACAAGATACAGAGGCTCGCCGAGCGGAACTACATCGCCGAAGACTACATAGCGGAAACGCGCAACTCCAACGTCTCCAAGGCCGTTCACGTCCAGGCGGCCATCGGCTCCAAGGATCCCGTCAAGGAGACCGAGTGGCTTCAGGAAGCGGCCGACCGGACCGGCTTCCCGCATGGCATAGTCGCCTACGCTGACCTGCGGGAGCCTGACGTGGAGTCCGTCCTTGAGCGCCACTGCCAGTACCCCAATATGCGCGGGATACGCGACTTCTCGTACGGCGACTATTTAGTTGAGCCCAACTTTCATCGCGGCTTCGCGCTTCTTGAGAAGTATGACTTGAGGGCCAGCATGAGCGCCCGGTGGCAGGATATGGAGAAGCTACGGGGTCTGGCCGCCAAATTCCCAAACATCAACATTGTTGTAGACCATGCCGGGGCGCCGGAAGAGCGGTCCCCAGAATATTTTGAGAACTGGAAGCGCGGGATGGCCATCGCCGCTGAGGCAGACAACATTCGTTGCAAGATCTCTGGTCTGGGCATGGGCGACAACAACTGGACTGTGGATAGCATCAGGCCCTACGTGTTGCATTGCATTGAGACGTTTGGCGTTGAGCGCAGTTTCTTCGCCTCCAACTGGCCCGTCGACTGGCTGTTTAGCTCCTATGATGCCGTGGTTGATGCCTACACCGAGATCACCTCCGGGTTTACCCATGACGAGCAGGTGGCTCTCTTCTCAAAGAACGCCGAAGTGCTTTACAAAATCTGAACGAGGCCGGGCGTGCGCCAACCGGTTTTTCCCGTCTCCCCGACATCCGCAGCGACACGGTGTTGCCTTTCAGACCCCTGACTCCTACTTAACTCCAACAAAACTCCCACATTGGTCAAATGTGGGCAGTGCAATATATATCTCAGTGAGAGGTCAACGGGACCACACCCCGCCGGCAAACAGCCGAGTGGACCCGGAAGATCTTGAACAAAAGGCTGGAGGCGTCCCGGGTTTCTCCAAAACCCATCACTCTCGGTCTCCTCTTTCCCCGGTCGGTGAAAGGGGCGTGCCCCAGCCATCTCGTAAGACCGCCTCCGGGCGGTCTTATGCGTTTAAGGAACTCCGTTCCACGGAGTGAGAGGCATCGCAGTTGCCCCGGTACGAAGTTTTTCGGTTGGGCGGAATCTCGAACTCGAATGTGTCGGATTCCATCTGTTGTGTCCCTAACGTTCATCAAATCATCTCGTTGGTGTGGCCCTTGAGGTCTACTATCTAGTAAGTAAGCAGCGCCGCTCTCCTGTATAGAAATCTTTGGAGGTATCCCATGGCGACTAGTGATCTGTCCATGCTTGAAGGTGGAATCGCATCCGTAGACCGTGCGGTGGCCGGACTGAACCTTCCGGATGATATGCGAGATGTGCTGGTCGAACCCTGGCGCGAGATTGCAGCCGGACTTCCGATCACCATGGACGATGGCTCCCGAAAAGTATTCCGCTCCTTCCGAATACAACACTCAGCTGCTCGGGGCCCATACAAGGGCGGAATTCGATTCCATCCGAACGCCGATCAAGAGCACACCAAAGCGCTGTCGATGCTCATGACGTGGAAGTCTGCGCTGGTGGACATCCCCTTTGGTGGTGCAAAGGGCGGCGTGATGGTCGACACAATGGCAATCTCGCAACGAGAGCATCAGCTCATCGCGCGCCGCTACATCATGTCAATTCACCACGTGTTAGGTGTTAATCGCGACATTCCGGCACCCGACCTTGGGACTAACGCTAAAACGATGGCCTGGATGATGGATGCATACGGTGCTTTGAACGGCTACGAGCAAGGAATCGTCACCGGAAAACCGGTCAGTTTGGGCGGTTCATATGGACGTGACGATGCACCGGGAAGAGGGGCAGCGCTGGTCGGAGACATGGCCGCTCGCGACGCCGGTGCGATGGTTGATGGCATGAGCGTTGTAGTCCAGGGATTTGGCGCTGTTGGCTCTGCCGCGGCGCGCACCATTCAAGGACTGGGAGCAAAAGTGATCGCCGTCAGCGACGCCTACGGCGGCCTGTTCAATAGCAACGGTTTAGATATCACCGGCCTGGCCAATCACGTGAGGCAAGGAAATCCGGTTCCAGAATTCGAAGATGGAGACAAGATCGATAACAGCGATCTGCTGGAACTCCAGTGCGACATGCTGATCCCAGCGGCAATCGAAAACGTGATTACGACGGAGAACGCACCGCGAATAAAGGCAAAAATCATTGTCGAGGCAGCCAACCAGCCTTTGTCCTCTGATGCCGATGAGATCCTCAATGCTATGGGCGTGACCGTAGTTCCGGACATTTTGGCCAACGCCGGCGGAGTAATCGTCTCGTACTTCGAGTGGGCACAGAATATTCAGGCGTTCAGATGGCCGCTGGACAGGGTCAACGAAGAGCTCAGCCGTTTCCTGCAAAGCGCCTACGACGCGGTTTCAGAACGCGCCCAATCACGTGGTCTTACGATGCGATCCGCTGCCTACGAAGTAGCGGTCTCACGCGTGGTGGAAGCGATAGAACTCCGTGGATTCCTGCGGTAAGTCACAGACAGAAATCAGCAGCACCCATGAGACCGAGGCACCTCAGGAGGATTCGATGAAAGCGATTGTCTACCGAGAGTACGGTTCACCTGATGTGCTGAAACTTGAGGAAGTTCCAACGCCAACACCCCTGGACGATGAGGTATTGGTAAAGGTTCGCGCTGCATCCATAAATTCGTGGGACTGGGATCAGTTGAGAGGCATACGAGGTTTCACCCGCCTCTCAGGGTTTCGAAAACCAAGAAACAACATTCTGGGAGTTGACATAGCCGGCGTGGTTGAAGCGGTTGGCAAAGACGTTAGCCAGCTTCAGTCAGGTGATGAGGTGTTCGGCGAGGTCAGTAAGCGCTTCATCTCACTCGGGTGGGGCGGTTTTGCCGAGTACGCATGTCCCCGTGGAAGTTCAATGACGCTGAAACCGGTCAATATGACGTTTGATCAAGCGGCAGCCATACCTCAAGTAGGTGCTCTCGCACTTGGTGGACTTCGCTATAACGGAGACATACGGTCAGGCCAAAAGGTTCTGATGAACGGTGCTGGTGGTGGCGTTGGTACGTTTGTGGTGCAGATTGCCAAATCGTTTGGCGCTGAAGTGACTGGCGTGGACAGCGCGGAGAAACTGGAGATGCTGAGCGCGCTGGGAGCAGACCATGTCATTGACTACGCCCTGGAAGACTTCACTCTAAATGGACAGCGCTACGACCTCATTATTGATGTTGCGGCCTCTCGCTCGACTTTCGACTACAAGCGTGCCTTGAGTCCCGGGGGAGCCTATGGCGTCATCGGCGGCTCCCAGATTCGATTTTTCCAAACATTGTTCCTGGGATTCGGGATATCCAAATTCGGGAACAAAAAAATGGGTACCGTTAGCCCGAAACCAAACGAGGGTCTGGACTTTATCGTTGAACTTTTTGAGGCCGGCAAAGTGGCCCCCATCATAGATAAGCGCTACCCGCTAAGCGAGGTTGCAGAAGCGTTCCGATATTTTGGAGAGGGACACGTCAAGGGCAAAATCGTCATTACGATGTGAGGCGTCGATAGAATTTCGGAGATGCGATTCCCTCTCTGAAAAACCGCGCCTGCGCAAGAATTCCTGCAGGAGGATCTGATGAAAGCGATCGTTTGCCGCAAGTACGGCTCACCTGACGATCTTGAACTTCAAGAAGTCGAAAAACCTGTCCCTAAAGATGATGAAGTGCTGGTGCGGGTCCTCGCTTCATCCGTGAACGATTGGGATTGGGGACTCCTGCGAGGCAAGCCATTCATGAATCGCCTTGTTTTCGGTCTCCTGCGTCCACGAATCAAGATACTTGGTTGTGACATAGCGGGACAGGTTGAAGCGGTTGGTAAAAAAGTAGAACAGTTTCAGCCGGGTGATGAGGTATTCGGCGATCTGTCCGGGTGCGGCTTTGGCGGCTTTGCCGAGTATGTGTGCGCTCGTGAAAAAGCACTGATGCTGAAACCGGCCAGTATGACATTTGAGGACGCGGCCGCGATACCTCAGGCGGGAGTTCTAGGCCTCCAGGGTCTCCGCCACAAAGGACAAGTTCGGCCAGGGCAAAAAGTTCTGATTAATGGTGCGGGTGGCGGTGCTGGTTCGTTTGCCGTGCAGATTGCCAAATCATTCGGCGCCGAAGTTACTGGCGTCGATAGCACGAGGAAATTGGACATGATGGGCTCGATCGGTGCAGATCATGTCATTGATTACACGGCAGAAGATTTCACAAAAAATGGGCAGCGATATGACCGTATTCTTGATATGGCGGCGCATCGTTCGATTTTTGATAGCAAGCGGGCTTTGAACAGCGGGGGAGCCTACGTGATGGAGGGTGGTTCCACGGCTCGAATTTTCCAGACCGTGTTCCTGGCACCGTGGATATCAATGATTGGCAGCAAAAAAATGGGACTTCTTCTGCATAAGCCGAACAAGGATTTGGCGTTCATCGTTGAACTTGTTGAAGCCGGCAAAGTAAAACCGGTTATCGATAAAACTTTTCCGCTGAGTGAGGTCCCTGAAGCTCTCAGGTATTTTGGACAAGCACTCGCCCTGGGGAAAATCATCATCACCGTATGAGGCCCGTACTGTTGGGCGAATCACAGAATTCAGATGCGTTCATCTCAGGTGTAGAGCACAACAAACGACACGTATAAGCCGTCGGTGACCGTGGTCGAATTCTTTGTTGAGAGGAATTTGGTCCAGACGAAGGCTTCCGTCGCGCCCGCCATCCGACTACTCATTGGGGAAGTCATTCCTCCAGAAAGTTGGCCTTGCCGTCCCAAATATCCACTGCGTGCTCAGTCCGGAAACGCATACTTGTCCTGAGGTAAGTATTACAATATTCATAATTTGCGACTTTTACTTCACATTTAACTCGCAAATTAGACTTTGCCACGCTGGTCCCACATGCATGGCTGAGAGAACGCAATATGTGGCTAATTCAGCCAATATGTGGACCTGGATAAAGGAGTTTAGAAGTGACACAGATAAGACAGTTCAACATGATCTCGGCGGCAGGTCTTGTCCTGTTCTTCGGAGGACTGATCGGGATCGTCCTCGGCGTATACCTGTACGGAAAAGCCACAGAAGGCTTGAAGTCTCTGGACGCTGTGTACGCGATACAAGGTCGCATGATGACCTATGACGATTCCGGGAACTTTACCGACCGCGGTACGGTGGAAGGTGGCGATGCCATTCTTTCTCTGCTTGAGGACGATTGGGCGTTTCCGTTGAATCGGGGCAACCTTGACCCCAACGACACTCTGGTTAACACCCCTGATGAGTTGATGGTTCAATACGCAATCATCAACTACCACACGCTGCACGGCACGCAAACTGTAGTGCTTGATGAAGCAGTGGAGTACAAGGGAGTTATCTACGAAGCGGGAAGTCATCAGGTGGATGTTAACGGTAGATATTTCTCAGATTTGGACCGATCGCACCCGCTAGAAGGTCCCGTTCGGACACAGGCCTGGAGTCCTTTGGCCTTTGGCCTACTGGGTAATCTGATCGGCGGCGTGAACGCTGACTACCAGGCCGGCATGGCGCACTTCATGTCTTGGAGCATCTTCATGGGACTTGGTTTCATGTTCTCCGTGGCGGGTGCCTTCGTCACCATCGGCGGCGTTCAACTGGACCGCAGAGCACGTGCAGCGAGTCAGGAAGAAGTCGAAGCTGAGATGGCCTCCGGCGCAGCGATGGGGTTGGCAGAACCCGCCACAACTGGCTGATAGAACCTCACAGCGGAGAGTGATCAGGCGCGGAACTTGCTGGCAAAGTAACGCGATTTGGAACGGTGTTGCAATGACGCGCCGGTCGCTCTCAGGCATCAAGACTTATTGAGGGCCACTGCCTCGATTCGCAATGCCGGCTCCCAAAGGGGCTGTTGGAAGTGCTAGCCCGTCCGGACTGAACCGGAATCATGGAACTGCTGAATCTCATCTTCTGAGAAACCAGCTTCTTGGAGAATCTCACGGGTGTGCTCGCCTCTGCCCGGTGAGTTTCGCACGGCTTTGGTAGGCGTTTCCGACCACCTGGAAAGTGGACCGGCAGCCTGGACCTTGCCACCGATAGCGTGATCCTGTTCAATGATCATGCCCGTAGCGCGTGCCTGCTCGTGATCGATCATCTCCTCAACGTAGAGAAGCGGCCCGGCCGGGACTCCCGCCTCGTCGAAGATGCGCAGCCACGCCTCCGATGACTTCCCACGGATGATGTGCTCAACCCGGTGTGCAAGGTCAATCGCAAATTCCGTCGACTCTTTCGAGCTGCTGTCGTAACCCTCTTTGAACCTGATGTCCTCAACGCCCAGACAATCTGCGGCTTTTTTGCGGAGTGGCTCGCTCAGGCAGCCCAGAGTGATCGGGAAGTCTGCCGTCTGATACGACCGGTAGTAGATATATGCGGCGAAAGGCCTCTGCCGTCGTTCGCGATAGATAGCGTCAATTTCGGTATGAGTCAGGCCAGACTCCCTCAGCAGCGGCAGTTCATTCCGTACGAAATCAAATGCAGGCGACGGTGCATTTTCAACATCAGTCAATGCAAGACCCTGGATGGTCAGGGCATTTGCGAACAGAGACGTTTCGATTTTCTGGCCCTGTCCTGTTCGTTCACGATGAAAGAGCGCAGCACAGACCGATTGAACAACCGAGTACCCGGTGGCGTAGTCGACCATCGGCATTGCCGTTACGTAACGCGGCACACCCACATTCAACCTGAAGTCACCAGCCTGGTATCCATCAATAATCCCCTCGCTGGCCATCACCCCCGTAAGTCCCTGCATAACCAAGTCGTAGCCAGGGTTGCCTGCGTATGGACCTTCTCTGCCAAACGCTGTGATCTCGGTGTAAATGAGATCGGGCTTGATGCCCCTCAACGTGTCGTAGTCGATTCCAAGCGCGTCCAGAACATCCACCCGGTTGTTGACCGTGACGACATCTGCGTTCGACACAAGTTTTCGGATGATCGACTGACCCACGTCAGATCCCAGATCAACGCAGATGGACCGCTTACCTCGGTTGACCGCGATAAAGCCCTTGCTCTCAGTAGCGTCGATTGGCGCAGTGCCCCCTCGCCACGCGTCGCCCCACGGAGGTTCAACCTTTATCACCTCAGCGCCAAGGTCCGAGAGCAGCACTCCGCTGATCGGTCCTGCGATGATCTGTGAGAACTCGACAACGCGTATGCCCTGGAGCGGACCAGTCATTCAAAGACCTGCCTTAGGTTCGTCATTTGCCGCGCCATTGTAGAGGCATCGGTTGAACGAACTAGCGGGTGACGGTTTGTTGTTGACCAGCCGCTCGGCCTGAACGGCCCAAAGGCGTTGGTCTTCAGAACGCGTCAACGTGGATTCCGATAACGCTGGGGGCATCCACCTACATCGCTTCGCCTTCAAAATTCGGATCGAGATACTTCGCCGGGTTTTCTGCGAAATTAATACGGCAGCCGTTGCCGCAAAAGAAGTAGGTGGTTCCTTCGTGGCGGTGCTTCCCCCCGGGTGGGTCAGCGACGCTGACTTCCATCTTGCAAACAGGATCGATCTCAACGTCCGGGTGGTGGCTGAAGAAGGGTATTTTAGGCATTTCTGACTCCTCCAAGAGTAATACTTGATGTGAGAACGCATGTGGCTCGCGAGGTACGCGACATCGAGTGCGCCAGCTTATCTGTTCTGCGCTTGGCGCCTGATTATCTTAGGCGCTCACTTAACTATCACCTCCTCCGGTTGTGTGAGTGCGAACGGCGGAGTAAATTGTATATTAAACCCCTACCCATAGGGTAGGGGTTTAAAAAGCGAATAATATCTTTTATGTCATCCCCGATAAAGGAAAACGCGTTTTGAGTCAACTTGATGATCTGCGTGTCAACCACCACCTGAACGCAAGTGATGTTGACGTTGGCACAGAGCTGGCTGCAACCGTAGACGTAGAGGGTGGACTCTTGCGGGTACTATCGCTCTCCATGAGCTCTGGCCTGCTCATTGGCGTCGTCACCATCGTTGTATTTATCGGCCTCAGTGACGCTTTCGGAGGGTTGTTACCGGCGGGAGTCGGGATAGTCGCCCTGGCCTTGCTGAGCAAGAATCTCGGTGACGCGGTCGTTCAAGGACCGGAGGGAGTGAGCAAGGAGGCCATGGTGCATAAGGTTTGGTCGGATTTGAGTGGGGAACACCTGCAATGAGCATCGCTGAGATCGCCGTTATCCTTGGTTAGATTCTCCTTGTGGTTTTTCTATTGTGGTACTTCTTTGGACCCAAAAAGTCACTCCGGGCCCAGCAACGCGATGGAGCGCAAGAGATTGTTGTAACCGTGAAAGGCGGTTACTCACCAGATCACATCGAGTTAGCTCCCGGGGTTCCCGTACGGCTGATATTCGACCGTCAGGAAAACAGTGGTTGTTCTGAGCGTGTGGTAATTCCAGATTTTGGAGTTTCCAAATCATTGAAGCCGTTTGGACGAACCACCGTTGAGTTCACCCCCATGGAAGAGGGCGAGTTTGACTTTGCGTGCGGTATGAACATGCTCCATGGTCTACTTCAGGTGAGAAAAACTTCATCATCAGATATATCTCAACTCCCAGAACCGGGCCACGAGACGCACTCACATGAGATAGCAGGGTACGTGGGCGGTGGAACAGAGATCGCAACGTCACCACTATCGACCGCAGAGTTCAAGCTCTCAGGCGGCTCCAGCAGTTGTCCGAGCTGCGTCATCAATATCGAGGATACGTTGCGGGCACAAGAGGGCGTCGATCGGGTCAACGTAAATTTCCCAAACAACCTGGTGACCGTGGATTTTGACCCGGATCTCATAGGGCAGGAAATCATTGCCAACCAGTTGCTCGATCTTGGATATCAGACTCATGACCGGGCAGATAACGCCGGGGTGGATGACGACTGGGAAGATGCGGCCCGCAAGGCCGAGCAAAAGGATCTGGCCCTTCGGCTCATTGTTGCGACGGTGCTTTCTTTACCAGTTCTTTTCGGCGTGATGGTTAACGATTTCGGTGGGGAGCCAGGCTGGCTGCCTGAATTCTTCAGCAATCGCTGGTGGCAACTGGTGATGATCACACCGGTAATGCTCTACTCCGGCTGGCCGATCCACAGAACCGGCTGGCTATCAATGGCGCACCGCATCGCCGACATGAATTCATTGATCACAGTTGGCACCATAGCCGCGTACTTGTACAGCCTGCTTGTGACCGTTGCGCCAGACGCTGTGCCAGAGGATGTGCAGAACGTCTACTATGAGGCTGCCGGGGTAATCCTGGCGCTGATTATCCTTGGCCGGTTGCTAGAGGCCCGCGCCAAAGCTGGAGCGGGCGCTGCAATCAAGAAGCTGCTTGAACTGCAAGCGACCGAGGCAACTGTTGAGCGTAACGGAGAGGTGATCGCAGTATCAATCGACTCCGTGAAACCGGGCGACGTTGTGATCGTCAAGCCGGGTGAAAAAATTCCGGTGGACGGCGAGATTATTGACGGTCGATCGTCCATCGACGAGGCAATGATCACCGGGGAGAGTATCCCGGTGGACAAGGAAGTTGGGGACACCGTCATTGGGGCAACCATCAACCAGACCGGTTCATTCCGATTTCGGGCGACGAACGTTGGGGCAGATTCCGTTTTGGCTCAAGTCGTCACTCTGGTGGAGCGGGCTCAAGGCTCCAAAGCACCCATTCAGCGCCTCGCCGACACCATCGCGGGATATTTCGCCCCTGCGGTCATGATGATTGCCGTCGCCGTCTTCGCGATTTGGTTCACGGTGGGCGGAGATGACGCTTTCACTCGCGGCCTCGTCTCAGCGGTGACCGTACTGATCATCGCGTGCCCGTGCGCGCTTGGTCTGGCAACTCCAATGTCGATCATGGTGGCAACAGGCAAGGGTGCTGAATCAGGGGTTCTTATACGCTCGGCGGAAGCCCTTGAGACGGCCCACAAGATTGACGCACTGATTCTGGACAAGACCGGGACGATCACTGAGGGACGACCGTCGCTCACGGATGTATTACCGTTGGCTGGTATGACTGCTGATGAACTGCTCGCTACCGCCGCGACTGTTGAACAGTCATCCGAGCATCCTCTTTCAATAGCCGTGGTCGAAGGCGCCAGGGAGAAGAGTCTGGAACTCGGTGATCTCATTGAGTTCGACTCGATTACTGGCAAAGGCATTCGCGGGATTGTTGCCGGGAACACCGTCCTGGTCGGGAACTCGAGATTACTGGAAGATGCCGGGATCGATATCGCTGACGCGCTTGATTCGGTCACTCGGCTCGCGGAACAGGGGAAGACCCCAATACTGGTTGGCGTGGGTGATGTGGCTACAGGCGTAATTGGCGTCGCTGACGCAGTGAAAAAAGAGTCACCAAGAGCTATAGCGATGTTGCAATCAGCGGGTATCGAAGTGGTAATGATGACTGGCGATAACCAGCGCACGGCAGATGCTATTGCCGCCCTTGTGGGCGTTGATCGTGTGTTCGCAGAAGTGCTGCCTGCCCAGAAGGCGGCGGAAGTTGCGAGACTGCAAGCCGAGGGGAAGATCGTTGGCATGGTTGGTGACGGTATCAATGATGCACCTGCCCTTGCGCAGGCGGACGTTGGCATCGCTATCGGTACTGGCACAGACATCGCTATAGAAGCAGCGGATGTGACGCTGATGGGAAGTTCACTCACCGGCGTCGTGAGCCTGATCACGTTGAGTCGCGCTGCGATGGTCAATATCAGGCAAAATCTGTTCTTCGCATTTGGCTACAACGTGGCGGGTATTCCTATAGCTGCCGGGCTTCTATTTCCCGTGATGGGCGTTCTACTCAGTCCAATGATCGCTGCTGGTGCTATGTCGTTGAGTTCAATCTCGGTTGTGGTGAATTCAAACAGGCTCAGGAACTTTCAGAATCCTCATGAGCGACGCCGATAATTGAAAGTACGACATGAATGACAGGGGAGATATTAGATGTGGGGTTACGTCGGAGATGAGCACATGGGAATGGGCTGGTGGCTGGCGGGTCCACTGATCATGACCCTTTTCTGGGGTGCCGTGATCTGGCTTGGATTTGTGTTGATCCGAGGCTCCGGTCGCTCCGGAACCAGCGTGTCAGATACTCCCCGTGAGATTGCCCGGCACCGACTCGCGTCAGGTGAAATCAACGCGGAGGAGTTTGACCAGATCATCGTCAAGTTGGAAAACTCACGGCCCAGAAGCGTTTGAATCGTCAATACTGTTTATGTCGCTGTCTACGCACATCACATTTGAATATCACGATTCCACACCAAATCGAGAGTAGAAACTGAAATGAAACAGTTTGAATACGGGCTAAAAGTATCCACTTCTCTTGGCTATGATGCCGCAGTCGAAACCACGGTTGAGGCGTTAAAGTCTCAGGGTTTTGGAGTCCTCACCGAGATAGATGTCAAATCGACTCTGAAGAAGAAAATTGATGTCGATTTCAAGCGGTACGTGATACTCGGCGCCTGCAATCCCAACCTTGCTCATGCAGCGCTCAAGGCAGAAGACGACCTTGGTTTGCTATTGCCGTGCAACGTGATCGTTTACGAGGATGGTGAAGGCTCAGTCGTCGCGGTGATGGACCCCAACTTGATGGCCGGGGTAACGGGCAACGACACTCTGAGCGACGTCGCCTCACAAGCGAGGAACGCGATGGAAGAGGTGCTCAGGCAGGTAGAGGCAGCCTGAGCTGACGCTCTGACTGTCGTTATTCCGGCCCTTATTCCGTGCGTTATCGAGAAGAACGGTGTCGGGATGATCGTGGGGATTGGCAAGCCAACAACGAGATCCCATCAATCCCGATGAGTTAGCTGATAGCCCCGCGCCATGCAATTGCCGTTAAGATGAGAGACGCACTCATTACTCGATCTTCTGCGACGGCAAGACGAACCGCGATTCTGACCTCGGAAAGCGTTAGCAGTAATCCATTCGACTGGTTCCACCGTACTGAATGTTGGGCCAGACGTTCTAAGTTCCAAGGATCATTGATATCTCATCAAAGATGACCGGTTTCCGCGTTCTGCTACTGCTTTCAATTGTCATGGCGGTGGGCGCATGTTCATCGGGTGCTTCAACCCCGGCGGGCACGCCGACGCCAGAGGTAGATACAGAGATATCGCTCTTCATTGAAACAGCTATCCCCGAGGTATCGGATAACCCGGCACCCTCAAACTCGCAGGTGCCGGTGGCGACGATCACATCCACAGGGTCGGCGAGTGGTCCTCAGATAGTCTTCCAGAATCAAAATGAGCAGTATCTGCTCTTCAACCAACGCATCATTGAAGGACTTTCCGCCCAGGATCTGGATGTCCACAACGTAGATGAAGTATTCGGGTACATCTTCTCCCGGCTTCCTGATGAGGTGACCGTCTACCCTTCAGAAAACTACTTCTACTTTGTTCTGTATGCAGATGGCGGGCAGTGGTGGGGGAACTTCCGCCTACCGGCACGAACCCGGGCTGATGGCGATCTATCTTTCGCGTACTTCGAATTCGAAGACTTCCCGGTTGGGTCGCGTTCAGGTGACACACATGCCAAAATGTTCAACGAACCAGACGGTGTTTTCGTTCATGAGCAGAGTCGATTCGTGTGGGAAGTTGAGTACCAGGGCAAGACCGTGGAGTTCCATTTCAACGAGTTGCGACAGGAGCGACCAAGGTCCTTCGCGTTAGGACCGAACGAGGTCTTCATTCAGCGAACGTTTGATGAGTCCGGGCTTCAGTTTTTCCTCATCTTCAACCGGGACCACAACTATTTCACCTGGATATTGAATGAGGAAGAGATAGTCCCCGAACTCATAACTGAGTTTGAGGACATTCCTGACATATATATTGGACGGAAGAGTGGTTTCCTGTTTTGGAACGACGTTGAGCACGGGAATCGGAAAGTTCTAATGGCCATCCGAAGAGCTTCCGTGCAGCGAAACGATTACTACGATGGTCCGTTTGATCAGCTAGCAGACAATTACGCCGTCGAGACGAAGGTTGCCGAATACATGCAGCGAGCCTACCCGGATGTGCGGGACAACGTTGACGTGTATGGCTACTACCTCGACCGAGAAGAGTCGCTACGAGTGGCCATCTCTCCCTATTACACCTACGGCGAGCATGATGATATTCACGCCTATCTGGCACTTTTTGAAGGTGCCACGGATCCGTTAGATTTCATCTCGCACGGTTCCGCATTGGCCGGTTCCGGCGGAGCGCTGGCCCAATTTGAACAAGACATCTCAACATCGACTCCGGTCCAGTAGGGCTGCAGAAGGATCAAGGTCAGCGACACCGAGACGTGCAGGCTTTTGGTTGTCGCTCTGTGTACGGGATTATCTCGTAATTGGTAGCGGTGGGGCTTGCCCCACTATGGCCCCATTCCACGCGACCGGTTCGATGGGGCGCACGCCTTCGTTCACCGTGAGCCGGGCGAGCCCGGCAGCTACCCGGGAGCAGAATGACGCCAGGTGACGGATGCGGCGTCTATCAACGTTTCTTGACGTTGAGAACTGCAGGTAGGGGCGACTGCGATAGCTGCGCCCCTCGGTCTCTTCGCGCGCTAAACGTCTGGTGCGTCGCTCGAGAGGTTCACGCCATATGACGCTCAAATGGAATCGCTGACGCGCTATTTCCTAATGCTCGCCTAACTGGACGCGCTCAAACTCGCGTCCATCACCAGCGTGGCTTCCTCTGCCTGACAGCAGGCGTGGGAGGTGCCGTCTTCGTGTTGGCAGACACCATCGGCGGATCCACCACCGCCACAAGCGTGCTCGCCCGGTGTGTCGCCACAGCCATCATGTTGGCTATCGGCAGAATGAGAATGTTCGCTCATGTATCTCTCCTTCGAGGTTGCTTATCGCAGCTTACGGCAGGTCGCCAAATTCGGCGAGTTGCTTTTCGTACTGCAGTGATCCTTCGGTCTGTATATCAACTACATCGTCAGGCCAGAACGTTTTTATGTAGGCAAGGGCTGAGATCGCCTCATCTTCCGTGAGTATGTCTCTGAACTTCGGCATCACCTGCGCAAGCGGGACGCCGTCCAGGATCCATTCAACGATGAGTCGATCTTGATGATGCCAGGTGTGGCCGTCCACCGTGTGAGGAGGCGCTGCTGGAAGTAGCGGGCGCTGGGTGTTATCCCCGTGACATGCCACGCAGTTTTGAGCGTAGATCTCAGCGCCAGCGGCGACGATCTCAGATCCAACGTTGATCGGATATTTCGAGTCGCCACCGTCGAAGTCTGAAGAGCCGCATGCGATGAGCAGTAGCGCGAGTCCAATCGTCACAACGCAAACGCTCGTAGCGGCTCGTATCTTCACCAGTAAGCTCCTAATCATTGTGATAGCTCGTTCCAACATGAGGAGCGGGCAACTTGCCAGTTGCCCGCCCATACTATTGTCCCCGATTTTGATGCCGTCATCCCTCTGGAGAACTATCCGGCAGCGTCGTGGTCGTCGTGATCTCCAGCAACTACTTCCAGAGTCTGCCGCATGCCCGCCTCTTTGTGGCCGGGAACGGTGCAGTAGTAGGTGTACGTTCCTGGTTCGTCGATAACGAATGTTGCCATTGCGTCCTCACCGGGCTGCAGGTGAATTCCACCCTGCGCTTCAAGTCCCTCGAACGTGACATCGTGTTCCAGCACGCCTTCGTTGTGGAGCATGATCGTGAAACCGTGACCGACTTCAACTTCGGTGGTCTCAGTGGTGTATTGGAACTCTTTGGCGAAGAAATGAACAACTGGAGCATCGGGATCTACGACGGCCTCGCCGTGGGCGTGGCCTGTGGCCTCTGAATCCTCATCCCCGTGACCTTCTCCAATCATGTCGTCGTGCGAGTCCTGGTCGTGATCCTCCATGACCATTTCCTCCGCGTCATGATCATCCCCATCGTCGTGGGCGGCCTCCTCGGCATCATGGTCGTCAGCATCGTCGCTATGGGCTGCCTCATCAGCATCATGATCGTCGACAACGATTGCGGTCGGATTATCTACCGGAGCGGCGACTGTATCGGCTGTTGATCCGACGGACTCCGTGCCACAGGCGGCCAACACCAGTATGAGCAGCGAGCTAATCAACAGGGTGGTCAGTTTGGTTTTCATATCAGTTCCTTTGGGCTTTACGTGGGCGTCAGGCCCGTTTAATTGATCTCTTGATATGAGATTACGCAGACTGCACGCAGTAGCCATCGCGGTGACGGGTGATCTTTGCGGCGCTGGCGCACCATTTCCGCGTGGTGTGTTCACACCATCCACGCGCGCGGGCCGACGCTATTCGACCTCTACGAGGCCCTTGCTGATGGCGTACTTGACGAGTTCGGTTCGGTTATGGAGACCAAGCTTTCCCATGATGTTCTGGCGATGGCGCTCAACAGTATTTGGGCTTATGTTGAGATCTTCAGCGATCTCGCGTCCGGTCTTGCCATCCACGATCAGGCGCAAGACCTCAATCTCGCGCTGGGTCAGACTCTGAATGGTTGGATTTTCAGCAGTGCCACCGGTGCGAGACATGTAATCGCCAATTAGCTTCCTGGCCAGGCTGGGATGGATGTACGCCTCGCCCCTTGAAGCCGCCCGGACCGCGTCCAGCAACTCCTGCGGGGCCGCACCTTTGACGACATAACCAGATGCTCCGGCCTGGAGCATCTGGAAGAAGTATCGGTCCTCGGCGTGCATCGTCAGGCCAACAATTTCGATCCCTGGATTCGCGGATTTAATAGTGCGTGTCGCTTCTATGCCAGTGGCACCGGGCATAGAGATATCCATCAAGATCACGTCGGGTTGGAGGGAGTTGGCCAGCTGGATGATCTCTTTGCCATCGCTCGCTTCGCCAATGACTTCAATGTCAGGCTGGGCTTCCAGCAGCATTCGGATGCCTGCCCGGACGATGTCATGGTCATCAGCGATAACAACCCGCACAGGCGAATCAGGCATCCGTACTTCCTTCAGTGATTCCGTGCGTTAGTGGCAGTTGGAATTTAACAGTCGTGCCTGAGCCGAGCGTTGAGTCGATAGACAGCTCGCCTCCCAGCAATCCCACACGTTCGGCCATGCCCAGTAGGCCGATGGCCCAACCTCCTGCGGCGCCTGGTTCAACTCCAGATACATCGAACCCCACGCCATTATCACCAATCTCGCCTTGAATCCGGCTATCCGGGTACGAGAGTTTCAGGTGGACATGATCGGCCTTCGCATGTTTGATTATATTCGTAATCGACTCCTGGAATACTCGAAATACGCTAATTTCTACGTTCGGCGGGAGGGTAGACGGCGGCCGCTGCAAGTCCAGAGTTATGTCAACCCCCTCGCGTTCCAGGTTGGATTCTGCGTACCAGCTTATGGCGCTAACCAGGCCCATATCGTCAAGGATGCTTGGCCGGAGGTCAGCCATCATTCTGCGAACCTCCTCCACGGCGTCACTCGCCGTTTGACCCAGCGCGGCAAGCTGTTGCCGTGCCACGTCGGCGTCCCCGCCAATTGTGGCCTCAGCGCTGCCCAACTGCATCACGAGTCCGGTGAGGGTCTGGCCGATCTGGTCATGAAGATCTCGAGCGATGCGTTTTCGCTCTTCTTCCTGAGCTGATATCACCTTGTTCAGAAGGACATCCCGCTCCCGGTCCCGCTGCTCCAGCAGCGCAGTTCGGTCTTGAACCCGATCTTCCAGCTCCTTGCTCCAGTCCGCCAGTTCATGCTGTGATCGCTCCAAACGACCCCGCATTACCTCGAACGACTCAGCGAGACGGCGAATCTCATCCTGTCCTTCGGAAGGTATCGGGCCTGAAAGATCGCCGCCTGCCAGTACGCGGGCCCGCGTGGTCAGGCGTGTTAGCGGCCGAACGACCTGCCCGGTCGTTATCCATGCCAACAACAGTCCGCCAATCAGGCTTCCCGCGGAGATCAGCAGCACGCGACGCCGTAGATCATTTGGCAACGCTAGCGCCGCATCTTCCGGTTGCTCTAGAACGACACCCCACGGGAGACTGCTCAAGGGGGCATAAGCGACAACGTGATCAACTGAATCGCCATCACCAAGGTCGGTGGCATGTTTGCCAACGCCACCTTCGCGTTCACTCGCCAGTGAGCCGATCACGTCTAGATGTCGACTATCGCTGCCTGTGAGCTCATCAGTCGCTTCGCCAATCACCGTCCCAGATTCATCCAGCAGTTCAAGCCTGTAGTCACCAATTGATGAATCTGCTGAAGAGGAGATTCCAAGGAAAT
Source organism: Chloroflexota bacterium (assembly GCA_013204555.1). GTDB lineage: Bacteria > Chloroflexota > Dehalococcoidia > Lucifugimonadales > Lucifugimonadaceae > UBA1151. The sequence goes on along the minus strand of JABMNO010000032.1, from coordinate 101,342 downwards.
CTTCTCCCGGAAGCGTCGTGGCGATGAGAAAGGATAGATCTGCCGCCGCTGGAAGTTGCGCCCACACAACAATCGCGGTGGAGTTCCCCCCACCTTTCAGGATTGCCGGGCTCTCACTGTCACTGGCTATCAGACTCTGAATACCTACAATTGCCGCCGGGCCTGTACCCCAGACCGGATTACCGCCTGCGTCCAGCAGAACAACCAGATCAGGCCTTCTCCCAGCATTCACGTCCGCCAACGATGAACCCAGCGATACGAGCATTGTTCGCTCGGCATCGGAGAGCGAGCCTTCGATATGGATCGCTGCGAGGTCGATGGCGGCTCGATTGACAAGCGAGTCGGTGGCTGCAACAGACTGATCGATGGATTGGGCAACGGTTGCGGAAAGGCTCAGTCGCTCTCTCAATATGGCGTCAGAACTCTCGTCCACCGCATCCAGAGCCACGTACGCGAACATGGCGACGAGCGCGGTAAGGCTGATCGCCACGTATGCGACGATGCGGCGCTGGAGGCCAACGTTCGCGAAGCGTGATGATCGACGTATGGGCCTGACGGATGAAGAATCGCGGTCCGAGTTGGCCGGGGGTTTTGAGCTGACATCCATATAGGCAGACCGAACTGCGGAAGTGTGCGTGATTCAAACGATGGGATCACGATGACGACGATCAGCTTATCGTGAATAGCGGTCTGGTAGTTCGTCGGCTAACCGGCCAGGAGTTCCATCACAAATTGGGCACCCGATTCGTTGTGCTCATCCAGATAGAGGCGACCGTGGTGAGCCGCTTCCCGCCGTCAACAACAGCCATTCAGGTTGGCGATTCAGCGCACGTCTGGGGCCTCTACGGTATGGACGATCGGTCAAACACTCGATCATCTACCGCGATGGCGAGGATCATGATCTCATCTTCGTAGATGTTCAACTCAAGATGGTGCAATGCAGACAGCGATACTTCAGTAAACCACTCGCTCGAGACCGGGCGTGTGCCTGATCCGGCGCCTGAGACGATGTATGTAACTCCATTGATCGGTTCTGAGCGCTGGTAATCATGATCGTGTCCGCTGAGAACCAGGTCGACGCCGTACTTTTCAAATATCGGGACGAATGATTCTTGCATCAACTCATCCGAGCCGTGCTGTCCGGCCGAGTAGGGCGGATGGTGGAGTGCTGCGATCTTCCATTTCGCGTCGGATTCGCTCAGGGTCTGCTCAAGCCAGATGAGTTGTTCCGCCGACTCCGGTTGCGTGGAATCCAGGCCGATGAACAACACGTGCCGGATTTCGCTGGCGTACCAGCGTCCCGGAATCGCGAGTTTCTCAACCTGGCCATCCCCATTTCCATCTCGGACATCGTGGTTTCCAAGAATTGGTAAGAGTTCAGCACCACCCTCGAGAATCGGTCCATAGGGTTCGAATAACGTCGGCTCTAGCCGGGATGGATCTCCGTTGGGATACACGTTATCGCCCAGGATTATCAGGCCATCGAACGGTAGCAACGCTGCTGAACGGCCTACCGAGTCGGCGACCGAGTATGCATAAGAGTCGCCGGTTCCGATATCACCCGCGACAGCGAATCGGACGAGTGGTGGGGGTTCTGGCGTTGACATAGCCGTAGCATTTGGAACAACTACTACGGTCGGTTCGATGGTTGGTTCGGGTACCGCAGTCGGCGAGCGACGATCCGGTATTTTGGTGGATCGCGCCTGCTCTGTCGTAGCGGGACGTTCAGCCGTTGAGGTTGGCGATGCTGTTGCCACGCTTGCGGTAATGAGTGGCGAGGTTTCTGGCGTTGCCAGGAGTGGTTTGTCTGCGGTCTGGCTTTCGACCCGGTCTGGGAAGAACGAGTTGGCGCCGGGTCGCACGAAGGCCGTCACGCCAATGCCAATGACGATGATTCCGACCACGACCAGAATCACCCACGCCCTCGTAAATCTGGGTGGCCAATATGTGCGGAAGAATCGCTGGATCGTCGATTTCACTTCTTTGAGACTATCCCGATGCACCTGAAGGGATCATGAATATTTTTGTGATTCTGGCTGGGGTATCCATCGGGTCAAAACGAAAACTCTGGACGGTATTTCTTGACCTTCCAACAAACGGTTATACGCACCGGAAGGAAATAGCGGCTCACCCTGACGCGTGAGTCGGCTCTTTCTCCCGCGTCCAGAATCGTCGAAACGCGATTACCGACCAGATCGCTTCGACGACCATGATCGGATAGACCTCCGCAATGCCGCTGTAGATTGCGGTAGCAGCAGAGGCAGCGGCGAAGATCAGGACATACCATTTTGATCGCGCCTCAAGTGCATACGACAGCATCATTATCGAAACGGCGATTGATCCAAATAGGGTCAGCATTGGCGGTCAGTCTCCGGATTATGTTGGCCGGGTGGAAGTGCGTGAATTTCTTCACCCAATCGGGCTGTGATTTGCGGCATCTTATGTGTACAACAGATCTCCATAACGAGGGTGCACCAACGTTCGGAAGGTCGAAATCTTCATCGCAGATATTGCGGGGAGGGAACGGCAATGACCGAATTCCCAATACTGAATCTGGACAACTGGAACAAGCTGCTTAACAGTGGCTCCTGTCTCGTGATGCTTGTCTTCGAGACGAGCTGGAGCGATTCCGCTCAATGCGTGCTTGAAATCGCAGATGAACTATTCGCTCAGTACCGGCCTGAACTATCGGTTGTTCGTGTCCAAATCGATCGTAACCCAGATCCCGGCAAGCTATTCGGTGTGATCAGCGTGCCCTACGCCGTCTTTACCCGGGAGGCTGATGTGGCTGGCAGCGTTGAAGGCCTCCAGGGGCATGACGTGTATGAGCGCGTTGTGGCCTCACTTTTGGAGCGGACACATGCGCCCGCGTAGGTGGATTGGTCCCATCGCGAAGAAAAAGAATCTTAGCGGCAACTTGCATGTGCCCACTTCCGCCGCGAGGAAAAGTATCCCGAGGCAATCGAAGGGCGCCTGATAGGACGATAAACGCACCCGCTACGGACCACGTCCGCACACCGCACCAGACGAGCAGGCCTCAACGCCCGCGACACCGGAGACTCGCAACCCGAATCGCATACATGCCCGATGTAGTCGTCATCAGCGTGAACGCCGGGCTGGTGACAGCAGGCTCAGACAGATAGATCGCAGACGGAGAAATTCGCATAAGTACGCCACACTTTAGTTAGCGCGGATTACTATCGGTTTACACGCCAACCACCATCCGGCGCTAAACTCTCGGCACTGTTTCCAATAACCAGCACGTCAACAGGCACACAACATGAAGTCCAATCCCATCAGAACAGCGGTCGACCAGAACGAAATTCAGATCGGGACCTGGATCAACATGGTTCGGAACCCGGCAATCCTCACCCTCCTTAAGGCATCCGGCCTCGATTTCGCGCGCATTGATATGGAACACTCATCGCCATCCATGTCCACCGTCGCCGACATGGCCGCCCTCTCCAGGGCGCTCGACTTCCCAATCATGGTGCGCCCCCCCGATGGCAACCGCGAATGGATCACCCGCCTCCTCGACGCCGGCGTTTACAACCTCCACTGCCCCCAGGTCGACACCCCGGAGCAGGCTGCTGAGATCGTCCGCGCCTCCCGCTACGCTCCGGTGGGTCAGCGTGGAATGGCTGGCGCCACTGTAGGAAACGATTTTGAAGCAGGAAACGATGATCTCGATCTTCTCGCGGAAGTAAATCGCAACGTGTTCGTCACCGTGATGCTCGAGAGCGGTGGCGCCTTCGACCACCTCGACGAGATCGCTGCCATGGACGGAATCGACGCCCTCACACTGGGACCGACAGATCTGGCGCAGAGCCTGGGAGTCTATGGCACCTCGGATATGGGCAAGGTCTTGGATGAACGCCGCATGATGATCATCGAGGCCGCAGCAAAGTACGGCAAGACCACAGCGATGCGCGTAACCAGCTACGAGCAGGCCCTCCAGTGGAAAAACGCCGGCACACTGCTCCTAGCCTACTCCGCAGAAGTTACCGTGATCGCCGACGGCTACAAGAAGGCCGTGAGCAAAATACGAGGCGGCTAGTGCCGCTGGACAGGTACGGAGAGGCGAATCGCGCCAACTGGGATGAGCGGGTGGCGGGCCACTGGGCGTCCGAATTCTACGATATCGAGGGCTTCAAAGCTGGCAAGCCCCCGCTCTATCAGATCGATATCGACGCGGTCGGTGATCTCACTGGTAAGTCACTGATCCACCTGCAGTGCCATATCGGAACCGACACACTGGGCCTCGCGCGTCTCGGCGCAAACGTCACCGGTATCGACTTCTCCGGCGAGTCCATCAATGCGGCTCGTCGGCTTAGCGAAGAGTCAGGTGTGCCCGGCAGATTCTTCGAGACTGATCTCTACGAGTCACCAAACGTCGTCAAAGAGCAGTTCGATATTGTGTTCACCGGAAATGGCGCAATCTGCTGGCTGCCCGATCTCAAGGCCTGGGGCCAGGTGATCACACGGTTCTTGAAACCCGGCGGCACGTTTTACATAAGGGAAGGCCACCCCCTGATGTGGGCACTCCAATACGACGACGTTGCGCCTGGCGAATACATCCTCGAACAGCCCTATTTTTACTCTGATGCACCTTTCGCTGAGGACGACGAAGGCTCGTATGCTGACGGCCAATGGGACGTCAAGAATAAGCGCCAGTACAACTGGAAACACAGCCTCGGAGAAACCGTGATGGCGCTAATCAACGCCGGACTCGTAATCGACTCGCTAATCGAGCACCAGGAGATGAACTGGGAACCCCTCCCCGGCATGATCACAGGCGAAGACGGTCAACGCCGCCTACCGGAAAAGTACCAGGACTTCGTCCCCCTCATGTTCTCGATCAAAGCCCACAAACCCGCGTAATTCGTCATATGTAACACGTACCGCTAACCGACCGCGCCAGCATCGAGGCGTACCTCCAGACAAACTCCGACATCTTCGTCTACGGCCTCGGTGACCTGGAAGATGACGTCTGGCTATTCACAAAGTGGTACGCAGCAGAAGACACAGGAAGGATTCAGGCCATCTGCCTCGTCTTCTCAAAGTACAAAGTACCGGTAGTCCACGCATCAGCGAGCCGGACAGTCCCCACCTGTTCGGACTCGTCTCCGCAGTAGCCGATCACCTCCCAGATTTCACTGAATTTCACCTTGGCCCAGCCGCCCGAGACGCTCTCGACGCCCAATACAAGTACTCAGGAGTGGTCGACCACCAAAAAATGGCCCTCAGAGACCGCTCCCAACTAGACGCAATCGAATGTTACGCGGTGTGATCGGCAAAGATTGACGCCCGCTCTATTCATAGTGATACGCCAAAGGGCGTTTGACTCGAAGATGCCAGTTTCGTGTAGTCGTTGTAGGCGCCAAATACGCCCTTCGCATCGACCCAGCGGCGCAACTGTCACAAATGTTTCACACGGATGTCCGGGCGCTTAAATATCGTGGACAAAACTTGCGAACAACTTGGAATGGGACTTGGACCATGCTGGAACGAGCGGTCATCATTTTGACGATCGCACTATTCTCCGTCTCAATCGCCTGCATATCAGGATCGGTCGAGGCTAGTCCCAGTATCGAAAATTCAGGCCCGACCGTTCAACAGTCGGAAGCAATCACTCGTATCAAAACTTTTCTGGGCGAGATTGAAAGCGTATCCCGTTCGCCTGAGAATCTCGGACAACCTCGGGTGCAGGAGGGCGACGTTTCGCTAATCGCACCGGGACAACGCAGCTGCCTCCAAGATATTGAAGAGCAAACTCAGTTTTGGATTGGCGCATACCTCGGAGAGGGCATTTGGCAGGTTCGCGCCGAGTTCAAACAGGAGTGGTTGGGAAGCAAGGAATGGAGATGGAAATACTTCAGTGAATCAAGTGCTGTATTTACTCCAAACGGGCAGCTTTGCTGAGTTGATTTCTTGCAGGAAGATATTGTAATGCCGCCCTGCGGCATGCTCCGGATGGCCTTCAGTCTGTGTTGATATACCCGTTCGCCTCCAGATACCGCTCGATGCGCCCGACAGACTGTGCAACATCTTCCCGGGCAGTGCTGACCACCAACTCTGGCGAGGTTGGCGCCTCATAGGGATCAGAAATTCCTGTGAAGTTTTTGATCTCGCCGGTGAGTGCTTTTGCGTAAAGACCTTTCGTGTCTCGGGCCGTCAGCACGTCAATGGAGCAATCAACGTGGACTTCTACGAAATCGCCGATCATCTCGCGAGCTTCGTTTCGAACTCCCGCGTAGGGAGATATTGCGGCCACGATCACGAACGCACCGTGACGTGTAAGCAGGTGACTGACAAACGCGATACGCCTGATATTTGTATCCCGATCTTCTTTAGAAAATCCAAGCCCTCTGCTCAGGTTTTCACGAACGATGTCGCCGTCCAGGATCTCGACCAGTCGTCCACGGCTTTCGGCGTTTGCCTGCAATGCGTGTGCAATGGTTGATTTTCCGGCACCTGAAAGACCCGTGAGCCACACTGTGACGCCCTTAGGCATGAATGAATACCCTCTTCATTACTGATACCTGAAATACTAATAACGACTAGTATAACTCAGTAACAAAGATGGCAGTCCGTCGATGAGGCCTCGTATTCCAGCACTAAAGCTGAGGTGTGATCGGCAGCGTGTCGATCTGTCGGCCTGTGGCTGATGTGACAGCGTTGGCGATTGCTGCAGCAACCGTGACTATGGCTGGTTCTCCAGCGCCGGTGGATGGTGTGTTGGGATCGCCGATGAGCGACACATCCAACGCGGGTGTCTCCGTGATGCGTGGGACGCGATATCGGCTGAAAGACGGGTTCAGAATACGGCCACCATCGAACTCAACCGATTCCCACAGAGCCGTTCCCATCCCCATGACAATTGATCCCTCAACCTGGTTGCGAACTCCATCGGGATTCAACACCAGGCCGCAGTCAAACGAGGTGTGGACCCGATCGACATTCACATCCCGCCCAGCCGTCGACACTTCGGCGGCCTGTGTTAAGAAGCTGCCTGCGTCATACCCAATAGCGACGCCAATGCCGTTGGATCCAGTTTTCGAAGCACTCCATCCGAAGACGTCAGCGGCGTTTGTGAGTGTCTTGCGCAGTCGTGCGTGGCTCAAGTTATTCAATCGAAACTCGATAGGATCGATGCCAAGTTGGCTGGCGATGCGGTCCATATGAACTTCCCGCGCGAAGTGATTAACCGCGCCACCCAGCGAACGGTAGGAGCCTGATTGGAGCGGCGACACCGAATTGGCAACCTGAACGCTGACATTTGGGACGTCGTACGGCGTATCCGCACCACGTCGACCGCGGAATGGGCTCTCGCCTGAGTGGTAGGCGGCGTAATCCCACGCTGTGATCGCTCCCGATGAGTCAACTGCACTTCGGACCTCAATAAGGGCCGCTGGCCGCACCGTGCTCCAAACGAATTCTTCATCCCGAGTGTGTGCGACCTTCACGGGTCGGCCTGCTGCTCTGGCGAGCCTCGCCGCATCGATCGATATTGTTGCGCTTCGGGTGCCGAAAGACCCTCCAACTTCGGTACAGATCACACGCACATTCGTCTCAGTAACATCGAGCGCGGCCGCAATAGCCTCTCGCTCGCCAAACGGACTTCGGCTGGAGCACCAGACGGTCAGGTTATCGCCATCCCATTGCGCCACAGCAGCCGATGGCTCCATGGCGGCATTTGCGACATAGGGCGCGTAGTAGACGCCCTCAATGACGCTAGCTGCCGAATCGAATGCAGCGTCAACGTTGCCTTCGCTGCGTAGAGAAACCAGTTCGTTAGCGTGCTGCTTTAGGGCCACGGGCATGCTGAAGTCGGAGACCTCAGCGTCGAGCTCATCCCAGCGCGCTCTCACCATCTTGGCTGCGGTCTCGGCACCGTCTGCTGAATCGCAGATGATCGCGGCAAAATCTCCTTCTCGGATGAATCGAACAAATCCTGGAGTCTGCTCAGCGCGGGTGGCTTCAACGTTGAGAAGCGTTGCGCCATATGATGGCGGGCGAATCACGACTGCGTGGAGCATCTCGTCGACGAACACGTCCTGCGAGTACATTGCCTTGCCGGTGACGCGGGCAATGGCGTCAGAGCGAGGGTGATCGGTGCCCATCGCATTGAATTCGGACTCTGGCTTTGGCCGAATGTCATCAGGAATATCCAGCGTCACTTGAGAGGCGGGCAGCAGAGCAGCGAACGTGACTTCGTCCTTGGCCTCACCAGCCCGGACGACCTTCCCGGCTTTGCACGATAGCGTTCGCACATCTGATTTGAAGTAGTCAGCCGCGAGGCTGAGTAGATAGCGCCGAAGTGTTGCCGCCGAACGCCTGAGTTGGAGGCCAACCGTTCGCGTCGACGCGCTTCCAACAGTTGCGCGGTCGTATGGCACCAGCGCCGTATCGGCGAGTACCACGGTCACGGAATCAATCGGGGTATCTAGCTCATCTGCGATCGCCAAGGCAAAGCCGTGACGAATCCCCTGGCCGTACTCAACTTTGCCTGAGTACCCGGTGATCTGCCCGTCAGCACTGATCTGAAGAAGAGTTGCTTCAGGGTATTCAGCAACTGGCGACTCGGGATCATCAGACCAGAGAGGGTGATCGACGATCTTGATCGCTGGTTCGTTGCTCATGACGTTTCACCAGTGCGACCAGCGGCCGTTGCGGCGGCATCGATAATCCTGGCGTAAGCGCCGCAGCGGCAGATGTGGCCGCTCAGTGCAGCGCGGGTCTGATCGCCGGTGGGGTGTGGGTTGCGGGCCAGCAGGGCAGTGGTCTCAATGATGAATCCGGGGGTGCAGTAGCCGCACTGAAACGCGGTGTGTTCAATGAACGCTTCCTGAACCGGGTGCAATTTATCGCCATTCGCCAGACCCTCAACGGTGATGATTTCGCGTTCGGCAACAGTCCCAACAGGAGTCACGCACGCCCGGACCGACTCGCCATCAATCAACACAGTACATGCGCCGCAGTTACCCTCCCCGCAGCCGTACTTCGTACCAGTCAGATGCAAATCGTTGCGTAGGACGCTGAGCAGCGTACGCTCCGGGTCGGTTTCGAGCGTTCGTGAGGTGCCGTTAATGTTGAGATTCATGATGGCAAATAGCCTACGGCATCAAATCATTCGCCAGGCCCGGCATATCGACTCCGCCAATGTCGGTCTCGCCTTTTTCGAGGCCGAGGGCGATGGTGGGTTTGGCAACCGGGCTCAGGCCACTTTCGAAGCCGACGTCGGTGACTGAGATGCCATTGGGTTCAGAGAACGGCGCGATGTCGTAGCGCGGCGTGGCTGTGATGACCTCGTGCCCGTTTCGCTTCAGACCCTCGATTACGCCGGTGTCGAATCGGCCGTCGACGAGGACAGCATCCGATTCGACGTGGATTCGGGGTGTTTGGATCGCCTCTTGCAGAGTCATGCCGTAGTCGATCATGTGAATTATCGACTGCAACACTGCTGTCCAGATCCGTCGGCCGCCGGACCCGCCCAGTGCAGACTTGAGCTGGCCATCTTGCTCGACTATTACCGGCACCATATTGTGTACGCCGCGCCCACCCGGTGTAACTGAGTTCACGGTGCCGGAGCCGGGGTAAAACCAGCCCATACCGTTGTTCATCATTGCCCCAACTCCCGGAGTTACGACTCCCGAATATCCATGTAGGGTCTGGGTGAGAGAGACAGCGCCACGGTTGGCGTCGACCACGGTCAGATGGGTTGTTCCGTTGTCCGGGCCAAGGCCAGACGGGGCCGGGTGATTGTCATCCACGGACTTGCCCAGATGACCCCACGGGTCGCCAGGCTCGGCTGATGATGCAGATCGACCGATCTCAGCGGCCCGTTTAGCCGCGTATTCCGGGTCGATTAGAGCGTCAACCGGACCGCCTTCGGGGGCTGCATCGCCAAGCCACGTGAACCTATCGACCGCCGCCAATTTCGTCGCTTCGGCAATGATGTGAAGAGAATCAACGGATCCATATCCAAGAAGCCGAATATCAAAATTGGAAAGAATATTGAGAATCTCAATCAGCGTTGGGGCAGCGCCCGGCCCCGCACAGCCATAGATATCGTGATCTCGGTATGAAGTCGAGACAATTTCGCGGCCTATGACCGCCTCATAGTCGGCGAAATCTTGAAGTGATATCACTGCGCCGTGAGCTGCGGCGTCTTCCGCAATTCGTTGTGCAGGCTCGCCGTTGTAGAAGGCCTGGGGGCCACCGGTAGCGATCAACTCCAGGGTGCGTGCGTAGTCAGGCTGGATCAGTCGCTCGCCCGTAGCAAGCGGTTGTCCGTTGGGGTAGAAGATCGGAGTCGCGCCTTCAAAGCGGAGGAAGTTCTTGCGGCCAGCCAATAAAGATAGGGCGAAGTGGTGGCCAATCGGGAATCCCTCGCGGGCAAGTTTGATAGCGGGGGCGAGCGCGTCCCTGAGGTCCATCGTGCCCCACCTATCAAGCGCGCCTGAAAGTCCGGCGACCGTCCCCGGCACAGCGATGGAGCTATGCCCCGTGAGGTTGGCGTTGTCCTTGACCTTCGGCCAGGTGTAGCGGCTGGACAAACGCATGGTCGCTGGCCCCATGGGCTCGCGCTCTCCGCTCAACTGGTACATGTCTTCGGACGCGCCCTGCGGGCACACCATGCCGTAGTCCACGCTGGAAAAATTACCACCGGGATCTCGGATGATCATCTGGCCGCCGCCGCCGATGCCGTTCATCAGCGGCTGCACCACCCCCATCGCGAACGCCGTAGTTACAGCGGCGTCGACAGCGTTGCCACCGCGTGCAAGAACCTCCAGGCCAGCCCGAGCACCAAGCGGGTGCTGCGCAACCACCATCCCACCAGACGCGACGGCAGGTTCAGCGGCAAGAACGGTTCTACTGGCACGCATAGGTCGAAGCTCCCGGAAGCAGTGTTAAGCGGGAACCGACTTTAGCACGGGGTGTGGTTAGGGCCAGGGTTGGGTCCCGGCCAATCCAAAGTTAGCTATGGTCAGGAGTATATCGGTGAGATTAACAAACGTGTCGGCGTTCGTGTCGGTGAAATCCCCATTGCCATCTGGACGCGTGACTCCAGATGATCCGAACGCGTTAATTGTTAGCAAGATATCGGTAAGGTTCACAAATTCATCGGTGTTTACCAGGCCCGTACGCAGAATCCCGGATACAACGTTGACATCGGATAATCCGACTATCAGATTATTGAGTTGCATAGGAGCGAAACCGGGGGCCGCTGCGATCAGATCATAAGTTCCCGGAGCAATCGAACTGAACGAAAATGATCCATCACTCAACACCGCAACCGAACTGCTGGAGCTCGGATCGGCGACGGAACGTATCGTTACAGTCGGTCCGATTGCTGCGAATGAGCTGGTGGATGAAACGCTCTGTAGCGATATAACTCCACTCACGTTGACTCCTTCGACCGCTATCAACTCCCCCGTCACCACTGGTGTGGTGGTGGCCCCACCGCCGAAGAACGCCGTCGATGTAGCGCCCGTCTTGAACGTGATCGTCGCTGTGCTTGTTGCCAAACGGGTCACCGTGAGTTCAATGGCGAAGCCGGTGGTGGTTGAGACCGTGCCGCCGCCGAGGTTGCAGTCCGCCAGAGCAGTGTCCGACGTCGTGGAAGTGGAACTGGCTGCCCCCGCAAATATCCCACCACAACTAATGGCCGATATGGTCAACTCCGGCGGTATCTGGAGATTCACGATAACGCGGCTGGTGCTTGTTGACACCGCCTGCGCCATGATCGTGGTCGTGGCTGAATCACCCACGTTCACCAATACCAGAAGGGCCGGATTGAACACAAGTCCCGACCCTGGAACTACAGCGTTGCTGCTGGTTGAGACCGTGCTTGTGCCGACCGCGTTGACGGCCACGACGCTGAACGTGTAACTCGTGGCGTTCGTCAGCCCCATGACCGTGGTGGATGTAGCTGTTGTTGTGGCGATGATTCCACCCGGTGCAGACGCCACTGTGTATAGCGTGATTGGAGAGCCACCGCTGCCGGGCGCCGCCCAGGAAACATCAGCGGATTCCACCTTTGCAACAGCCGTCACTCCGATTGGGGCGTCTGGCACCGTGGGAGTCGTAATTGAGGCGGACGGCGCGGACGACGAGCTACTGCCAACGATGTTTCGTGCGGTCACAGTGAATGTGTAACTCGCGCCGGGACTCAGGCCGCTGATAGCAGCTGTCGTAGCGGTCGTGGACGCGGTGAGACCTCCTGGAGCGGAGGTAACGAGGTAGTCGATGACCGCTGAGCCTCCATTATCGGCCGGTGCGGTCCACGAGACGTTGGCGGAGTTCACTCCTGCGATCGCGGTGGCGGTGGTCGGTGGACCGGGGACGGTTGCCGCCGTGATGCTATTGGACGCGGTCGATGTGGCTCCCGGGCCCTGGTTATTGGATGGGGTTACCGTGAACGTGTAGGTGATGCCTCTGGTTAGCCCTGGGATTGTTGCCTGGGTCGCGTTGGCGGATGTGGTGGCGCTGTGCGAACCAGGCGTGGAAAGCACGAGGTATTCGGTTATAGGTAATCCGCCATCACTCGTCGGTGCGTTCCAGGTGACGGTCGCCTCAGCGAGCGCTACATTTACGGTTGCTGAAACATTCTGTGGGGCTGTCGGCGTATCTGCGAATGAGAATCGTCCTATGTGCGTACCCCATTTGTTCGTGTCTCGGGCGAACTCACCGAATGCCCAGAATTCTGCTTCGTTTGCAGGATCAAGGGCTATGCCGGAGTAATCACCCCACCTTGCTTGACCAAAATCAATAGTTGAGTCGTATGTGGCTGAACCGGCGCGGAGCACGCCAGTGTTACGTGTCGTCTCAGCGGGGTCCCCGGCGAGACGACCGGTGTAGTACGCTCCAGCGAGGTTATTTGGACTGGAGAGGGCAAAGCTCATTGCCATGTTGCCAGCGGAATCGACGGCAATTGAAGGAAAGAATGTGTGAGCGTTGGAGTCAACGTCATTACCACCGACGTTGCCTTGATCTGCTAAGGCCAAACCGCCAAGACCTGACGTGTTGATCTTGATCCAGTGAGCCGTTGCTTGGGCGGCGTCAGGACTTCCTGTTGGAGGCACGATCGTAAATACAGCCCACAGGCCGCTGTTCCTCCAAACGAGGTCGAGCGCGCGTCTGTCGTTCGTCGCGATCGTGGCCGATGAGCCAAATTGAGGAGCGTCTGGAAAACTGACACTGAAATCTTCGATGTTGTTCAGAGAGACGTATTGGAATGACGCCATCCTTGGGGTGCCTAGCGGATCCTCAATTCTCATTACAGCGACATATTCAGTTGTGCCGTTTGATAGTCCAGAGTATGCAAGGAGAAAAGTTCCGACCGAGCCGGGCAGAGATCCGAACGCATGCGATGGCATTGAGGGAACGGCATCACCCTCATCAAATCCAGCGTCGACCCACGGATCCATGATCGTCGGTGAGGTCACCACTCCGCCCGAGTAGAAAGGGTCTTTTGCGAGAATCCAAAGTCGTTGTCCTGCGAATAACCCGGATGCACCAAAAGGGTACATATTGTTGGTGATGTAAAGGGCGTCTGCGTCCATACCGAGACCCGGGAAGTCGGCCCAGTGATCGGTACCGCCGATATCGATCACTGATGGAATGCTTTGTTGATACCACGTTCCTATAGGGTCATCGTCGTCTGATACAGCGACGAGTATCTGCGAGTTCCCAGCAGTACCACTATTTCCGTCGAGAGCAACAATGACGAACCGATCGCGGTATTGATCGTAACGAACCTTGGGATCAAACGTCCCTCCAGCAAGGGTGAAGGTGGAGAAAAAAGTATCGAGGGCCATCGAAGCAAGTTGTGTGCCTGACTTGGAATGGACCTCAACAGAGCTGTTGACCACCGTCACTATGTGATTTAGCCCCACAGCGATCATTGGATCGGGAGGGATAGAACCCCCACCCTGGTTTACCGCTGCTTCGGCATCAGTTATTCCTGGGATATACCTGGTCAGCGCAGGTACAGCCGTCGAATCGGATGAATCGAACGCACCAAGCAGGCTGATCGGTGACGCCGGGCTAATTTGCCCTTTAGCGCTGAGCGTCCCTGCGTCCGCTGACGTTGATGATTCGATGGATATCGGAGCGTAGCTTTTGGGCGTTTGTGAGCCCAGTGACGGAAGTGGCTGACTTTCCCATGCAATTGGCATCTCTATTGCATTGGGTCGGACGCCTAGTTCGGTGGACGTGGCTGATGGTGAAGCTGTGATATCTGAATCGGCCACCAAGTCAGAGCCAGCCACGACACCGGTCGCGACGAGAACAATCAGGAGGCCCAACAACGCGGTACGCGCGAGATTATCTCTACCCTGGGCGTGCCAATTCAACAGCTTGTCTCCACGCAGTCCTCGTAGAAATTCGTCATGTGTGAGAAGTCGTCATTCTGGCAATCAGCAGATTCTAGCTTCAAACGCTCGAACCCGCCACCATGAGATCAGCGGAGATCTAGGGGCACTTGGTGACACCACGTGAATTTCCATTTGGGCACAATTATCTCTGTGCCGTCCACTCTACGTGTAATCTACCGCCGAAATGTCACGAAATTCTGATCAGTGCAATGCGTGAGGCAGGGTCCAAATGAAAATCACAGGGGTTGAGACGTTTGTTGTTGATGGTGGAATGCGGCCGTGGATGTACTGCGCCATTCGAACTGACGCGGGAATAACTGGCTACTCCGAGTTTGGAGAGAACTTCCCGAAAGGGATGGTTGGCCTGATTGAAGATCTTTCCGTCATGTTGATTGGCAAAGATCCACGGCCCGTTGAGAAGCTGTACATGGACATGTACCGGTTGGGCAGAGCTATACCGGGCGGAGCGCTGGGCCACGCAATCGCCGGTATCGAACTGGCGCTCTGGGACATCAAAGGCAAGGCGCTTGGCGTGCCGGTGTACGAACTTGTGGGCGGGCCGTTCCGTGACAAACAGATGGTCTATTTCTCCCACCTCGCCACGTATCGCGCAACCAACGCTGAGCTACTTGGCAAGAAGCCCCTGCGAACGATGCAGGATGTTGCCGATTGCGCGGCCGAGGCCGTTGACCTTGGCTACAAGGCGTTTAAGACGAACATAGTCTTCCCCGGCGACCCATCGAGCGCGATTTCACAGGGTCGGAACGGGCCGCTCCATGATCAGACTGCTCCAAAGGAACTGATCGATCAGGCGGTCGCACAGATTGGCGCGATGCGTGAAGCCGTCGGGCCTGACATCGGCATCTGCCTGGATATCAACTTCCACTTCAAGACGCAGGGAGCGATAGCGATTGCGCGAGCGCTTGAGCCGTTCAATCTCTACTGGCTGGAGATCGACAACCAGGATCCAAAGGCGCTGCTACAACTCAAGGAATCGACCACCATACCAATCACTTCGGGTGAGCAGCTTCAGGCGATGCGACAGTACCAGCCTTTCTTTGATCTGCGTGCGATGGACACAGTAAAAGTGGACGTTCAGTGGCAGGGATTCTCAGTCGCCAAGAAGGTCGCCGACCTCGCCGAAACTTACGAACTTAACATCGCCCCCCACAATTTCAACGGCCACCTGAGCACTTTCCAGAGCCTCAACCTCACGGCATCCGTATCAAACGTGCGAATCATGGAGAGCGACCCGGACTCATGCCAGTGGCGAGATGAGCTCTTCACGGTGATCCCAGAACCGAAGGACTCGTACATCGACATCCCAACCGCACCCGGCTGGGGCACGGAACTGAACGAAGAAGCGGCGAAGAAGTACGCGTGGAATAAGTAGCGATGGCTTCGCAATCGGTATTCAACCAGGCCACGGTCATAGACGGACTGGACACCAGCCTGTGGGGTTCAGAGTCCGTGTATCGCGGACTCCGAGATGGCGGGGTTACGGCTGTCAACGCGACGATCGCTATCTGGGATGACTACGAGACGACGCTGGCGAATGTAACTCGCCAGCTTGAGTGGTTGGATGAATTCGCTGAGTTCATTCGGCCAATCAAGACCGTGGCGGACATCGATGCCGCAAAAGCGGAGGGTCGTACCGGGATCATCTTTGGCTGGCAGAACGCCGCGCCAATAGGGAACGACTTGAGTCGGCTGCGGCTATTTCACGAGCTTGGGGTGCGGATCATTCAGCTCACTTACAACGAACGCAACCTGCTTGGTAACGGGTGTTACGAGCGTGTTGATGAAGGCCTGAGCAGGTTCGGCCTCGCCGCCGTAGCCGAGATGAACAGGCTTGGCATCTTGATCGATCTGTCTCACGTAGGCGATCGCACGACCCTCGACGCGATCGAGCACTCTGAAACTCCGGTGGCGATCACGCATGCGCTGGCACGCTCGCACATCGATCACCCGCGCAACAAGACGGATGAGGCGATCAAGCTGCTGGTTGAGCGCGGTGGCGTGATTGGGGCTAACGCGTTCCCAATGTTCTTCAAGACCGGCTTCCAGACCACGCTGGATCAGTACCTCGATGCGCTGGACTACCTGGTGCAGATGGTCGGTCCAAGTCACGTAGGCATCGGCACGGACTTCTGTATGGAGCAGCCTCGTGAGTGGTTCGAATGGCTGTTTGCATCGCAGGGGATGATCCCGGTGGAGAACGTTGCGTTCACGCCACACCCGTACAAACACCTCATCGGGTTCGAGTCGCACGCCGATTGGCACCGGGTGGCAGAAGGGCTTCTGGATCGGAATTACACGGAACCGGATGTGCACGGAATCCTGGGCGGGAACTTCCATCGACTGTTTGGTGAGGTGTGGAAGGCGTAGTTTTGGTGTAATGGTGTACATAAACGCCTAGAGAATCGACCCGCCACAGGCCATAACGTTGTTCTACGGCCCATTTAAGGGACGGGTAACTTATGGTCAATTCAAAACAGAACACGAACGCAAGCGGTGATTCCGACTTTGATCGGATCAACGCGAGCTTCGCTGAAGCCTACAAACGGGAGATGGAGAACTGGGTCGGCCCGCGCTATGAAAAGACGCGTGGCAACGCAGTCCCCAATCCTGACGCGCCCTCAGTAGCTAACAACCTCTATGGTGTCGCTCTCTCGGGTGGCGGCATGCGGTCAGCGACTTACGGTCTGGGTGTCATGCAATCCCTGGCACGGGGCGGCATGCTGCGCGACGCGGACTATGTCTCGACCGTATCTGGCGGCGGCTACCTGGGTTCGTCGCTATCAGCGTTGTGGTCGCCCTCAGCTGATCCTCCCCCAATATCAAACCCCCTTGGCGTAGAGCCGGACAATTTTCCGTTCCAATTTCCTGGCCCAGCGACTGGTGACGACACTGGTTCGGTAGTCCACGGACTTGAGACAGCTGCCCTCCGGCACGTTCGAGAGAACGCGAAAATGCTGGCTCACTCGCCGGGGCTATTTGATCTGGAGACGTGGACCGGCCTTGCAAGGTACGTAATAAAGACGACATTGCTGTGGGCGCTGGTACCAACGGCTATGGTCACGCTACTGCTTCTTGCCACCATGTTTATTCCAGAGTCGCGGTGGGACCGATTTTCACCGTTCGACGCTCGATATGACTGGCATTCGATTCCGTGGTGGCTCATCTTGTCGCCAGCCTGGCTTCTGGCTGCATTCTTCCCCCTGTCGATCCTGCCGAGGCAAGATCGGATCAAGCAGCGTTGGCTGATCTGGCGCGCAGTTCGGGAAATTCGACGCGTTGTCTTGATTCTCATGTGGGTTACCGCTGGAGGACTGTTGATGGTGCTGGGAATCTGGGGATTCCACGAGGCGCTAATTCAATCGACTGGCTGGCAATCTGACGGCCTTGAGATCATTCTGGCCGCTGTTGCCGGAACGAGCGGAGCACTCTCTGCAATCGGTTCTCGTATCGTGGCGGTGGGACGTGGTCGGCTCTTCAAGATTGCGAGCGTCGTCCTCAACTTCAGCGGCTACATCCTCATCGGATTCGCTCTGGTTGCCTGGTACAACGTTCTCTGGACAACCGTGTTTCCATCAACCGAGAACCTTGGGATGGCGGGTAAGACCGACTGGGATAAGTGGCAGTTCGTAGCGTACGGATTCATCGGATCAGGCGTGGCGGTTTTCTTGAGCACTACCCGGATTGGCCCATGGTTCCTGAACTGGACCTCGTTATCTAATCTCTACATGCGGCGCATCAGACGAACATGGATCATCGGTGCTGCCAGAGATGAAGGTGGGCTCAACGCTGATGGCTGGAATGCGGTCGCAATGCGCGATGGACTCAGAGTGTCTGACCTGGATGGCAGCCGCGGGAATGCCCCGTACCAACTCATAACCACAGCGCTGAATATGCCGGGCAGCACCCGCCCCGAGCTGTTGGACCGCAAGGCCGACGGGTTCGTTATTTCAAAACATACTGTGGGATCAGCTGTGACCGGCTGGCGAGACACGGCCAAATCACCATTCAAGAAGATGACGCTGGCGCAGGCAACTGCCATCTCAGGCGCAGCCGTCTCGCCCAACATGGGACACAACACGGTGCCGGGACTGAGTCCCATCCTGACGCTGCTTAATGTGCGGTTGGGTCAGTGGGTGAAGAATCCCCGCGAGCGGCGCTGGTGGCAATCGGCGCTTGTGAGTCCATTGAGGTTTATCTACTTCTGGCGAGAGCTTTTTGGTAACGCCTCAGCGGACGACCCATGGGTCTACCTGTCCGATGGCGGCCACTTCGAAAACTCTGGACTTTACGAGCTATTCCGTCGGCGCTGCAGGTACATCGTTGCGGTCGATGGTGGTGGCGAGGATCCAGATGGCGATCTGCACTTCTCCACCCTGGGTGTAGCGCTAAGACGAGCGCGAGTCGACATGGGCGTCGAAATTGATATCGATTTGAGCAGGCTCGAGAGAATTTCGGATGATCGGGATGGCGTCGACTACGCGGCGAGTCAGATTGCCGTCGGCACCATCCGCTATCCGGCTGGCCGATCACATGGCAGCGGTATTGGCGATGATCCCAACAGCGGAATCATCGTTTACGTGAAGTCAGGCCTGGTGCGTGGTCAGTTGACGCCAGACATCATCGAATACGTCCGCGGCACGAACCCCAAATTTCCGCATGATTCCACTGCCGACCAGCAGTTCGATCAGCCCCAGTTCGAGTCGTATCGCCAGCTTGGCTACCTCGCGGGTTCAGAAGTTGTGCGGCGCTCGGGAGCCGACAGAGATCTGAAGAAACGGTTTCAGGCGCTCTTCCGCGCTGTATGATTGGCCGCCCGGCACAGTTTTGATCGCCGGGCACAATTGAGCCATCATCGCGGGAGATCGAATTGCGCTTCGCTGTACTGGGCATATCACACGAGACCAATACGTTTTCAGAAGTTCCAGCCGACTACGAGTCCTTCCAGGCCGGCATCCTACGGCGTGAGGAGATGCACGAGGCGCACAAGGACTCGCACTACACCATCGCTGGCTACATTCAGGGTGCTGAAGAGCTCGGCTTCGAGATGGTCCCGCTCATGTACGCCGTCACCGGGCCCATTGGCACCATCACCAAAGATGCCTACGATCGCCTGACCGACGAGATGTTCGGAATGCTGCGGAATGAAGGCCCATGGGACGGGGTGTTGATCTCCAACCACGGCGCTGCGGTATCGGAAGAATTTCCAGACATGGATGCAGCATTCACGGCGTCAGTGCGGGAGATAGTTGGCCCTGACATTCCGGTTGGTATCACCTTTGACATGCACTCAAACATCTCAAAGGACACAGTGGCGAACACCAACGTGTGCGTTGTCTGGCGAACCAATCCCCACATGGATCCTAAGCCGCGTGGTCGAAAGACGGCTGAGTTGATCTATCGAACGGCCATGGGCGAGATCAACCCGGTCCAGTGGACGGAATTGACGCCAATGCTGGTCAACATTGTTAAACAGTTCACCGGCGAAGAGCCCATGAAGACACTCGTTGACGATGCGATTGAAGCCAACGAGCGCCCCGGCATCCTCGATACCAGCGTCGCCGAGGGATATCCGTACTCTGATGTTTACGAGATGGGCATGTCATTCATAGCGATTGCTGATGGCGATATTGATGCTGCGCGGGATGCCTCAAGGTGGATGGCGTTACGAGCATGGGAGCACCGTGAGGGTCTCAACGAAGTGCAGCCGAGCGTTGAAGAAGCGCTGCGTATGGCCGAAGAGCGGTACGTGGGGCCTAAGCCGGTGGATATATTGAACTACTGGCCGGTCAACGGAGCTGCACTCCAGATGCATGAGATTGATCCAGAGCATGGACACCTTGGCCCCATAGTCCTCATGGACGTTGGCGACAACGTTGGCGGCGGATCATCTGCTGACTCCACGTTTATACTGGCCGCCGCTCAGAAGATGGGTGTCAAGAAGTTCTTGCAGACCCTCTACGACCCTGAGGCGGTTCAGGCCTGCATGAAGGCTGGCATTGGCGCTGAAGTGACTCTGGACGTGGGGGCCAAGACCGACAAGATGCATGGAGAGCCAGTCCGGGTGACCGGCAAAGTGAGATTGATTACGGACGGGGTATTTGAGGCGACGCGACCCAATCATGGTGGGTTCCGGAATTTCGACAGTGGGACGGAAGTTCGACTGGACACCACCGATGAGCACACGTTGTTGCTCACGTCACGGCGAACCGGCAACACAACGCGTGAAGGCATGTATCACGCCGGAATCTTCCCGGAGAACTATCGGGTGGTCGTCGCCAAGGGTGTGGTGTCGCCGCGAGCCGCGTATCAGCCCATCGCCGCAGAGATCATCCTGGTGAACACACCGGGAGTCACTACGGCAGACCTGAGCTTCTTCGACTACAAGCGTGTTCGGGAGTCGCTGTACCCGTTCCAGTTGGACGCTGTGTACGAGTAGAGCGGCTTTGATCCTGCTGAGTCCCGCATGTGGGAGAGGCGACGTGGCCGCTCCGTTCTAACATTCTGGCTGTGGACAGCGATCAATCTCAGCAATTTGCGTTCCAATTCAGCACCTTGTGACAGGTGATATCCCATGGTTAACAAGCCCGGTCAACCTGACTACGCCACTCGATCAATCGAGCAGAGGTACAGTCCCGACGCTGTTGTGTTTTCGGGTGATGGAGAGCCTCAAACACCTCAGTCGATAGTTGATCGACTCGGGGCATTGAGTGCGGCGAGTCAACTTGAACCGGACAGCTACTCGCTCGGAGGTACAGTGGAGGCGCTGGAGAGGCGCATCGCCCGGGAGTTGGGGATGGAAGCGGCCATCTGGCTACCCACTGGAACGCTGGCGAATCATCTTGCCCTCCGTCGCCATTGCGGGACCAGATCAAGAGTCATCTTGCAAGAGCAGAGTCATATCTATCACGATGAAGGCGACGCTCTGGCAAAGTTGAGCGGCCTAAACGCCATACCACTGGCGAACGGCATCCCTTATTTCACTGTCGATGAACTCCAGACAGCATTGGAACTATCTGTCAGCGGCCGGGTGTTGAATCCGGTCGGAGCGGTATCAATCGAAAGCCCGGTCAGGCGTCAGGCTGGCCAGGTGGTTCCCATGGACGATATTCGATCGATAACCCGACTATGTCGTGAGGAAGGAATCCCGACTCACCTGGATGGAGCAAGGCTTTACATGATGTCGGCCGCCACAGGTGTCGAAATACAGGATTACGCCAACCTGTTCGATAGTGTGTACGTCTCCATGTACAAGTATTTTGGGGCGCCATTTGGCGCCATTCTGGCTGGCCGAAACGAATTCATCGACGGTATTTTTCATGACCGTCGCATGTTCGGTGGGGGTCTCTCCTCTGCTTATCTTCCAGCGGCGCTTGCCCTCGAAGGAATAGACGGTTTCGCAGATCGCTTTGGAGAGGCGTTTTCTAAAGCGAAAGCGCTATTTGACACGCTCAGCAAGCTGCCAGGTATTGAAGTTCGTGAGTTCAAGCACGGCTCTAATATCTTCGAACTGATCCTGGGTTCCGAAATTGATGCCGACAAGTTCGTCGAGAAGTTACTTAATTTCGGAATCGTGCTCCCCTGGCCAAACCACGAATGGTCAACGCCGTTGTTACACGTGAACACCACGGTGCTCCGGCGGTCCAACGAAGAGATCGCACAGGCATTTTCATCTGCTGCGATTGCCTCATGACCACCGGGACTGGGTGAGTAAATCCCGTTCTGAGTACCACTACTCAATTGAGATGCATCCGGCCAGGGATCGAAGGTGATCACTCTGCGCAAGACAGATCGCCGCTACATCCGTCCCAAAAACTTGAACTCGGAAGTTTAAGTGCTGGCCTCGGGTGCCTGAGCGCTCTGCTGGATCGCCCCACGCATCTGGGTAACCATGTCATCCGTGTATACGACATCTTCTGAATATGAATGTATGGAGACAGCGTGCTCCTGCATCTCTCCGACGATGCTCATAACAGAGTCGCCACTGATCACATGGTCGCAATCAGAACCAATATCTCGACACGTAAGCGCCATCACCATTCGTAGCTCCTGTAGATGGGGGTTCCTGATAATCGTATTGACGGATGATACATGGCCTACCGGGGCGTAGACGGCGGGGCACGGTCAATCCGCCGCGACTACCGTCTTCTTCACTCGTCGCTTCTTTGGCGCGACCGATTTTGTGCCGCTTGCGGGTGGTTTACGGCCGTTTTTCGCGATGGCTTTCGGCTTCGCTTGCTTTGATGCTGTTGTACTAAACGTCTGGCCGGGAGAGCTTTTGTCAGCTTTCAGGCCGGGAACCTTCTTCAAATACTGTCCGGTGAACGAAGAACTCACGGACGCTATGTACTCCGGCGTCCCCTCCGCAACCAGCATGCCGCCACGTTCTCCTGCCTGTGGTCCGAGGTCGATAACCCAGTCGGCGTTTTTGATGAGGTCGAGATGGTGCTCAATTACAACCACTGTGTTACCGGTTTCGACGAGCTTATGCAGAACCTGAAGAAGTGCATCAGCGTCTGAGAACGCCAGTCCGGTTGTCGGCTCATCAAGGATGTAGAGCGTCTTTCCAGTGGCCCGTTTAGAAAGTTCCGTCGCGAGCTTCACCCGCTGGGCTTCACCGCCGGAGAGCGTCGTCGCCGGCTGCCCAATCCGGATGTAACCGAGTCCCACATCCACCAGAGTTGATAGCTTGGTACGAGCGGCAGGGATATTCTCAAATAGCTCGAGTGCATCTGAAACGCTCATGTTGAGCACGTCAGAAATGCTGGCTCCCTTGAATTTAATTTCAAGCGCTTCCCGGTTGTACCGGGCACCGTCGCAGACTTCGCAGGGCACCGTCACGTCTGGCAGGAACTGCATTTCAATCTGTACATAGCCAGCGCCAGAGCACGCCTCACAACGTCCGCCTTTTACGTTGAATGAGAATCGGCCAGGCGTGTAACCGCGCGCCTTCGCTTCAGGCATCGACGCAAATAGCGTTCGTACTGGCGAGAACAGTCCGGTGTACGTGGCAGGGTTACTGCGGGGCGTGCGGCCGATAGGCGATTGATCGATGTTGACCAGCTTGTCGATCTGGTCAAGACCCTCGATGGAGTCATGGGCGCCCGGCCTGTCCTTGGCCCGGTAGAACATCTGAGCGACGCGCTTATGCAGGATCTCGTTGATCAGACTGCTCTTGCCGGAGCCACTTACGCCCGTCACGCACGTGAACTTGCCAAGTGGGATGTCGACGTCGATATTTTTCAGATTATTGGCGCGAGCTCCCTTGATGGTGAGCTTTGAAGCCTTTCCGTTTCGCCGCTCTTCTGGGAGCGAGATACTCTTTCGGCCGGAAAGATATGCGCCTGTAAGCGATTTCTTCGACGCCGCGATGGTCTCAATGGGACCTTCAGCAATCAACTCCCCGCCGTGCTCGCCAGCCCGTGGACCGATATCGATGATGTGATCAGCAGCGCGCATGATCGCCTCGTCGTGCTCCACGATGATCACGGAATTCCCAAGGTCGCGCAGCCGTTTTAGCGTTGTGATCAAACGGTCATCATCAATCGGATGCAGTCCAATTGACGGCTCATCACAGACGTAAAGGACGCCCATCAGGCCCGACCCGATTTGTGTTGCCAGTCGAATCCTCTGACCTTCACCACCGGACAACGTCGCCGCCATCCGGTCCAGTGTCAGGTAGTCGAGCCCAACCCGCGAGAGGAAACCGAGCCGCTCGTCGATTTCCTTGAATATCTGTTCCCCAATGGCGTGTTCGCGCGTCGAGAGAGGCTCTTCAGCATCGCGCCCATCCGGCCACTTCTCAGTTCGGCACGCTTCCACCCATTCCAGGGCACGCTCCACGGACTGTTGAGTCACCTCAATGATGTTCACGCCCAGCACGGTCACAGCCAGAGTCTCAGGCTTGAGGCGCATTCCGTTGCACGCAGAGCATGCCACTTGCGTCATGTACCGCTCGATCTCGTCGCGAACCTTTTCGGACTCGGTGTTGGAGTACCGGCGCTGCAAGCTGGGAATCACGCCTCGGAATGTCATCCGCCATCGATGGCGGCGACCGCTGTTCGACTTGTGCGCCACCATGACGCGTTCGCCCTTGGTTCCGTACAGGACAATCTGTAGCGCCTCAGGCGGGAGATCCTTCACCGGGATATCCATATCGAAGCCGTACGCCTCGGCCACGGCTTCCAGCTGCGACATGGTCCATGTGGTTGGGATGCCGCCCGATTGCCATGGTGCGACCGCTCCATCATTCAGGCTGAAGCTCTTATCCGGAATGACCAGATCGGGGTCCACTTCCATGGAGAAGCCGAGGCCAGAGCATCTCGCGCACGCTCCATAGGGCGTGTTGAATGAGAAGTTTCGAGGCTCTAGTTCCTGGATGGAAATATCGCAGTGAACGCATGCGAATTTCTCTGAATAGACGATGTCCCGGTCAGGATCGTCACCGCCAACAACGCTAATGATTACGGTGCCACCGGCAAGACGCAGCGCCGTTTCGATTGAGTCGGTCAGGCGGGTAAGATCGGTCTCCGGCCCAATCACAAGCCGGTCAACAACGGTTTCAATATCGTGCCACTTCGTCTTGGCCAGTTTGATCTCTTCTTCAAGATCACGGACATCACCGTCGACTCGCACACGGACGAAACCACTGGCCCGCGCCGCATCGAAGATGCCCTGATGCTCGCCCTTCATGTGGATTATGTTGGGGGCCAGGACCATGAAACGCGTGGCCTCAGGCTGACGCATTACCGAGTCCACTATCTGCTGGACCGTCTGTCGCGACACCGGCCGTCCGCAGTTATAACAGTGCGGTCTGCCTGCCCTCGCGAAGAGCAACCTCAGGTAGTCGTAAATCTCGGTGACCGTGCCAACGGTGGACCTAGGATTGCGAGAGACGCCTTTCTGATCAATTGAGATCGAGGGACTCAGCCCCTCAATGTGATCCACATCCGGTTTCTCCATCCGCCCCAGGAACTGGCGGGCGTAAGCCGAAAGCGACTCCACATAACGTCGCTGACCCTCAGCGTAAATAGTGTCGAACGCGAGCGAGGACTTACCAGACCCCGACACGCCCGTGATAACCACGAGTTTGTCCCGCGGAATCTTGACGTTGATATTCTTCAGGTTGTGCTCGCGGGCACCTTTTACAACTATGAAATCCTGGGCCATCTGTGCCTTCGTGCGTGCCTTAATGCGTTGGGGAGGGGAGATCGGACCACGGAGGGTGGTTCAGTTCGATTCTAGCAATCTCGGCAAGTACATCAGATGGCCCTCTGGCGATAACCGGCTAACGCCCGCTGTGGCGGCGACTTTGCCAGACAGAAATGTACCCGTATTGATTGCCACTATGAGGTCCGGTTCCGCCCGTCTCACGTGGTTTGGGGAGTTTACCGGTCTCGCATCATGACCGTCGCCCACAACATAGCGAAGCCCAATTCTAGTGATGAATATAAGTCTGCAGGCGTAGGTTTCAGTGACCAAAACTACGAAATATTCACGGTTTGTGGGTGGTAGACCCCATAGGGCCAAGAGTCGCTATCCTTATAATCCCACAGGGCGATGAGGACTGATCTTTAGGACATTGGAAGTGTAGTGGACTATTTCAAACGCGTGATTTCTCTCAAATCTTCCAGAACTTCAGACGATGTCCCTGCGGATAACGAACAGCAGTTGCTAGGAGTTCTGGCGGAAATGGGACGGGTCACAACCGGGTCCAGATCTGTTGGTGAAGTCTACGATCAACTGGCTGAATTGACGTCCAGGTTGATCGAGTTCGATCGGATGGTCGTTTCTCTGATAGACGGCGATGAGGCATTTGACGCCTTTATCGCCGGAAGCGAACTCGACGGATACCCACGCGGCACTCGCTATCCGCTGTCTGAGAGTGGAATGGCCTTGCTCGGCGGTAGCGGTGCGCCAATCCAACTCGATCTGACGTCAGACGAAGTGGGGGCCTCCGCAGCGACATCTGCGGCGAGAAAGTCCGGGTTGACCAGCATGATCATCGCTCCACTCATTTGGAATGAAGTAGCGATCGGCACCCTCCAGTTTCGATCGGCCACCACAATTTCGTTAGACGAAACTCTGTCCCATCGCGTATCGCGAGTGGCAGATCAACTGTCAGGCGCCATTGCCCAATCGCAGGCCCGCGCTGCTCTAGATTCCAGGGTGAAGTCTCTTGAGTGCCTTTACGGTGTTGTCGACCTCTTGAGAACTGACGCATTGTTACCGGAAATAGCCTGGCAGGTAGCGAACTTGATTCCTCCGGCTATGCGATTCCCGGAAGTGGCTGTCTCACGGATTACTCTGGACGGTCTGCAATTCCAGACCAGTGGATTCATGGCGTCACCGTGGATGATATCGAGCGATATCACGCTCAACTCCATTACGCGCGGCGCAATTGAAGTTGGTTACACGGAACCAGTCGATCTGATCGGAAATCAGGGCTTTATTCCGAGTGAGTACAACCTCGTGGGTCGAATATCCGAACTCCTGGGAAGCGCGGTCGAGGGGAGGGCCAGGGAAGATGATCTCTTGATCCAAAAATCCGCTATGCGCGCTAGTGTGGATGCCATCATCACCGCCAACCGGAGTGGCGAAATCCTTACTGCGAACAGTGCGGTGGCCAGGATGTTTGGCGCGAACTCTGCGGAAGAACTTATTGGGCGTTCCGTGGCCGATCTTGTCCCCAACCGGTACCGAGAGGCTCATCAGGAAGGTATCAAGCGGGCGAATCGCGACGAGGAGCCGCGCATTATTGGAAAGACCGTTGAGATTGAAGCGCTTTCCCTGGATGGAACTGAGTTCCCAATAGAGATCTCATTGAGCCGCATTGAGGATCACGCTCGTGCGCGATATGTCGCTGTCTTGCGGGACATTACGACTCGAAAATCCGAACAGAAGGATTTGCTGATCACTTCCTCGGCCCTTCATGCAGCGGACGACTCGATAGTCGTTACCGACCCAAAAGGCGACATTCAATTCGTAAACCAGGCTTTCACCCGTCACACGGGCTACACACCAATGGAGGCAATAGGGCGCAACACCAGGATGTTGAAATCTGATGCTCAAGATGCTGCCTGGTACAAAGACCTGTGGGACACGATATCTGGTGGCCATACGTGGCATGGGGAACTCATAAACCGCAGGAAAAACGGGACCCTGATTACGGAGGAGATGTCCATTACTCCTCTGCGCGTGGATGGCAATGAAATTACCCACTACATAACCATCAACAGAGACATCACCGACCGCAAACGGGCTGAGGCTGAGTTCGCCCGTCTTTCAACAACAGACACTTTGACGGGCTTGTTAAATCGCAACCAGTTCGAGGTTCTCTTAACTCAGGCCTCTCGACTGCTCAAGGAGCAAGGAGCAAGTGGGGCCCTGATTCTGCTCGATCTCGACGGGTTCAAGTTGATAAATGAAACCTACGGTGTGTCAGTTGGCGACGAGTTGCTGGTCAAGATATCTTCGCTAATCAAGGAATCGCTACGTGAGTCAGATCCGCTGGCCAGGGTTGGAGGCGATGAATTTGGCGTGATCATCCACGATTTCACTCAAGAAGAAGCGCTCGCGCTCAGCAACGAGCTAATTCGCCGCATCTCTACACTTTCGCATCAGACCAACGGAAACCCGGTGGCAGTTGGATGTAGCGCTGGACTCACCAAAATTCCGCTCGATGGCGACAAAGCGAAAGATGCTTTCACTCGCGCAGCCACAGCGTTATATCACTCCAAAAGATCCGGCAAGAGCAGATCGACTTTGTACGACGATGTTCCCAATCTTCACCAGCTTAGAACATCGCTTCAACACACGCGCGAAAGAATTGCCGGGGCAATGTCTGAAGATCGCATTGAGATTTTCTGGCAGCCAATTGTTGGGACTCGGACGAGGCAGCCGCTGATGCACGAAGTGCTGGCCCGAATCCGTAACGCGGACGGCCAACTAACTCCGCCCGATCAATTCATTGTGGAGGCTGAGCAGCTCGATCTGATTCAATCTCTGGACTGGCATATTGTGAATATTGCTCTCCAACGGGGAGCAGAGATGGCGTCACCTGAAAAAGAGGTGCGCCTTGCAATCAACATATCTCCCCGCACCATCGAGTCCGATTTTGCGAACAACATGTTGGAAATCCTTGATCGGACTGGCTATCCCGCAACCTCTCTAACGTTAGAGATAACTGAAACCGCCATGTTGAGCGTGAACGAGCAGTCCCAGAGGGAGCTTGGAACTCTAAAGCGGCACGGCATTTCACTATCAATGGACGATTTCGGCTCCGGTGCTGCATCGTTGCGAAACCTTCGGGCAGTTCCATTCGATTACATGAAGATGGACGGTGAGTATGTGACCAATCTGGCCGCCAACGATGCCGATCAGAGATTCGTCAGCGGCTTGAGTCAGCTAGCCGGTACTCTGGGTCTGGAAGTGGTGGCGGAGCATGTGCAAGATGATTGGACAATGTCATTTCTGGCGGATGCAGGCGTCGGATTCGCCCAGGGCTATCATGTCGGGATGCCCGAGCCGATGCCCGGCGGATAGCGCATCGTCAACTTACCTCTCTCGATCCAAAAAACGCCTCGGCATCGGATTCAGAGATATACGCCCACCAATAACCACTTGAGACTGCCAGCCTTACGTGGCCTACTGCATCGTTCTTCAGGGTGACTGGTTGGTTGGGGTGAAGTCGGCGCTTTGGGACTCGCGCTCAAGAGGGCACATGCCATGTGCCCCTGCGAATCTAAGGGGCGTCATCGTGGCTCAAGCTACCCCGACACACGCTTCCCCTGCGAACGGACCTCATCCACGAAGGACGCCGATCGCACCGTGCGGTCAGTCGCAAAATGGATGTGTTCCCGCAGGATTCGCTCGACCTGCCGACGGTCATCTTCAGCAACGCGCAATCGTTCGATCTCATTCTGTCCCGCACGCTGTAGGAACCGAAGTAACTTGATCGTCGCCACGCTGGCCGGGAGCATCGTGTCAGAGCCGGAAGGGCGACACGACGGACAGGCGATCCCTCCCCGCATTGCTGAAAACACGTGGTCTTCCTGTTCCAGGTCATTGCCACAGTCGACACATCGCTGAATCTGCGGCTGTGAGCCGTTCAGGTGCAAGAGGCGCATTTCGTACCAGTGGATCATCAGATCGGGTACCTTCGTCTTCTCCAACTGCGATAGCCCATCAATCAACATCCGATACACACGGGCTGCAGGAGCGTCCTCCACAGCGAACTTTTCGGTGAGTTCGCAGAGGTAAAACGCCTTCGACATTAGCTCAAGATCCATCTTGAGCCGCGGGTAACTCTCAATGGTCTCAGCCTGGCTAATCGAGTCGAGGGTCCGGCCAGTCCGCGCTGAGACTGACACTCGCCTAATAAGATCGAGTTGCCCCCCAAGTTTGCTGTTTGGTTTGCGCGCTCCCTTCGCCACGGCACGCAATATCCCGCGTCCCGGTGTGAGCAGAGTGACGATGCGATCGGCCTCGCCAAGGTTATGGTGGCGTAGCACTACCCCTTCGGCGGAGTAGATGCGTGGCTTCTCGGAGGTCATGGTCAGTCCATTATCGACTATGTGTCGAGAAGTCCCGAACTACGTCAAGCGAGCGTGTGCATCGGCTCGCGCGTTCAGGATTCCGCCGGTGGTGGCTACCCCAAAGGGAACCGCGTATGTAAGCGGGATCTTCCATGCCATGGCGATCTGAATGTCCCCGGCCACAATGAAGTTGCCCTGATTTATCGCGGTCAGCAGCGTGCCGATAATGAGACAGATCACCAGCGATCGCTTCAACAGCGGCGGGTATCTGAGCGCACACCTGAGGCAATGCGGTAACCGACCCGCGGGGGAGGGCATCTCATAGGCCTGGTGGTCAAGCGTCCGGCCGCATCTCTTGCATAGTGCGTCCACAGGGTTGTGAGCAGTCATTCAACCTCCCGTCAACTAGATGGCACTATCCAGAATCATCCAGATTCCCCATGCCAGTAGCAAACCGCCGGAAAGTCGATTGACCCAGGTCCTGCCTGGCGCGACTTTCTCCAGCAATACAAAGCCTGCAAGTGCGGCAATCCACAGGAGATTCATGACGCCCAGTACGAACAGCAGCGACATGAGCACCCAGCAGCAGCCAAGGCAGAACAGACCCTGTTGGACGCCCATCTTGAGCGCGCCGCCCTGACCCTCCCGCCAGTCGGTCAGCAGAAAGCTCATGGGCGTGCGGCACTCCGTCAGACAGAGGTACTTGATTGGCGAAAACTGAAATAGCCCCGCAGCGATCAGCAGACTTCCCCCGATTACTGGTGTCGCAGTCATCGTCATTGGAGATAGCAGCGTAGCCGCATGCAGCCCCCATTGAAGCAACGCACCGCCCAGGGCGAATGCACTCCAAATCAGAAGGTATCCGAGTACAAAAACTGCTGTGGGAGCATAAGGTCGCGCCATCTCTCGGCGCTTTCGGGCCACCGTGCCAAACATCAGGATCATTGGGGCTGCCGACGGGGTCATCATGGCGATCATCATCACAGCCCACATCACGAACATCAGACCGAAATCTGCCACAGTCCAGTCCGCTGTCATTGGCATCGACATTGATCTTCCCGATGCCATACCCATGCTGCCCATATCCCAGGCCAGGTAGACGGTGTAGGCCCATGCCAATCCCGTCACGCCAAGTAGGCCGGCGATTACGACGTAACGGTCTTTTTTTACCAGTGCCTCAACCGGCAGCATTGCCTGGATCATGGCGTCCTATCCCTGTTAAAAGTCTCGATAGTAGAACAAACCTACGCATCGATCTGATAAGCGGAATACCCGGCTCCAGCCCCAGCCACCGTGGTGGAATGGCAAGGAGGCACGGGTATCCGCAAACGAATCAGATTCAGTTGGAGTAGTTGACGGTTGTCACGAATCCAGCTTTGTCCGGGTAGGAGAAGTCGAGCCCCTCAATGGAGATCTTCCCTTCTTTTGCGGACACGACGTCTGCACTCTGGAACAGGAATCCCGTCTCATGCTCCAGTCGCATCGACTCGGGCTCGCCGGTCACGGGGTTCTTGATCGGTTCGAACGCCATCGACGCGATGTCACCAATCTTCACAGTGCTGTTCTGGCCTGCTGCGTTGAAATCGAATGACGTATAGATCGGATCAATCAGCGTGCCAACGAGCTGCACTATGATCTCGAATGGCATTCCGCCTTCCTGACCAGTGGTTATCTTCAGGAGCGATTCACGCTGTGCTTCGCTCGCGTTCTCATCGAAAATAAGAACGACGGTCAGGTTGCCTTCGTGGAGAGCACCCGGCGAGTGAAGAGCGAACGCAAATCCCAGCCCGTCCAGCGATACGTCGCCGTGATTGCCTTTGGTGATCTTGTAAGCACCAACTCCATCGCAGAATCCCATCGTTGGAGGGGCTTCGAACTCGCAGGGGCAGCCATAGTCACAGTTGCAGGTCTGGTAGTAGTCAGCGTTGATGGCCCACTTGGTTGTAACTTCAGTTGTCATGATTTATCTCCCATTATTCTTCAGTAACCGTCAATGCAGCGGCGGACACTATCTGCGATAGCTGGAAATCAATGCCACGCAAGGGGAATTCCCACCCCATGATCAGCCTCGGCAGACACCGAACGATAAACCAAGACCGCACAAACGCAATAGCTAAATCTGATCGTTTAGGCATAAATATTCTGTGTTATTTCCTGACATACATGACGGGAAATGTCGTGTCGGTTATAGGGAGTCGCATACCGAGAGACTGAAACTGGAGGGTTCTTACACGAGGCAGGGGCAAGTTTCGCCCTGCCACTACCTGACCATCGAGGGAGGTATCAGTCCTTCGCGAGGCGCCACGAGTCAAACAAAAAGATGGCCGCGCTCACGATGATGATGGCGAGTCCGACGTTGACATTCAGATTGTCGGTACTGGCGGCGATTGCGCCACCGACGAGCGCGATCGCTGCTCCTATCAAACGGATCTGTGCATTGGTCATATCCTGGTACCTCTCACTAGTTGCCTGATTGTTTTGGGACGTTAACGAATGGCTCGATAATCACGGAACCTTAGCGGTTATCTGACTACCAGACGTTCATAGGCACACATTTGTTCCCGGGGATATCATCTGTTCCTTCTCCGCGCGATCGATGTGAGGATCGGGTGGCAGCGACGGTAGATATCGAATGCGGAGACACTATGATCCACACACTCTGGCATCGGATTCCATGAATGGTGTGTAGGTGAACACAACGTCCTGTGCCACACCGTTCGCCTCCACAACGTACCGCTTGCATTCTTCGATTGGTCCCTCAAGCGGAATGCTGGTGGTCACCGTGCGGTAATCATCGTTGCAAGCCATCTCCGGACCCTCATTAGAGAGATTGCTAATGGTGAGGCTGAACAGGTCACCGGTCCGTTGCAAGCTGTAGTCGTCGAACGATTCGCATCCATTCCGCAGGCCGGTTACAACCGTCATTGACGCGTTCGGGGGTTTCGCTGCGGCCTTGGTTATCTCAATACGCTCAATGGGAGCATCAACCCGCACCATGTCTGGCGCTGATGGATCGCTTTCACTTGTGCAGGCCACCAGCGCGATCAGGAGCACAGGCAACAGATAGGCGATCAACACCGTCGGGCTACGAAGAATCAGATTCATCATGACGTTTCTCCAGTATGTCTGAAGAGGAGACGCACGCTGACCAGAAAATGTTCCATCGTCACGTAAGTAGTCACGGCTCAGCTGGTCTTAGGAGCAACTTCCATGGTCAGCTTCACCAGCCTGATCTCCTCGTAGGTGTAGTCGGCGCCAAGCGCCTCTTTGATAGGCGCGAGACGGTCGCCATCGACCGATTCAATCGCCGCCTTGATCGCCTTGGCCTTTTCTGCGGACGGCATAATGCTGCTCAAGTCGAGAGGTGGCTCCGCCTGCGCCATATCCATCAGGTGCCGCAGGACCGTCTTCGTCGAGAGCCTTCGTTCTTCGGCAATCTCATCAATGCCAAACCCCTCGGTGAAAAGCCGCCTCGTATCGGCGTGGGATGTTCCCAGTGAACGCTTACGAGCGGGGCGCGCGGAACTACGTCGACTGCCGCTTATCGGAATGGACCGCTCCGTCAGTTCGTGCGCAATCGCATACTCTGCGATCACTTTGATGAATTCATCGCCAAGCTCTTCAAGTTTGGTCTCGCCAACTCCGGAGATCGCTGCAAACGCCTCGCGAGTCTGAGGCAGGTAGTACGCCATCTCCTGCAACGCCACGTCACCGAAGATCACAAATGCAGGTACGCCGCGGTGATCCGCAATTCGTTTACGCAACGACCGCAGTAACTCGAACAGCGCCCGGTAGTAGTCGAGGTCACCGCTACGGGAACTCGGGACTGGCGAGTAGTCTCGGACCGGCTTTCGGAGCTTCAGAGTCGCCCCTGATTTCAGGAATGACCGGCCGGTCTCACTGACGTAGAACGTTGGATATTCGCCCTGGGCTTTCGCCACAAAACCTTCGCCCTGGAGCAGCCCAAAGATCTCTTTCAGATCATCACCGCTGAAGTCGGTTGCCAGTCCGTACACTGAAAGCTCATCGTGCTTGAGTTCAAGGACTCGTTTTGCTCGCGATCCACGCAGAACGTCCACGATATGGTTCGCGCCAAATCGCTCGCCGGTGCGGATCATTGCCGAAAGGATCTTTTGAGAGATGATGGTGGCGTCGAACTCCTCGCCGCTCTCACCACTAACTCCAAGGCACACATCGCACCCGCCACAGTTCTCCTGATCCCATATATCGCCAAAATAGCGGAGCAAGAAGGCTCTACGGTATTTGCGGGTTTCACAAAACGCGACCATTTGGTCAAGCTTTTCGGATACCTGCGCCCGCTCAACCGGATCTTCAATCTGCTTGATGAAGTAGTCCTGATTCATCTTGTCGCCGAACGAGAAGAACAAAACGCAATCGCTGGGAAGCCCGTCGCGCCCTGCGCGCCCGGTTTCCTGGTAGTAGCCATCGAGCGTCTTCGGCAGGCTGTAGTGCACAACCAGGCGTACGTCAGGCTTGTCGATGCCCATTCCAAACGCGATCGTTGCCACGATCACCGGGACCTCATCCCTGATGAAGCGCTCCTGGGTGTCTCGCCGCAAATCTCGCTCGAGTCCAGCGTGGTACGGCATCGCGTCGATCCCGTTCGCTGACAATCTCTCCGCTATGTGCTCAGTATCTTTGCGCGAAAAACAGTAGATAATCGCCGACTCTTTTTCGTGCCGTCGGAGCAGTGCGAGAAGCTGATCAAACGCCCGTGTTTTTGGCCGCACTGTGTACGTCAAATTAGGCCGGTTGAACCCGGAAACGAACCGTTGAGCGGTATGCAGGTCGAGCTGGTCAACGATGTCCTCTCGGACCTTCTCAGTAGCCGTTGCCGTGAGCGCAATTACCGGTACGCCTTCAAACGCCTGCCGTAGGGATTTGAGATTTCGGTAATCGGGACGAAAGTCATGCCCCCACTCGGAAATGCAGTGTGCCTCATCAACTGCTATAAGACTGGGTGTCACGGTGTTCAGGAACTGGCGGAATCGCGGCATAGGCAACCGCTCGGGTGCCACATACAAGATATTCAACTCGCCTCGCACCGCTCGCTGAAGCGCGGCTTCATTGTCCTGAGGTGAGACCGTGCTATTCACGAGCGCCGCAGCGATGCCGTTGGCATTCAGGGCGTCCACCTGGTCCTTCATCAACGCAATCAGGGGCGATATGACAAGCGTCAGGCCATCGAGACAAAGCGCAGGCAACTGATAGCAGAGCGACTTGCCTGCGCCCGTCGGCATCAAAACAAGGGAGTCCTTCCCGGCCAGGACATTCGTGACGATATCTTCCTGAAGCGGCAGAAACTCATCAAATCCGAACCGGGATTTCAGAAGGGATTTCAGACCTGAGCCAGTAACAGTGCTCGTTTCATGCCTCATTTTGATTGGTGCTTCAGCTACTAACACTGTAAGTCTCTCCCGGTTCTCATGCGCTCCCTCCCCAGCGGTTGTGAATATATCGATGCGGCAACGAACCTCGAATGTGCTCATGTCACATGTGAGACTTAGAGCGCAGTTAGACCTCCAAGTGATGGTTGCGTGCGATCTCGCCGCCCTGCGACCCGCTCAGAATGGCTCGCGTTAAGAACTACGTGGAGGTGTTGTCCTATCAGTCGAGGACGCTATTCTCAGGGAAAAATTCGAGACCCAGAAGTGCGTAAATATCGCGCCATCGTGGCGCCATTCCTTCGATGTGAAGGCGTGGTTTCCAGCCCTGTTTCAGATAGATGGAGATGGCGGGCAACCTGAAATCATCGGTCGATAGATAAGCCTTCCCGAACCCTTCGGCCTTCAACCGATTGTCAACCGCTGAGACGACCAGTGTTCCGAGCCCTTTACCAGTGTGTTCCGGGTCGGTTACCAGCCATCCAAGTGAGCCGCCATCAGACCATCTGGGGGGTAGCTGCTTCTGCGCGATAGACGATGCCACGAGCGCCCCGGACTCGATGTGCTCAACGACGAAGAATCCTTCATCGACCTGATTGGCGATGATCCAGGGAATGATCTCTCGCGACTCAAACGCGAGTCCATAGACGGCCATGTACTTCGCATCATCCTCGCCAGGACGGAATTGGCGCAGCAGATAACCATCGGGCGGCGATGGAAACTCGTTCAGGTCACCAAACGGATGGACCATCTCAAGCTGGTGATCGAATTCAAGTTTTTGGCGAGCGTAGCCTCGGCCACCAAGGAGTTCATGTTTTTCTGACATGCGTGGAATGATGACATATCTCTGTGAACCGGTGATCCGTAGGCGCTATCCCTGCTCCCATTAGGAGTCTGTCCTGAAGCCACTCGGATGGAAGGTTAGGATGATGGTGCGCGTCGATACCCGCCACGCGTCCTAACTCCCGTATAGCTTTGTTTGCGGGTTGAACGCGTACCAGCCGAACCAGAACGACTCGTGCGACGGCAGCCGCCGTAGCTTTTGCGCCTCATCCCCAATCTTGAAAAGATCCGTCTCCGTTAGCGCCCACAACTCACCATTTTCATCGAGCACCTGCCGTGGGGCGTCGGCTGGACTGAACGTGTGACCTCCGCGATCGTATGCACGCGCTGCCTTCGACCGCGGTTCCGATACGATCACCACTTCCTGTGGGCCAATCGTGTCGTTCACAACAAGCTCTTCCGAGAGTATCTCGATGGGATAGGCGGACGCCGCACCAAAGAATTTGAGGGCGAGGACGCGGTCCTTTTTAAGTCTGCGTTCGTCCGTGAGGTAGGCAGGGAACATCACATCGGGGATGTGGAAGTAGTCGTAGTAGATCGCTGAATGGTCCTCTGGGTGATGATAGCGTCTGCTGAACCCCTGATCTTCGGCCAAAACCGTCGTGTCCGGGTTCTCCGCCAGCCACTCTTCCCACGTTGTGAGGACCAGTGGCAGCAGGTCCAACTCAAGGCCCGAGTTGGCGAGCTTTCCCACGACCGGTTCGCCGGTGAGTGAGTGCCACAGCGATAGCGTTCCCCGGTCGTACATGAGCTTGTTGGAGTTATACAGGAAACCAGATGTCCCGAAACTGCGGACCGTGCCGCCAACCTCGGCGTCATACATGACGCCCGTGCCGCAAAGCGTTCAGAAGACGACGGTTACCGGTTTGCCCTGGATGACATCATTCGCCAGTTCGTGGGATGCCATCTGACGCCATGGGTAGGCGCGTGCCTCGCCGTTCACAACTGCACCGAAGATCGGGTCGTCAGGTTCGAGGTATCCCGCTTCATCGCCCCTGATGACGGTTGGATTCTCAAGAGGGGGAATCCCATCCCGTGCGACACCGCCCCACTGAACGGCCCACAGGGGAATACGTTTGTCAGCAGACTCCAGGAAGAAGGATGTGAATCGTTCATCGATCTGCGAATAGATGTTGCCTTTCCAGTCCGTGTATCCGTTTAGTGGCTCAAGTTCCGGGTGATCGCCCAGCCACTGATACCACTTGTCCCACTCTGATCCACCAATGGACTCGCCGGTCAGCTTCTGAAGTGCTTCACCTAGCAGATTGACGGTGTGATCTTCAAATACGAATCGGGATAGCTCGATAAGCGGAATGATGGATTCCTGGACTCCCAGATTTCCCGCCTCCTCAATCGCGATGGCGTTTGCTCCCGTGTAGAAGTCGAACGACTGTCGCATTAACCTCTGAGCCCGAATAACGTCGACCTCAGTCGATTTCCGGATTGGGAGCGGCACTACGGTCGGCGTTGGGGGAGCAGTCGTGGTGGGTGTGTCTATTCGTGCAGGTAGAGCATCTGGTGAAACTGCTGTTGTTCCATCAGGCCTGCCGCAGGCTGTGAGTAGGAATAGACCTGCCGCCAGAGCAATGAGGAACAGGATTCCGCTGCCAGATTTCCCCCAAGAAATATACGAAGGAATATGCTTAGGCCCCATCACTAGCATCAGTCGTTTTTTGGAGTCGTTTTTTGGCGGAGTCGAATTCTGAGCCATCATTGCCCAGTAGCTCAATGTACGGAATGCCGCTGCTGGACGCGGCGAAGTCCGCAGGACTCAATATCACCGCACCGGCTGAGCCTGTTGATGAAGAAATTTCAATAGACGGATTCAAGTTCCATTACCTTGATTGGGGCAATAAACACTTACCCCCGCTTCTATTCCTGCACGGATTTGCCCAGCAGGCTCACTCATTCGACTTTGCGTCGCTCGGTCTCAGAGACCGTTTCCATGTGATCTCCCTTGACCTGAGAGGGCACGGAGATTCCGATTGGGCGCCTGACGGCAATTATCTGCTATCCAACTATGTTGCTGATGTAGCTGCCTTTATCGAAGAACTTGGGCTGAAAGACCTCAGCATTTGTGGCCTCTCGCTCGGCGGAAGGGTTGCATTTGTATACGCCGCAGACCACCCTTCGGTCGTCCGCTCAATGGTTGTTGTTGATGCAGCTCCAGATTTGAATCTAAGTGGTTCATCACGGATACGCGATTTCGTGACCGGTCAGGATGAGTGGGATTCATTCGATGACCTGGTGGCCCACGTTGCCAAGTACACTCGGAAGCTTCGACCAATAGAGCAGATTCGCGGGAGTGTTAGACGAGCTGCGAAGGAGTTGCCGGATGGTCGATGGACCTGGAAGTACGACAAAGTACTTCGCCAGGAGCGCCCTAAAGACCCGTCGTTCACGACTGAAGTTCTTTGGACGTTCATGGACCGCGTGAAGTGCCCGACGCTTCTGGTCAGAGGGGCGAAGAGCGACGTGCTAACTCCAGCCGCCGCCCAGGCCGTATTAGATCGCGTGCCCACTGCCGAACTCGCTGTTGTTGAGAACGCCGCGCATCTGGTGCCGGGCGATAACCCCGCTGGATTCGCCGATGCAGTGAACCCGTTCTTTGACAGGATTCTGGAAGGTCAACAGGGGGCCTCTTAGCGTGCGAGGGATCTTTTACGGCTGGTGGGTCGTCGCTGCTGGCGGCCTGGTTCAGGGCTATGCATCGGCAGTCTTCTGGCGCGGATTTGCCGCTTTCTTCGGGCCGATAGTCGACACGTTTAACTGGAGTGCCGGCGCCACGGCCGGCGCACTTTCCCTGCAGCGAACGGAGGGAGGGATGATCTCCCCGTTCGTGGGGACGATCATCAACAGATATGGACCACGCCGTGTGATGGCGGCCGGAATAGCGGTCACCGGAACTGCCTTTATTCTGATGAGCCAGGTCCAGTCGCTCTGGCAGTTCTATGCAGCGATGGCGCTCTTGACCATTGGGATGTCATTCGGCACGTTCATTGTGCTTGTCTCAACGGTTGGCAACTGGTTCATCAAGAAACGGTCAAAGGCGCTCGCGATCTTGATGGCCTGCACCGGTGTAGGCGGATTCCTGGTTCCGGTACTTGTGCTTTCCATTGAAGCCTGGGGTTGGCGTGACGTTCTGATGGCCGTCGGTGTGGGTTTCTGGGTGGTAGGTTTTCCGGCCGCATATTTCATGCGAACCCGCCCGGAAGACTACGGCCAGATGCCAGACGGGGTGTCTCAGATCGACGAAGCGACCGGTAAAGCTGTGGTCATTCGGGAACCGAGCTTCACGGTGCGTCAGGTGATGCACACACGATTTTTCTGGCAATTCTCTATTGCCGCAAGCTTTGGCCAACTTGTCTCCTCTACTAACTTGCTTCACATCACAGCATTGGAATCATTTGACGTCAGCTTGACGCTTGCAGGCATTGCTATTGCGATGGTCGCAGTTGGGGATTTCATTGGACGATTGGGAATTGGGGTTCTCAGCACACGGGTAGATAACCGTCTGTTATTTGCCGGTGCGTTCTGTATTCAGTCCCTCGGCACATTTTCACTTGCCCTGACCCACTCTGACGTCTTTGGATTTACGCTGCCACTGTTCGTGACGCTGCCGTTTTTCGCGCTGGGCTTTGGAGTTGGTTTCGGCTCTTCGATACCGCTCAGACTATCGATGCTGGCCGACTACTTCGGTCGCCGCAATTACGCGTCTATCGTCGGTATCACCAGCACTGTTAGCGCAGGATTCGGTGCGATTGGCCCTGTGTTCGTTGGGGTGACGTTTGACGTGATGGATACATACAGGCCAGGCTTTTTCATACTCGCTGCCATACTGACCCTGGCGATACCGCTGGTACTGACGCTTGAACGCCCCGGAAGGGTGGCAGCGCGCTTGCGACAGACGCAGAGTCTGGCCCGGGCTACAGCTGCTCCGGATACACAAGCACAGGACGATCAAACGGAGCGGTGATCACGACTCGACTTCCAATCTCGAGAGGTGCGATGGATCGGCGACGCACGTAGATCCGCCTCTGTGATGGCAGCTCAATTCCGTACTCAGTGAACTCTCCCTGGTATTCGCGATAACTAACAGTCCGCACCGCACCGCCGCCTTCCCAAGGTCCCAACTCAAGATCGTGTGCGCGCAGAACGGCGTCTACAAACACGCCGTTACCCAGTGCTCCGGTTGGAGAGCGGTAACGGAATCGGCCCGCTTCTGTGTCCACATACGGTCCCGCAATCCGGCCTCGGACCGTGTTGGATGGCGCGATAAGTTGGGCAACCTGGGAGCTATTTGCGTTTGTATACAGATCAACTGGTTGGCCAATTTGGAGGACGCGTCCGGAGTCCATTATTGCGACGCGATCAGCCATTCCAAGCGCTTCTTCTCGGTCATGCGTCACAAGTACAGCGGTGGTTCCATGGCTCTGCACAATTTCCCGCACGTCCCGCCGCAACGTCCCTCGGAGTTGGCGGTCAAGGTTGGAGAACGGCTCGTCAAGCAGCAGTATCACCGGGTCTGGCGCAAGGGATCTGGCAAGCGCCACCCGCTGTTGCTGGCCCCCCGATAGCTCATGGGGATATCGATGTTCGTACCCGGAAAGCCCAACCATCTCAAGGGCCTGAGAGATGTTGGCTTTTCCGTTGCTACCGGAATCTCGAACACCAAATGC
Source organism: Chloroflexota bacterium (assembly GCA_013204555.1). Taxonomy (GTDB): domain Bacteria; phylum Chloroflexota; class Dehalococcoidia; order Lucifugimonadales; family Lucifugimonadaceae; genus UBA1151. The sequence goes on along the minus strand of JABMNO010000032.1, from coordinate 60,480 downwards.
GACGTTGTCCATCACGGACAGGTGCGGGAATAGAGCGTAGTCCTGGAAGACCATGCCCACTCGCCGATTTTCAGGTTTGACATGGGTGTGGGCATCGGCAACGACTTTGCCGCCGATAGCGAGCTGTCCACGCTCGATGCGCTCGAATCCGGCTATCGCCCGCAAGGCTGTTGTCTTTCCTGATCCGCTCTGCCCAAGAATCGCCAGAAATTCGCCCTGCCTGACGGTCAGGTTCATCCCGTCCAGGGTGGGGTTGGAGGCTCCAGAGTAAGTGACGCAGACATCACTCATCTCCAGGAGAGGTGACATCGGGTCGAGATCGTTCGTGCTTGCCATTATTCCGTTGTGGAGTCAGAAGTGTCGGTTGATGATAGCTGAGCGTCCCTGAACAGCAGGAATGCTGTGGGGACCCCAGCGGATATTATGAGCACTAGCGCCGGAACCGCAGCCTTCGCAAAGAACGCCTCTTCGGTGAATCCCCAGATATCAGTGGCGAGAGTCTGAAACCCAATCGGTCCCAGGATCAGTGTCGCTGGGAGCTCTTTCATGGTGAGCAGAAATACCGTTGCTGCCCCCGCGAGAACGCCCGGCATCACAAGCGGTAGCGTAACTCTCCATGCCACCTGCCACGGGTTTTTACCGAGTCCTCTCGCAGCCTCTTCAATTCGCGGATTCACCTGCATCAGAGAAGCCCTTATCGCGCCAATAGCGGCCGGTAAGAACAGGATGATGTAAGCGAGAATTAGAAGCGCACGAGTCTGGTATATGGGCGTGATGACGTTGATGCCGAAGAATACTAATGCCAGCGCAACCGCAATACCCGGAAGTCCGAAACCCAGATATGTGGCTCGCTCTATGGCGAGACTGAGTAGCCCACGATGGCGCACCGCAAGAATCGCCACGGGGACCGCTGCCAGAGTGGTGAATAGCGCAGCGAGTCCGCCCGCTTGCAACGAGTTTGAAAACGCGGTCCAGTCCAACCCGACCTCCTCGCCACGCACGACTCCCCGGATCACCCAGAAGGTGACGATGCCCAGCGGGGCCATCAGGCTGAGGGCGGTCACAACGGACACGAATGCCAGTGCCGGCCAGCGCCACCCGCCGAGCTCAATCTGCCGGACCGGGCGCACCGCACCGACGGTTGAACGGTGGTACCTACCCTGGCCGCGGGAAGCGATGTCTACAGCGAGAATCCCAAGCGCAACAGCGACCAGCACAAGGGATAAGGCCGCAGCGATCGAACGGTCAAATGCGGTATCGTACTGGACAAATATCGCCCACGTGAATGTCTCATACCTGAGCAACGAAACGGCTCCGAAGTCGCTTAGCGTGTAAAGGGCGGTGAGCACTGCTCCCGCCGATATCGCTGGCTTCAGGAGCGGCAACGTCACGTATCTGAACGTCGCCAGACTGCCATGCCCAAGGTTGCGTGACATCTCCTCCAGTGCAGGATCCATGCGCCGAAGCGATGCCCTTACAGGTATGAATACATACGGAAACGTCAGCAACGTGAGTACCAACGTGGCGCCGGGCAGGCCAAAGATGTCTGGGAGTCTCTCTACGCCAAACAGCGTATCCAGCAAATCACGCAACATTCCGCGCGGACTGAGCGCAATCACCGCCACAAACGCTCCAATAAAGCTGGGGATCACAAGTGGCAGGACAGCGGCGATCGTCCACAGATTTCGGAATGGGAGGTTGGTGCGGAGTGTGAGCCAGGCCATGGGAACGGCTATTAGGACCGAACCCGTCGTAACCAGCCCAACGAGCAGTATCGACCTCAGAAGGATCTCGGCGGTTCGCTGTCGGAATATCAGATCGACGGCTGATGTGTCCGCTGTGAAAGTACGAATTCCAAGGTAGATGATTGGCAGCAGGACCAACGCGGCAACCGCAATACCTACTAAATGAAGCAGCGTGAATCCGCCCCGAAGCCTGTTGGCCCCGAGTGGGATAGCGGACTGCAAACGCAGCGACGTCAACTCAATCTGGCTATTCGCATTTTCCTGCTAATGGATGGGCAAGTTTCAAACCTGCCAGTACCGAGCTATGAAAGCGGGGCAGGGTTCAGATATGTACCCGCTATGGGAGAACTCCTGTCTTTCTGAGAAGCGCCTGCGTGCTCTCCAGATCACCCAGATCTGAGATATCAATGGTTGGCCTGGCGAGGCTATCTATGTCCGGAATACCGGGCTGGGTCGCCACGCCAGCGATCAACGGGTGCTCAAAGGTCTCATCGGCGAAATACTGCTGGCTCTCTTTTGAGAGGAGGAATCGAATGAACTCCTCTGCAGGGCTGGAGGGGTCGATTACGCCAAGACCGGCAACGAGAACCACGGAGCCGGGTCCGCCATCTGGCAAGTAGTAGTTACGTGCGGGGAAATCATCACCCTGCTCAGCGATAAATCGGTGTAGGTAGTAGTGGTTTACAAACCCTACGTCCACTTCGCCATCGGAAACAGCCTGAACCGTTGGAGCATTTTTTGCGTAGATCACAGGTTCGTTAGCGAGGATGCCTTCAAGCCAATCCTGAGTTCGCTGCTCCCCCCAGATGATTCTCATTCCGGTCACCATGGCCTGAAATGACCCATTGGACGGCGGCCAACCGATGCGACCTTTCCACTTCGAGTCTGTGAACCCCTCAATATTGGTTGGTAGCTCGTCAACAGAAACATTTTCGGTGTTGTAGACCACAACCCGCGCCCGACCAGACGTGCCAATCCACGTGCTATCGGGAGAACGCGCCCACTCTGGTACGAGGTTCAGAACATCAGTTGAGATTGGAATGAGCATCTCGCTAATCGCTCCCAATCCTCCTGGATCCTGGGCGAAGAACACGTCCGCGGGAGTCCGATCACCCTCTTCCAGCAGCGTTGCAGCCAGCGCCCCGGTGCTCCCATAACGGACCTTGACATCTATTCCCGAAACTTCTTCGAAGCGCTGGAGAATTGGATCAACTAACGATTCGCTCCGGCCTGAATAGATGATCAGTTCTCTGGAAGTCTCAGATATAGCGGTATCACCAGAGGATGAAACCGCCTCGTCAGCGCTGCCACATGCGATGGCAGCGGCGATGATAGCCATGGCAAGAATCAACGGGATGGCGCGATGCGCTCTCAGGGACAGATAGCTCAATTGATCAGATCTTTCAGTTCACTAAGCCCGGAGAACTCTCGTCAAGCACACCGGTCACCCGTATCGCACGTACTCTCTGGGGCACTCGTACGTACGTTTAAATTACCATCGGCTATAGAATCTATACCAATCAGGTCTGGAATTCCATCACCTTTTTCTGAAGTACACGAATTCCTCATGCAGCCATCGTAATTCCTATCTGAGATCACCCGGGAAACTATTCGATAGTATTTTGGTATCTATATGCGAAGAAAATAATTCGTGCATACGATAATCACTACGTGTAAAGACGCAATACCTACGTTCGTTCAGGGGCGACCAGATGCGCTGGCTCAATACAGATGAACGTGTTGCATGCCTACGGCGCTATCGCTGTGTTCATCGGATATGCTGCATAGTGGACTGGCTCACGCAATTACGGCCTAACAGAGCATGCACCGACCCTCGAATCTTCAGACCCACAGACAGGCCCCCAGGCTCCTGGCGGCCACAATATCGGTGATATTTCTTCTCGCTATTGCATGCGAAGAGTTCTACACGCCCGCTGCCAGCCCAACCCCCGGACCAACGCCAACACAAGTGCCACCCGGCGCATTGCCAACTGATGAGTTTGAACTGGCAAGGAACATTGTCGATAGCGCCACCGAGGCGTTGGAAAATCGGTTAGGTCGAGTACCGTCTGATGTCAGGCTGGACAGCATTGAGGGGCGGCCATTCACCAGAATTTCACCAGGGTGTTTGCCACCACCAGAGTTGTATGAGGGTATCTACAATATTCCCGGTGTTGTGGCAGGACTCATTCATGAGGGGATTCGTTACGAATATCACGCTGACGCGATAGGCGGTAATGGTGCGCTGTGCGACTCCGTCCCTCAGTTACTTTCCTTCACGGAGTTGGCGGGGCTTGGTCAGATACTGGATCCTGAGCGATTTGTTGGAGAAACAGTGGTTGCGATCGACGCGTTTGAAGCCAATGCATTGGAACTGGACTCTGAAGGGACGTTTATCGTCGATGACGGTGACATCGATTGGGAAAACGAAGACCTTGTTGGGACGACGTTTGCTCAGACGGGGTGCAATCTAGCGGTAACGGTTGACACCGTTGAATGGCTTATTGACCCGGACGTGGTGCGCGTGAATGTGTTCGAAAACGCCACTGGTAGCTGCGAACAGGAACAATTCAAATCGGTGTTCTTGCTCGTGGAAGGAGCACCTGAATCTGCCGAGTACGAATTTCGGTCGGTCGAAAGAATTACTGTTGATCTCGGTGGAAGCATGATGGAAGTCACGCCGACTCCTGACATCCAAATCGAGGCAATCCAAACCGCCCTTGCGGGTGGCAAGTAAGTTATCGCGTGCGGCAAGTCATGTCGTAATATCGCGCTGCCTTCACCTCAACGTCACGGCAGGTTTCAATCCCACCCTTGCCAGTGCCGGGCTAGAATTGGTGTGCTACTACCGAGTCACTGAAGAAATCGAGTTTGAATAGATGAACTTCCGGCCGTCCATACGCTCGATCATTCTGATTCCTACATCGTTAATTCTTATAGCGATCGCCTGCGGCGGTGGCGATGACGACCCGACGCCGATACCGACCCAGCCCCCTGTGGCGCTTGCCCCTACCGCCACTGCAATCCCTCCACAGCCAACGGCGACATCTGCTCCAACTCCCACTTCGACACCTGCGCCTACGGCACCCGCACCTATTGCCGTACCCACGCCTGCGCCAACTGCTACCAGCGCCCCACAACCAACAGCGACCGCAACTCCTCGCCCTCCCACGCCAACTCCAACTCCCAGCAGCCCATCCCTCGCAAGGGCTAAAGCGGTAGTTCTAGCCGCAGAAGAGCTTGGAGTTCCCACCAGCGAAATCAGCGTCCTCTCTCAAGATCCAGAGACATGGCCAACCACCGGCCTGGGGTGTGAGATTCCTGGTGTGATGTACGCACAGGTTCAGGTGTCCGGGTGGAAGGTCATTGTGAACGGCGGCGGCATCACTCTGGAGGTTCACACGGACGGGTTAGGTGAAAACGTCATCTCATGTGCCGAAGCTGCCAGTCAGGCATCGACGCCATCACTCAACCTGGTCGAAGTTGCGAATCTCACCGGCGTGAATTCAATCGTCGTCTCAGCTCTCCCTCCGGGGAACGATCCAATAGAGTTCGTGAGGGTGGATGACGCACCCCGGATCGGTTTGACCCTTGATGCCCTCTCTGGTGATACACATCTTGGCGAAAGATCGGACTGTACTCCGCTCTTCCAGATCGACTTCATCAGCGCCGCTGGCACGGTCTCCTTCCTGTACGCCTGTGCCGGTCAGGGTGAGGTAATCCGGGGTGTCCAACCATTCTGGGATGGTCAGGATGGAATCGCTCCAGGGGCTTTCCAGAGACTGATCAATGAGGCGTTAGCTTCCCGGGAGTTCCCGGCGTTCCCTCCCCAGTAGAAGTAAACGATTGCGCTTTCAGGTGATATGAGCGGACTTAAAGCTGGAAAACTGCCAGCCGACCTGCTGGCGCGCCTCCTGAAAACGGTCGATACATCTGGCGATCCCTCGGTCGTACTGGGTCCAAGGCCCGGTGAAGACGCGGCGGTTATCGATCCCGGCACCGAACTAATCGTGGCCAAAACGGACCCGATCACGTTCGCCACCGACCGAATCGGTTGGTACGCGGTGCAGGTAAACGCGAATGACGTCGCTGCAACCGGCGGGGTTCCACGCTGGTTCATGGCGACGCTGTTCATCCCCGAGGGAAGTGATCCGTCTTTGCCCGAGGATGTCTTCACTCAGCTCCAGTCGGCCTGCAAATCTCTGAACGTGAGTCTGATTGGCGGCCACACCGAAATCACCGTGGACCTTCCAAGACCAATTCTCTCAGGCGCGATGCTGGGCACTGTTGGTCGCGGTAAAGAGATATCGACGTCTGGAGCCCAGGTCGGGGACAAACTGATTCTGACATCTGGAATAGCGGTTGAAGGGACGGCAATCCTCGCCACACAGGCCGCTGACCGATTGCGCGAATCAGGCGTGGAAGAGGCAATCCTGACTCGGGCCCGAAAGTTCCTTGATGAGCCGGGTATAAGCGTTGTAAAGGACGCAGGAGTGGCTGTCGCGGTGGGTGGCGTTCATTCCATGCATGATCCAACTGAAGGCGGACTCGCCACTGGAATCGCGGAGATGTGCAGATCCTCCGGCGTAGGAGTCACGATCAAGGGCGATTCCGTTCGGATGTACCCGGAGGCGATGGCAATTTGTCAGGCGCTCAAACTGGATGCCTGGGGGCTTATCGCCTCCGGTGCGCTGTTAATTGCGGCTGACCCAGCGAAATCCGATGAGATCGTCAACGCGATTCGCAAGAAAGGTCGGCACGCCGAGATCATCGGTGAGTTGACGCCTCAATCTGCGGGTCTGGAGATTGAGGAGAATGGTCGTTCCCGGCCGCTGCCAGAATTTGAGAGAGATGAGATAGCGCGATACTTCGGGGGCAAATAGCTCTAAACTCGGTTACGTACAACGTAATCCTCATCTGACGCCAACAAGATAAAATTACGCTGATGGCTACTCAAACGAGAACCTCGGACTCAAACAGCAACGGACGGTCGCGGCCGCGCCAGACCGCCAACCCGGGTGCGAATCTCATGATCTTAGTGAAGGATAACTTCACAGAAGATCAGAGCCAGTTCATCTCGAATGCCCTCGATTTCGCAATTCGTGCTCATGGGGAGCAGCGCCGGAAGTCAGGCGCGCCGTTTATTGAACACCCCATCGCCACAGCCCATTACCTTGCCCAGTTGCACATGGACGCCGATACCGTGGCGGCAGGACTCTTGCACGATACGATGGAAGATTGCGGCATCGAGTTCAAAGAACTTGCAGATCGATTCAATCCCAATGTTGCCTCTCTTGTAGATTCGGTCACCAAACTGAATGCAGACGGCAGCATGTTGCCCTGGAACGCAGATGCTTCGGTCTCGATAACCGGTGGACTGGATGCAGGCACGGAACGGGAATCTGCCCTTGCGGCGGCTCGTGCTGCATCAATGCGAAAAATGTTCGTGGCAATGGCCAAAGATGTCCGTGTTGTTGTGATCAAACTCGCAGACAGGCTCCACAACATGCTGACGTTGAAGGCGCTTCCTCAACATCGACAGATCGCCATTGCCCGAGAAACTCTGGATATTTACGCTCCGTTGGCGCACAGATTGGGAATGTGGGATCTCAAGTGGCGGTTGGAAGATGAGTCGTTCAAGTATCTTGAGCCACGTGAATTTCGTGCGCTTTCGCGCCTGCTGCAACGCAAGCGCGCCCAGCGCGAAGAGTACGTTGAACGTGTGACTGTGGAGGTAGACAAGGCCCTTAAAAGCGCAGGGATACCGGCCGAGGTCACCGGGCGAGCCAAGCATATTTACAGTATTCACCAGAAAGCGGCCCGATACGCCGCTCAAGGCAAGAAGCTGGGTGACATCCATGATCTGTTCGCCCTGCGCGTATTCGTCGATTCAGTGGGCGATTGCTATGCGGCGCTCGGTGTGATTCATGGGTTCTGGCCACCCATGGGCGGCCAGTTTGACGATTACATCGCCAGCCCAAAAGACAACATGTACCAGTCGCTTCACACCACCGTAAAAGCTCTTGATGGATTCCCGGTTGAAGTGCAGATTCGCACTCCGGAGATGCACAACATCTCGGAAAACGGGATTGCAGCGCACACCCTCTACAAAGAAGGCGGTGACTCACCAGACAGATTTGATGAAGGGATGACCCTGCTGAGGCAACTCCTTGAGTCCGATCGCGATCACAGCGAGGACTTCGAGTGGCTTGAGCAGATCAAAACTGACATCTTGCGGGATCAGGTTTTTGTCTACACGCCTGCTGGAGATGTCATCGAACTGCCCGCAGGCGGAACGTCGCTTGATTTCGCATACAAGATCCACACTAATCTGGGCCACCAGACAGGTGGAGCGGTGGTCAATGGAAAGCTAACAGCGCTGAACAAGCCGCTGCACAACGGCGACACGGTAAGCATCCGCAAGAACAAAGGCCCCGGAAAACCACGGCTCGACTGGCTGAACCCCGACCTCGGATATCTGAAGACGGCCAGTGCGCAGTCGAAGGTGAACCAGTGGTTCAGGCGTCAGGAGAGAGAGGAAAAGCAGACCCATGGCCGAGAGTTTCTTTCCAGGCAGCTCCGGAGGCTCCATGAGAAGTTGTCTCACGAAGATGTTGCTGAGGCGATGGGTTACGGCTCCACGAACGAGCTCTATGAGCTGATCGGCTCAGGAGAGTTACATGCGGGCGAAGTGGTTGCAAAGCTCATGTCCACCCCGACGGAGTCGCATCCACAGGAGCCGGAGAAGCCCCTGAAGAAGGTTGACGGGACGTCCGGCACCATCGTGATGGGCATGAGCGGACTGCTGACTCGGGAAGCCTTGTGCTGCAATCCGGTGTACGGCGACGAAATTGTGGGCTATCTGACACGTGGTCGAGGCGTGACCATACATCGGACGCTCTGTTCTAATCTTCGAGGCAAAGACCAGCCCGAGCGCCTGGTGGAAGTGGATTGGGGCCACTCCGCGTCGCGCATTCCCGCCCGGTTCAAAATAGAGGCATGGGATCGCGTTGGCTTGATTCGAGACCTGACGTCGCTGGTGGGCGAAGAGAAGGTCAATATTCATTCACTGACATCGACAGAAGACGAAGGCAACGACACCTGTTCCGTTACTCTTACGGTGTACACTACTGGTAGCAAACAATTGAGCAGGCTATTCTCGCGGTTAGAGAACGTCAGAGGCGTTTTCGGAATCGTAAGACAGGGTCTGTAATAGGGGCGTCATTTGAAGCATAGCTTCGAGTGGCGTCGAATTTTGATGAAAGAGTTTCGGCTGAGACGATATGCCAAGTAAGAAAAGCAGAAGAGTCCGAGAACACAAGACCTTGGTCAACAAGCCACACCGCACCATTGCACGAACTCGCGTAGTCACAGCTCGCGCGGCGATCGTTGAGGATGCAAGTTCGGATGAGGCAAAGACCTCCGTAGACGAGGCGGTCAAGGCGCTGGCCAAAGCGGTGGGCAAAGGCGTGCTTCACAAGAACAACGCTTCACGCCGGATTTCGAGGCTGGTGAAGGCCCAATCAAAGGCGCTGGCTGAATAGGACTTGCCGTCCGGTTCACTTCGCACAAATCCCGCCTTCAGGCGGGATTTTTAGTTAGCGGGAATTCACAACAATCTCGTAATCTGCGATGAGTTGAATACCGCAACTCGTTCACATACGTAGATAATTCGCGTACTTTGGAATCATCAGTAGTGTTACATCACAGCGTTTGGCGACGCATTGGAAGGCCGGTGGGCATCAGTCTCATTGCCTGTTGTCTGCTCGTCTTTGCATGCGGTTCACCTGCAGAAGAGGAACTGGCAACAGTTGATTCGGGGTTCGATTTAGCTCAGATTTCACCAGCGACTGCCACGGTTGAATCAGACCTGCACGTTGGGAGAGAGTCCACTACGGGGTCTTCTCCCGTGCCAACGACGATCGCTGCAGCCACTCCGCTACGAACACTTCCCCTACCGATTCCATCAACGATAGAGCCAACTTCAGCGGGTCGGATGAGTCCATCTCCCTCTGCAACCGTGGTAATCACGGTAATTCCTGTCACGCCGATCCCGTCTGATAACGCTATCTATACGCCCACGGCAACGCCATCTCTCGGCCCCACGCCGACCGCCTCGCCACCTCTCCCGACTCCAACACAGGTGAGCACAGCGGCTCCGACACTCACCCCAACCCGCATTCCCGCAACAGCTGGTCCCAGGATTGAGATCGCGTGCGTATTCTTTGATGGGGAGGTGCCACGGTCGGAGTCTGATGAGTACGTTGAGATAATCAACTCAGGATCCGCGTCAACTGATCTGAGCGGGTGGACACTCATAGATAGCGCTGATGGCAGACCGTCTTTCGCGTTCCCTGCGATCACTCTCGCATCCGGGGAAACCGTCCGCGTGTACACGAACCAACTCCATCCCGAGTCTGGTGGACTGTCCTTTGGTTCAGGAGCGGCGATCTGGTCCAATAGCGAACCGGATGAGGCAACACTTTTGAATACGTCTGGTGAGGCAGTCAGCTCTGCCTCCTATCCTCCGGGGTGCGAAGGCTTGTAAGTACTCGGTCGGTCTCAGTGTCACGGCATGATTGACACCTGAGGCGTGTCCGCATAAGTTGAATGAGAACATTAGTGCGGATAGGTGAACTACTCTGAGTGAATTTAGGTCGGTTCACCACCATTTCGCAACCGAGCGTCGGCAAGGCCGGCAGGGAGAGAGACCGGTGGCAGATCTGTCTGACCGTCAACGAAAGATGCTGGAGTTCATCTCCAATTTTCTCGATGATAATGGGTATCCGCCCACCGTCCGTGATATTCAAAACGGTTGTGGAATTAGCTCCACATCGGTTGTCGACTACAACCTGAATTCTCTTCGAGAAAAAGGCTTTCTGCGTCGCCACGCAGATGTCTCTCGTGGACTTGAACTGCTGAATCGGAAGCAGTCGGAGTCAGAGAACGTTTCCGTGCCGCTTCTTGGAGCGATTGCTGCCGGGTCACCAATATCTCTGCCCGCTGCGGATGCCCCGTTGCCCACAGAGGCCGACGAGTACATCGAAATGCCGCAGAGTATGGTTGGTGACGGGAGCAGGCTCTACGCGCTGCAGGTGAAGGGGCACTCCATGATTGACGCCCTGATTGATGACGGCGATCTGGTTGTGATGGAGAGCGTGAGCACCGTTGCGGATGGCGAGATGGCAGCAGTTCGCTTGAAGAGAGATGAGGAGACCACCCTCAAGAAGTTCTACGCTGAGGGTCCAACCGTTCGTCTGCAACCAGCCAATAGCACCATGGAGCCAATTCGCGTATCTGCGGATGACGTTGAAGTCATTGGGAAAGTCGTGGCTGTCTGGCGATATCTGAAGTAGTTTTGATCAATGACGAGCGCCATGGACTCCGTGAGATTACTGTGAGTTGGGACGCAAGTCGTTGACTGGGCGATATGTCAGTGCGAACATTGCAGTGTTCGGCGTGTCTCTAATACAACTTCGTACGGAACACGCGATTGAATAGGAGCGACGCCTGTGCCACGCATTGGCCCACTTGAAATCGTCATAATTCTAGTGATCATTCTGGTCATCTTCGGAGTCGGTCGGCTGCCGGAAGTCGGCGGCGGCATCGGCAAAGGGTTGAGAGAGTTTCGATCTCAACTAAAGGGTGATGGATCAGATGACTCGGACGATGAGACAACTGAGTCCAAGACCTAGATAATTCTGCTCAAAATGTAAGCCCGGGATCTCTCGGGCTTTTTTTTTGGCGCAAGTTACGCCGAACTGGATGCTTCGGTCGATTCGGACTTATCTCGTCTGGCGCCAAGCCTCGCCAGCCAGTAGCCAATCTCGTAAAGAACAATTATTGGACCAGCGACAAGTGACTGGTTGAATGGGTCGAATGTCGGGGTGATCATCGCTCCAACAACGAAAGCTCCGACTACGGCGTATTTCCGTTTGCTTCCAAAGAACTGAGGCGTCACCACGTGGATCTTTGCCAGGAAGAACATCACCACCGGTAGTTCAAACGATAGACCCATCCAGAACAGCAACATTGTTACCAGGTTCAGATACGAACCGATTCGAATCAGCGGTGTGGCGACATCTCCAGCAAAGTTAAGCAGGAAGTTTATCGCCGGTGGGATGAGTACGTAGTAGCCGAAGGCGACGCCTGCCCCGAATGAGATCAGTGCAAATGGCATAAGCAGATAGAGCCACTTGCGCTCATTGCTGCTCAATCCAGGCCCAAGGAACAGGCTGATCTGGAGAGTCAGGAATGGCATCGTGACGAGGGCGCCTGTGAGGACAGAAATCTTCACGGCAGCGCCCCAGAACTCAGTCAGGTCGGTGAATATGAGAGCGCCGCCAGTGAACGCGTTTAGATCTTCCGCCGGCTCTACGAGGAACCTGATTATGTTTCGGTGAAACGCAAGGGATGTTCCTACCGTGACAATGAAAAAGAGCGCCGACCACATGAGGCGCCGCTTTAGTTCATTGATGTGGGAGAGGAAAGGCATTTCCCTCGGAGACGCCACTTCTACGTTCCCTCTGTTCCGGACTTATCGTCGGGCGTGTCATCCTGGGGCTCAGGCGTTTCTAGGACATCGTCAATCGCTGGCTCAGAACCGTCACCGGGATCACCGGATTGAGAAACGGCCCCGACTGGCGCCGGTATATTGACTGGCGGTGGAACAGCGCGCTTTTTGGGCTTGTCGTCAGGGTCTGATATATCGGTACTTTCCATCAGCAGGGACGTAAACTCATCCCGCTGTTCCCGTAACTCTCGGAGCACCTTCCCGAAAGTCTTTCCGGCTTCAGCCATCTTTTTGGGCCCAAGAAGGAAGAACGCCAGAATAGCGACCACAAACAGTTCCATCGGGCCAATACCCATCAAGTTCATGGTGTAAGTCCCGGGATGCCGTCGTGGTTGGGGCATGCAGGGCTATCCGCACCCGTAATTAGGCCTACGCTGACCATGAGTTCGCCGGTAAGGCACAGAGGCAATCCGACAACGTTCAGATAGCAGCCTTCGATTGAAGCTGCTGGCATAAACGATTCATCCTGGATTCCATATGATCCAGCTTTGTCCAATGGACTCCCGCTTGTGATGTAATTCGTGATTTCAGACACATCGTAGTCTCGCATATTCACGAGAGTGGATCGGTGGCCCGATATGATGTTTTCGCCAGCAACGATCGCCACTCCGGTGATGACTGCGTGGCTCTTCCCCCGTAACTCTTCAAGCATGAGACGTGCGTCGTCGGCGTCAGAGGGTTTGCCATACTGCTTGCCACTCATCGCCACGATCGTATCCGCGCCAATGACCACAGTGGATCGCGATTGTCGTGCGATAGCAGATGCCTTGGCGGTCGCAAGTGAAACTGCGACTTCGGCCACCTCAATTCCGTCGTCCATCAAGTCCTCATCTATTGAAGATGCCTGAACGGTGAATTTGAAGCCAGCGGAATTCAAGATTTCCTCTCGGCGCGGTGAACCAGAAGCCAGTATCAGATTGGTGGATGACAGAGTTATGTTTGAGACCTGCAACTAACGGCTACGCCTTCTTCAGGATGGCAATGCACTCCACGTGGTGTGTCTGCGGGAACAGGTCCACGGGTTGTACTTCTTCAAGTATGAACGACGAGTCGGCGCATAGCGACGCAAGATCACGGGCCATCGTCTGAGGATCGCATGAGACCATTGCGATCTTTCCGGGTGCCAGCTGTTTTGTGGCCTCAATCGCTTCAGGATGGCAGCCACGGCGAGGTGGGTCGAGAATCAACACATCGACCTCTCCGCTCAACCCCGGCATGGCTTCCTCTGTTTTCGCTTCAATAAATTCGATATTAGGGATGTCATGGGCGTTGTGCGTAGCGTCTTCAACCGCCGAGTTGGACTCCTCAATGACGATGACCTTTCTGACGTAAGACGCCAGCATGATGGCGAACGTGCCTACCCCAGCGTAGGCGTCGATGAGCGTGTCTTTGTCTGACAACTGCAGTCGTTCAGCAAGGATCGCACCCAGATTCTCTGCCTGCGCGGTGTTGACCTGGAAGAAGGAAGATCCAGCCACCCGATACGGCCGTCCATTCAGTTTTTCTGTGTAGTCCCGCCCACCAGATTTCAAATCAATGGCGGCGTTTGGCAGCTTTGGCTGAATCAGCATATCGCCGGTGTTAACACCAACCCGGATGGACATCTGGGACATGCCGCGAACATGGTCTTGCATCTTGCCAAGCGCGGTGTTGATCTGCTCAGCCATCAGCAGGCAACGGTCGACTCGTAACCACTGGCGGGTATGCCGATTTACGTATCCGATCTCCCCACTCTTGCGCACGGTAAACCGGGCGTGGTTTCGGTAACCGTAATTCTCTGGTGAGGGCAGGGCAGGGAGGATGCTTACGTCCGCGAATTCTGGATACGCCCGAATTGCCCGTTCCACGCGTTCCCGTTTCAGGTCAAGTTGCCGCTCGTAAGTGACGTGCTGCCACTGGCAGCCAGAACATGACAGGTAGTAAGGACACAAAGGATCTGTTCGATCAGTCGATGGGTTATCGATGCCAACGACCGTTGCCGCCAGTGAGTTCGGATATCGGCGAGTTATCTCAACTTCTACCGTTTCGCCGGGAACGCCACCAGCGACTTCGATGCTGATTCCCTCGTAAGTCGCACTCGTTTCACCTGTTTCATGGGGATCGCCAAGTTCTACCCGGATCCGATCGCCTCGATCAATTCCGAGTTCGTCAGTAATCCAGGGGCCTTTGAACTTCTGGTTGCGGCTTTTGTAGCGTCTTCTGCTCAATTTGCTCCGGGTCGCGTTGCGAGAAATGGGTATACCGAAAAATAGAAGTTCCAATTGTATTGGTGACCAGGTCAAACGGGAGGAAATCAGGCCTCAGAAATCAGCGTTTGCTCTGCTATCCTTCAATAGGGCGATCTCTCCACTCCAGCCTCTCATCAAAAGGCCAGCAATTTCATTGGAACAAGAACGACGACTTCCTGACTGGTTCAAGGTCAAGTTCCCGGGCGGCGACAACTACGCTCGGGTCAAGAACCAGATGCGAAGTTTCAAGCTCAACACGGTCTGCGAAGAGGCGGCGTGTCCCAATATTGGCGAGTGTTGGGGGCGCGGTACAGCCACATTTATGATTCTGGGGGATACCTGCACCCGAGCTTGCTCTTACTGCAACGTGAAGACGGGTAAGCCGCTCGGTCTTGATCTTGGTGAGCCCATGCGCGTTGCCAAAACGGTTCAGGACATGGACCTCAAGTACATCGTCGTGACGAGTGTTGACCGTGACGATCTTGAAGACGGTGGCTCAGGCATCTTCGCCATGACAATAAAGCAAATTCGGGAGCATGTTCCGGGAATCCACGTCGAGGTGTTAATACCGGACTTTAACGGTGATGAGGCGGCCTTGAGAACTGTTCTAGGACAGCGCCCAGACGTCCTCAACCACAACATAGAAGCAGTACGTCGAATATTCAGAAAAGTCCGGCCTCGTGGAGACTACGATCTCAGCCTGGAGTTACTCCAGCGAGCAAAGGTCATTCAACCGGAGTCGTCTACCAAGTCAGGCATGATGCTAGGACTGGGAGAGACGAAGCCAGAGGTGCTGCAGACGATGGGCGATCTCAGGGAAGCAAACGTTGAACTTTTGACCATCGGCCAGTATCTTCGCCCCACTAAACGCCACCATCCTGTTATCAGGTACTACCATCCGGATGAGTTCAAGGCGTTAGAAGAAGAAGGATTGCGGATGGGCTTCAAGCATGTGGCCGCCGGGCCTCTAGTGAGAAGTTCATACCACGCTGAAGAGCAGCAACGAGCCGCCGAGGGGCGGGAACTCGCGACGGCGCGGTAGTTCAGGATCAAAAGTGCAGGAGATTAGAGTAGATGGTTGAAAGCGTTTCCGATCCCAAGATTGACATGGTGTTGCGCAACATTGAGACGATGGTCGCCTCAGAGGGCGGGACACTTGAACTCGTACGCTTGGACTCACCATCCCTTGAGGTGAAGTACACGCCGGGCGTGAACGAGGAGTGCCCGGAGTGCGTGCCAACTCACGAGGCAGTGGTTCGATTCCTCTCGACCTCCCTCAAGATCCATGCCCCCGAGATTACTGACGTTACCGTCACTTGATTTCCAGATAAACGGTGGCAAAAACCTCGCGGGTCAGCCGCTCAGCAGTACTCAATACAATTCCACTCAGGTTCGGCAAGTCGAATCTTGAGTTCGCTATAACTCAGCGGCTATTCAGTAGCTTCAAGGTAGATGCGGGAACCAGGTTCCTTTTAAGGACTATCGCCGCCCAGTTCAATCCGGCGCCACGGAAAATTTTAGACGTGGGCTGCGGTTATGGACCCCTGGGAATCGCGATGGTCGCATCCGGTCTAGCCGATGGTGCTCACATGGTGGATCGTGACGCGCTGGCAGTGGACTACTCACGCCGTAACGCCGAGCTAAATGCCGTATCCGATAAGGTCGAGACTTACGGGAGCCTTGGATACTCAGACGTACCTGAGGGTGGGTTTGACGTGATCGTATCTAACATCCCTGGCAAAGCCGGACCGGACGTCATCGAGTCGGTCATCCTTGACTCACGCAACTACCTGGCCGAGGACGGTAGCGTCGCATGCGTGGTCGTCTCGCCGCTGGCAGAGTTCGTTGATGATCTGCTCGCGGCTGATGAGTCAATCTCAGTCACCGTTCGGGAAGCCAACCAGCACTACGTCGCTTACCACTATGGATTCGCTGCTACGCCGTTTGACGTTGGACCGATCGCTCCCGATCTGGACATGTATCACCGAGGTGAAAGTGGCGTTGATGGAGCACCCGAGGGAGTTTTGCTCCAAACGGCTCGAGGAGTTGAGGATTTCGAGATACCGGGACATGGCACGGCGCTGCTCGTCCGCTGGCTGGCTGAATCAGAAGTCAGGGGCCGCCCAGATGTATTCGTCTACGAACCGGCGCAGGGTCACGTCCCGGTGGCAGCGACGCTGGCGATGGCCCCGGGAAGCCTGACCCTGCACAGCCATGATTTGCTTGCTCTGAGGTATTCGATGCACAACCTCGCTGCAAACGGCTATGACCCAGATCGTGTCAGCTTGCAGCATTTGCCAGAACTCTCAGAATCAGATGAACCCAGTTGTGACTTGCTGCTTGGACGGCTGCGAGGCGACGAGACTGCAACAGATTGCGTGTCTATCGCCAGCAGATCGAAGTCATTGCTCAGGCCCGGAGGAACGGCTGTGTTCGCTGGAGGGTCAACCTTCATCACGAGGCTAGAAATGGCCGTAAAACACACATCCGGCCTCACCGTGGGAGTTCGACGCAAACACCACGGATACCGACTTCTATCGTTCAGCGTCAGCTAAGACGGCGCCTCGTCCCCTCCTATTGGCGAGGGGACGATTAGCAAGTCGTTAGTTTCGGAACTCCTGAATTTCGAAGCATTCGAGGACATCGCCCTCTTCGAAGTCGCTGAAGTTCTGGATCGTAAGGCCACCTTCAAAGCCGGTCTGCACGTCACGGACATCATCCTTGAACCGGCGTAGCGAGAGAACCCTTCCTGAGAAGACCTCTTCGCCTTTCCTGAGAACACGGACACTGGCCGATCTTGAGAAGAACCCATCCGTGACCCTGATACCCGCGGCCTTGTCTCGGCGTCCTGCCGGGAAGACCTGTTGAACGGCAGCGCGACCAAGCGTGACCTCTCGCTCTTCAGGAGCGATCAATCCTTTGGCGGTGCCCTCAACATCATCAACTAGCTGGTAAATGATGTCGTATGTGCGAATTTCAACGCCCTGTGCATCGGCCTGACGTACAGCACCAGGTTGTGCGAACGTCTCAAATCCAAGCACAATCGCGTTTGAGGCCGCCGCCAGCATGACGTCGGAGTCGTTGATGACGCCAGTGCCAATGCTCAGTATGTTGACTTTGATTTCTTCTACGGAAGCCGGTTCCAGCGCACGCCTCACGGCGTCAATTGCTCCCTGACTTCCGGTCTTGATGACCAGGTTGAGATCTACGTTGCCTTCAACGCCGCGAGATCGCATGATCTCCGCCATCGTGGTAGCTCGCCGTCCACTCGACCGACCCGGTGCGAGTCGCTTGCGCGCGCTTACAAGTTGGCGAGCGGTCTTATCGTTCTCAACAATATCGAACGCATCTCCAGGTTGCGGCAGACCATCCAGTCCAAGAATCTGAACTGGAGTAGACGGTCCAGCCTCTACTGCGTTCATTCCGAATCCATCGGTCATCGCCCGAATTCGGCCGCGGTTGGTTCCAACGACGATGCTGTCGCCGGTGTGTACTTGTCCTGATCGTATGATCACGCTGGCGAGCGGTCCGCGCTGTTGGTCCATATGAGACTCAATGACCACCCCGGCCCCTGGCTTGTCAGGATTGGCCACAAAGCCCTCGACTTCTGCCACAAGCAATATTGCTTCTAGAAGCTCGTCAATGCCCTGTTTCTTGACCGCAGAAACCTCAACCACCACGATGTCACCACCGTAGGACTCAACAACCAAATCGTGTGAGGTAAGTTGCGCCTTTACCCGTTCTGGATCAGCTCCAGGGAGGTCGATCTTGTTGAGCACCACAATGATAGGTACCCCAGCGGCTTTGGCGTGCTCTATCGCTTCAACCGTCTGTGGAAGCACTCCATCGTCAGCCGCAATTAGAAGAATAGCGATATCGGTGGCCTGGGCTCCTCGGGCGCGCATGGCGGTGAAAGCGGCGTGTCCGGGGGTGTCAATGAACGTTATGAGCTCATCGTTGAATCTGGCCTGGTAGGCACCGATGCTCTGTGTGATTCCGCCTGCTTCGGCGTCCACAACCTGAGAGCCGCGTATTGCGTCCAGCAAAGTGGTCTTCCCATGGTCTACGTGACCGAGGATGGCGACGATGGGTGGACGCTTGACCGCGCCCTCATCTTCATCAGACGCAACTTCCTGTCGCTGGGAAGCTTGGCTCTCTTCTTTTTCTTTTGGCCGGAGAACGGCAACTTCAAAGGAGTGGGCAACCTGGGCCGCCGTCTGGAAGTCAATTTCTTCGTTAACGGTAGCCATAATGCCAAGCCGAAGGACGGCCTTAACGGCATCTACGTGAGAGATGTGAAGGACTTCAGATAGGTCACCCACGGTAATCTGCGCAGGCAATTCAATTGGGCCGTCCGGCCTCTCTAACTCTGCAACAGCGCTGTCCGACTTATCCGGTCTGGAACGACGCGGTCCGTGCCGTCCTGGTGGACGCCTTCTGGCTCCGGGCTGCCTCCGTCTTGGCATACGCTAAATCTCTCTCTTAATTTCGAACTGGAAGGGACATGTTTGAAACCTGCCCTCACTACGTTATTGAGCGGTGGAAGTCACTAACTTTACTCCGAGTTTGAGACTTACTCCACCCGAGAAAATTCCGATGAACTCAGGTTATTGCCTGCCCAAGCCATCAACTCCGCGGCAGACCTTGTTTCAACAGGCGATCTAGTCGCCCTGGCGATTCTTCCATTCTGTACACCATCTACCCAGCACTGCCGGTTCCGACAGAGATAGAGACCTCTCCCGGACGCGCCTTTCGCGGGATCGATTGAAAACTCACCTGCGGGTGACCTTACCAGTCGAACAAGCTCTATCTGCGGACGTTTGGTGCGGCAGGCCACGCAGGTTCTGAGCGGCACATGCTTCACATGCTTTTGGGTCATACGCAAACCTCAGCGCCGTAACGCGCTGGACTAACTATGACTTGTTGTCAGGTGAGGAAGGGGATGTGGGTGTCTTCTTGGCCTGCGCCCGGCGCGCCTTGGGGCTCAAGTTGGCTCCACCTCGTCCTCGCCTGCTTCTACGGCCTGACGACATATCGCGGTACCCAACGATGTCTTCTGCGAACCGTAGCCCACCACCATCATCGCCGTCACCACCAGCGCCAACCTGCCAGATATCGCCTGATTTCACTGCAGCGGCCGCTGCAGCCAACTCAAGCTCCACCCGCTCCTGCTCCACTTTTTCCTGAGCTTCAAGAGCGCGAATCTCTTCTTCAAGGGCAAGAAGGGCCAACTCTTCCTCGGCAGAGGTGTCTGAGGCAGCGGACTCGTCGACGAGTTCAGCGGCTTTTTCGATGGCAGAGTTGACGGGCGCAGGTTCTGCGATATCAGCCTCGAGTATCTCCGCTGCTACTTCGACCTCAACCGTCTCTGGAATCTCGATGGTCTCCGTAGCGACCGCATCGACGGTTTCAGCAGCCACAGCGTCTTCTGAAACTACTGCATCAACAGAAGGTTCTGGCTCAACAACTGGCGCTGGAACATCATCCAACGAACTCTTGATATCTATGTGCCAGTTGGTCAGTTTCGCGGCAAGCCGAGCATTCTGACCTTCCCGTCCAATCGCGAGAGATAATTGACGATCAGGCACGACTACAGAAGCGCTGTTTTCGTCCTGGTTTAGCGTCACCTTGTCGACCTGGGCGGGGCTCAGTGAGTTAGATATGAATTTGATTGGATCTTCGCTGTACTCAACAACGTCAATCTTTTCGCCCATCAACTCATTGACTACGTTTTGAATCCGGATGCCCCGCAGACCAACGCAAGCGCCAACCGGGTCAACGCCTTCCTGATTGGATGTAACTGCAACTTTGCTCCGGGCTCCGGGCTCGCGCGCAATCGACTTGATTTCGACCACGCCGTTGAAGATCTCAGGAACTTCTGTTTCAAATAACTTACGAAGCAACTCTGTGTGCGTTCGGGAGCCAACAATCTCTGGCCCGCGAACGCTTCGGCGAACCTCTGAGATGTACACCTTCAGCCTCATGCCGGGGCGGTATCGCTCTCGCTGCACCTGCTCGGCTGGAGGCATGATTGCTTCGGCGCGGCCAAGGTCCATGGTGATGAATCTTGGGTCTATGCGTTGGATTGTGGCAGTGACGACTTCGCCCTCTTTGCCAACATATTCGTCAAATACGAGCTCTCGTTCGGCGTCGCGCAGCCGCTGCATCACTAATTGCTTTGCCGTTTGAGCCGCGATGCGACCCGGGTTGCTCTCAATCAGTCCGGTGCGAATCTGGTCTCCCACTTGCGCGTCGGGATCGTGGGTCCTTGCTTCTTCAAGAGTCCACTGAGATCCAGGCTCTTCGACCTCTTCCACAACGTTTCGGACCGTGTGAACGGTGACGTCGCCGGTCTCCGAGTCCAGTTCAACGACGACGTCTTCGCCACCGGCAATTTCATCCCGCCTGTAAGCCGCCGTCAGGGCGTCTTGAACCGCGTTCACCACGATGTGGGGTGGGAGACTTCGTTCTGCGGCAAGTTGAGTCACGGCAAGTAACAGATCACTTTTCATCGCCGACACCTCCATGCCATGATTTGTACTGGAAAATGAAATATCTCATACAAACAAAAAAGTGGGCTCGCCCCACTTCTTCAGAAATTACTCCAGACCATCACAAATTATACCGTTTTGTGGCTCCTTAGACAATTCGGATAATCGTGCGACCCAAGTTTGGTGCTCAGGGTATGCTTTGAATCATCTTCAACAGGGTCGCGGAGGGGTGAATGTCACGTTTGGCAATAGTGATCGATTTCGATGGAACGATCACCACTAAGGATGTCGGTCTCCAGATCATCGAGGCCTTCGGGACACCCGGATGGGATGAAGGAATTATCCGTTACCGTTCCGGTGAATTCGGGTCGCGGGAGCTTCACGAATGGGAAGCGACGTATCTGGAATCGTCTCGTCAAAGTGAGATGAGAGATCTTGCACGGAATGTGGGAGAAATCAGGCCGGGATTCAAGGAGCTACTCAACTATGCCCGGTCGAACGATATCCCTCTGGAAATCGCGTCCAGTGGGTGGTCGTTCTATATCGACGCAATCCTGGAGAAATTCAGTCTTTCTGATGTGAAATACATCTCGGCAAAGGCAGATTTCTCCCTGGGCGAAACCGCTGTGTTCACCCCCAGTCCCGGCGCTACCCTGTGCGATATCAACGGCATCTGCAAGTGCGACAGGGTGAGGCCGTTCCAACGAGATAATTACTCAGTCGTGTTCGTCGGAGACGGGCTTTCTGATTTTTGCGTTTCGGGTGAAGCGGACGTGGTGTTTGCAAGGGGTTCTCTTGCCCAAAACTGCGAGGTGAATCAGGTTAACTTCACCCCGTTCGAGGACTTTTTCGACGTTCTTCGCGGGATAGAGGCGATACGCGGGACCGGCGTCTAGCGCCCCAGCATTACTTTGACGGCGTCACGGACCTCTGCCGTTGGCACAAGGGTTGCCTCGCGATCGGTCCGAAGTTTTAACTCAATCTGACCGTTGTTTAGTCCTCGGCGGCTGACAACAACCCGCACAGGAATTCCGATTAGATCAGCGTCTTTGAATTTGACGCCCGGCTTCTCATCCCGATCGTCGTAAAGCACGTCAAGGCCCGCATTGGTGAGTTCAGCGTATAGACCATCTGCCGCCTCCCGAACGCCTTCGTCATCCACATTCAGACTGGCCAGGTACACCAAGTACGGAGCAATGGCCGCAGGAAGAGTCATGCCATTTTCATCATGGTGCGCTTCAACTATGCCACCGACGAGCCGGCTAACGCCCAGGCCATAGCAGCCCATGATGATTGGGTGCGACTCTCCAGTCTCATCCAGGAAATTTGCGTCGAAGTCTTTGCTGTAGATGGTTCCAAGCTTGAAAACGTGACCGACCTCAATTCCACGCGCATCATGGAAGATGCCGCCGTCGCGAGGACAAACGTCGCCTGCTGTCGCTTTGGCGATGTCCGCGACGATGTCTCCCTTGAAGTCACGAGGGAAGTTGACGTTCTTGATGTGGAACCCTTCTTTGTTCGCTCCCGCAACAAAATTCGATCCAAGGGTCAGTGAGTCATCCACGATTGAGCGGATGCCGTCCAGGCCTACTGCCGAAGCTGAACCCGGCACCAAGTTGGAGTTCGCAACCTCCTTTGGCGTGGAGAACCGCGGTTCGACTCCACCCAGGATATTGCGCAGCTTGACCTCATTCACATCAAGATCGCCGCGGATCGTGACAACGATCACCTCGCCGCCAACGGTGTAGAACACGGCCTTCGCAGTTTTGTTGGTTGGTATCCCAAGTGACTTCGCCAACTCATCAATCGTCTTGATTCCGGGTGTGGCAATCTCTTCCATTTCCAGGGGAGATTCTTCCGGATTGGGTTGTTTTACAAACTCCGCTTTTTCAACGTTCGCGCCATAGTCGCCGTTCTCGCAGAGCAGCACAACGTCTTCACCGTTCTCCGCAAGAAGAATGAACTCTTGAGAATCCTTGCCGCCTATACCGCCAGAGTCCGCTTCTACTATCGCCACTTCAAGCCCACATCTAGTGAATATGTTGATGTAGGCCTTGACCATCAGGTCGTAGCTGTTGTCGAGCGACTCCTGGGTGGCGTCGAAGCTGTACGCATCCTTCATCATGAATTCACGTGTGCGCAGCAGCCCGGCTCGGGGACGCGGCTCATCCCGGAACTTAGTCTGAATCTGGTAAAGGTTCACGGGCAAATCGCGATAACTGTTGACGTTGGCCTTGACCATCGTAGTCACAGCCTCTTCGTGAGTAGGTGCGACGACCATTTCACGGCCCCGTCGGTCCTGGAAACCAGCAAGCGGAGGTATGAAGGTCTCGGCCCGACCGGATTGTTCCCAGATCTCACGAGGCTGGATTACAGGCATGCTGACTTCCAGCGCACCAGCTGCGTCCATCTCCTCACGGATGATGTCGGATATCTTCTGCTGCATCCGCCAGCCCAGCGGGAGAAACTGGTAGCTGCCTGCTGCAAGCTGCTGAATGTACCCGGCGCGGACCAACAACTGATGACTGATCGTGTCGGCATCGCTGGGGGCTTGTCGCAGGGTCTTTCCGAAGTATCTGGTCAGGCGCATTTAACGCGGAATCCTTTGAACTGAACGTATCGATCGTGGAAATTCAGGGCCAATATTGGACGGCGGTAAGTATTGGGATTACTCGGGCCCCGCCGAACTTAGTTTGAATAGCTTACGCCTGCGATTCCGCCATCTCGGCCTCGGCCGCGCGGACCTCTTGCATGAGCGCATCCAACATGTCAGCCTCAGCCACGATTTTGGTTTTGGCGCCTTTACGGAAAATTACGGCGCGCCCGTTGCCGCCTGCAATCCCAATATCCGCATCCTTGGCTTCGCCGGGTCCGTTCACTTCGCAACCCATTACGGCGATCTTCAGGGGCGTCTTCACTTCCTTGATGAACTTCTCAACACTGTTGGTGAGCGCAAGCACGTCTACATCAGCACGCCCGCATGATGGGCAAGCGATCATGATTGGACCTTTGTCACGCAACTTCAGTGACTTGAGAATCTCGTACCCGGTCTTGACCTCTTCCCGCGAGTCGCCAGCGAGCGATACGCGAATTGTGTCCCCAAGGCCGTCGTACAGAAGCACGCCCAGCCCGACCGAGCTACGGATGCTGCCGGTTGTCACCGTGCCGGACTCAGTAATTCCAAGATGGAACGGGTATGGGACCAGCGGAGCAAGTTTTCGGTATGCCTCAACCGTGGTTTCGACGTCGAACGCCTTCAGGGAAATCTTTATGTCGTCGAAGTCCAGATCTTCCAGGACGCTGATCTCCCAGAGTGCGGTCGCCACCATGTGATCGACGACCGTGTAAGCGTCGTCATCGCCGCGAGCAATGGCCTCCGCGATGGTTGGAAGATCATTTACACCGTCAACAACGCGCCGGCCACCTCGACTTGCGCCAATCTTGCCCACCGGCGGCAGGCTTCCGAAGTTGACTCCAATACGAATCGGAATCTGAGCCTTTTTTGCCGCTTCAGTGATCTCGCGAACTTTGTCAGCGTCTCGGATATTCCCGGGATTGAGTCGCAAGCCATCCACGCCGTTTTTCACGGACGCAAGTGCCAACTCATAGTGAAAATGAATATCGGCGATTAGCGGGATGTTGATTCCGCTCTTGATAGCGGGTATGGCATCTGCCGCTTCCATGTCCGGGACGGCGACGCGAATAATCTCGCAGCCTTCGTCTTCCAGAGTCTTGATCTCCGCGATGCTGGTTTTGACATCTCGGGTATCTCCCGTCGTCATGGATTGCACGATAACCGGGTTATCGCGCCCGCCAATTTTGACGCCGCCAACGGAGATCTGCTTGGTTATTCGCCTCTTGGCCATAGAGAATGCTGCCCTCGTCGCAAGATGGTATTGAGAGCGTTCAGTTTACTTGAATAGCTGCTTACGGCGACCAGTAACAAACTCAGCTAGAAGAAGGTTTCACCACGGAAAAGTCGCATAACGTCCTGGACGCTAATGAGAAGAATGAGGCCCAGCAACACCACCATTCCGGCGAGGTGGACAAGTCCCTCTCTCTCCGGAGAGACTCGTCGTCCGCCTCGAAGCGCCTCCACGATGACGAAGAAGAGGCGTCCACCGTCGAGTGCCGGAATTGGCAGAATATTTATCACCGCAAGGCTAAGGCTCAATGTAGCAGCCAGGTTCGCCAGTGTGGTTATCTTGGAGATTAGATCAGCGTCAGCGGTCGAGATCTCCCCGGTTAGCTGACCAATTCCGATCGGCCCTACAGTCGCTGGACCCTCAAGCTGGGGATTGCCACTGTCGATGATGATTCCAGTGAGGCCGTTCTTAGTGAGAAGGACTAGATCCTTCACTTCCTGAGCTCCGCGCCCAACGGCGAACCACGGCCAGACCCATCGCTTTTCAAGGCTCTGATTTTGGCTGCGAATAGTGATGCCTACCGGTCCTTCTTGGAGCCGGGTGACCACGCCAAGTGCGTTCTCATACCGCCGGGCATCCAGGATGCCAATCTCATGTTGAGGGTTGACCACCTCGGCAACGACCAGCAACCGGTCACCGACGCGATAGTCGATCCCGGGCGCAATCTCTCGGAGATCGGCAATCGTGATTTCGACTGTTGGGTCGTTCACACTCGGAACCACAGTCAGACGATTGCTCACACCAGACAGTGCGTCAGCAATCCGCGCGTCTACAAGCGATAGTTCCTTATCGGGATCAGTTACCACCTGGACTACCGAGCGAGACGGAGGTCTCCAGCGGGGCTCAAGAGAAACGGAATCCTCATCCCCCCTGTACTGGAACGCCGGTAGGGGTGTTCCAGGCTGCGGAAACGGGTCAGGGATGCCGCGTTGGATATCCCAGTTACTGTTCCCACCCAGTTTGAGGGTGACCGCTTCCTGGAGGGCAGGGACGTTTTCGATAGCCCGCCCATCAACTTCGATAATCTTGTCGCCAAGACGAAGTCCGGCTTCCTCGGCTGGAGATCCGGGCATCACCGCGGTGATTACCACCTCACCAACTCGAATGTTCTGCGGAATCATCGCGACGATGGTGAAAATCAGGAATGGCAGGACGAAGTTCACGCCCGCGCCCGCAGCCAGCACGAAAACCCGCGCAAGTCGCGGTTTGCTGGCCAGTGAGTTCTTGGAGGTCGGGTCCTCTTCGCCCACCATCTTGACGAATCCGCCCAGTGGGAGCCAGTTGAATGACCACAGCATCTCAGATATATAGATAGTGCCGTCTTCGATCGACTTGATCTTGCCGGCGATCAGATCGCCATCGCCACTCAACTCAGTGCGATCGTCATACAGGGCTGCACGCCGCGCTACGATCTCGCCACTTTCGTTCTCGTACGTCGCGAACGCGATCAACTGGCCAACCCGAGCATGCTGCGCAACGAAATCTGCGCCCGTGGTCACTCCGTGCTCTAGCTCGAACTTCTCGACGAGTTCCAGATCAAGGAGTGTGTCGGCCGTGATTTTCACCGGTGTACGGCCGGTCCACTTGCCACCAGCGCGTGGAGGGAAGCCAAAACCGAACTCGACGATCTTGGTGCCGGTTAGCTTCGCCGCAAAGAAGTGACCAAATTCGTGCAGGATCACAAGTGGGCCCAGCACGAGCAGGAAGGTGATGATTCCTAGAATCAATGTGTCCATAGATATTTACCGGGACGGAACGGAGTTAATTGGACGAACCGACTACTGTGGCTCTCGCAGTGTCCGACGCCCACCGTGCCGTCTGAATGACCTCGTCTAGATTCGGGAGGTTTGTTGAGTCTTTAGGGGTATGTTGGTCCACTACGGCCCGGATTACATCGGGGATTTCCGTAAATTTGATGCGGTTTTCAAGGAACATCTCTACTGCTGCCTCGTCAGCGCCCATCAGCGCCGCTCCCCATGTCCCCGGCCTTCGGCCTACATCGATCGCTAGTTCGAAGCATGGATACAACTGTGGATCCATAGCTTCAAATGTAAGCGAACCGGTCTCCACAGGGTCAAATGGCTTTAGTCCCGGGTTGAATACTCTTTGCGGGTGGCTGAGCGCGTACTGAATCGGATATCTCATGTCTGGGGACCCGAGATGGGCCTTCACAATTCCATCGGCAGTCTCAATCATGGAGTGAACTATCGATTGCCGATGGATAACAACGTCGATCTTGTCGTAGGGCATATCGAAGAGCCAGTGGGCTTCGATAACTTCAAATGCTTTGTTGACTAGCGTGGCTGAGTCAATGGTTATTTTGCGGCCCATGGACCAGGTCGGATGATTCAGGGCCTCTTCAGGAGTTACGTTCCCAAGCTCTGTGGGAGATCTGTCCCGGAACGCTCCACCAGATGCTGTGATGATCAACTTGCGAACGGCATCGCGCTCGCCAAGCATGCACTGCCAGATAGCAGACGGCTCGCTATCGACGGGAAGTATCTGGTTGTTAAATCGGCGGGAGGCGTCCATTACCTGCTCGCCGGCCATGATCAGGACCTCTTTGTTGGCCAGTGCCACAGATTTGCCAGCCTCAAGGGCGCGTACGGTCGGCAGCAACCCCGCAGATCCCACGGTCGACACCATGACAACGTCTACCTCGGGAAGAGTGGCCATCTCCTCCAGCGAGCCGCAATCCCGGCCGGGTAGAGATTTCAGCGCCTCCGAATCTTCGCAAAGGACGTATTCCGGATTGAACTCATCAATCTGCTGAGCCAGGAGACCGAGATTCTTGCCCGCGGACAGCGCTACAACATCAAACTTATCTGGGAATGCGCGTATGACATCCAGAGTTTGGGTGCCGACGGATCCGGTAGAGCCAAGGACGGCAACGCGCCTCATGGGGTGAGCCATAGTGCCATCCAGTATACGACCGCGAGGCTGGGCGCCAGACTGTCGATTCGATCAAGCACCCCTCCGTGTCCCGGAATGATGTTGCCAGAGTCCTTGACCCGGGAGAGCCGCTTGAAGCCCGATTCGATCAGATCTCCAAACACGGCCGCGAGCGAGGCTATTAGTCCAATAAGAGCACCTTCCGAGGTTTCGATCGGCAATTCCAGCAGTATCGTCAGGCCGGCTCCAGCGCCTGTTCCGCCAATTATGCCAGCCAGCGCACCCTCCCAGGTCTTACTCGGACTGACCAGCGGAAATAGCCGGTGGCTTCCCAGCCAGGTGCCAACGAAGTAGGAAACCGTATCGGTCGCGAACGTCACCAGGATAGCGGTCAGAAGCCAATCGAACGTGTCATCTAGCGAACGAAGTGGCGCACCGTGGGCGAGAAGCAGTCCAAAGTAGCCAGCAGCGATGATGGCCAGAATCGAAGTCCTGCTTCGAATTATCCGCATCGCTTCAAAAGTGATAGCTGTGAAGCCAGCGGCTCCAAAAACGACCGCAAGTAGCCACCACTCGCCACTACCCAGACCGATGAGAATTCCAGCTACCGCCATGCTAAACGGAATCACAGCAGTGAATACGTTGATGTTTCCGACGCGCGGCGTGGACATCTGGGCAATTTCCATCCCAGCGATGATTGATGCCAGGATGATTAGGATGCCCACGGCCGATGTGCCGATGAAAATGGCCCCAATTACTATTGGAATGCCCACGGCCGCGCTGAGAATGCGTGCCTTTAGCATATTGAGATCACTGAGACGGACCTGGGCTCACTAAGTGGCCTCCAGCCGCAACTTGAGACTATTCCGGCCGATCGGCAAGTATTCCGCCAAATTTGCGTTTGCGGTTGCTGAACGCCTCAATCGCCTTGTCGACTTCCGCTTCATCGAACTCGGGCCAGGGAGCGGGAGTGGAATAGAACTCACTGTAAGCAGATTGCCATAGCAAGAAATTTGATATCCGGAACTCGCCACTTGTGCGGACAACCAGATCCGGATCCGGTACCCCAGGCGGACTCATCTCTCTGGCAAACGATTCTTCATCCAGCTTGTCAGCTGAGACGCCAGATTCGATCAGCCTTTTCGCGGCGTCAACTATTTCTGCCCTGCCGCCATAGTTGAAGGCAACAATCAGCGTGATCCCATCGTTCTTGGATGTGAGTTCTACTGCGGCAGCAATCTCTTTACTCAGCTCAGGTGGCAACTCAGCGAGTCGACCCTGATGAAGGATCCTGACATTGTTCTCGTGAAGGTCGCCAACCTCGGTTTTGAGCGATTCCGCAAGAAGCTCCAGAAGGAATGAGACCTCGCCCTGAGGACGGGTCCAATTTTCTGTTGAGAACGCGAATATCGTTGCGTAAGAGACTCCGCGGTTCTCAAGGTGTCTTAACACGCGCCGGATGTTCTCAAGGCCAGCAACATGCCCCTCGGTGCGAGGTTGCTGGCGCGCTTCTGCCCATCGACCATTGCCATCCATGATGATTGCAACATGCGCGGGAATTAGTCCCCGCGGCGATTTGCTGCCCGGAGCCTTAGCTGTCGGCTGTTTCTGATCGGCGATGGTCAAGCTTTGGCCTGTCCCCGTAGTGGTTGTCTCTGTTTCTGCTGTAAAGAAATAACTGCCGTCTGCTTAGACGGCCATCATCTCTTCCTCTTTACGGCTGCCAAGTTCTTCCATAGTAGCCACGCTTCGGTCGGTGGCCTTCTGAAGATCATCCTGGGCACGGCGGGCTTCGTCTTCCGAAATATCGCCCTCTTTCTGCAGTTTACGAATCTGATCCTGGACATCTCGCCGGACATTGCGGGTGGCGATTTTTCCTTCTTCCACCCGCTTCTTTACTGTACGAACCAGATCTTTCCTGCGCTCTTCTGTCAGCGTTGGGATGGGAAGACGGATGAGCTTTCCATCGTTACCGGGCATAATGCCAACGTCAGAAGCTTGTATCGCTTTTTCAATATTTGGAATGGAACCAGGGTCCCACGGCTGAATGGTCAGAAGTCGCGCATCAGTTGCTGCAATTTGTGCGAGTTGATTTATGGGGTAGGTCGCTCCACCGTACTCAACCTGAATATCTTCCACCAGCGCGGGATTCGCTCGTCCTGTGCGAATAGCTGAAAGTTCTCTCGCGAGGGCATCTGCGGACTTTTTCATCCGGGTTTCGGCGTCTGCTAATGATTCAGTGGTCATGTCACCCTCCGATCGTCGGTCCCGCAATTGGCACGGAATCTAACGCCAGCCTATCCGGTTTATGCCGCTTGAGTAGATTCAGAAATCAGGGTACCAATTTCCGCGCCCGATAGGGCCAACTCCAGATTCCCTTCTTTGAACATATCAAACACTACGATAGGCAACTTGTTGTCCATGCAGAGCGAGAGAACCGTGCTATCGAGTGCTCCAGTGCGCTGCTCAAGAGCCTCAATGTAAGTCATCTCATCAATTTTTGTGGCTTCAGGGTTCTTGTTCGGGTCGTCGGTATAGATGCCATCGATATTGTTTTTCGCCATTATCAAGGCCTTCGCATCCACTTCCAGCGCCCTTAATCCGGCGGCGGTGTCCGTTGAGAAGTAGGGATTGCCCGTCCCTGCAGCGAAGATGACCACGCGGCCTTTTTCCAGATGCCTCATCGCCCGACGTCGAATGTACGGTTCCGCTATGGTCGACATTGGAATCGCCGTCTGGGTGCGAACTTCAACCCCGTGTTTTTCCAGACCATCCTGGAGAGCCAGTGCGTTAATTATCGTGGCCAGCATTCCGGCACTGTCAGCGGTGGAACGGTCCATACCCGCCGACTCCTGGTCAGCGCCACGCCAGATATTTCCGCCGCCGACGACCAGCGATATCTCTACACCGTTATCTACGCTGATCTTTATCTCACGCGCAAGATAGCGAACAACATCTTGATCGATAACAGCGCCGCTATCTCCCTTCCCTTTGAAGGCCTCACCACTGAGCTTCAGGACCACTCTGCGGTAAAAAGGTTCTCGCAATGCCGCTCCTCGACTACTCTCCCAGGGCGAATCTCTCGAATCGCCTGATTTTGATGTTTTCGCCAGTCTTGGCGTTGACCTGCTGAATTAGCTCGTTGACGGAGATGCTGGGATCTCGGATATATGCTTGTGTAAGCAGGACTTCTTCGTCCGGAACGTTCTCTTCGTCATCGGGGACGGAGTCACGGTCTATGTACTTGGGACTCATCGCTGCAATTTGCATTGCGAGACTCTTCGTAAGCTCCTGGAACTCATCCGTCCTGGCTACGAAATCCGTTTCGCAGTTCACTTCCACTAGCGTGCCAATGCGTGATCCAGGGTGGATATAGGACTGAACCAGCCCTTCAGACGTCTCGCGTCCGGCCCGTTTGGCGGCGTCTGCAAGACCGTGCTCCTTGAGGAGTTCCTCGGCTTTGCTCTGATCGCCATCTGCCTGCTCCAGTGCTTTCTTGGCGTCCATGACGCCGGCACCGGTACGGTCGCGGAGTTCCTTCACCATTGCTGCGGTAACAGCCATTTTCTTAATTCCTCAACATCTCAGCCAGCCGCCTTTTGATTCAGGGCCGACCCATTCAGGCAGGTCCTGACGAGGCTGGTTGGGTGGTATTTACTCTTTCACCGCTTCGGAGTCGTCCGAAGCAGCAGGTGCATCTTCAGTTTTTTCTTCAACAACAGCGGCTGCCGCCGGGGCCTCTTCCGCTACGGCCTCGGCAACTTCGGCAGGAGCGGCTGCCGGCTCGGCTTCAACTGCCGGAACTGCAACTGTCGCCGCATCGGTAGCGGCCGCAGTTGCGGGCTCTTCAGCGGGAGTCTCTGCTGCTGGAGTTGCCTCTGCCGTCGGCTCTGGAGCCGATACTGGTGTCGCTACCGGCGCTGGCTCAGCAGCTTTCGGGGCCTCACTGCTTGGAGCTGCCGCACTATCAGCTGCGGCGGATCCTGCTTTAGATGTAGCTTCCCGTGCCGCAACAGCCGCCGCTTCAGCGTGCCTGGCAGCAGCGGCAGATTGAGCTGCCTCTCGCGCAGCGTTTTCAAGAGCTTCGATTTCCGAGTCAGCTGTCAATCGATCTTCTTCAGCTTTACGGTGTCGCTCACGACCCTCGTTGACGGCGTCTGCAATCCGACCAGTAATTAGCCCAATTGCACGAGTGGCGTCATCGTTACTCGGTATTACGAAATCGATATTTGAAGGGTCGCAGTTGCTGTCCACCATGGCGACAGTCTTGATCCCAAGTCGGCGTGCTTCCGCAATTGCGATGGACTCTTTGATGATGTCCACCACAAAGAGAGCATCGGGCAGTTTGGTCATCGACTTGATGCCGCCCAGGTAATTGTTCAGCTTCCGTACCTTGGTGGCCGCCTGCTGCGCTTCACGCTTGGTTGTAGTACGGAGTTCGCCTTTCGCTATCTGCTCTTCAAGCTGGACCAGATAGTCGATACGCGTTTGAATGGTCTGAAAGTTGGTCATCAACCCGCCAAGCCAGCGCCTGTTGATGTACATGGAACCGCACCGAAGGGCATTTTCGCTGATGACCAGCTCAGCCTGTTTCTTGGTGCCTACGAACATAATTTCGCCGCCCCTGGAAGCGAGATCAGCAACGAATTCTGATGCCTTCTCAAGATGATCCAGAGTGGTCTGCGGATTGATGATGTGGATCTTCTGGCGCTTTTGGTAGATGTAAGGCGCCATCTTCGGATGCCATCGCTTGGTGGGGTGACCGATGTGGACACCAGCTTCCAGGAGAGTTCTCACTGTCAACTGCTGCTCAGTTACCTGCTCTGGCTCCGTAGCTACTACGGGCTGTTCTGTCATGTCGTTTAGTTGTCCTGTCCCTGATTATCAGGGTGTTTCTGATGGTTTTGGTAGATATTTATCTGCCAAAAGGTGGCTATGGACTACACGCAAAAAACCCCCGACTGATCTCAGTCGAGAGTGCGAAAAGTATAGCACACGGTCAGAACGAATTGAGATTGAGCGCCGGTCCGTCAATCGGTCAATTTTCTTCACCATACATGAACATCCGGTTAATCACTTGATGCCAGATCCACGGCAGGCAGAACACGGTGCTCCGGCACAGATGAGGTCTCTGCCTGAAGATTTAGAGCAAGGCATGTTCCAATTTATGAACAAATCGTCATAATCGGAGCCCACCTAACCAGATGATCGTAGTTAGGATTTAGAGACAGCACAAAGTGTTGACGAATGCGGCGCACCGGCATTCCGCTGAACCGTATTCACATTCGCACCCCACGGAATTATGGGGCATCGTAAATATTGCACCAGAAAATCCTGAATCCCGAATTGCGACTCACTCGCACACCACCCGGATCATGGAAGACACTGTGGCATGGGCGATCAGGAAACCCGCGATGACGGGACTGTACGTGCATAGGGAGGATAAGTAAGTGGCAACTGCCGCCGTTGAATCAGGCTCAGACCCTCGTCGCCTGACAATCTCGAAATTATTTCCGTACCTCCTCGCGACTGCGGTCCTTGTCGTGTCCGCGGTCGGAGGTTTCCTTGTTGGCAGTGGCGCAAACTCTGCCGTAGGCGGAATTCTTGACGCTTCGTCATCCTCGTCAAACTTCCTCGGCAACTTTGGCGATGCCCTTCCCTTTGGATTCGCGTTCGCAGCAGGAATGGTGTCTACGGTTAACCCGTGTGGCTTCATGATGCTTCCCGCATACCTCGGGCTTTACGTGGGCACGCAGGAGGAGAAAGAGAAACTTGGACTGACCCAGCGGCTCGCCAAAGCCAGTGTGGTCAGCGTCGCCGTGGGCCTGGGATTCGTCGTTCTATTTGGTACGGCCGGCATCATCATCTCCGCCGGTGCGCAGTCGATAGTCAATATCTTCCCCTGGATAGGACTGGGCGTCGGCGCAGTACTCACGCTCGCCGGTGGTTACATCATGGCTGGCGGGAAGCTGTATACGGCGTTCGCGACCCAAACGGCCAGCAAGATTGGCGACCCCAGAGACGCATCTGTAAAAGGCTATTTCCTCTTTGGACTCAGCTACGCAACCGCATCGCTAAGTTGCACGCTGCCAATCTTTATCGCGCTAATTAGCAGTTCGCTCGCGTCGGGGTCATTCCTTGATGCTGCGGGTCAGTTCCTCGTCTACGCCCTTGGCATGTCGTTCGTGATCACCGCGTTGACGTTGAGCCTGGCGCTGGCGCAAAACCAGGTATCGCAGGGTCTGAGGCGGGTTCTGCCGCACACCAACATGATCTCGTCGGTCTTGCTCCTTATCGCCGGTGGCTATATCGTGTTCTACTGGCTTACCGAAGGTGGCCTGGCCGAGAAGATTCTCTAAGACAATTTCCGACGCCGTACCGTGAAAAGACCCGCCTCCCTGGCGGGTCTTTTCCGTTCACTGGAAAGGTGCCCTGATGCGCCGGCCCTGAGGTTCTCGAAAGGCTTGAAGAGCATCCTTCCTCACGTCCTTACGCACAGCGACATAATCGCGCAGGGGTGGCTGCGGTAGCTGCACCCCGCGTCCTCACGGCGCGAAGAGGGGCGGGTTTCAAACCTGCCCCTACATCAAAATCGCGGGAAAAGCCGCTAGCCGCAGATGTTTGTCAGCGTTCCAACCTGGCTAATCTCGACTTCCACCGTGTCACCGGCCTTGATCTGACCAGCCGTGCCGGAGGTACCCGTGAAAATGCAGTCACCGGGTTCCAGAGTCACGTACTTGCTGATGAATGAGATGGTCTTTGGGATGTTGTGGATCATCTCGGATGTGTTGCAATTCTGCGCCGCGACACCGTTGATTCGCCCCTCGATGTCGAGGCTGGATGGGTCGATCCCGGTGACGATCCATGGGCCAATTGGAGAGAACGTGTCGGATGACTTAGCGCGCCACCAACTCGTGTCGCTAGCCTGCCAATCGCGGGCGCTGACGTCGTTTCCACAGCTGTAGCCAAATACGTAGTCCATCGCGTCATCCAGAGATACGTTGCTGGCTGTCTTGCCAATCACAACAACTAGCTCCGCCTCAGCGTCTACTTTTTCTGAGTCGGTAGGGATCTTGATGGTGTCGCCGGTTCCAACCAGAGACGTGTGCGTCTTGAAGAAGGCCTCCGGGCGCTCAGGCGCGGGTGCGTCATGAAGGTGTGAACCGTAGTTCAGGGCCATTGCCAGCATCTTCTTTGGCAGAGCCGGGGCCAGCAGTTTCACATCGCCTAGTGAATGGGTCGCGCCGGTTTCGCTGTAATCGGAGTAGCCGGGACCACTGATCTCTTTGACTATTTCGCCATCCAGAATTCCGTAGCTGTCGGAACCGCCAGCGTTGTATCTCACGAATTTCATGTGCTCTTCTCCCAAGGGTACTGATATAAATCAGCACGCGTATTCCATGCATCTCTAGATATTTGAAGACGGTGCGCAAGTGTATTAGACAGATGTTGGTCGCGCCATACGCGGGTAGGCAATGAACTTATCTTTGGAGTTGGAATGATCGATCTGCTAATCAAAAACGCCACGCTTGTCGATGGCACTGGCGGCGCTCCATACGTCACAGACGTCGCAATCGAAGGCGACCGGATCACCGCCCTTGGACGCATTGAGGGCGAGGCTGCCGAAACGGTCGACGCCACCGGGGCAGTCGCTACGCCAGGGTTTATTGACCTTCATACCCACTCTGATGGTTCGTTTCTCATTGACTCCCACGCCGACAGCAAGCTTCGGCAGGGCGTGACACTGGAACTGATGGGCAACTGCGGCATGAGCTTCTGCGCTCCCCTTGGTGGCCTTGCACGTGACTATTTGGATGATTGGCTCAACTCCTATGAGACAGCCCCAAATGTGGACTGGACCACGATGGACGGATATCTGAACGCGCTTGAATCCCGTGGCTCAACCGTAAACATAGCCGCACAGGTAGGGCACGGTACCGTGCGACAGAACGTTCTTGGCATGGATGCGCGCTCGCCAGACGTTGATGAACTTGCCGCAATGGAACGGCTTGTGGCGGAGAGCCTTGATGCTGGAGCGCTGGGATTCTCTACGGGCCTTTTCTACACGCCGGGAAGCTACTCCGTCACCGACGAAGTGGTGGCGTTGGCGCAGGTGGCAGCCGATAGAGGTGCGCTGTACTCCAGCCACTTACGATCAGAAGGCGCAGATGGTCCGGGACTTATGACCGCCTATGAAGAGGCGCTTGAGATTGGACGCCGAACGGGCGTGCGGGTCGAGCTTTCGCATGTGAAGTGCAAGGGTGTTCCGGTGTGGGGTAAGGGAGGTGTCGTCCTAGCGCTCATCGAGGCCGCCAGGCGCGAAGGATTAGACGTGGCTGGCGATCAGTATCCATACCCACGCTCATCAACACTCATGACCGGCGCGCTATTCCCGAAGTGGGCGCAAGAAGGCGGACGTGACGCGGTGCTGACCCGTATCAAAGACTCCGACACACGGGCAAAAGTGCGAGCGGGAATCGATTACAACATCGGCCTCTACAAGGGACCAGAGGCCTTCACTTTTTCGTCGTTCGCCTCAAACCCGGATTTCGAGGGACGACATCTCGGAGACATAGCTGACGACCTTGGAGTCGAGCCATCAGAGGCCGCGTTGAGGCTGTTCGAAATGGGTTCAGGGCAGGTTGTGCTCGCATCGCTCTCTCAGGAGGACGTCGATCTAATCGCGACATCGCCATTCATCTCGGTCGCCTCCGACGGCAACTCACTGCGCACGCAGGGCCCGTTGGCGGCCGGAGTGCCGCATCCGCGTAGCTATGGCACCAACGCTCGATTCATCAATGAGTATGTAAATACCAAGAAGACAGTCACGCTTGAAGATGCTGTTCACAGAATGACCGGGCTTCCAGCAGAACGGCTGGGTCTCAAACGGCGTGGACGAATCGCTCCGGGCTACGCAGCTGACATCGTGATCATGAGGCCTGAGGCGGTGCGGGATAACGCAACATTCTCAGACCCCCATCAGTACGCAGAGGGTGTCGATGAGGTCTGGGTAAATGGCACGCACGCTCTCAGCAAGGGAGAACCCACCGGAAAACTTGCTGGCAAAGTAATTCGAAGCAGAGAGGATTAGTCGGCCAATGCTGGATCTCGTAATCAAGAACGGCGACGTTTACGATGGCACTGGCGCGCCAGGACTGAAGGTCGATATCGGAATCGAAGGCGATCGCATCGTAGTTCTCGGTGATCTCTCTAATGCTGAGTCAGTTGATGTAATCGACGCTTCTGGACTCGCTGTCTCTCCGGGCTTCGTTGACCTGCACACCCACTCCGACAACTCATTCCTGATTGATCCGCTGGCCGATTCCAAAGTCCGTCAAGGCGTCACGTTCGAACTAATGGGCAACTGCGGGATGAGTTATTGCGCTCCACTTGGAAAGGCGTCGATTGACTCCTTCCAGACCCGCGCTGATCGGTACGGAGGCTTGGATTCACCCTGGCAGGACTTCACTGGCTGGTTGGACGCCGTCTCTGACGCAGGCTCGACCCTCAACGTGGCAGGACTCATAGGGCACAACACGCTCCGAGAGTACGTCATGAACGGTGAGGCACGCGTGCCCACCCTGGACGAATTGATCTCTATGAAGCGTGAGATAGAAACAGCTATAGATGGCGGAGCGTTGGGTTTCTCGACGGGCCTCTATTTCGCACCCGGTAGCTACTCCCTGACGGAAGAGGTGATTGACCTCGCTCAAGTCGCGGCTGACCGCGATGTCTTGTACAGCACCCACCCGCGATCTGAATCCAATGACGGCGCAGGATTGTTCGTCGCGATCGAAGAGGCGATAGAGGTCGGCAGACGCACCGGGGGAAGGGTGCAAATCTCTCATATCAAATGCAACGGCACCCAGGTGTGGGGTAAGGCAGGCCGAATCTTGGAAATCATCGGATACGCACGTAGTGAGGGTATTGATGTCTCTGGAGATCAATATCCCTACACGATCTCAAGCGCCGATATGGGTGGAGTCCTGTTCCCTCGTTGGCTAATGGCCGGGTCCAGAATTGACGTCCTCCACAGGCTTGAAGATGATGACCTTCGTTCTCAGGCACGACAGGGAATGCAGGAATCTCTTGAACGCTACCAGGGACCGTCTGGGATCATCATCGCTAACTTTCCCCCAGATCCATCCATGGCCGGCAGGTCACTGGCGGAGATATCGGACATGATGAATGTTGAGCCAGCCGAAGCAGCTCTAAGGGTGTTCGAGCAAGCCGACGCTAACGCCGTGTTGCACTCTATGAGTGATGCGGACGTGGACCTGATCAGCGCAGCACCGTACGTGTCGATGGGCTCAGACGGCAGCTCGCTCCGCACTACCGGACCACTGTCAGCAGGGCAGCCCCATCCGCGGAACTATGGAGCAAGTGCGCGCTACCTTGCACGTACCGTCAGGGAGCGAAAAGTCGTCACGCTGGCGGAAGGTATCCATCGCATGACGGGCATGCCAGCGGAGCGGCTCCACCTGAAGCGAAGAGGAAGAATCGCACCTGGCTACTTTGCAGACATCGCGATATTCAATCCGGACACAGTCCAGGATCAGGCGACAGAGCTTGAGCCGCACCAGTACGCCACGGGGATCTCACACGTAGTGGTTAACGGGGCGTTCAGCGTGCGAGACGGAGAACTCACGGGAGCGACGCCGGGTCGCGTTATCCGCAGTGAGGAATCGTGATGACGACTGTCGTTCGGAGCGTATCCTCTACCGATACGGAGCAGGAGACCAGGAAGAAAGTAAGCAGATGCCCGGCTACGACCTCGTAATCAAGAACGGCACCGTAGTAGACCCATCGCAGGGGATCCACGCGAAAAAAGACGTGGCGATATCCGGCGGGACTATTCAGGCCATTGAGGATTACATCTCAGATGGTGACGCGCGGGACGTCATTGAGGCTGATGGCCTTATCGTTACTCCCGGCCTGGTCGATCTCCACGTCCACATCTGGTGGGGCGTGGCGCACCTGGCGATAGAGGCCGACCCCACGTCACTGGCGCGCGGCGCAACTACCGTCGTCGACGCTGGCTCCTCAGGGTCCAATACGTTCCCAGGGTTCCGCCGGTACGTGATGGAGAACATCAACACCCGCTCTTATGCGTTCCTGCATATCTCAGGGATGGGCCAGCTTGACCGGGATATTGGTGAACTGGAAGACATTCGTTGGGCGCGCGTGGACAGGGCTGTGGAGACTGCCAATGCGAACGCCGATCTCATCGTAGGGATCAAAGTACGGCTGTCAGAGGGAATCGTGGGTGCTAACGATGTTGTTGCGCTGGAACGAGCATCTGAAGCTGCGCATCAAATAGGTGTCCCACTGATGATCCACATCGGCGGGACAAATCATCCGTTGGAAGAGATATTCGGTAAACTGCGGAGCGGGGACATTGTTACGCACTCCTTCACGGCAACTCCGCCGGGCATCATCACAGACGGTGGCGCGGTGCTTCCGGCCGCATTGGAAGCACGGGAGCGCGGGGTCAACTTCGACGTTGGCCACGGAGCCGGAAGTTTCGGATTCAAGGTAGCTGAAGCTGCGATGAATCACGGCTTCAACCCTGCTACGATCAGCTCTGATGTTCACAGATACAACGTCAGCGGTCCGGTTTTCGATCTAGCAACCACGCTCTCCAAGTTCATGCACCTGGGATTGAGCCTTGACGATGTGATCCGCCTCGGCACACAGGCGCCCGCAACGGCGATTCACCGCGAAGATATCGTTGGCTCCCTGAAGGTTGGCGCAGTGGCGGACGTTTCCATGTTTGATCTTCGAGAAGGTCCGGTAGAGTTCACAGACGCTCGCGGGGACGTGCGGAACGGCAATCAGCTTCTTGTGCCAATCGAGACGGTTCGTGCCGGGCGACGCTTCTCGCCATTTCATGGTCATCATCATGATCACGTAGTTCCGTCTGGATTTTGAGGCTTTTCCCCTGAGTACAGAGATCATCGAATCGTCATCGGGCGCGGAACATTCCGAGGCCGACGCACCGGTTGTGCGAGCTTCTGGTGTCCACAAGGCATACGGAGACTCCGGTGTGCTCACGGGGCTGAACCTGGAGGTTCCACGCGGTGAGACGATCACGATATTCGGCCCGAACGGCGCCGGTAAAACCACACTATTAAGGGTCCTTGGATCTCTGACAAGACCTGATCGTGGCACCATCTCTATAAACGGATTTGCACTATCGGAGCAGGCCGCGTTTGCCCGCAGCACCATAGGCGTGGTGATGCACTCATCGCTCCTGTACGGCGATCTGACGGCGCGCGAGAACCTGCGTTTTTACGGGAGCTTATTTGGGCTCAATGACACAGAATCTCGCATCGATACGCTCGCACAGCGCCTCAACGTCGCCCACCGGCTAAACGACAAGGTCCGCGACCTTTCACACGGTCTTGAAAAGAGGGTGTCGTTTGTACGAGCACTGCTTCACCGTCCGCGCTTGTTGCTGCTAGACGAACCAGAATCCGGGTTAGACCAGAACACACTGGGCATATTTGAAGATCTGCTTGCAGAGTTCCGGGCTGCAGGTGGCGCAACGGTGCTGGTCACTCACTCGTTGGAGCGAGGGTTAGCGCTATCGGACCGAATCGCGATTCTCGGCGGTGGGCGCATTGTTTTCGACGATCGTAGCGAGAACGTCACCATCAAAGAACTCCCTGCTATATATCGAAACTTCACCGGAGAAGTCTCTTGAAGTTATCGCTTGGGCCAGTCTGGGCGGTGGCGAAGAAAGACCTGCTGCTTGAGGTCCGCAACCGGGAGATCGTGATCTCGATTCTGGTTTTCTCCGGGCTCGTATTTATCATCTTTAATTTCGCGATAGAACTGACCAGGGTCAACCGGGACACGGTAGGTCCGGGTGTGCTGTGGGTGGCGTTCATATTCGCCGCAATCCTGGGATTGAACCGATCTTTCATCATTGAGAAGGACGGCAACGCACTGGAAGGGATGATGCTCTCGCCCGTGAGCCGGGACACCATTCTGGTGGGTAAGACGCTCGGCAACCTGCTGTTCATGATTACCGCACTCGTAGTGCTATTCCCGGTCTTCACGGCCCTGTTCAATGTCAACGTTCTGAAGGTCGAGATCATCGTGATCGCCGTGCTCGCGACCATCGGGCTTTCAACGATCGGGACCATGTTCGCCGCGCTCTCCGTCAACACCCGTGCTCGCGAGATCATGCTTCCCGTGCTGTTCCTGCCCATTGCCGTGCCGATACTTATTGCAGCAGTAGAAGGCACGGCGCAGGTCACGCAAGGCGGAAGCTGGTCAGAGGCAGCAGAGTGGTTCCAGGTGCTGGCTGCATTCGATATCGTGTTCGTTATTGCGGCCCTGCTCACCTTCCAGTTTCTGCTTGAGGACTAATTCGGCAGAACGTTTTGACCCCCTCAGTTGAATCTCAGAAAGACAGTTGCTGCACTCCGTTGTTATTCGGAATTCGCTCCTTTGCCGGCATGTCATTCTGAAGGTTGCTGAAAAATCTCAATTGCCACCTCGATAGTGCGAGACATCGAACTACACCCGCGATCGACGCTGAGATTCTTCGGGGGCACTCAGAATGACATGCCGGCGGCTGGGATGGACAACTTCTTATGCCGCCTTACCCGCAGGTGCCGATCATGGGAGCCACCGGCCGAATTCAGACCTCTTCCCGATGGAATCTAAATGCCTGAAACCCACGTTCCACTGAACTGAAAAACAACATGATTGTGATATTCTGAACGCAGTGAACAAGGAACAAAATTAGGTGGTCAGCTCAATAGGGCCCAAACGCACAACGTGGCTGGCTATTACCGCCGGTCTGGTCCTGCTTACCCTCTGGATGATCTTCGAGTGGGTTCCCACTGAACGGAATCTT
Organism: Chloroflexota bacterium; assembly: GCA_013204555.1. Classification (GTDB taxonomy): domain Bacteria; phylum Chloroflexota; class Dehalococcoidia; order Lucifugimonadales; family Lucifugimonadaceae; genus UBA1151. The sequence continues at coordinate 18,755 of JABMNO010000032.1, read as the reverse complement.
GGGGTAGTCCAGCGAGCCCTTTACGTTCACGTTCCCCTCGCCTGGATATCCATGGTTGCAGTCGGCGTAGTCGCGGTTGCCTCACTCATGTACCTGTTCACCGGCAAGCGCAAGTGGGACTCCATCGCTCTTGCCTCTGCGGAAACCGGCGTCCTGGCTGGCACGCTGATGCTGGTGACGGGCGCAATATGGGCCAAGCCAATCTGGAACGTCTGGTGGACCTGGGACGCAAAACTAACCACTACTGCCATTCTGTGGTTTCTCTACGTCGCATATCTGATGCTTAGAGCGTTCGCACCTCCCGGAAACCAGGCATATCGAATGGCCGCTGTAGTGGCCGTGCTCGGTGCTGTGGATGTGCCAATTGTTTACTACGCTGCAAATCTGTGGCGAACGGCACATCCGGAGCTGATAGTCGGTCCGGGGGCTGAATCGTCAGGGCTCAGTTCGGAAATGTCCACAACGCTGCTCGTATCCGTTGTGGCGTTCACAAGTCTGTATATCTACATGCTGGTGGACCGTTATCGCGTAAGACAGTCTGAGCTTGAGTTATCAGACCTGAAACGGGAGATGCGCAATCACCTCTACGCTCCAATGGTTACAGATGTACCCGCCACGGCACAAAGCCTCCGAGACGCTGCACCAGAACCGGCAGGAGACTGAGCGGTGAAAAGAATCTTGACCCGACCGCTAACAATCCTTCTCGCCATTGTGGCGAGCGTCGTTCCAGCAACAGCCGCCCTGGCCGCAACGAACGGGCCAATATTCCGGGCCGCTGAGTATGTTGGTCAGGAAAATACCAACACTGAGACGAATCTCGATTTCCTTTTCGCCATCTACATAATCACATGGGCAGGATTCTTTACATACATCTTCATTGTCTCGCGAAGACAACGGACGATGGAGCGCGATATCAAAGCGCTCAAGCAACTGCTGTCACAACAACAGGGCACGGGAAGGGCTAGCTCAGCCGAATGATGTCAGGTCCCAATTCCTCAGATCAGTACAAGAGCTATGACCCGGATACGCCGGACGTTGACCCCGGCGAAATGCCGGAGATACTAAAACCCTCGTCCGCTGCCTCTGCTTCTACGCTCATCAGCCCCAGCGCTAAATTAATACTGTTCGGCGTGCTCATCCTCGCTGCGTTGGGGTTTTTTGCCACCATGGCTCTTCGCAACGCGTCGGTCTACTACGTGACCGTTTCCGAACTGCAAGCGCAGGGCGTATCCGATGATGGGACGTTAGTACGAGTTGCCGGGAAACTCGTTGGCGATTCGTTTTTCCGACACGAGAATAGTTTGGATGTTGAGTTCGCCATCCGTGATGAAGAGGGTGAAGTACTGAACGTCGCTTATTCAGGTGAAGTAGGCCAGCTGTTCTTCAACGATCACTCCGAGTTAATCCTGGAAGGCGCCTACGGACACGATGGTGTGTTCACTACGGACCAGTTGATTGTGAAGTGTCCTACCAAATATGTGAACGTGCAGGAAAATGCTAACTCAGCAAACAACGGTGAGTTGGTGGACCCAGATTACGATGACCCTGACGTCACTACCGAGATATATAACGCCAACTCGTAAATTCTTAGAGAGTTGGCGCTGCACCAGCAAAAGAAAACGCCCCGGAATCTCATCCCGAGGCGTTCTGATTTTAATATCTACGAGGAGGCTATTTGCTCTGAGTAGTTGCTTCCCGGATTCTTGCCATGATCTCATCGGGCGGGGTCTGTTTGGGTACGCTCTTGAGAAGCTCGATAGTTGAGCGCAGAGACTCGGTCCAGCCATCACAATCTGTGCACTCTGCGAGGTGAGCTTCAAGCTTCCGGACAAGCTCTTCATCACATTCTCCGTCAATCAGGTCTGATCCGCTCGCTCGCAACTCATCACAGATCGCTCGTGCCCGATCACTGTGATCATCTTTGCCGCCACGTTTGAAAAATCTTGAAACCACTATGCATGTGCCTCTTATGACGAGTGAGCCATTCGGCCCTTCGTAGTTTCTATCACAGTCGCAAAGCTCCGTACATTTGAAGTAGAAGCTTATCCAACGCCTTTTTTGATGCATCGGCCCGATCAGTCGGTTCAATCCGTGTCCGCGGTGACCGGGCTGAAATGGCGCTCTGTGCGTACCAGATGAGAGCGGCTATTATGTATGTCCCTGTTGAGCAATGGGCTGTGTCGCCCACTCATTAGATCAGCACCCCAAAGGTCCCCAGTTTTCGATGACATCTAGCGGTACGGAAAATGTAGCGGAACTGACCGACGAGCTTTTCGAGAAGATCGTCACGGAGCATTCCAGCTTCGTTTACAACGTTGCCTACCGCATGATGGGGAACCCGGATGATGCTCAGGAAGTCGTGCAGGACACCTTCCTTTCTGCCTACAGAGCTCGTGCCCGCTTTCGAGGTGAGGCACAGGTAACAACCTGGCTCTACCGCATCGCTACAAATGCAGCGCTAATGCGGCTTCGAAAAAACAGCCACAAGAAAGAGATCGCTCAGGATCCACTTGAGGTCTACCAGAAGATCGATCGCGCAGACTGGGCGGACGCCCCCGATAAGACAGCTCTAAATAACGAGCTTTCGATGGAGATTCAAAAGGGCATCGAGCAACTTCCTGAAGATTTGAAGTCGGCCGTAGTGCTCCGGGATGTGCAGGGCCTCACCAACGAAGAGGCGGCCGATGTCCTTGAGATATCAGTCTCAGCGCTCAAGGCCCGGCTTCACCGCGGCCGTGTGACGCTGCGAAACATCCTGGCTGACTACATCAATCAGCGATCTTCCTGACCCGCTGCTCCACATATCGCCACGCTAAAAGGCCCGCCAAATCGGCGGGCCTTTTTATAAGAGCAACTTTCTTCGAAGCGATCAAATCGCGTAGGACGCCAGTATCTTGTCAGGTGACGAGGTCGCTGGAGCCCGACCCGTTAGCGACACGTACTGATCGTTGAGTGTCGGTCGATCTTCCTTGTAAATGACTCCAAGAGGCACGCGGCCATCTGCAATGATGGCCATCGCCTGCGCTCGATCAGACGGATCGTAGCCTTCCGGAAGGTCGATGATTCCCGGATCAATGCCCTTCCGCTTATTGCCCTTTAGCTGCTCATAGGTGTCGTTATATGTGGTGCATGGCGACTGTACGTGCACGATGGAGAAGCCCTTGTGCTCCATGGCCGTCTCAATGAGGGCAGCGAGCTCACGTGGCTTACTTGAATAGTGGGAAGCAATAAATGAGACGCCAATCTCAAGGTAGAACGAGAGCGGGTTGAGCGCCGCCTCAATCTTGCCAAACGGAGTGGAACTGGTAACCGTCCCAAACTTAGTTGTGGGAGAGCCCTGACCCTTGGTGAGGCCGTAGACGCCGTTGTCCATGATGACAGCGGTCACATCCAGGTTGCGTTGAGCCTGTGGACCGATATGTTCCATGCCTATGCTGAGAAAGTCGCCGTCGCCAGCAACAATAATCACGTTGGAGTTTGGTGATCCAGATTTCACACCCAGCGCAATCGGCAACGTTCGGCCATGTATGCCGTGAATACCAAATGGCTGTTCATCGGATTCCAGCAGGTGAACAAGGTTCCCCGAGCAGCCAATGCCGGCAACTATCACGTTGTCCTGCATCCGGGTCTCGTGCTTTTCGTTCCGGCCCCCCAGAGCGAACTCGATGGCGCGTCGCACACCGAAATCACCGCAACCCGGGCACCATTTGAAATCGTAGTTTGAATTCTTGGTCGTCATGCGAGGATTTTCCCCTCCTGGTGTTGCAGAACCATGGTTTCAATCCGGTCCGCAAGCAGGCCTGCTTTGAACGGGAGTCCGGTGTATTGAGTGATCGACTCGGCTTTGACCCTGTCCATCCGGAGCAGTGCAGACCACTGACCCTGGTAGTTGAGCTCAGGAACGATGACCAGGTCCTTAGATTTCAAAATGCCCAGCGCTCCGTCCGGCAACGGATGTAAGAACATGGTGTAGAACCAGCCGATATCAACTCCGCGTTCCCTGAGAATCTCGAACGCTTCTCGAGCAGGTCCCTTCGTTCCGCCCCACGGCATCATGGTTATCGATGCCTCAGGGTTGAACTCTTCATACGTGCCGTCGTTCAGCAGGCTGAGCTTTCCAAAACGGCGATGGGTGCCGTGGACATGTACAGAAGCCAGGTGGGTCGTATCGCCGAACTCATCGTGCTCGCTGCCGTTGGCAACATAGGCGCCGGGGCCGCCCGGGATCGGCATGGCTGATAGCTCTTCCGATGCGTAGCGGTGGTAGCCATTATCGCCTGTATAGACCTTTCGCTCCTCAACTACGATCTTTGAAAGATCGGGTTTCTTGATGTTCTGTGTGCGTTCGGAAAGAACCATTTCGCTCAACAGAATTACCGGACCCTGGTACCGTTCGGCCCAGTTGACGGCTTTGGCAGATCCAAAGAGGCATTCCTCAAGGTCGCCAGGTGCGATGACCGGCATTCTCACGTCGCCATGAGCCGGGTGGATGCAGGTGAACAGGTCAGACTGCTCCGTCTTGGTTGGCAGGCCCGTAGCCGGGCCGCCACGCTGTACGTTGACGACCACCATTGGTATCTCAGCCATCCAGGCGAGGCCGAGGCCTTCGCTCATCAACGACAACCCCGGTCCAGAAGTCGCCGTCATTACCTTCTTGCCAGCGAATCCGGCTCCTATGAGGGTGTTGATGGATTCGATTTCAGATGAGGTCTGGTGTACAAATCTGTTCTCTCCCACCATCCTGGATTCCATCCAGATGAGTATCTTGGTGGCGGGTGAGATTGGGTAACCAACGTAGTAATCAAGTCCCGCCGCCATCGCTCCAAGGCCAATCATGTCGCTACTCTCCACCATGACCTGTTCATAGTCAGGTGGAATAGCGGCAGCAATGCTCTCAATTGAGATGCCGCTATCACGAGCGGCATGCGCTCCAAGTTCCAGCGCCGCATTGTTGGACTCAATGATCTGAGCGTCGCTGTCGCGGCCTCTTGAGTACTTCGTTTTGTTGAAAGCCTTTACATCATCCAGCGAAAAACCGATCTCCTGGGAGATCGCGCCGACGGTAACGAAGTTGGTCGCCCGAGGGTTTCCCACTTCCTTGGCCAACGCCTCAACATCGATACCGAAATTCAGACCATCCTCGGGAAGGTCGAACTCTTTGGAGTTATAGATCGTCACTCCACCGGGGCGAAGCTCCACGTGGTGGGTGTCATATCCGTATTTGTTGAACGCGACCAGAAGGTCCGGATAGTCACCCTGGCCAAATACGGGAACGGTGGAGATCCGAACCTGGGTCCAAATTGGCCCGCCAAGAATCTGTGAGGGAAAGGTAGCGAACGTATAAACGTAGTATCCGGCGCTGGCAGCAGCACTAGCGAGGGCCTCTGTTGCTGTAACAACGTTTGCCTCACCGGCAAACCGGACTACGAAATCGCGCTTTTCCAATCGTTCCTCCAACACTCTTATCGATCAGATGCGCTGGGAGGCCAATATGGACATTGCTGTCGTTGGCCACCGTTACATCTTCTCTATCCAGAGAGACCATGTTTCAGGTCTGATGGAATCAATATTTTAGATGTTCAATTTCATTTCAGCTTAGATCAAGTCCCGCGTGAGTACGCCAGCTGCTCATTTCAGATGCTGACGTATTTATGTAGTTAGTCTTCTAACGCGTTCCGCGAGGGAATCATTCCGCACCCGTTCTGATGGATCAGTGGACGCGGCGGAAAGTTTGGTCAAAGCCGTAAGAGTAAATTATCGGTTTCGCCACAAAGTGGTGTCAACCGGAATTCGTACCAACTCCAAGGCCAATTGGCGGCAATCAGACGGGTCTGAAACTCAGCGAACCGATTGTGATAAAAACCACAAATGAATAGACTGGGATTTTCTACGTCATTTCATAGAATTCCTAGTTGGATTCACAACGACAGTGCAGCCACGATGCAAACAAGAACAGCAATCTCACACGGCGGGGTAGTGTTACGGACCGGTGAAAACGGCGGTTATGACGTCGTAATGTGTGGTCGCACGATCTCTGGAACCTGGCAACTACCCAAAGGGACGCCTGATCCCGGTGAAACGCCGGAAGAGACGGCCCTGCGTGAGGTCCAGGAAGAAACCGGTCTTGAGACACAAATTCTCGATCGGGTGGGGGAGATCAGCTACTCGTTTTTTCGCGATTCCACTGAAACCCGATACGATAAGAGTGTCTCCTACTACTTGATGGAGGTTAAAGGCGGCGATCTTGACCTACATGATGAGGAATTTGATGTCGTGGTCTGGCGAGATGTTCGTGAGGCTGCAGGGAACCTGACATTCGAGAATGAATCGCGAATCTTGGAAAAGGCTATTGCCCTGGCCCAGAGCAGAGAGACCGGAAGAACGTAACCTTCTGCTCCCTGGTCGGCAGATCGTGCTGCGCGAAAAACGGATCGAAGACGCCGTTGTCGATTTTGAGTGGCGTGTAGATCCTGAACTTGCGAGACTCGACGCGACTACCCCGTTACGGCTGACGCTGGATGAGTACACCCGGTACTTCAGGGATGAACTGGAGTTCCCTTCACCATGGTCCGTCCGCCTCGCGATCGATACCCTCGAAGGCGAGCACATTGGCAACGTCATGTACTACGACGTTGATGAACGCAAGCGCCAGGCTGAACTCGGGATCATGATCGGTATCAAGGAGTACTGGGGGCTCGGGTACGGGACTGACGTGTTGGAGACGGTACTGAAGCACATCTTCCTGGACACCGGCATAGAGCGCGTCTATCTTCACACTCTTTCTTGGAATGATCGGGCCCAGTCCGCGTTCAAGAAGTCCGGATTCAAAGACATCCGCCCGGTCAGTAAAGACGGTTATGAGTTCCTGTTGATGGAGATATCGCGGGACGACTGGCTGACAGATCACGCTGAAGCGGTTGCAAACACTGACGCTCCAGCCGGGAGCCATTTCGATACCGGCGGACAAATATCCGGAGCAACGAACTAGCTCACTCGGCTGACGCCATCGGAATAAGCGCCAACCGGTGCTGGGCAGACTTGACCACGTCATCCCGACTCCACGTCATAGGGTGGTACTCACCAGCAAGCCACGGTTGGACCAGATCTTCGTAGTGCTCGCTTCCAATATGCCCGGATTGTCCCGGAGCGTGCATCGATTTTGAGTTGCCAAGGTCGCCCATGTCGATGATCTGCCGGTAGGACTGTGAGGCGGCCGTGACCGAATATTCTGAACCCGCCTCGTAGGAAGCCTGGAACGGTGTATCCGCATTCCCGCCAATTGGGATAGGTCCGCGGTTGAAGACTCTTCCCAGCGGCTGGCGTGATCCCAGGGCATGCCTGAAAGTGAGCCTGTGGACCGCACCCCAGGTCCACTTCGACCGGTCATTCCCCAACATCTGAGTGATCGTTGCGATCGCTGCCACCAGCGATTCCTCTACCGTGGCATCGCGATCACCCACCCGACGCAACCATTCTGAATCTGAATCTTGTGAGAGTGAAAGGAATCGCGCGATCAGAGTCATGCCGTGCGACACATACTCGGTTTCAGATGCCAGCAGAGGGTATGGCCCTTTGCCCATCACGAGCCGTGCCAGATCGGACGGGAGACCGGGCTCCAGTATTCGTTCAGCCAACTCGCTCCTCGTCACTTCAAATATCAACGCGGCCCTGGATTCGGCCGTGACCGCACCGTCCCAACTCATGATCTCTTTGAACGCGAATTGGGCATCGCTCTCCGTAACGGCAATCTTTTTGAGCAGGCTTTGAAACTCGATTGCTGAGAGGGCGGTCAGATCTGAGTGGGCCATCATCGACTGTTCAATTTCAATCGGTGCCGCGTCCACCAGAATTTCCTCTACTCGGGCCGCACGGTAGCCCGGAATCCACAAGGACCCCAGTTCGTAGGGATAGTCATCAGTGACGGCCCGATTATTGGCGCTAACGACGTACCCGGTAGACGGATTGAGTACGTGAGGCAGCTCCGCTGCGGGAATCTCGACCGGGGGTGCATCGTCGATAACGCTCGGTTTGGCTTCTCCACGAGCACGGGCGGGAACTCCTCCCGTCATTGTGTCGCCTATGTTGCCCTCAGTATCCGCGTAGACGATGTTCAGGTGAGCACCGCGGAGATCGGCGCATGCATTTCGAAATTCGTCCCAGTTCTCAGCAGTGTTGAGCCTGAGGAAGCCGGTGACATCTTGAGATGGGCGCAATGAACTGGCGCTGATTACGGCCGCCTTGCCCTCCCCGAGAACTATCTGAGGGACCACTGGCCCGGCTCTGGTGACCATTACTTTTTCTATCACCGGGGTAGTCCTGCCCTTTACGTTGATACTTTCTTCGACTAATTCGAAGTCGCTCGGACCGTTGCCAGCCGGATCAATGTCAATTGACGTAAGGGTTTCAGCATCTGCAAACGAAAGCGTGACACCCCATGCGATATCGCTGTTGTGACCAATTACTACGGCGGGAAGACCGGGGAACGAGACGCCCGTCACCTCGTACTTCCCACCAACAAGGTGATTCTCATACCAGATCGAAGGGGCACGCAGCGGGAGGTGGGGATCGTTGGCCAGCAGCGCGCTTCCGGTGGCGGACTTGTCGGGGGATATGGCCCAGGCGTTGGACCCGCCGCGACCGGGCACAAAACCGCTGGCAACGTCTGATGCCGCCGTGTGGTCAACCAGCGGCTCCCCGATGATTGTGGGAAGGCCAACTGGATATTCCAGCCCGAGTTCGCTCGCGGCGTCAGTCCCCAGCGCCGCAACAAGTCGCGCTTGAATCAGGTCGTTCGTCCACCCGTATGACATCGTCCACGTAAGCATTCGGACGTAAGCAAGACTGTCGAGCACGGTCCATCTCTCCGGCTTGCGGCGCAGCAGAGTGAATTCGACAGGTAATCCGGCTCCGGAGCCACCGATGACTGCATTCACACCGTCTACGTACGACTCAAGAATTAGCCGGACATCGTCTGGAAGGTTTTCATAGTCCTGCTCAGCTGTTCTTCTGAAGCCAAGGATGCGAGCTATGCGGTCGATCTCTAACAACTGTGGTCCGATGAACTCACTCACCCTCCCGCAGGCAATTCGCCGGTTTACCTCCATCTGCCAGAGCCGGTCCTGGGCGTGAGCAAATCCCTGTGCAAAGAAGAGATCGTGCTCGTTGTCCGCGTAGATGTGCGGCACACCCCACTCATCTCGAAATATTTCGGCGCCGCCTCGCAATCCGCCGAGTTCGATGCTCCCATCCATTTGAGGCAAGCGACGGCGAGACAGCCACGTCAACGCCGGCTTCAACAAGATTCCAGCGACGGTAGTCGCCGCTTTTGGTGTTCGGATTTTCATTCGCAGTCATCGGGGTGGAGAAGTTGGAACAAGCGATCAGGGTTATGCCGCCCCGATGTTATGCTGCGAGCCGTGTTCTGGCATTCCTTCGAGGTCGTTCAACATTGACTTCGGACTACACCTCATCGGGCTTCCAAGTGGCGCGAATCGACCGAGAATAAGTTGGGGGCAGATATCTCCCTATACAGGTAGCTTGCGATATGACGATCACATATCGAACATGCACGGCAGATGATATTGACGCTGTTCTCGACCTGTGGATTCGGGGTGGGGAGCACGGATCGACTGACACCTCCGAGGCACTGACGCGGCGGATGGAACGCGATCAGCAGTTGTTTATCCTCGCCTGGGATGGGGACGCGCTGGTCGGTTCGCTCATCGGTGCGTGGGACGGATGGCGGGCGAACATGTACCGGCTGGTGGTCGCACCCCAGTATCGGCGGCAGGGTGTCGCTACCCGGCTGGTTGAGATGGTGGAAGAAGAGCTTCGAAGACTTGGAGCCACGCGGGTTTACGCGCTGGCCTTAATTAACACCTCAGAGGCGGTCGCGTTCTGGCATCATCATGGGTACGGGCCGAATAGTCGAATCGAACCCCTCGCCAAAAACTTGTAGCAAAGCGATTAATGCACCGCCATTCTGAAGAAGATCTGGACAAATTAAGAGTCTCACACTCCCCTGAAGCGATTCGCCAGCGGCTGGAGGACGGGCCATCGCACAGTCACCTCGGCGATTTCGTACTGGGAGCGATCGATGGTTCGATCACCACGTTCGCCGTCGTTGCGGGTGCCGTGGGTGCCGATCTTGGCGCTGGAATTGTTGTGATCCTTGGGCTGGCAAACTTGCTGGCTGATGGCTTCAGCATGGGGGTTGGTGTATTCCTCAGTCAGCGGGCTGAGCACCAGCAGGCGGACGCTCTCCGTGTGGCAGCGTCTCTCCACATTGATATTTATCCTGATGGAGCGCGGGAAGCTGTTCGTCAAATATTCTTAGCTCGGGGATTTGATGGCGAGGCGTTGGATTACGCAGTCGCTACAGTGACCTCAACTCGCGAAACATGGCTGCACGAGATCATGCATGAAGTTCATGACATCTCGGATGAACATAAATCGGCAGGCAAGGCCGGACTCGTTACATTCCTGGCATTCCTGCTCGTTGGAACAATTCCACTGCTCGTCTATTTCGTCGCACTCGCAACGGATGGAGATGTTCCCTCACCGTTCCTGTGGGCTTCCATCCTAACCGGTGGAGCGTTCTTTCTGGTGGGCGCAGTCAAGAGCACATTCGTCGCCACGAAATGGTGGTACGAAGGCCTTGAGACGCTTGCAGTGGGCGGCGTGGCTGCTTCGCTGGCCTATGGCGTTGGCGTGCTGCTACGCGGCCTCGTCGACTCGGTCTGATCAATAACGTCCGAAGCGTCCCGGCGCCGCTAGAAGGTCCCAACGTCGTTTGACGCGCCTACACATTCGCAATAGTTCTGTAACTCGCACGTGATTCCAGCGTGATGCCATCACGGCCATTGCACACCATCATTGAATTCATCACTGCCCACTGGAGACTGAGCAATGGCTGAGACAATGAAGATACTCGTAGTAGACGACTCATCGGACATTCGGTTCGTCATCAAGTCGATTATCGAAGAGAACGTCGTCGCTGAAGTAGATACTGCCAAGGATGGCGTTGAAGCCGTTCGGCGCATGTCCGACGAGATCTATGACGTCGTGTTCCTCGACATCCGAATGCCAAAACTGAACGGCCTGGGCGTACTACGCGCGATCGCTCATGGATACACCCTGAGGCCCTTCTACCTCGCCCTGGTCTCAGCGACTTTCACGTATGAGGAAAAGCAACTGGGTACCATTCATCCCTACGTGGATCAACTGATCGCAAAGCCGTTCCGTATGCATGAAATCGTAGGAGCAATTGAAGCCTCAGCCATGCGCACCGGAGAGGTGCTGGTCCGAGTCTAGGAAATTATCTCAACACGGAATGGCTCACCGCCAGATTCGTAGGGGCGTCTGCGATAGCTGCGCCCCGGTTTTGTCCGCGCACCTCGGGGGGCGAAATACGCCCACGAGACTATCGCTGCAGGCTGACTGACCGTCAGCGATACTGAGACTCAGGGTGCAGCTATCGCAGACACCCCTGCGCGGTCACCGAAGCGCGGAGATAGAGGCGTCCGCGCATGGTCAAAGCGCCCGTACTACGCGACCGGCTCATCCGGCGGCCTGGGATTGTGAAGCTCCATGCCAAGCGTACCGGGGAACATCGCTGCAATCTCGCCCACTTCCCAGCGACCCTCTTTGTTGATGGACTTCGTCGTGGCCGGGTTAGACATGAGCCCAATCGTGTTTCCGCTGACGTGGAAGACGCGGCCTGTTACGCCCTGGGACGCGTCAGATGCCAGCCATCCGACCATCGGAGCGACCTCATCTGGTTCCCGGGTCAATATACCCTCAGGTGGCGCTAGTTGCCCCTTCCGACGCATCGAGCGAATCGCGTCTGGCACGCTGTCGGTCATCCGGGTTGAGGCGCCGGGTGAGATGGAGTTCGCCGTCACGCCGTACTTGGCAAGGTCTTTGGCGACAACACGCGTGAATCCTGCGATGCCGTCTTTTGCCGCTCCGTAGTTGGATTGGCCGGAGTAGCCGTACAGTCCTGACACCGAGGAGAAGGTGATAATCCGGCCAGACTTTTGCTGTCGGAACAGGATAGATGCGGGCCGCACCACGTTGAATGTGCCCTTCAAGTGGACCGAAATCACGGCGTCCCACTCTTCCTCAGACATGTTAAATATCATGCGGTCGCGCAGGATTCCCGCAGGTGTGACCACGATGTCTAGCCGCCCAAAATTATCAAGTGCGGTCTCAATAATTCGTTCGCCGCCACTGGCCTCAGTAACGCTATCGAACGAAGCGACCGCGTCTCCGCCGTCCTCACCAATTTCAGCCACGATCTTCGCTGCTGGGCTTTGATCTAATCCAGAGCCGTCTAATGCAGCGCCGATATCGTTTACGACTACCTTCGCCCCCAGTGAAGCAAGTAGTTTCGCCACGCCGGCGCCAATTCCGCGGCCTGATCCGGTCACGACGGCAACTTTGCCTTCAAGCGAATTGCCTGCAGTGGATAGACTTCCCGCATTGGGAGCGTCTGGAAGATAGTCACCCGGTCCTCGCAACAGGTGCTTGGGCGCCATCTGATCAATCTGGCCGATGGAGAATCCGCCTCCCGGGTTGTACATGGAGCGGATGATGCGCGGCTGAGACATGAGCGCAATCGTGCCGCCGTGAACAAGGAATATCTGACCGTTCACATCGGCCGCGTAGTCGCTGGCAAGGAAGCTGACCATCGGCGCCACATCTTCTGGCTCCATCGAGGCGTCATCCGGCCCAAGGTCTATTCCAGACGCCGCGATTTGCGTCATAACCTCGTCGGGAACCGTCGCTACCATCCGGGTTTTGGCTCTTGGTGCGATGCAGTTGACGGTGACGCCGTACTTGCCCAGATCGCGGGCAACTACCTTCGTGAATCCAGCGATACCTGACTTGGCAGCGCCATAGTTGGCCTGCCCTGCGATGCCGATCAATCCTGATTCAGAAGAGAACGTGATGATGCGACCGGAGCGCTGCTGCCGAAACAGGATGGAGGCGTGCTTCACGACTGTGAAGGTGCCCTTGAGGTGGACGTCGATGACCGAGTCCCACTCCGCTTCCGACATGTTGAAGATCATGCGGTCCCGCAGGATTCCCGCGGCCGTGACTACAATGTCGAGTCTCCCGAATTCGTCCAGCGCCTGTTGGATGAGCGCCTCACCGTTCTCCATCTCAGTGACGGAAGATGCGTTGACGACCGCCTTGCCACCTGCTGCCTGCACAAGGCTCACAGTCTCTTCGGCTGGCGTCGCTGAGTTACCGCTGCCATCAACTGCGCCACCGAAGTCGTTGACCACCACGCTCGCACCAAGCGAGCCAAGGTGTACGGCAACGGCCCGGCCAATGCCGCCCCCTGCGCCAGTAACAATGGCTACACGTCCATCAAGTAGTCCGGGCATTTCGTACCTCTGCTCGCAGTTCTGGGTTCATTAAAAGTCGTGTGATTAGCGGCCCGGTAGCGCGACTGTTGCCTTGCCGGGTGTAGTGACGGCGCCTTCGCCGTTCTCAAGCCAGATATCGCAGTCAACCAGATTGCGCCCGCTATCGGTGCGTTTGCCGGTCACCGTTCCTTTGCACGTAATTGGATCATTCGGGTAGTCGATACCGCGGTACGCTACCGATATCTTGGCCAGAGCACCGGTCGTACCTATCCAATCGGTCACCAGTTGCGCCAGCCACGCGCTCTTGAGGGCGCCGTGGATGATTACGCTTTTGTGTCCTGCTCTGGCCGCAACATCCTGATCATAATGAATCTGGTTATAGTCGTTGGAAGCGCCAGCGTACATAACCAGTTGCGCTGTGGTCGCCTGCTTCTTTAGCTCTGGGAGTGTGTCACCAACCGAGACATCATCGAAGAATGGCATGGTTACTCCTGATCCGGGTAGTTGATGCTCGTGCTTCGCTGTGTGGCCACAAGCTGTCCGTACTGGTTCACGTAGCGGAATTCGTGCACCCTGAAGAGCATCAGGCCAAGTCGTCCGGGTTTCTCGAATATCTCAACCAGCGTGACGGTGGAAGTGATCGTATCGCCCACTCTAATTGGCACGTGATATTCGTACTCGCTGCCGCCGTCCAGCACTTCCACGTACGGCATAGCGTAAGCGGCTTTGTGTGGTCCCGGCGCAAGCAGGCGCAAGAATGTGGGAGGAGCAATCACGCCGCCGGCTGGAGTCTCGCGCGCTGCGGCCTCATCGGTGTAGAGATCGCTTGAATCGCCAATGGCGTTAGCAAACTTCTCAATAGCACCGCGCTCAATAGGCCAGACTCCGGGTTCGGACTCCACTCCAACTGCCGCACGCATCTCATCGGTGATTACCGACTCTTCAGACAATTTGTACCTTTAGTTCAACTGGTAGTTCATGTGGGGCGGGCGGAGTGTATGAACCGGCGTGGCTAGGTGTCAATAAATTCGTCAGCCTGGGGTCTCATTTTTGAGGGTGAAACGACCTTTTCGATTTTCTTTAGATGGGCATATTCAGCGCTCAGCATCTTCTGCCCAGCCGTCTTGAAAATCACGGTAATCATCTGGTCGCCTCTACCCTCGTCCACCGAGATGACGATGCCTTCACCAAACACTTCGTGGCCCACCTGTTCACCGGGTGAGTAGCTGGTTTGCCGCGCTGCGGGAGCAGGGGAGGGCGCAGACAATTTCGCCCGTATTTGCATGGGCGTCGGCACGGTTGGTTCGGTTCGCCGTGCTCTCGGCTTAATGGAACTGGAGCGGCTGGAACTTTCTCGTGCGGTGAACTTTTCAGGCAGTTCATCCAGGAAACGAGATGGTAGAGATGCGCCCGTCATCCCGCGGAAAGATCGGCGGAACGCCCTCAACATGTAGAGCCGCCGCTTCGCCCGGGTCATGCCCACATAGCAAAGGCGCCGCTCTTCTTCCAGATCTTCGGCGCTCTCCATGGACCGTATGTGAGGCAACATGCCTTCTTCCATGCCAACCATGAACACAGCGTCGTATTCAAGCCCTTTGGCCTGATGGAGGGTGATCAGGGTGAGTAGTCCCTCCTCGTCGTCTGCGATCGTATCCACGGCAGATACCAGCGCCGCGTCTTCCAGAAACTCCAGAAGCTCCTCACGAGGCTCCGTGCCATCGAACTGTTTGGCCGTGCCACGGAGCTCCAGGATGTTGTCCCATCGCTCATCACCACGATCAAGGTCTTCCTGAATGAGCCGCTTGTACCCGCTCCGTTCCAGCGTTACGTCCATGAGTTCAACAACGCTCACCTGATGGCTGCGGTCAGCAAGGAATTTGATCATGTCGACGAACGCCGATACCGAGTTGACGGCGCGTTTGTTCAGCGCTGAGCGAAGTTCGTGACCGGGTTCTTCGATGTTGGCAATCGCTTCCCACTCTGAAGTCCCTCGCCCACGCGCACTGGCCCGAATCTCGTCGATTGATTTCTGCGAGATACCACGCGCTGGCTGGTTGATGATGCGCTCAAGAGCGATATCGTCCGGTGGATTGGCGATGACACGCAGGTAGGCGATCAGGTCGCGGATCTCACGACGTTCGTAGAACTTGAGGCCCCCCACCAGCTGATAGGGCAGGCCGTGCCGATTACACGCCACCTCAAGTGCTCGTGACTGGGCGTTGATGCGGTACATCACAGCAATCTCGTTGAGATCCACGCTCTCCTCGTCACGCAGCCGCATGACCTCCTGGAGCACAAGGTCGGCCTCTTCCTCCTCCGTGTAAGCCTCTGCGATAACAATTGGCCCGCCCACGGGGTTATCCGTCCAGAGATCGTTGGGAATCCGGCCCTGGTTATGGCCGATGACGGCCGCTGCCGCCTCAATAATCGTCTGTGTCGACCGGTAGTTCTGGTCAAGCGCAACAATCTTTGCGTTGGGGTAGAACTTCTTGAAATCCAGCATATTGCGCGGGTCGGCGTGACGCCAGGAGTAGATCGACTGGTTGGGGTCGCCTACTACGCAGATGTTCTCGTGGCCACCGGCAAGCAGGCGAGCGAGCCCAAGCTGAATCGGGTTGGTGTCCTGGAACTCATCGATCAGGAGGTGTTTGTAGCGGCGCTGATACGTCTCAAGCAGGTCGATGTTGGAGTCCAGAAGCCGGTGCGCCACCAACAGAAGGTCATCGAAGTCGACCGCGTTGGCCTCCCGCAGCCGTTTCTCATATTGCTCGTACGCGCGACTGGCAATCTCTTCGAAGTACGACCCAACAGACGGCTCGAAGTGCTGCGCGTCCAGAAGAAGATTCTTGGCGTTTGAGATTATTGCCAGGATAGCGCGGGGGGCATAGCGCTTCGTATCGACCTCTAGCTGATCGAGTATCTGGCGCATGAGCCGAATCTGATCGTCGCCATCGTAAATTGAGAACCCCGGATCCAATCCGGCGCGCCCCCCCTCTCTGCGCAGGAGTTGGGACGCCCAGGAGTGGAACGTCCTCACCTGGAGGTCGGGAACATCCCCACCAAGAAGTCGCTCGCACCGTTCACGCAGTTCGCGAGCCGCCTTGTTTGTGAAAGTGACCGCCAGAACCTGCCACGGCGGAACTCCAAGCTCCCCAATCAGGTAAGCCACCCGATGCGACATAACCCGCGTCTTACCAGAGCCAGGCCCCGCCACAATCAGCAGCGGCCCATCTGTGTATTCGACAGCGTCCTGTTGGCGTTCGGTCAGGGTTGATGTGATGCTGTCAGGCGTAGGTCGTGAGTCGGTCGATGTCATCGAACGAGTCTAGCAGCGACCACCCCAAAATCAGTCCCCCGGATGGCGGACCTCAGGTCTGGATTTGTGCCAGGATTACCTGTGGTGCAATCCGTTACCGTGTACCTGCTACCGGATACCGGAACCGTGTAACTAGTCCTATCCGGAAACAGGTTGATCTCAGCTTCCACGCATCCGCAATTCACGAATCGCTTCCCGCCACACCGCCCATACAAGGCGAACATCGAATCCGCACGCAACGCACTAAACGCATCACCCAGAACCCGTGAAAATAGCGCGCCGACCTCTCATATGTCACCCTGAAGGAGGCGCTCTGGCCGACTGTGAGGGGCTTTGCCGCGATCAAACTCCGCGAACGGTCCATCACCCGCACGCCTCGCGCTGCACTGGCTCAACTCCCACCCCGACACGCGTAAAGGAATCCAACCTATTGCCACAGCCGCCATCCTGAGGCCCTCGAAGGAAGAGCGGCGGCAATAACGGAATGACGCTCTCACAACCACAGACACGCGCGCGCCTCACCCCGTAGCTGCAATTCACGAATTGCTCTTCCCATCCCCGGCGTTGTGTGTGCTGGAAGCCCGGATGAGGGTCTGATCTGTGTCGGTTGCAGACATCGAATTGAAGTCACATATCCGACGTATCGGCGTGGGAAATTCGTGAATTTCCGCTACGCGGGATGGTGCGGGCAGGTATGCCCACAATATGCCGGGAAAGGATCCCCGCGATTCACGCCAGTGCGAGATTCGCTCTACCCGGTAACGGGTAGAGCCAGCGCCTCGTCTATCGCCTCAAAATCCACCGTGTCGGCGGCCAGTTCTTGCAGCCTCGCAAGCTTGTCCGGGTGGTCGAACTGGACCGTGTCCAACAACGTCTCCAGCCTCGCGGTCGCATCGTGCGTACCCGCCTGGACCACCGTCACCGGAACTTCTTCCTGGTCGGCCTCGTAGTGGACGTATTCCAGCGGCTCGATACCTTCTGTAAGGATCAACCCTTTAATAGGAGTCGCCAGCGCCGCCATCTGGATATCAGGCCGATCGCCACGGATCATAACGACAGCGTTCTCTTTCGACGAGAAGTAGTGGACGCCCCAGTCAACGACCATTCCGCCCAGCAGAACATGGTCGACCAGCTCGTCCGAATGCTCATCCCACTGCGTGAATCGACCACCCAGGTGTTCTGAGATCTGTCGCACCGTTGAGGTAACAAGGCGTCGGTCTTCCGGGATCGCACCCAGGAACTTCACACCCGCCGCCTCAATCGCAGGGCGAACGGTCGTTTCCAGTTCGTGAGACCTGTAGCGGGGCATATTGTTGATGATCACGCCCGCAGCGCGGTCGCCGTACGCCAGCGCCGCACCCGCAAGGTCGTCGCTCAACTCGCCGACCACGATTACTCGCGCATCCAGCTCGTCAGCAATCTTGCGATTACCCTCAACGTCGCCGGAAAGCCCTTCAACAATCGTCGCGTCCCCACCGGCCTCGGACGCCGCCGAACGGATCGCATCAGGCGCACCACTGCGTACCGCAATACCCGGCAGCAGCGCGGAAAGTGGGCCTACAACGCCCTCATCGACCGTCGCAATCCCAACGGACTTTCCGTCGGAGGCGATTCTTGAAGCCAGGAGAGCGGCGACGGCCGTTTTTCCCTGGCGAGGGCTTACGGAAGTAATAAGGAGGGCAGGCATATGACCTCATGAGGCGCGCTGTGAGTCTGTTAGTCGGAGCGGTGACATTGTAGCAATGGAGTGGTGAGGTGTTATGAGGTTGCTGGGAGATGGGCGCCTGAACGGAGAAAACGCCCTTCGCCCATCACCAGGAGCAGCGAAAGCCATCCCGTAGAAGATCCCGATCCAGTCGGGGAACCCGTCGAAAGCCATCCTGAGCTTGTCGAAGGGCGGCTTTCGAGCGGCAGATAACAAATAGGATGCGGATTGGCCTTGCCGGTGCAGTGATGCGCAGCATACGATTGATATTCGCGCCATCACTGGCGCAGCCAGGGCGCCGAGGTAGCTCAGTTGGTAGAGCAACGGACTGAAAATCCGTGTGTCGGCGGTTCAAGTC
>JABMNO010000031.1 GCA_013204555.1 Chloroflexota bacterium | reverse complement strand
TCGGAAGGTGCGGCTGGAT
The DNA here is from genome assembly GCA_013204555.1 of Chloroflexota bacterium. Lineage (GTDB taxonomy): Bacteria > Chloroflexota > Dehalococcoidia > Lucifugimonadales > Lucifugimonadaceae > UBA1151. The sequence continues at coordinate 9,667 of JABMNO010000031.1, read as the reverse complement.
CACCTCCTTTCTAAGGAGATTCTCCATGGCTGATCGGTCCATTTGTGGACAGATCAAAAACCATGCGAGTTCATCCAGGTCGATCAGTACACGAACTGTCAGCAAGTAAGTAATTGAGCGAGATTCTCTCCGATTCGTTGGAGTTGAAGGGGCTCTTAACAGAACGCAAAGCGGTTCCGTTAGATCATGTGTACTGTTCAAAATTGGGGAGAGACACTTCGGTGTCAATCCCAAAAACAGACGAAAACGAAGACTAAGCTTTTCGAAAACACGACGTGTGTCTTTCCTTTCACTATTCAGTTGACTAAGGTCACTAAAAGACTCGGTATTTGCCGAGTCTTTTTTTGTTAAATTTGTTCCGGACATCAGAAGTGGCAGTTGCCTCAGTTTTGAGAGGACAAGAATGTCAGATCGCGGCGAAATAAAGATCACGCATCCCGATGCGCTTGAAGTAGAGATCGCTTCAGGAGCTATGACGCGACTGGCTGGAGTCTCGGAGTCGCTCGCCGGGTCGACCGGAATTCATCTGGCCATTGCCACGGTCCCGCCTGGCAGATGCTCAATGACGCACTACCACACGAACTGTGAGTCAGCGATTTACGTGGAGCGTGGCAATGGACTGTTTCTCACCGGCGCCGATCTTGAGGTTAGTAACCCGATTTCAGCCGGAGATTTCATCTACGTCCCGGCAGGAGCGCCGCATCAACCGGTGAACACAACTGATGATGAAGACCTTGTCCTTATCGTAGCCAGGAACACCGCGGTCGAAATCGTAGTTGACATGCCTAGCGCAGGCCGTCAGGACTGCTAAGGCGTTAACTCTCTGTCGTAGACACCCGTGGTCTGGCTGTGCAGATGGTATGAGTAAAGCACGGGTTAAACAGGAAACCCCGGTATGAAACCGGGGTTGAATATGTGCGGATGGTGGGCACGGGATGACTCGAACATCCGACCTCCACTTTATCAGAGTGGCGCTCTAACCAACTGAGCTACGCGCCCGCGTAGTTGGGTCAGCAATTGGAACGATCTGCCGAATCCCGAACCGTGATTTTACTACCAAATGGTGCCAGTATAAATAGCGGAACGGAATCAATGTTCGAACACAGCAGAACGCTGCATACTCTTCGGATGATCTCGTGCTCAATAGCTGTTGATCTGGTGCTTGAGCGAGGTCGTCATGGATTTGTGGGATGGCAACGCCCAGAGTCGCGCCACGTGATCGGCCTTCGAGAACCGTTCAAACATAAAGCAAGTATTGGGCGAGTAGGCAGGCAGCAGTTACTCAGTAAATTCCGCAATAGGGTCGGCCAAGGGAGCCTCTGAATATGGCGGTGTATGCAATGGTGAATGGAAACGTGGACTGGTTCACTGGGTTGAGCGGCATTCGACCAGCGCGGCGACTTCGGTCGCTACCGTATTCGATCCGGTCCCGGGAGAGCGCCAGAACCCGGTTCCAGATCCTGAGTGCCGGTATCCCCGGATGGCGGGCGTTCGAAAGAGCGCCCGCCATTTGCTTTCTTGTGAATTTGTGCCCGCTCAATGTGGTTGGCGATTACGCACCAGCCGAGCTTAGACTGTCATGTCGACATCGGTGGCATCTTAGTTCGCAAATATCGTAATCGCTGGTGCATTGGAATAGCGACCATTTCTGGATGGTTCCCAATGGTCCCACGATATATCTCGATCGCATGTTCTGACTCGATAAAACCTAATTCGATCTCCTCAGAATCAGAAAGGGCTATTGCGTGCACGGGTAGTCCGATCCTCCGTTCGATGTGTCGGGAGATCGAACGAATGCCGGTTTTGACTCGACCAAAATTATGGAGTTCATACCGGTAAACATAAAGGATATCCAAGTCATTCAGAACCGGCGAGCAACACCATGAACCAAATACATGGACTCGGAATGGTGGCGAATAATACGGGGTCAAGAGCCGTTCGATTCAAATGAATTTCGGGTTTGACAACGCGCCCATGAACTCTTTGATGACAAACAATCCGACGCCTTGTCCCTCGCAATAGCTCTTTGCGTCAGAGGTGTAGCCGTTCCAATTCGAGATGGTGACGATTCCATCCAACCCGGTAATTTGATCGATCAGCTCAGTTGCTTCAAGTAGTCCAACGCTATAACTATCAGTAACAAATACTCTGAGAGTATTTGGGTTTTGAATCCGCTTGATTGAGTACAAGGTCCTACTAACGGCTATAAATTCAATGACTTGATCGTGCCCTCGAAGTACCGTCTCGAAAAATGCGAGATTCTTGTCGTTTGCTGGTTGTCTTTCTGGGCGATTCATGTCTGTCCCATCAGAATGGCGAATCGTTTCGGAAATCTGGGAACAGCTGAGCCGTCCATTCGTTCGAAACAATTCAACTCAAACGTCTCTGCATGTTCAATGAATTCAACTACAACTTCCCAGTCGGACACGGAGAAAAGTTTTTCATGGTTGTTCAGGCAGTTTACGATGTGTCGATTATTTGGAACGATAAACGCGAGTTTCCTCAACACCCATATTTTCGATGCGGGGCTGAGGGGGTTGCGAGAGGCCTCCTCAGACTCAGGACCGAATGATCGATGTATGGAAATGTTCTGAGTGAGCAGTTTGTTGATGTGCAATCGAAAGTCTTCGAGGTTGTCGACGTGGTGTGGATCCAATCTGACCTTCACATATTCCTCCACCGCTCTTTTCCAGGCTTGCATCAGTTCTACCGGATGCGTCGACGGAGCCTTATCCACCAGTGTGTGATGAGTAGGACATAGCAGTACGGCGTTCTCGTAGGAGTCAGGGCCACGGCATTTTCCATCGGCTCTTGGTCCTTTTGGGCTTGCCGCAATCATGTGAGCCATTTCGCCTAATGTGACCGTATTGCCTTCTTCAAGGTGAACGATACAGTCGAATCCGCAGTCTGGGTATGAGCATCGCCCCGCGCAACTCGCCCACAGTATTTTAATATCTTTTAGACTCAAAGCCATTTCTGGGCAGATCAACCTGGTAATTGAAGACGTCGTGACGAAGTGAATTGCCTGCAACGAACGAGCGATACTTGTAGCCTACTGCATCAGCAAACAAGGTGAGTTCGAATCGTGTTAATCAGCGTGGACTCCAGGTTTTTAAATTAGACAAATTTTGGCAAACAGGTTAATGACATGCCTCTACATCCACAGGCCAAAGCTGAGTTGGAGTTTCTTCGGAGCCTAGGGGTTCCTGAGAACAATACGCAGACGCCGCAACAGGCTCGGCAGGGTCACGTTGATCGTCGGCCCAAGGATCCGCCTGCACCTGAACCCGTCCACTTCGTAGAGGACCGTGAGATTCCCGGGCCGGCGGGTGATCTGAAGGTGCGGGTGTATCGGCCATCGGACGCTGACGGACTGCCGATGTTGCTGGGGATTCATGGTGGCGGCTGGGTTCTGGGTGATGTGATCACAGAGGATGGATCGATGCGCGGTCTGGTGAATGGCGCGCAGTGTGTGGCTGTTTCAGTGGAGTATCGGTTAGCACCTGAGTCGCGGTTTCCCGAGCCATTGGACGATTGCTACGCGGCGTTGGAATGGATGGCTGAGCACGCAGGTGAGCTTGGTGGGGACGCGTCCAGACTGGCCGTGGCAGGGACTTCAGCAGGCGGGAATCTTTCGGCGGCGGTGGCGCTCAAAGCGCGTGATGAAAGTGGCCCAGGGTTGAGCCACCAGGTGCTGTTCACTCCGGTGATCGACCACGATTTCACTACCGAGTCGTACAAGACTCGTGGCGAAGGCTACTTTCTGACGCAGGACTCAATGGAGTGGTTCTGGCATAACTACATTGGGCCAAATGGCGACCCGTATCATCCACTGGCGTCGGTGCTTCGAGCAACTGATCTTTCAGGTTTGCCTGCGACCACGATTGTCACCGCTGAATACGACCCGCTCCGGGATGAAGGTGAGGCGTACGGCGTTGCCCTGGCAGAAGCAGGCGTGGATGTGGAGTGCACTCGGTATGACGGAATGATCCACGGATTCAACCTGCAGCCGGGTAAGTTCGACGATGGGAGAAAGGCGTTGAGCGAAGCGTCTGCGAGGCTGCGCTCGTCGTTTGGATCGGCGAATTCGTAGGTTATCCGGCGAATGCTGTTGGAATGGCACACGGCCCTTATGCTAAGTTGGCTCGATTGGATTCTGGATGGAGAGCCGGTTGTATAGATATAACGACGCCAAATTCTGTGTTTTCTGCGGAGGGGGATTGCGCTCCGCAGAAGAAGGACCATCAACCTGTTCCGACTGTGGCCGTCCCGCATATCAAGATCCAAAGCTTGCGGCCGCCTGCATAGTTTCTGACTCCAACTCCATTCTTCTGGTCAAACGAGCAATCGAGCCCGAGATTGGCAAATGGAGCTTCCCGTCTGGCTACGTGAACCGGGGCGAGGTCGTGGCTGAAGCGGCGGCCCGAGAAGTGCTTGAAGAGACTTTCGCTGTGGCTCGCGTCAACTGGCTCGTAGGCCTTTATTCTGAAGTTGGACGGACGGTGGCTTTGGCGGTTTACGACGCAACTCAGATTGGCGGGACGATTGGCGCCGGGGACGAGACATCTGACGCGCGAATGTTTCAACTGGACGATTTGCCCGATCTTGCGTTCGTTCACGACCGACGAATTCTGAGAGACTGGCGCAACGAACGAGATCGTCGCGGTCTGGTCTCGTTGTGATTCTGATTTAGGAGACCGCAGTGGCGAGAGCTATCAATTGAACCGCCTCCTCCGAATATTGAATCCCGTGCACATTTTGAATGCGGGGCGCTACTCATCGCGCGGGTTCCGCTACATGATTCGAGAAGAGCGGGCATTTCAGCAGGAGTTGATATTTACTGCCGTTGGAGTGCCGCTGGCAATATGGCTGGGTGACTCCGGGGTGGAGAGCGCACTGCTGATCGGTTCTCTTTTGCTGGCGATGCTCGTTGAAGTACTCAACAGCGCTATTGAGTCGGTCGTAGACCGCGTGAGCCTTGAGCGAAGTGAACTGTCCGGGCGGGCGAAGGATCTGGGGTCGTTTGCTGTGATGATCGCGCTCATCAACGTGGTAGTGGTGTGGGCACTCGTGCTCCTTGGTTGAGATGGGATTGAGATAGTCACGTCAATGCGAATATTCCTGCACTCTGATCTGGAGATGAGATGACTGCAAATCGTTCTTCTGACGTGTTGATCGTGGGTGGTGGCGTGATTGGGTGCCTGACCGCTTATTACCTCGCGAAGGGTGGAGTCAGCGTCACTCTGGTGGAGGCCGATGGCATAGCGAGCGGGGCGTCAGGCACTTCTGGGGGGTGGCTCACGCCTTACTCGAATACCAGCGATCCGGCGATGCTGGCGCTTTCTCCATCGAGTCTCGCTCTGCACAGAGAACTTGCCAGTGCGCTTCCTGAAGAGACAGGAATTGACCACGGATTCGCGGAGATTCCGTATTTGCGGTGTGCGCTTACCGAGGCAGGAGAGGCGGAACTGCGGGACTGGCAATCGGAGCGGGCCTCTGAAGGCACGGTGATGGATTGGATATCTCCAGAGGATGTTCAGCAGATAACGCCCTGGGTGACAGCGGGTATCGTTGGCGCTCTACGTTCTGACAATGAGCCGACGCTGGATTCGTACCGTCTCACGGTGTCTGCGATGCAGGCTGCCGAAAAGTACGGGGCACGCGTGGTTTCCGGGCGTGTAACGGGGCTAACTCGCGGCGATCTGGACGGCGCTGCAACAGGTGTTTCACTTGAGGATGGGACGGCGCTCGTAGGAGGGTCGGTTCTTCTGGCGATGGGCCCGTGGACTGGCGCCGCCTCGGACTGGATCGGATCGCCACTGCCAGTGACACCGCAGCGCGGCCAACTGGTTTATCTCGCTCCACCCACGGAGGATGAAGGTCCGGAACTGAATGTAGGGCTCTCGGTCATCGAAGTGCCGGGGTCGATTATCAAGAAACGCCTCACAGACACAGCAGTTGGAGCGACTAAAGAGAGTGTTGGTTTCGATCGATCAACTACTACTGAGGCGCGTGATCTTCTGCTTACTCAAGCGGCCACACTTTCTGAGCGCGTGGCCACGGCCCGCATATCCGGCCAAACCGCCTGCTTGAGGCCGAAAACGCCAGATGGCAAGCCCTACGCCGGTAGCGCGCCGGGCTGGGATAACGTGTTCGTGTCGGCGGGTCATGCATCTGAAGGTATCCACTTCGGGCCGGTTACCGCTGTTGCCATGGCGGAGCTCATCTCTAATGGCAGTACATCGCTGGAGATATCTGCCCTCAGCCTGGACCGCGCAGTCGAACCTGAATAGGATCGGAACTTTGGGGTGGGAGATTCGGTTGAATCTCAGTCGGGCGCGGTCGCTCGACAGGCCGTATGAGGTCTATACTCGCCCCCTAATTGGCAACAGGGGGTTGATGCAATGGCGACCGAGTGGGGCACTGGTGATTACCGATACGAGTTTGTAGCGGGTTGGCCCGATTACGAGATAGAGGGTGTGTCGGCAGACGTTGCTGGTGACTCACAGGGCAACATTTACACGGTCGTGCGCGATCCGCGTCCCGATGGTTCCATCGGCAACATTCAGCAGGGCACCGGACACATGCTGGTGTTCGACCGCTCGGGGAAGCTGATCGAGAAGCGCCAGGAAGGCGCGTTCTCGTCACCTCACGGCCTATGGATTAATGGCGATGATGAGATATTTCACGCCGACTGTGGTCATCACACCGTGACCAAGTATTCGCTATCGGGCGACACCTTGATGACTATCGGCACAGAAGGCGTTGTTGGACCTCCGGGCGGGCCGTTCAACATGTGTACAAGGGCGACGCAGGCGCGTAACGGCGACATCTGGGTTTCAGATGGCTACGGGCAAAACCGGGTGCATCGATTCTCCGAAAGTGGCGAGCATATCTTGTCGTTTGGCTCTGGAGATCCTGTCTTCATACAGGCGTGGCGAGGCGAGGAGGTCACGGGCGAGGCTGGCACAGGCCCTGGCGCGTTTAACCTGCCGCATCACGTGATGGTAGATAGTGACGACAACGTTTACGTCATGGATCGCACGAACAATCGATGCCAGATATTCAACACAGAGGGCGAGTATCAGCGTGAGTGGTCCGACGTGGCCGGGCCGAATGACGCGGTGATTGACTCACATGGCGTAATGCACATCGTGGGCGGGCAGGGCGTGGAAGTCAGGACGCTGGAAGGCGATCTGATTGGACGGTGGGGTGAAAAGGGCGAGGGACCGGGCCATTTCACCAACGGACCGCACGGTGTGTTTATCGATAGCGAAGAGTCGATCTACGTGGCTGAAGTGGGCGGGAATAACAGGTTGCAGAAGTTCGCGCGGGTTTGAATTAGCGGTGGGCACGACAGCCCCCTCACCCTGGCCGCCTCTCCAAATGGAGGGTCGTTCATAATTCGGTATGTTCTCTATGTGTGAAACTCTTCGACTGCCGATTTGAAGTCGATGCTACCGGTATAGATTGACGTCCCGAGAACCACTGACTCAATGCCAATCTCCGAAAGATTCCTGAGGTGCTGAACATCACCTATTCCACCTGCCACGGTGAGATTCCCCTTTACCGCGTTTTGTAATTCACCGAGGCTAGAAATGTTCGGACCTCGTAAAGTTCCGTCCTGATCAACGTCTCTATACATGAACTGCGTGACACCCTGGTCCACCCACTCGGTGATAACGTCAACGGCTCTGCGCTGCGACGTAGTAGTCCAACCATCCGTGGCAACGACACCTGATCTGGCGGCGATCCCGATGATTACATGCTCAGCGCCGACGTTTTGTATCGCCTCACGTACAACTTGGGGGTTCTGGATTGCGACAGGGCCGAAAATCACCCGGGAAACTCCGACACCGATGAGGGTCTCTACTGTACGTACATCTCGTATTCCACCGCTGGCCTGAACGGGAACGTCAATCGTATGGATCATCTCAGCCAACACGTCATCTCCACTCCTGATACCGGTTCTCGCCGCTCCGAGATCCACAATATGAAGACGAGTTGCGCCGGCCTCGACCCAGTGTTGAGCTGCCTCGATCGGTGTGTAACGAAAAACCTTAGGTGTGTCATAGTCGTCACGTGTCAGTTGGACCACCCGGCCGTCAAGGATGTCAATTGCAGGGATCAACTCCACGTTAATGTGCCTCCGCTCGGTTCGAACTCTGATGCATCCATTATGGCTATGAATGCCGGTTTGTCTGTGGGTGACGTTGACCGAACAGTCGGCCAAGTTCTCGCGATGCCACCTTCCGCAGGCAGACCTGCAATCCGCCTTCTGCTGATAACTGCACCAGCGCCTTTGCGTGCATCGTCAGCACTGACAAGAGGTTCAATGAATCAGCACTTTGTCCGATGGTGACGTACATCGAATTCGGCAACTCATACGTGGCGTCAACCGCCATGTGAAGTTTCATACCGTACGACCACTGTTTGTGATTCGATCCGACTTTGCACCCCTTGTAGAGGGCGAGTATCAGCGTGAGTGGTCCAACGTGGCCGGGCCGACTGACGCGGTGATCGACTCACATGGCGTAATCCACATCGTGGGCGGGCAGGGCGTGGAAGTCAGGACGCTGGACGGCGATCTGATTGGACGGTGGGGTGAAAAGGGCGAGGGACCGGGCCATTTCACCAACGGACCGCACGGTGTGTTTATCGATAGCGAAGAGTCGATCTACGTGGCTGAAGTGGGCGGGAATAACCGGTTGCAGAAGTTCGCGCGGGTTTGAATTAGCGGTGGGCAGAGTAGCACCCTCACCCTCACCCTGGCCCTCTCCCGAAATGGGAGAGGGGACAGAGCGGGGGCACATGCCCTTCGACGGGGTCAGGAGGACCAATGTGCCGCTACGGGTGGTCCCGAGGTTTGTGGGACATACTGGGATTTTGGGCGCGTTGAATTGGCTGCGGGGCTGATTTCGTTTTGGGCGAGATACTGCCAGGCTGCTGGATACGGTCGTCACTCCTGCGGGTCTTTGCTTGTCTTCTAACGCGACGCTCGGCGAGAACGTTGCGTACAGGACTGACGACGGGGTCAATTTTCGGATTTGTTACCCATCCGAGGGGCGGCGTGCTGTTGGGCCGACAGGCTCAGGTCATGTTGGCCTTATTCACGCTTTTACTCTGGCCCCGACGCATCGGGACTGCACCTTGAATCGTTCGGCGTCCTGCGCCATTTTGTTCAGGACGCGACTAGCGTTCCGGCGGATCAAGAGTGTTCGGTTGCTACCAGGGTTGGATATCTATGTCAGGATCAACCAGTTGCCAATGTCGCTTGCGCCTACATGGTCGGCATGTGCTGACCCGAGAGTATGGGAGACACTCACTTGAGGCACGCCTCTAAAGTCCGTGTACACAGATCGTTGCGGCTCTTGATTTGCAATCGAATCGCGGAAGGGTAGGCACGGGGGCCTACCCCTACGGGGTTGATTCGATTGCTTTTCGCAGACGTCCGGGAACCAGGGTATCGGAGTCGGGTGCGCTGGCTGCGCAGACTCGATATTTGGCTTACGTCTCATGCGCTGCGACTTTCGTCGAGTGCATTTGATCGTCCCGGTGGCGTCTTGCACCTTTCCACCCCAGCCAGGCTGCCCGCTACAGCACTGGACGTGCGCATGGGCATCCCGGGACGGGCAGATTGGGAGTGCGCCGGTGATCTGTGTACCTT
>JABMNO010000030.1 GCA_013204555.1 Chloroflexota bacterium | reverse complement strand
GCGGCGGCGGCGGAATCTATTACCCTGTCATCAGCAGATCACTCGGAAGGGCTAAATGCTGCTCGAGACGGTCGCAAGCCTGAGTACAGGGGAGCCTGATTTATGCAGAGTAACGGCTACGCGAATCTGATTATTCTGGCCGGTAACTCACATCGCGCTATGTCAGCGGAGATCTGCGCTTACCTGGAGATACCAGAAGCCAGAGCAGAAGTCTTCAAGTTCCGCAACGACAACACCTTCGTGCGAATCCTGGAGAACGTCCGTCAACGAGATGTGTACATACTTCAGACGCTATCGACTCCGGTCAATGATCACATCATGGAATTGCTGATCATGATTGACGCCGCCAAACGGTCGTCTGCCGGGCGGATTACTGCGGTAATCCCTTATTACGCCTACGGACGCTCAGATAAGAAAGACCAACCGCGAGTTCCAATCACTGCGCGGCTACTTGCTGATCTATTGACTACTGCCGGAGCGAATCGCGTCCTGACGGTGGATCTGCACGCCGGACAGATCCAGGGATTCTTCAACATTCCAGTGGACGTATTGACGGCAGAAAAGCTGATCGTCAACTATTTCAAAGCTAAGGCCCTGAAGGACCTGGTTGTCGTCGCCCCGGACATTGGGATCAGCAAAACCGCACGAAATGTTGCTGAGCAACTTGATGCTCCACTTGCCATCGTCGAGAAGCGGCGTGCGGGGAATGACGACAAGGTTGAGAGCCTCAACGTGATTGGTAATGTTGCCGGACATCCGGTCCTGACCATTGATGATGAGATCGATACCGGAGGGACTTTGCTATCGGCAATTCAGGCCGTAAGCAAGGCCGGAGCCACTGAGGTCTACTCGTCCGCGACACACGGTGTATTCTCAGATGGGGCCGTAGATCGGCTATTAAGCGTAGAAACTCTTAAGGAATTAGTCGTTACTGACTCGGTACCATCTAATGGAGTGACGGATGACCCTCGACTGGTCCATCTTCAACTGGCTCCTTTGATGGGTGAAGCGATCAGGCGCATCCACGATGGTGAGTCCGTTGGCTCGCTCTTCAGATAAATCCGCCGACCGAGGGCGTGTAGACAAGGTATTCGGGCCCAAATAATGGTTCTAAAACTCATTGGCAAGGTGGTTGGGGAATCCAACCAGAAAGCCCTCAAAAAGACCGGACAAGTCGTCATAGACGTCAATGAACTTGAATCAGAGTTCACTGGACTGACGGACGATGAGCTGAAAGCTGTCACAGTTGAGTTCAGAGAACGACTGGCTGACGGGGAGACTCTCGACGACATAATGGCTGAGGCCTTTGCCGCAGTACGAGAAGCCTCCAGTCGCGTGCTTGGCATGCGACATTTCGATGTCCAAATCATTGGAGGTTTTATCCTCCATGAAGGCAAAATTGCGGAGATGCGTACGGGTGAAGGAAAGACCCTTGTCGCAACTCTCCCTGCTTATTTGAATGCCATCACAGGAGAAGGCGTTCATGTAATCACGGTCAACGATTACCTCGCCAAGCGTGACGCTGCCTGGATGGGCCGGATATTTATGGCGCTTGGGCTGACTGTCGGGTGTTTACAAAATGACGGCTCGTTGTTGCTGAAGCCCGAACTAGAGGATAAAGAAGACGCTGAGTCCTCCAAAAAGGACGACCCCTTTGATCAAGTCCCCAAACGAGATGCCTACGCAGCCGATATTACCTATGGCACGAACAATGAGTTTGGCTTCGACTATCTTCGTGACAACATGGTCGAGACCGCTGACAGGCAGGTACGGCGCGGCAGTAAATACGCGATCGTTGATGAAGTGGACAACATTCTCATTGATGAAGCCCGCACACCGCTAATCATTAGTGGACCCGCTCCAGATAAGGGGCAGGAGTACGCTCGCTACGCTGGCCTTTCCCGTCGACTGGTTATCGACCTCGACTTCAAGGTGGACGCCAAGAGCAAAGGTATCTCGCTGACCGACAGCGGCATCCAGAAGTCCGAGCAGTTCCTCTCGATAACAAACCTCTACGACCCGGCGAACTACGTGATGTCTCACTTCATTGAGAATGCAGTGAGGGCGGAGCACACATATCTCAAGGACAAGGATTACGTTGTCCGGGATGGTGAAGTTCTGATTGTTGACGAGTTCACCGGCCGCCTAATGACCGGGCGTCGTTACTCAGAAGGTTTGCACCAGGCCATTGAGGCCAAAGAGAACGTGCAAGTACAGCGGGAATCGATCACCTACGCCACCATCACGCTGCAGAACTACTTCAGGACATACGAAAAGTTGTCCGGTATGACCGGTACAGCCGTCACAGAAGCTGAAGAGTTCGACAAGATATACAAGCTCGAAGTGGTCGAAATCCCGACCAATATGCCCGCAATAAGAGATGATAAATCTGATCTCGTCTACAAGAACGAGTCCGCAAAATACCGGGCTGTTGTCGCTACGCTGAAAGAGTTGCAGGAAGAGGGTCGGCCCGTGCTGGTTGGAACTACCAGCATCGAACGATCTGAAGCGCTTTCCAGTCAACTCACGAAATCCGGCGTACGCCATGAGGTGCTAAACGCCAAAAACCATGCCCGTGAGGCTTCCATCGTTGCCCAGGCCGGGCGTCCCGGCGCCATCACCGTATCCACCAACATGGCTGGTCGTGGCACGGACATCATACTTGGCGGCAATCCCGATGGTTTTGAGATTTCTAAGGAAGATTGGCGGCGAGACCACGATCGAGTGATTGAACTGGGTGGTCTCTACGTCCTTGGCACCGAACGCCACGAGTCACGGCGGATAGACAACCAACTTCGTGGACGTTCTGGACGGCAGGGCGACCCCGGCGAGACAAGGTTCTTCATCTCAACAGAAGATGACCTTATGCGCAGATTCGGTGGTGACCGAATCAAGTGGATCATGGATAAGGCAGGTCTCGAAGAAGACGTCCCCATAGAGAACAAGATGATTTCCAAAGCGGTTGAGAGCGCTCAGAGCAAGGTTGAGGGCTACCACTTCGAAATCAGAAAAAACCTGGTCGACTATGACGATGTTGTGAACACGCATCGTGATGTGATCTACAACTTGCGCCAGAAGATCCTCGCTGAAGAATCACTGCGTGATGAGATCACCACCATGACGGAGAAGCAGATCAGGCTCGCTGTGAGTGAAAATCTCGCGGGTCCTGATGACTCCTGGGATGTCGACGGTCTGCAGAAAGAGATCATCACTATCTTCCCGTTTCTTCCAAAAGAGATAGAAGATCCTGAAGACATCTACGCAATGGGAGCGACCGCTGTTGAGGAGATACTTGTAGATGAGGTTCAGTCTGTCCATGATCAGCGCATAGAGGAATTTGGCGTTGATGTGATGGGAATGATTGAGCGCCACGTTCTGTTGCGGCAAATCGACTCTCACTGGGTTGAACACCTGACGGCAATGGAAAATATGCGGCAGGGCATTGGTCTGCAGGCTGTTGGGCAACGTGATCCGCTTGTCCAGTACAAGCGGATGTCATTCCAGATGTTCGAGGAGTTGATGGGTGATATTGAAGTAGATGTTGCCCACATGGTCTACAGAGTAGCCCCGGCTCCTCAGAACCAGGCACCTAACACGCAAAATCAGCGTGTCAGCGCCGGGCGGGGGGCAGAAAGCTCGCTGTCAACGGCCGCGAACAGTGGTGGTGCAGGGAATGGAGCCAACGGGAGTTCCCAGACGTCGATAGCCAGTGCTACGGGCGGACAATCAAAAATGGCCGCGGTGGCCGAACGCCACGGCGCTGGCGCTAACGCACCCCGTAAAGAGAAAATCGGCAGGAATGACCCCTGCTACTGCGGAAGCGGCAAGAAGTTCAAACGCTGCCACGGTTGAGAACGTCCACCCTGAGATGAATTATCTTGGATAACGCACGGATATCCAGGGTCTTTTCTGATATCTCCACTTTGCTCCAGCTTGAAGGCGAGCCAGTCTTCAAGACCCGTGCTTACTCACGGGCCGCTGACATAGCTGCCAATCACCCGGTCGATCTTGTATCGATCGCAAATGATCTGGACGCACTCAAGGAGATCCCTGGCATTGGTAATGCGATCGCTCTCAAGATTCAAGAACTTGCCGAGACCGATAATCTCCAGTTCTATGAAGATCTTCAGGGACGCTTTCCGGCCGGCCTGCTAACACTGCTTGAAGTGCCTGGAATCGGCCCCAAGACAGCCCTGCGAGCCTCCGAAGATCTTGGTATCTACTCAGTTGAGACACTTGAGCAGTCGATAGAAGCCGGTGAGTTTGAGAAGCTTCCACGCGTCGGTAAGAAGAATGCTGATTCCATCCTGCGACACATCAGATCACAACGGCGGCAGAGCGACCGGCACATGCTTGGGATGGCGCTGCCGATTGCTGAACGATTGTGCGAAACGCTGAGAGTAGCGTTCCCGTCAGCGTCCAACATTACGATCGCCGGAAGCACGAGGCGCGGAGTTGAGACCGTAGGCGATCTCGATCTCCTCTGCACCAGTGACACGCCAGCCGAAATAACGCACTGGTTTGCCGCTATGGATGAAGTAGCGGACATTCTGGGGCAAGGCGATACGAAGACGAGCGTGGTCCTGCGCAACGGCCTTCAGGTTGATCTTCGGGTCGCCTCAGCGGAGAGCTTCGGGGCGCTGTTGCTCTACTTCACTGGCAGCAAGCAGCACGGCATAAACCTCCGTTCCCGGGCACAATCGATGGGCCTATCGCTGAATGAGTACGGCCTGACCAACGTTGAGACAGGGCACTTGGAGTCATTTCCCACAGAAACAGCCGTCTACGACCGCCTTGGCCTTCCTTACATCCCTCCTGAGATGCGAGAGGATTGGGGTGAGATACAACGGGCCATTGATGGTGAGATGCCGACGCTGATTGAAGTTGACGATATTCGAGGTGACCTGCATGTACACAGCGACTGGTCAGATGGTCGCGTGCCGATAGAGGAGATGCTGGTAGAAGCCCAGAGTCTGGGACGCGAATACATCGCCATCACAGATCACTCATCTGGGCGCGGTGTCGCAAATGGTTTAAGTGATAAGAGATTGATCGCCCACAACGAAGAGATCGACAGGTTGCAGGGAGAATTTCCCGATATCCGAATCCTCAAGGGCTCAGAAGTAGATATCCGTGCTGATGGAAGTCTTGACTATAACGAAGAGATGCTTTCAACCCTCGATGTCGTAATCGCCTCGGTGCATTCAGCCATGGGGCAGGCCCGTGAGGTTATGACTGAGCGCGTTCTCACAGCCATGAATAACCCGCATGTCACAGCTATTGGCCATCTGACCACGCGACTGTTATTCGATGGGATTCGCTCCCGAGATCCGGTCGATATTGATGTGGAAGCGATCTTTTCTGCCGCAAGTACAACCGGGACTTTGCTGGAAATAAACGCGTCTACGAAGCGACTTGACCTCAAGGACACTCACATATTTCGAGCCAGGCAACTGGGAGCAAGATTCCTCATTAATACCGACTCCCACAGGCCATCGGGGCTGTCTGACGTGCGATTCGGGGTTACGATGGGACGACGAGGTTTGTGTGAGGCTCATCATGTGGTCAACACACTTCCCCTCGACCAATTTGTAAAATTCATCGAAACACCCAAGAAACAGCGCTTCGCTTTTCTGGAAAAGCAATGACTGAATCCCACACATATGAGCCGGGTGGACTGACACTCGCAGCCGACGCTGATCGGTTGCAGGCCGAAGTTCAAGCCGACAACCTGATCGACGATCTACGTGCACGTCTCAATGACGAAAATGTCGATTGGAAGAAAGCTATGTTCTCAGTCATCGCTGAGTGGCCTCTTCCAGATGAAGATGTGGACGGTGAGCATTACACCTATCTCCTTGACGGTGAGGCATTCGACTGGCGATCGTTGGCTGATCGTCTAATCAAGGCCTGTGAAGACGCTGTGGATCCTGAGGAGATGGAAGCGTTACTGCTGGGCTCTGATCCTCCCGACGGAATGACGGACGAGGAGTTCGTTCGAATCCTGGGATTTGAGAAACATCGTGCCCATCTGAACTATCTTTATGGCGTGACGGTGGAGCGGGGCCTTTTACTTGCGACTGAAGAGTCCATCCGCAAAAGACGAGTCTCACGTGGTTTTTCACCCGGTGATGATCACATTGACGACGCATATGTCGACTTGTATCGCGCACTCATTGATGAACTGCTAACGGAGTACAGCAAAGATACGGGCTGGACTTCAACCAGCAAGGAAACGAAGTTCAATCTGGTTGATTCAGACGCATTCACATACTGGCTATTCAAACGCCGGTTTAAGCTGGCGGAACCGGCCCGATTGGCAAGCGATACGCGGAAGGCATTAGAGCAGCTTGAGCGTATGAGACTCGCCAATGTAAAACGGCAAGCAGCGCTGCGAATTTACCGCGCCCAGGTTGCTAAGGAACCAGCGAAGAAGCGAAAACGTACCCCAAAGGTAACTTAGTCGCCGGCTCCCACAAGTTGCCGCAACCTGCTGATGCGGTCTGCCGTCTCCGCCAATCGCTCACGTTCCTTGTCTACAACCTCATCAGGCGCCTTGGCCAGGAATCCTGCATTACTCAACCGGCCTTCTAGCTGACGATGAGCGTTGGTAGCGCTCTCAAGGTCGCTGACGAGCTTCTCGCGGGCAGCAGAGAGATCGAACTCACCGTCCATTGAGACGCCAACGGTCGCCCGACGTAACACGACGGTGATAGCGCCTTCTGAATCATCGTCGCTACTGCCATCTACGCCAATGTTCGCCCTGGCGAGCAACTCAATGGCAGCCACTTCATCAGCGAGAAACTCACCGGCTTCATCTGAATGTACGGTGGCATTCAGCCTCACCGTTGGCTCGATTCTCATCTCTGCTCGGACGTTTCGAATCGACCGCACCACATCCATAAGCGTAGCGATATCTTCTTCAGCGTCGGAGTCAATCAACGCAAGGTTCGTTGTGGGATATTCGGCCAGCATGATCGAATCGCCGGAGGCCGGTCGCGAATGGCGTTTCGAGGCGATATTCAGGTGTTGCCAGATCTGTTCCGTGACGAACGGCATGAAAGGATGGAGTAGCCGCAGCGTCTTCTCAAGGATGTCCGCGAGGTACGGCAGTGGTGATGCCCCCTCGCCTGAACGAATCCTTACCTTGGCGAGCTCCAGATACCAATCGCAGTATTCCGACCATATGAACTCGTACAGCGCTTTTTGCGCCTCGCCAATCTGGTACTCGTCGAGGAATCGATCAAGGTCTCTCGCGAGCACGTTCAGGCGACTAACTATCCATCGATCTTCAACGTGAGTTGGAGTGTCACAGACAGACCAGTCGATCTGGTCTTCCGTGCCGTCCATGGAGCTGGTTACGAACCGTGCTGCGTTCCAGAGTTTGTTAGCGAAGTTTCGCCCGGCCTCCATCTTGGGAGAACTGAGCCGAGACTCGTTACCGGGAGCAACACCCGTAGTAAGAGCAAAACGAACGGCATCCGTGCCGTAGGTCTCGATCAGATCGAGTGGATCGATGACGTTTCCCTTGGTCTTGCTCATCTTTGAGCCGCTAGGATCCTGCAGCAGACCGTGAAGGTAGACCGTGTGAAATGGGACTTTGCCCGTGTTCTCAATGCCCAGGGTGATCATCCGAGAGACCCAGAGGAACAGAATGTCACGACCGCACTCCAGGACAGAAGTGGGGTAGAAGGTTTTGAAATCGTCATCGTCTTCATCAGGCCAATTCGTCATTGAGAGCGGCCACAGCCCGGAACTAAACCATGTGTCCAGGACGTCTTCATCCTGTCTGAGTTCGCGCCCGCCACACATTTGGCATGCTGTCGGGTCTTCGTACTCCACCACCGTCTCGCCGCAACTATCGCAGTACCAGACCGGAATACGGTGACCCCACCACAACTGTCGAGAGACGCACCAATCGCGCAGGTTGTCTATCCAGTTGTAATAAACACGTGTGAAGCGTTCAGGAACAAACTTGATCTCTCCGTCTTCAACGGCCTTCCGACTCACTTTGGAAATTTCGGGCTCTTTTACGAACCATTGGAGAGATGACAGAGGTTCTATCGGGTCGCGGCTACGGTCGCAGAGTGATATGGATTGCGTATAGGGGACTTCAGCAACCAACAGGCCAAGCTCATCAAGCGCCTCCAGGATTGCAACGCGGGCTTTGGCGCGGTCAATCCCCTCGTACTCCCCAGCTTCAGCAGACATCGTGCCGTCGAGCCCAATCACGGTCACCGTTTCGAGGTTGTGGCGCTGACCGATCTCGAAGTCCGCTGGATCGTGCGCTGGTGTGACTTTCAGGGCACCGGTTCCGAACTCGAGATCGACAGCGTCGTCTGCAATGATCGGAATCACTCGATCAGTGAGAGGCAGTTTCACCTGCTTGCCGATCAGGTGATGGTAGCGGTCGTCATTTGGATTGACCGCGACAGCAGTGTCACCGAGCATGGTTTCCGGGCGGGTGGTGGCAATAATCACGTGATCGTCTTCACCCGCGATCGGGTACTTGATCTTGTAGAGCGCGCTTTCGCGATCCTCGTGGATTACTTCAAGGTCGGAAAGGGCCGTCCGGCAGGAGGGGCACCAGTTAACGATTCGGTTGCCGCGATAGATGAGACCTTTTTTGTAGAGACTGACAAACGTCTTTCGTACGGCCGCCGCGGGACCTGGGTCCATAGTGAACTTGGCACGATCCCAGTCGCACGAAGCTCCCAGGCGTTTGCGCTGCTCCTGGATCTTCCCGCCGTACTCTTCCTTCCACTCCCAGACGCGATCTATGAATTTGTCGCGGCCTAGCGCGTGGCGGGTAATTTCTTCGCGTTTCAGTAAATCGCGCTCAACGACCATCTGAGTAGCGATCCCAGCGTGGTCGGTTCCCGGTAGCCACAGGGTTGAGTAGCCCTGCATGCGGCGCCACCTGACCATTGCATCCTGGATGGCGCTCTCAAGGGCGTGTCCAAGATGCAGCGAGCCTGTCACGTTTGGCGGCGGCATCACGATGGTGAATGGGTCGGCGCCGGGTTTGTTGGAAGGCTTGAAGTTCCCCGACGATTCCCACCACTTGTATATGGGGGTCTCAACAGCGGCGAAATCGTACGCCTTGTCCATCGAACCCAGATCGGCAAATGGGAATTCAGCTTCGGGCATTAATATCTCCGGGAATCAGGCGTGAGTATTTGCAGGGTAAGTAATTATGGGCGCACAGAATATTCTCTACTGGCGGGACGGCGAGGTCTATATCTGCAAGCAGAAAGGACTGTTTCAGCCGGGAGCGGAAAGGTAGACGACGGCTCGATCAAGTATCCGATTGGCGACGTCGAACTTGTCCATCGTGGGCAACGATTCCTGACCACCAGCATCATCGATGATCGTGACCGTATTGGTTTCGGAGCCAAATACCGCATCCGGGTCGGAGACATCGTTGGCAACTATGAGTTGAGTGCCTTTATTGCGTAGTTTCTCAGCGGCATTTTCAAGGAGATTTTCCGTCTCCGCAGCGAATGCCACTTTGACCAGACGCGGCCCGGTCGCCAGTGGAAGCCAGTCTTCATTCTTCTCCAGAGCGAGGCTCAACTCAGGCAGATCACCCTTCTTGATTTTTCGGTTTGATACAGATGCAGGGCGGAAGTCTGAGACAGCTGCGGGCATTGCCAGCAGATCTGCTTCAGCGCACATTGACAGCACGGCAGCCCGCATATCACTGGTGCTCACCACGTTCACAATCTCCATGCCAGCGGGATCCGGCAGCGAAGTTGGCGCAGTTACCAGCGTTACTTCAGCGCCGCGATCACGCGCCGCTTCGGCGAGGGCGTACCCCATCTTGCCTGATGACCTGTTGGTGATCACTCTGACAGGGTCGATCGCCTCCTGCGTGCCGCCCGCTGTGATGATGACTCTGCGGCCGGCATAGTCGCCATCCGTGCCCAGAAGCTGTCTGGCGTATTGGATGAGGCGGTCTGGCTCTTCCAAACGCCCACCGCCGATCAATCCCGAGGCAAGCCGACCCTCCATTGGGCCAACGACCAAGTGTCCTTGATCCCGCAAAAGCTCGATGTTCGCCAGAACTGTCTTGTTCACAAACATATGGGCATCGCCGGCCGGGGCGATTAGCACAGGCGCTTCAGTAGCCAGAATCGTGGTGGTCAGTGCGTCGTTAGCTTCGCCGTGCGCAATCCTGGCGACGGTGTTGGCTGTACAAGGGGCAACGATGATCAGGTCGGCCTGTTTGGCTAGGGTGATGTGGTCCATCCCCATATCCGAAGTTGGCTCGAACAGATCAGTGGTGACTTGTCGATGAGTTAGTCCAGCGAAGGTCAGAGGCCCAATCAACTTTGAGGCGCTGGTGGTGAGAATCACGTTGACTCTTGCGCCTTCTTTTACGAGTCGACTCGTGAGATCAGCAGCTTTGTACGCCGCTATGCTGCCGGTGACACCGAGCACGACGTTCTTGCCGTTCAAGTTGGTAGTCATTTGCGTCAGGAATTGAGCTCGTAGATGAGACGAAGTCCGGAGAGGGTGAGATCTTCGTCCACAACGGTGAACAGCTCCGTCTGATCAGCGATAACCCTTGCGAGTCCGCCAGTTGCAATCACATTGACATCGTTGGGGTCGGGGTCGGCCAGCTCGGCAACGAATCGCCGAATCATTCCTTCCACGAGGCCCACATAGCCCAGGACTAGGCCAGACTGCAGCGCTTCAACATTGTTGCGGCCAATCGCCCGTTCGGGTGCTACGAGTTCGACACGCCTCAACTGAGATGCGGCGTGGTAGAGCGCGTCAGCCGCCACGCTGACGCCGGGAGCAAGTGCGCCACCCAGGTATTCAGCTTTGGCCGTGATTCCGTCGAACACTGTGGCGGTTCCGAAGTCGACCACTACAGACGGAGCGCCATAAAGTTGAAACGCTGCAACTGCATCGACGATTCGGTCAGTCCCAACGTCCTGCGGTCGGTCGTATCCGATCTTGAGTCCGGTCTTGGTACCGGGGCCAACGACCATCACATCAGCGTCTGAAAGCCGAGTCAAAGCTCGTTTTACCATCGCGGTCACCGGCGGAACCACGCTGCACATCGCGACCGCCTCGATGTCGGCTTTGGAGATGCCCGAGGAGTTTAGGAGGCCGTCGAACAGAAGGAAATGCTCATCGTCCGTCCGACGTGACTCGGTCGAGACGCGCCACGTTGCGGCGAGGTTGTCGCCATCAAACGCTCCAAGCGTGATGTTTGAGTTGCCGACATCAACGGCGAGCAGGTAGGTCAAAGTGCTTCGATTATAGCAACGCGCACGCGGAAACCCATGATTGGGGGACAACGTTAGCTCAGTTGAAGCATGGCCTCAGGAATCATCTGCATCACATCTGAGGCAAGCATGGCGCTGGGACCTAGCTCATTCCGGGCGTGTTCTCCCGCCAGAGCGTGCAGGTAAACCCCTGCGGAGGCTGCATCGAATGGATCAATCCCTTGCGCAAGAAGGCCTGAGATCATCCCAGCCAGAACATCTCCGGTACCAGCGGTGGCAAGTCCACTGTTCGCGAACGGTGAAATCCTTGTCCTGCCGTCCGGGGAAGCAACCACAGTGCAAGCACCCTTGAGAACGACGATTGTTTTCCACTCGATAGCGCAACGCTGAGCGACCGAGATTCTGTCCTCCTGAATTTTGGGAATGCCCATACCCGTAAGTCTGGAAAATTCGCCGGGATGGGGAGTGATTATGGTCCGATCAGGAACGATGTCGAACCAGTTGTGTACGCGAGACAGAGCATTCAAGGCGTCTGCATCGATAACCATAGGTGGTAGAAGTTTCCCGGGATTTAGAACGATGTCATTCACCAGTGCCCTGGCTTCGTCGGATTGCGATAGACCTGGTCCAATGAGTAGTGCGTGTGATCGCTCAATTGAGGCCATCAACTCATCGTTACCAGCGTTGTCGCTCAACGGGATGTAAGTTGCATCCGCAAACGATGGAGCAATCAGACGGTATACGTCCTCTGGAGTGGCAAGTGTGACCAACCCGGTACCCGCACGCGCAGCAGATTCGATGGCCAGCCTCGCTGCGCCGACATAATTTGGGAACCTGCCACAACGGTCAGACGACCGTGTGAACCTTTGTTTGAGACTGCCCGACGTTTCGGAAGCCATCCCATTACGTCTTTCTCAGTCATCAGAGAGATCTGACTGCCAGACCTCACACCACGCGGAATCCCAATATCCAGTATGGGCGCTGAGTTTTGGGGTTCCACAGTAGGATGCCGGTATAGGCCCAACTTCGGCATTCCAAGTTGATAGATGACATCAGGCTTCAGGCCGTTTGAATCCATGCGTCCGGAGTCAGAGTTCTGGCCGGTTGGACAGTCCACCGCAGCAATTGGCGTTTTCCCGGTCGACGCGCCTCGATTGATATGTTCAAGCTGGCCAGACAGGGGCGGGGAGATGTGGCGATTTTGGCCGGTCCCCAGTATCGCGTCGACGATTACCGTGGCGTCGCGCGCAAGCGCTCTGATCTTGTGTTGTGACGCGTCCGTTGCGAATCGAGCAATCTGGACGCCCGTATTGGTAGCCAGTTCCAACTTCTCTTCAGGATGCCCGAAATTCGACATCAGATATGCGGTCACATCCGAGCCCGAGGCTTGAAGGATTCGGGCGATCACCAGGCCATCGCCACCATTGTTCCCCGGACCGACAAGCACGAGAACCTGCTCGCCGTTCAGAGGCCCGAAATCGTTTTCCAATTGCGCTGCGACCGCTGCACCGGCGTTTTCCATCAGGTGATCGAGGCTTATGCCAGCATCAACAGCCGATTGCTCAACCTGTCGCATCTGGCTCGCCGTTACGATCTGCATCACGCTAGTCGGCCTCGGCCACAACGGAAGCTATGGCCATCTCACGAGAGTGAGAGAGGCTCAACGCCATACGTTTGATGCCCATGTACTCAGCCCGTTTGGCGGCCCGTCTGTGTAAAACAATCTCGGGAGCCTGACCGCGAGCACGAACCACTTCAACTTCGGTCCATGCAACTCCGCGAACTCCAGTCCCTAGAGCTTTCATAACGGCTTCTTTGGCTGCGAATCGACTCGCCAGTTGAGGAGCGCGGCCTCGAGCATATAGTTGCTCACCGGCTGTGTAGCAGCGATTCAGGAATCGCTCTCCATAGCGTTCATACACCTCTCCAATCCGTTCTATCTCGATCAGGTCAACACCGGTATAGATCATCCGCTCCACCATCGCTGCAATCTGTTGATGGCCTTATTATCGCCGACGCAACTCCGGTACCCGTATCAACCTCACGATTTTCAGCAAGTACCGTGCTACGATCAAAATCAGAAAATTGTTGCATCTCATACGCGCGGAGGCCCGAAATTACAGCTCGAATCATCGATGGCAAAGCGATAGCAGAAAAGGTCAGAGCCGAAGTTGCGATCGGTGTATCGAAGTTCTCCGCTGAGCACGGCTTCCCGCCTGGTCTCACTGTTGTTCTCGTAGGTGATGACGCTCCGTCAGCCGTGTACGTACGTGGCAAGGAGAAGGCGAGCACCGAGGCAGGCTTCAAAGGCCAGGTGATCCATTTGGTGGACTCGACTCCTGAGGCTGAAGTCCTGGCGACTGTTCAGAGACTTAATGCCGATGACACCGTTCACGGGATTCTGGTGCAACTCCCGCTGCCAGGCCACATCGACAGTGATTTGATCACATCAGCGATATCCCCAGCAAAAGACGTTGACGGACTGCATCCTGTGAGCCTTGGAATGTTGCTGGCGGGCTCACCCGGCTTCATTCCTGCAACTCCCCTTGGTATTCAGCGCATCCTTGTGGAAGAGGGAGTCGAACTCAGCGGTGCTCATGTAGTCATCTGCGGCAGAGGCTCTCTGGTGGGCAGGCCACTGTCTGTACTGCTATCTCAGCGTGGCTCAGGCGCCAATGCCACCGTCACGCTCTGTCATACGGGAACTCGTGATCTTGCGGAGATTACCCGACAGGGTGATGTGCTAGTCGCTGCGATGGGCAAGGCCGAAGCGATCACCGGCGACATGATCAAACCTGGAGCCGTAGTAATCGACGCCGGAACTTCTCGTGTAGATGATCCGACTCGAAAACGTGGCTATCGGCTCTCAGGGGATGTCGCCTTCGCAGAGGCGGTTGAGGTGGCGTCTGCAATCACACCGGTACCGGGCGGTGTCGGTCCGCTCACTATCGCAATGCTGCTTCAGAACAGTTTGAAGGCTGCCATCAGAGCCCTTGAAGCCGCATAAGTTACGGTGATTTACTAAGAGTCCTCCAGCTATAATTCATGGTTTGCCGCATCGCTCAATCCCTTGCCGTATCTAAGAATTCACTCGGCGCGATGCATCGATACAACGCACGTGGAGAATGAATGCAGGCTGAAGCAATAGACATCTCTTTCAAGACTGAACTGCTAAGTCTTTATCAGCAGATGTACCTCATACGCGAGTTTGAGGAGCGATCAGGAGAGATGTATACCCGCGGACATATTCGCGGATTCCTCCACCTTTACTCAGGCCAAGAGGCAATCGCAGTTGGAGCGATATCAACACTCGAAGATCGTGATTATGTTGTCACGCACTATCGAGATCACGGGCACGCTCTAGCTCGCGGCATGGATCCCAAGCATGCGATGGCAGAGCTTTTTGGTAAAGCCACCGGGTCCAGCAAAGGCAAAGGTGGCTCTATGCACCTTTTCCAGGCATCTCGAAACTTTTATGGGGGCCATGCAATTGTCGCTGGACACCTCCCCTTGGCGGCTGGCCTCGCGCTGGCTGCCAGGTACAAGAACACCGGCGGTGTTGCTCTTGTGTTCCTTGGCGATGGCTCCGTAAATGAGGGCGAGTTCCACGAGACGATGAATCTTGCGGCGGTCTGGAATCTTCCACTCGTATTTCTTCTTGAGAACAATCTCTACGGCATGGGAACGGCAGTCGGCAGAGCTCACGCCCGCGGCGGCGATTTCGACATGGCCGGCGCGCCATATGGAATCGCCTGCGCCGTTGTTGACGGCATGGATGTTCTGGCCGTGAGAGAAGTAGCCCGAGCGGCCATCGAGAAAACAAGGGCGGGAAATGGTCCCGCTTACATTGAAGCAAAGACATTCCGATTTCGCGGGCACTCACTGGCAGATCCAGTCAACTACCGCTCCCATGAGGAAGAAATGGAGTGGCGCAAGAAAGATCCGATCTCCCTTCTTGGTGATCGACTGCTCCAGCAGGATCTCACCACGGAACTGGAACTGCTAGAAATTCGTGAAACTCAGGACGATGTAGTTCGAGAGGCCATCAGGTTCGCAGAAGAAAGTCCTGAACCCACAGAAGACGAGCTGTTTACGGACATATATGCCTGAAATAAATATTCGTGACGCCCTTCAGATGGGTCACCATGAAGCACTGGAAAACGACCCCGACGTGCTCATCATGGGTGAGGACATTGGCGCGTACGGAGGGGCATATTCCGTAACGGCTGGACTGCTGGACGAGTTTGGTCCTGAACGGGTTCGCGACACGCCAATCTCCGAGGCCGCTTTCGTTGGTGCTGGCATCGGTGCGGCCGTCGGTGGGCTGAAACCCATTGTCGAGTACATGAACCTGAACTTCGCACTTCTGGCCTTCGATCAGATGATCAACATTGGCGCCTCGTTGAGATACATGTCCGGTGGACAAGTGTCAGTGCCTATCGTTTACCGCGCTCCAACCGGAGGCGGAATTCAGCTTGCAGCGACACACTCTCGCAGTTACGAGAATTGGCTCGCCGCAATCCCCGGCATGAAGGTGGTCGCGCCATCGACTCCGGCGGATGCGCTCGGATTGCTGCGATCCTCGCTGTTGGACCCTGACCCGGTGCTCATGGTTGAGCACGTGCTGATGTACCAACAAAAGGGCTTCGTGCCGGATGAACATTTCATCGTGCCAATTGGTTTAGCCGATATCAAACGACCCGGTAGCGACCTCACCATCGTCTCCTACCATCATGCAATGGTCACGGCGATGGAGGTCGCGGATAAATTAGCTGCCCGCGATGTCTCGGCTGAAGTGATAGACCTGCGAACGCTGCGGCCATTGGACATGCCAACCGTGATTACGTCCGTAAAAAAGACCAACCGCGTGCTCTTGTTAGAAGAGAACTTGAAAACAGGCGGCATAATGGGTGAGATCGCGGCCCAGATACAGGAGAATGCGTTCGACTTCCTGGACGGTCCTGTCGTCAGAGTTGGAGCAGAGGATGTCCCTCACCCCTACAATCGAGGTCTGGAACAGTCGATGATTCCGTCGGCTGACAAGGCGATTGCCGCTGTATCGGCCGCCTACGGAATCTGAGTATCATTGTGACCCGGTGGCGGATCTGAATTTGAGCGAAGAGGCGACGAGGTAATTCATTGGCGGTAACCGAAGTTGTAATGCCCTCCATGGGCGCCGATATGACCGAAGGGTCTATAGCCCGTTGGATCAAGGCCGAAGGCGACGAGATTTCACGCGGAGACATTCTTGCCGAGGTTGAGACTGACAAAGCTGTCGTTGAGATGGAGGCCTATGGAAACGGTGTTCTCCGAAAGGTGATCATCGGTGAGGGCGTTACCGTACCAGTGGGACGGGTTATCGCTATCATCGCTGACGCCGACGAGGAGATACCGTCGATGGATGCGCCTGCAAGTGAGGCTCCCGCGGCAGTGGCCGCGCCGTCGACACCGGCCGGAGTAGCTCCTGACCCCGTAGCAGCCACCGACGCTGCCTCAGGTGGCCGGGTCAAGGCATCGCCAGTTGCAAAGAAACTCGCAGCCGAAAACGGCATCGATCTTGCACTGGTTGCCGGGACCGGACCAGGAGGTCGCATCGTCAAGTCCGACGTGGATGCAGCAATTGCCGGAGGCGGAACACCTGCTCCAGAGGCCACTCCAGCCGCGGCAGTCGCGACTCCAGTTGTTCAGGCCGTTCAAGCAACTCCTGCCCCCGCACTTCTCACCGAAGATATCCCGCTCACGGGTATGCGAAAAGCGATTGCCCGGACCGTCGTACGTAGCAAACTTGATCAACCAGATTTCTGGGTGACGGTCAGCGTTGAAATGACGGAGGCCCTTGCTGCACGGAAGCAGATTAATGACGCCATGGCCGACAGTGGCGTGCGTATCAGCGTAAACGACATGATTCTCAAGGCCGTGGCCCTCTCAATTGAGAAGCACCCCAAGTGGAACATGTCTTACACGGAGGAAAAGCTGGTCGCTCACCCAAACATCAACGTTGGAGTGGCCATTGCTCTGGACGAGGGCCTCATGGTTCCAGCGATACTCGGTTGCCAGGGGAAGAGCCTCAAGGACATCGCTATCGCCAGCAAAGATCTCGGCGTCCGTGCGAAGTCTGGCGGTCTGACGCAGGAAGAGATGACCGGGGGGACGTTTAGTGTCTCCAACCTCGGCATGTTCGGCATAGACGAGTTTTCGGCGATCATCTTCCCGCCGCAGCCAGGCATCCTGGCGGTTGGCGCTTCGATGCCCACGCCCGTTGTCCGAGACGGTGAACTTGCCATCGGCAACATCATGAAGATGACCCTGAGCGTCGACCATCGGGTCAATGACGGTGCCGAAGGTGCGGCGTTCATCAACGAAATCAAGAGATTTCTTGAGAACCCGCTCAGCATGGTGCTCTAGGACAAAGGACATTTCCAAACGAGGCCCGCAGCGATTATCTCTGCGGGCCTTTGTGATTCAGGTGTGACGACCATGAAGGGAGACGGCACAAGATGGCGGTGATGACGGGTGGACAGGCAGCGGTCGAATCCCTGATCGCTCATGGCGTAGATACGATATTCGGGGTGATCTCCGTCCACACGCTGGACCTCTTCGACGCACTGCGGGAACGTCAGGACAAGATTCGCTTCATAGGCACTCGCCACGAGTCCGCCGCCACTTTCATGGCCTACGGATACGCGCAAGTGACCGGTAGGCCTGGTGTGATTCTAAGTTCGACTGGTCCAGCAGCGGGAAACACTCTTGGAGCGCTGGGCGAGGCTTACGCCGCGTCTGTCCCAATCCTCCATCTGACGACCGACGTGGATCCCGAGTTCAGGAATTCAGGTCGCGGAGATATCCACGAGCCCCAAAACCAACTCAAGATGTTTGAGTCGGTCACATCATGGAACACTTTCGTGCCGCAGCCAGCGGGCGTGTCCGGGGCTATTTATGAAGCGTTTGAGCATATGAATTCTGACCGACCGCGCCCCGTAGATGTGGAGATCGCTACGACCGCCCTGGGAAAGTCAGATGACATCGAGATTCTTTCGCCATCAACGAAATCGCGCCCGGCTCCAGACGCTGACGCGGTGGCTCATGCGGCGCAATTACTCGCAAACGCGGAGCGTCCGGTGATACTTGCTGGCGGCGGCGCCGTTACGGGCGGCGCAGAAGTCGAGCTGATCGAGCTAGCACAGACCCTTGGCGCCCCGATCACGACCTCCTACGGTGGCAAAGGTGCTGTCTCCGATCGCCATCCGCTGGCCATGGGATGCGTGCGTGGAGGCCGAGTCTACGGGGAGAATCCCATCTGGGAAGTCCTCAACAGTTCTGATGCCGTTCTCGTCGTTGGATCAAGGCTTTCCCACACGATCACGAGCGGCGCAGGTATGAAACTACCGGATACGCTGATTCACCTGGATATTGATGCGAACGTATTTGATAAGAATTTCCCGGCTACCGTTGGATTGCAGGGCGACGCTGCGAAGGGACTCTCTATGCTTTCTGAGGCGCTGACTCGTCTCGGAAAGCGCCCGAATGCCGACGCAGTGACCATCGCATCAGAAGCTAGAGCGGCTCAACGAACGCAGCTGGCCGAATCCGGACCTAACCAACAGCGAACGTTCGATGTGATCCGAGACGCGATGCCGGACGAAACCATCGTTACAGCTGACGCCGCCATTCCGGCCTACTGGGCAGTGCGCGGTCTTGAGGCGACAGGACCGCGCCGCTTCGTAAACGTTCATGCATGGAGCTCCATTGGAATGGCGTTTCCCGCAGCCCTCGGGGCGAAAGCGGGAAATCCCGATGTTCCTGTCGTATCGATACACGGGGACGGTGGATTCCAATTCAACATGCAGGAGCTTGGCACGGCTGCCCAGTATGGTCTTGGCATTGTCCAGTTGATCTTCAATGACAATGCCTGGGGGGCGCTCTACAACTACCAGGACAAGCTGCAAGGTGGTCGGCACTTCGCCACAGAGTTGAGGAACCCTGATTTCATGGCACTGGCCGGTGCATACGGGCTTAAGGGCGTGCAGGTCGATTCAATCTCTGCGTTGGGAGATGCACTTCATACCGCGACACGTACTTCTGAGTTCACATTGCTTGAAGTCCAGACGCCAGATGGGTTCGCTAACTTTAGGTAGAAGAATTCACACCCAGTCAACATACTTCCTGCGGTCGGAAATACAATGCAGGTATCTTGTATTTCTCTGAACCATTTGATGATTCGCAAACTGCGACGCTTGAACGCTATTTCACTAACGTCGATCAGCCGGTGTTTGGCCTTATCAATTTGCCTGAAGTGGTCAAAGCTGCACTATTCGCGCGCTATAGCCGAACCTCAAAGTCGATTCGAAGGCTATTTCTTGATGAGTTCGTAATTGAGCCCGATCTCGGTGTTGAGGCTATCGCCCAGGTCAGTTCGCCAGCAAGCGGTAAGGTCGGCAAAGAAAGAGCCGAACGTCTCTTTGACAAAGTCTTCACCGAATTTGGAGATGACTCTGTCGCACAGTTAGGCGGTGCCCACCTAGCGTGTGAACAGGCTTCCAATTTGCTCACCAAGATTCTTGAGCGAGGCCGCGTCGCTTCGTATTTGGAGCAAAGTACTCGCTATATTTCTTACGATAAAAAACTCGGTGGACGATACAGATATCACATACCCCAAGAACTCGCTGATGGTGAGTTAGTCGATAGATACATCGAATTCATGGATGAGCTTTTTACCACCTATTCGGAAATGAATAGGTCGCTAATGCGGTCTCTCAGCAAGCGACATCCAACAAGCCAAGGAAAATCTGACAAAGAATTGATGGCGGGGATTCGAGCGGAGGCGTATGACTTGACTCGAGGCCTGTTGCCAGCAGCCACGCTTTCCAATCTGGGGATATATGCTTCCGGACAAGCTTACGAAAATCTACTGATCCGAATGGGAGCATCTCGGATTCAGGAATCAGTTCAATACTCACATATGATGCTACAAGAGTTGCGAAAAGTGATTCCTCAATTCTTGACGCGGGTAGATGTAAAAAATAGAGGTGTTGCGACGTCCTCCTACTTGCGCACACTTGACGACGGATTGATTGGTGAGGTCTCGGGCTCAGAGCATCAACCGAACCTATTGGGAGAGAGCAGCGCTAAAGTTAACCTCGTCGAATGGGAATCTGATGGTGAAGATCGAGTAATCGCTTCATCTCTATACCCTCACTCCGATTCTTCATACGAGGAACTGCTGAAGCGAGTCAGTGCCCTAAGCCAGGACGAAAAATCTCGAATCATCCAACAAGCGGTGGGCAAGAGATCAAATCGAAGACACAAGCCTGGGCGCGGATTCGAGAGTACGTATTACACCTTCGACATAGTTTGTGATTATGGTGCATTCCGTGACTTGCAGCGGCATAGGCTTCTTTCGATTGATTGGCAATCTCTCGGATTCTCAAATGGGTACCAGACTCCCCCGCTAATACAGGAATTGGGTGAAGGTGGCAGGTGGAGAGAGTCAATGTCGCGCGCATCGGAACTATTTGTAGATATTAAAAAGGATCATGGCAAAGACGCGGCGCAATATGTCGTTCCATTTGCAACAAACGTTCGATTCAGGATTCAGTTAAACGCCCGGGCGGCGTTCCATATGATTGAGCTGAGGACAGGGAAGGCAGGTCATTCCAGTTATCGAACCGTGTGTCAGGAAATGCATCGGGCCATTGAAAACGTCGCTAATCACAAAGGGATTGCGGCCGCGATGCGCTATGTCGATCATAATCATTACGAATTGGGGCGCGTCAGCGCCGAGCGAAACTCCAATCGAAAGCGGCGACTGCTCGATAAAGTCAAGTCGGATGACACAACACAACTGGGGCTTTTTAGAAACTAGCCCTTGGCCCTGGCTCGCTTAAGCAAGTTGCGGGCAATGATCAGCTTCTGCATCTCGTTCGTGCCCTCGCCAATAATCATCAACGGCGCATCTCGATAGTAGCGCTCCAGCGGCAGATCCTTTATGTATCCCACTCCGCCATGTACCCGCATTGCATCAAGAGTTACCTCGGCACATATCTCGCTCGCGTACAGCTTGGCCATCCCGGCCTCAAGATCGAAGCGGTCGCCGCTGTCTTTTTTCGACGCAGCGTCATATGTCAGTAGCCTGGCAGCCTGAATCTTCGTCGCCATCTCGGCCAGCATAAACTGAATCCCCTGACGTTCGGAGATCAACTCTCCAAATGCCTCGCGTTGCAGCGAGTAAGCCAGCGCGTCGTCAAACGCGGCCTGAGCCACACCGACCGCCCGGGCTGCGATGTTGACTCGCCCGGTCTCAAGCGCATCCATCGCCTGATAGAAGCCTTTGCCTTCCTCGCCGCCAATCAGATTGTCGGTGCCAACGCGATAGTCGTTGAAGATCAGTTCAGTCGTATCCACCCCACGATAGCCAAGTTTGTTCAAATCCTTGCCTGCGGTGAACCCAGGGCCCTTTTCTGCGATGAATCCAGAGATGCCTCGGTGCTGAGGTTCGATTGTCGTGTCAGTCTTGGCGAGCAAGAAGAAGATGTTGCCCTCTCGACCGTTTGTGATGAACAGCTTGTTGCCGTTGACCACGTACTCCTCACCATCTTTGACGGCGGTCGTTTGGAGACTTGCCACGTCGCTGCCGCCGCCCGGCTCCGATAACGCCAAACCTGCCCGATGCTCACCAGTGGCCATACCCGGAAGCCATCGCCGCTTCTGATCCTCCGTACCGTGATGCGCAAGAGCGTGAGCGAGTATGGAGTGAGTGCCTATAGGACCCGTGATACTGAGCCATCCTCTGGAAAGCTCCTCGAAGACCATTGCGTAAGTGGAGTGGTCCAACCCGAGCCCGCCATACTCCTCAGGGATGGTGATCCCGAAAAGGCCCATCTCAGCCATCTGATCGACCAACGCCGTCGGGTAGGTGTCATCCTCGTCGTGCTGTGCGGCCGCGGGTCTTACGTCTCGATCAACAAACTCGCGGACCATAGCGAGTATCTGCTTTCGAGCTTCTTCGATATTGGTGGTCACTGTCGCCGCCGATTCAGACTGGTTGAAATGTGGCCAGACAATAATTGTCTATTCGGCCCTGCTGTTCAAGCCGGGGTTAGCGATCAGTATCTCGGCCACTGCAGTGAATCACCCTCTCAGTTTGAGAGCATCCCGACCAGATGGTTGAGCATCTGATCTTAGCGACAGACGGCTGTCATACAGACACGACATCCCTGTTATCCCCGCTCTTTTTTACAGAAGTACGACTCAATTCTCATGGACGGAAAAATGACCCAGAACTACGACGTAATAGTTATCGGCGCAGGCGCCACCGGCGAAAACGTTGCTGACAGAATCAACGCCGGTGGCCTGAGCACAGTCATCGTAGAGAGCGAACTCGTGGGTGGAGAGTGCTCGTACTGGGCGTGTATGCCTACCAAGGCTCTACTGCGCCCAGGCGAGGCCATGCGTGAGGCCAGACGAACTTCGGGCCTCAAAGGTGCCGTCACAGGTGAAATCGACGTTGCAGCGGTGTTGAGTCGGCGCAACGAGATGACATCCGACTGGGATGATAAGTGGCAGGTTCAGTGGCTCGACTCCATAAACGTCCCATTGATTAGAGGACACGCAAGGATTACCGGCCCCAAAATGGTTTCTGTCACCAGCAATGACGGCGTTATTACTGAGATTGAAGCCAATGTGGCGGTCGTCATTGCCACAGGAAGCGTCTCCCTCATGCCGCCCATACCCGGTGTCGATAGCTGTGAGCCATGGGACAACCGCGACATCACAGCGATTACCGAGATTCCTGAACGAATATTGATTATTGGCGGAGGGGTTGTCGGGGTCGAGATGGCTCAGGCCATGAATGACCTCGGCTCCAAAGAGGTGACAGTCGTTGAACTGCAAGACCGACTACTCCCCACCGAAGAGCCATTCGCCGGTGAAATTATCGAGAAGGTCTTTACCGAGGAGTACGGAATCAAAGTTGTCACCGGCGTGGGCATCAGATCGTTTAGACGCAACGAGAAACGCGAGGTAACGGCGTACTTGCAGGATGGGCGGGAACTGGTGGGAGACGAGATCCTGCTATCGCTTGGACGTCGTGCAAATACGTCCGATATTGGACTTGAGACGATCGGGCTGGAGCCGGGTAAGTTCGTGCAGGTCGATGACTATCTGCGATCCACACAGGTTGAAGGTGGTTGGCTGTACGCTGCGGGCGACGCGAATGGTCGAGCCTTGCTAACACACCAGGGCAAGTATCAGGCCCGGATCGTGGGTGATGTGATCCTTGGCAAGGACATCAAAGCCTGGGCCGACAACGGTGTTGTCCCGCGGGTCATATTCTCAGACCCACAAGTCGCATCCGTCGGACTGACGGAGCAGGCGGCGAGTGACGCTGGGATCAACCTGAAAGTGGTCGAATACGGCTTTGGCGCCACAGCTGGCGCCGCTCTTCGAGGCGAAGGCATCGAAGGCAACACCAAGATTGTCATAGACGAAGACACTCGGACGATTGTTGGCGCTACGTTCGTTGGGCCGGGGGCCGGCGAGCAGCTTCACGCCGCTACGATCGCAATTGCTGGCAAGGTCACCATAGACACGCTATGGCATGCGGTACCGGCATATCCAACGCTCTCGGAGTTCTGGCTCCGTCTTCTGGAAGCCTACGGAATGTGATCCGGCTCGTCCTTGTTCATCAGCAGGGCAGGGATGACGCCAATGGCCATCATGATGGCCGCAGCCAGGAAGAAGTTCTGAAACACATCCAGACCTGCGTTTTGCGCGAGTTCAGCTATCTCCCGTTGAACATCGGGATTGGTGCTGAATGCGGGTGCGTCTGCCACCAGTGAATCGAACCGCGTTGTGCCCCAGGCGGTGATCGCGGCCAACCCGATGGTCATGCCTGTCATTCGGGAGACGGTTATGAACGATGACGCAGCGCCCCGAGTCCCGGGAATAGCGGCTCGCATGGCAGATGAAGTTACAGGCGCAATCAAAAGCCCGAACCCAACTCCAACGATTACAAGATGAATTGTCAGAGCGGGATCGCCAATATCGATGCTCCAGTTGGACATCAGAGCGAAACCAACGACAGTGAGAATGATTCCCGGAATCGCCGCACCATTCGTGCCGAATCTCCGCGTGGCTAGCCCTCCGAGGATTGCACCAACGGGAATCGCAGCGGTCATTCGCAGGAGTTGAAGGCCACCATCAAGAGAACTTTTGCCCAGCACGGTGTTTGCCATCAACGGAATCGTGATCATGGCTATGATGAGCGCCGCGCCGATCAGCAGATGAAAAGCGTTGGCCGCCAGAAACGATGGTGATGACAGAAGCAAACCTGGGATTATCGGTGAATCTGATCGGCGAAGGTGGGCCACTAAAGTGATGATCGAGATCCCTGCCAACACCAGCAGAACGTAGAACCACGCGCCTCGCTCGCCTGAGAACGACAATCCAGCGGTGATGAGCGCGAGTGACAGGCCAAATAGCGCTCCGCCGATCACATCAACGTTGACGGAGCGACGAACATCGGATGGCATCCTCAGAACCATGGCGACAGCAAGTACGCCGAAGGGCAGGTTCAACCAGAAGGCCCATTCCCACGATGCAAATTCCGTCAGTAGCCCACCCCACAGTGGTCCAATCACACCACCGGCCTCCGCGCTCGCTCCAAGAAGGGCATAAGCGATCAACACTTTCCCCGCCGGAAGAACGTCGCTGGCTGCCGCGATGGCGATCGGAATAATGGCTCCGCCACCAATGGCCTGAATAACTCTTGCTGCCACCATCCACTCCAGGCCGGGGCCATCTTGGCCGACCCATCCCGGTACCTCCAGGCTGAGGGCCACCAACGCGGACCCGACCATGAAAATGGTCATTGCAACGGTGAAAGCAAGGCGATGCCCAATCCTGTCTGAGAATCGACCCATAAGAGGCATCGCCGCGGTGAATCCGATCAGGTAGCCAGTGATCGTCCACGACGCGCTTCCAAGATCCGTTGCTGAGACTTCAAGGTCAATCAACATCTTGGGCAACAGGGTTACAACCACTGTTTGGTCGTCGGCAGCAATGAAAACGCCAAAACAAAGCGGGAGAAATGGCCAGTATGGTCGGGCCAGAAGACGGCTAATCAGAGCCAATTCAGATCGGAGATTCGATAGTTACAGGCACGTCGAAGTCACCCAGAGCGATGGTCCGTCGAACGTCTGGCTCTTCGCCTGATCGAATCACGCCAGTCAGGTCGACCGAAAGCAACCGGAACTCAGCGTCGATCTCCATCAAATAATCAAGTGTCTTATCAGGATCCGTGCCACCCACCAGATTTCGCATGGCGAATGCCGGTAGTTCTCCCTCCAATCGAATTGGAAAGTGGTTGGAGTCGCTATCAACCGAATATTCCGTCGTGGTGATCTCGCTCAATATGTCTGAAATCAAGCTCGGTGGGTCGAAAACAGCGAAAGGGCTTTCATCTCCGTGCAACAAATTCCAGTTTCCGGTGAGCGGGTTTGTCATATACGTGAGATCAGGAAATATCACTGCATCAATCTTCACAAATAGTCCACTGAATGTGGCGTCAGCCGTCAGGGAGACTCGGTCAGGGGCGCTCACAATTCCACTTGACTCGTGGATTTCGAAACCACCCGGAAGCAGTGTTGCTCCCTCATCATGCGTGAGTTCGAACGAGAACGATTTTAGTGCTGCCATAGATGATTGTGACATTTCGATCACTTCTTTTGCGGAGAGAAGCGGAACTGGCGTCGCCGGAGGGGACACTGCTTCGGGCTCAGTCGACCCACCGCAACCAGCCACGATGACGAAAACAATCGCAAATAACCAGGGAAGGCTGATCCCTAGTCGTGTTGAGAGGCTATTTATGGGTCTGAACAATCCCGCATAAAACCGCAATTCTGGTACCGGATCTTGCAATGGAGTTTCAGTACCGATGCTCCGCAAATATCGCACTCGGATGTACTTTCCGCCAATGAAGTTGGGTGCGACTGATCGTCCCAGGATGAAGTTCCGGACATGGTGCGTGTGAATTATCAATAGCGGATCAACCTGCTCACAACTTCGCGAACAGCGTGATGCCGAGTATAGCAACGCATGGGGGTACGCGACGCGGGTTGATGAGTGCTGCAGATGGGCGTGCCGTTGTCGGCCACCGGCTAAGGTGCGGACAACCTGAGTATCTCTACCCCCGTTGGGCGCATTGAGCCACCGCCTGGCTCGATAGTTACCGCGCCGACAAGAGTCTTTGCATTGAACAATGGCACGCTCATCTCAACAAATACATAGCCCATCTCATTCACGTGGAAAGTTCCGAGATTACGCGGCACACCGCCTATGTTCATCCAAATCTGGTAGACGTAGCCCGGAGGAGGTGGATCCAGTCCCTGAATCATCATCATTCCGCGTGTCAGAGTCTCGTGGCCCGCTACGAGCGTGCCGGAAGTATTGCCGGTGCCGTCAGTTTTTCGCAACAATGCAGTTCGGGCGGTTGGCTGGGAGGCCGCCTTTTGCATCTCTACAGAAGTCTGCAAAGCTTCTTGCAAGTGCTCATTCGCAATTGCCAGGCGTGAAACAGTCTCAATAGTGGTTGACGGCTCTTCGGACTCCATGGAAACGTCCATCACCGTGCTGGCAATGCTAGATACGACTGTCGCTTCGGATGAGGCCTGTGACTCCAGTTCTTCCACTCGCTCATCCAGGGTCCCGTTTGAAAGAAGTGTTGAAACTGAGACGGCAAACACACCAATCATGATGGCCGCCGCCGTCGCGTATCGAATCTGGAACCCGGTGACCCAGCCGAATCTTCGCGACGAACGCTTTTCGGGCAGGAGTTCAATTGGACTCGAATCCCGAACAACAGTCATTTCCTCATCAGAGATAATCGCGTCGAGCAAGCGAGTTCGTAACTCTGACGGAGGTTCTCTTGGCGGAACGTTCAGGGCAAGAATCGTTCCTGCCTCGGCAAGGTCGTCGTATTCCGAAGCGCATTGAGGGCAGCTTTCTAAGTGATCCTCAATTTCGACGCGCTCTTGTTCTTCAAGAGCGCCTAGAACATATGCAGGGAGACTCTCAAACAGCCGCCCGTGATCTTGATTTTCGATCATCGCTCCGAACTGGCGATACGGTCCGTGAGGGCCTCTCGTAGCTTTCTTAATGCAAGTCTCATCCGAGTTTTCACAGTTCCCAACGGTTGACCCGTCATCTCGGATATTTCAACCTGCGTGTACCCGCCGAAATATGACATTTCAACTACACGCCGCTGCTCTTCCGGCAGCCTAGCCATAGCCTCTTTTACCATTTCAAACTCAGACTGCGCTATTACCTGTTCAACCGGAAGCGCTGACTCTTCCTTGATATTGATGTGGTCGTCAATGTTCTGGTTCTCGCGGCTACGGTCCCGCATTCGCTTGCGCAGCTCATCAATAGTGCGGTTGTGGGCGATGCTGAACAGCCAGGTGGTGAATTTTCCGCGCCCCGGCTTGTACGAAGTGACACGACGCCACACGCTCATAAAGACGTCCTGCGTGACCTCTTCGGAGGCCTGCGGGTCGTTCAGCATTCTGGCAGAGAGAGCAAATACTCGCCGTCCGTAGCGATCGTATAACGCTCCTAGAGCGAGGCGATCTTTCTCCGCAATTTTTGCCAGTAAGACTTCATCGGACATGTCTACGTAGTCCGTTGCGTCTTTCATCGGAATGCGTACTGCGCCGGGAGAAGAGTTAACCACGCCCGAAGCGCCCATTTTTGTTGAGTTTGCCGTGCGGCTGACAGTCGACATATTACCGATACATACGTCGGATTCGGGCGATGCGGATTTCGGAGGATCAATCACCGATGCCGGAAGGCGGCGGAATACCTTCCTTGATGGCCTCAAGCGCTGCCTGCGCCGAGCTTGTGTCGCGACCAAGTGGTGCCAGTTGGAGATAGCGGGTCAAAGACTCCATCGCCTCAGAGTAGTTGCCCATGTCGGTTTGGAGCCTGGCGATGTCTCCAATGTTCTCCCACGCGTTGGGCGCAACCATCTCAATCCGCTCTGCCGCTGCAAGGGCTTTTTCTGTGTTCTGCTCTTTCAGGTACATGAGCTTTAGATTGTTCAAGACTCGAGCAAGGATGGATTTTTTGCCCAGGGGGTTGAAATAGGTCTTGAGCTTCTTTTCCCGACCAGTAATGCGGGTCACGAGACGCTCACACTCTGATTTCGTCAGAAGTCCGCCTCTATCAAACGGATCTACAAAAAGACTGTCATCATCAGATTCAGGCTGGAGGACGAAGTGGCCGGGAAGGCCAATTGGCCTGAACTGCCCGGCTATTCTTCCGGCAAGTTCGTTGTACAGAATACAAAGGAGTATGGGATTGCCCAGCCTGCGATCCATCACGTCGCACAGATAGCTGTTGCGATGGTCGTAGTAATCCTGCCGGTTTCCCCCAAAACCTTCTTCATCAAAAAGTACTGTGTTGATGCCGTGGATAACTTCGAATGGCTCGTCTGTTTTTGACATGTGGTCTCGGGCGCGGGACGCCAGACTATCGAGCCTTGCAATATATGCGTCGGTATCAAGAGCGCCGTACTCTTCCACCGCAATTTGGAGACACGCCACAGCCAAATCAATGTCAGCTTCTGCAACTGACACTGTTGAAGCGAATTCTTGCCGAGTTTCTTGTTGGTGGTTAGTCATAACCGTTCCCTGCGTCGCACTCTGGTCGTCTTGGACCGCATAACGACTATGGGGAACACGCGTATTTTAGCGGGAGCAGCGCTTTGCGGCAATTAGGAAACCTGTGAGAATCGGAGGACAACATATTTTGCTTGACTGGTATTTATACCCTGAAATAGACTGCGCGGTACGGGCCTATGGCGCCGTGGGGAGCTCGGAGTGGCCGGGCTGAGAGGGCAGACCAATATCTGCCGACCCCTGAACCTGATCTGGATAATGCCAGCGTAGGGACGATGAACCTCACTCACCAATCCGCGAATCAGCAACGTGTTGTAGATGGGCAGCCGAGACATCTGCTTGAGTTGCGCTCTGTGTCAAAAGCTTTCGATGCGGGCTCTCAGTCAGACTCAGAAAGACGCGTTCTTCACGAAATTGATCTCAACCTATCCATAGGTGAGTTTGTCTCGATTATCGGGCCATCAGGCTGCGGTAAGAGCACCCTTTTAAATGTGATTTCCGGATTAGATGAAGAATTTTCAGGTGAAATCAGCTATTCCGGGGCGCCAGGAAGTCGTCTGGGTCAAATTAGCTACATGCAGCAGAAGGACCTGCTGCTGCCATGGCGAACTGTGCTGGACAACGCAGCGTTGGGTCTTGAGCTACGCGGAGTGTCCCATGCAGATTCCCGCGCACGAGCCTCGGAACGGCTGGGCCAATTTGGCCTCGAAGAGTACTCAGGCGCCTACCCGGCGCAACTTTCCGGAGGTATGCGCCAGAGAGTCGCCCTTCTGAGAGCCACTCTGCCAGATACCCCGCTACTACTGCTAGACGAGCCATTTGGCGCCCTGGATGCCCTTACCAGATCCGAAATGCACATTTGGCTCGTTGGCCTGTTAGCTGACACAGGGAAGTCTGTCGTTCTCGTTACGCACGATGTTGATGAAGCCATTCTGCTGTCTGACCACGTGTACGTGATGAAACGTGATCCGGGGGTGATCGACTCGCAGTTCGACGTTGTTATTGGCGATCGGACGGACCCCGGAGTGGTCACGTCTGACGCGTTCACAGCGTTGAAGGCGCAATTATTGGCGGCTTTGCGCTCAGGCGGCACCGTGGGAGTGTCGAGTTAACGTGGCAAGCAAGAGACCGACAGTTGCAATTTCTATGATGAACATCGCGCGCACGTGGCTGCCGCCGTTGGCTATTGGGACGCTGGGCATAGCATCGTGGGAGATTTGGGTCCGCGCATTTGATGTTCAGCGTTGGTTGCTCCCACCGCCCTCATCCATCATCAGGGAGATCGTTGACTCTCGCGCGCTTCTTTCAGAACAGGCGTTTGTCACTCTTCAAGAGATCGTGATCGGATTTGTGCTGGCGGCTGGATTTGGTGTGCTGCTGGCGAGTGCCATTGCCTACTCCAAGATTCTGGAGCGTTCGCTCTATCCGTTCGTGATCGCCTCACAGATGATTCCAATAGTCACCATCGCCCCGCTTCTCCTCGTCTGGGTCGGTCCTGCGATGACCTCCAAGGTGATCGTTGTGGCGATGATTTCATTCTTCCCCATCGTGGTGAACCTGGTTGATGGTATGAAATCAGTCGATCAAGACATGGTTGACATGTTCAGAACGCTGGGAGCAAGCAAACGCCAGATCTTTCTGAAATTGCAGATACCCACATCCATCCCATTCTTCATGTCAGGACTCAAGATCGGAGTCGTCGTAGCGGTTATTGGCGCAGTCATCGGAGAGTGGGTCGGAGCCACCGGCGGATTGGGCTGGCTCATGCGTCTTTCAGCGCCGCAATTCCTTACCGCACGAGTATTCGCAGCAATCATTGTTTTGACGGTGATGGGGGTGATCCTCTTCGCCATCGTTGGGCTGGTTGAGCGGATGGTGCTGAAGCGCTATCCCCGCATGAATTGAACAAATCGATGTTGCAAACATCAAGGAGATTATCGAATGAGTAAGACGCCCTTTGGGTTGTTCGTCGCGGCGATCATGCTGATCGCCATAGCCTGTGGATCTTCGGATTCAGACGGCGAATTGACGTCAGTGTCCCTGGCACTCGACTGGTTCCCAAACTCGAATCACGCGGGAATATTTGAAGCGATCGACCGCGGCTATTTCGTGGAAGAGGGACTGGACGTCAACGTGTACACGCCGTCGGATCCATCAACCGTACTCCAGACCGTGGGCGCGGGCCGAGACGACTTTGGAATCTCATACCAGCCGGAATTGCTCCAGGCCCGTAGTGCTGGTGTTCCGGTGGTCTCAGTGATGGGAATAGTCCAGCACCCCCTGAACTCCATAATGACGCTGGGCGAGTCAGGTCTGGAGTCTCCCGGTGATCTCAAGGGACAGCGGATCGGTCACACGAACAATCCATCCAATCAAGCCATGTTGGCGACGATGCTGGCAGAAGAGGGGCTGACGATCGATGATGTTGAACTTGTTGATGTTGGCTTCAACCTTGTTCCCGCGTTACTCGGCGGCACGGTCGACGCAATTATCGGTGCCTATTGGACGCATGAGTCCATCCTCATTGAGCAGGAGGGCAAGGAAGTCAACATCATGCGGATGGAAGAGTGGGGCCTCCCAGACTTCTACGAACTAATACTCGCTGCAAGTGAAAATACTGTTGCGGAGCGACCCGACGTTGTCGAAGGCTTTGTGCGGGCGATGCGCAGAGGTTTCGAGGTGGCGGAAAAGAATCCTCAGGCCTCTGTGGATACGCTGCTCAAAGCGAATCCCGACACAGTGAATGAACCGCTAGAACGTAAGGGCGTCGACCTGCTCCAGCCCCTCTGGGGTGGCGGTGTCCCGAAGATCGGGTGGCAGGACGCCTCAAGATGGGAATCTTTCACCGCGTGGATGAAGGCAGGAGGGTTCATTGAGGCGAACGTAGACGCGTCTGCCTCATTCACCAATGAGTTCGTGGCTAAGTAGCCCAGTTCTTGCGTGGGGGCTCCCACCCCCGCCAGCCCTCTGGTAGCCGCCGGGCTTGCCCGGCCCCACGGTCGTCGTGAATACGCGCCGCATATCACCGCGTTCTTCGTATGGGGTCATCGGGGGCAAGCCTCCCCATCTACCAAAGACGTGGCCCCGATTCAAACGTTGTGTGGAATCTAAACCTCAGGGGTACAGCCTATGTCCTGTCAGACCAGAATTGGGAACGCGGTAGACGTGGCCGGTGGCGAAGGTTACGTAGAGCACAGCAAGTCCATCCTCGGCAAACGCACAGTTCGTTGGGGAGTCGGCCGGGGTGGGCGCCGTCGATATGACTCGGCCCGATGGTGCGAACAGGTACAGCATTGGCCCCGGTCCAGCGGAATCAGCGCCAGCCGTCGCGAGGATGTTGCCGTCCGCGGTGAGGCACATGCCGTCAATGCCGCGGCCCGCGCCAAAGTCGTGCAGCACGGTATGGTCGCCGAGTGAGCCGTCTGAGTTCACCGGGTAGGCCCGCAGTTGACTGCGACTTATCGGGCTGTTTGGACTTTCCGCCACGTAGAGAATTGATTCGTCGGCTGAGAACACAAGCCCGTTTGGCCGAGTTGTATCGAAGGTGACGCGGGTGGTAGTCCATGAGCCATCCGTTTCATCAACACGATAGATGGACTCATTGTCCATGGCTGTCGGCCGATCGCCGTAGTTCGGATCGGTAAACCAGACTCGTCCAGACCTGTCGATTGCGACATCGTTTGGGGCGTTGAACGGGATGCCGTCATGTTCATTGGCGATCACGGTGACAGAGTCCGGGCCATGCACCTCAGTCATCTGCTTTGCGCCGCCTTCGCAGTTGAATAGACGACCGTCTCGCGAGAAGTTCTGACCATTGGAGATATTTGTATTCGTCCGCCAGACTTCAATATTTTTTGAGGTCGGGTCAAACTTGAACGTAGTGTTGGCGTAGCACTCGTTATAGACAAGTGCGGATCCATCCCACACGGGGCCTTCTGTGAGCGAGTCGTGCTCTTTGATGAGTTCCCAGGTCCATTCAGACATTTCTCGTCTCCTGGCTGACTGCAGGGTAGAGGACCCCGCCGGTCATTCCGGTATTTTTCGCCACTTCAAGCCTTCCCTCTATGCTCGTTACATACAGATCCTCACCAACGAAGCAACAGTTTGTTGGACGTTCAGACAAGGTGGGGTGTGTGGAGACGATGCGGCCTTTTGGATCGAATACGGTGATCATCCCTCCGGGGCCAGAAATCTCCCATCCGGTGCAGGCGACGATGTGGCCGTCAGAACTCAGAGTCATGCCATCAATCCCCCGATGGGGGCCGAAATCATGGAGAATTTTGTACTCGCCGAGGGAGCCATCGTCTAGCACCGGATACGCGCGCAGTTCTCGGCGCTCAATTACGCGGTAATCGCTCTGGGCGACGTAAAGCGTCTTGTAGTCGTTAGAGAACAACAGGCCGTTTGGCATCGTCGTGTCATACGTTCGCCTCACGCACAGATATGTTCCGTTCCCATTTGGGATCGCGCACAAGATTGAGGAGTGCTCGACACCGACTTCAGGTCCAACGTTTTCCGCTCGATCTGAAAACCAGATTCGCCCCTGGGGATCAATCGCGAGATCGTTCGGGCTGTTGATTCGACGCCCATCAAGCCGGTCTACGATAGTTGTACTCGACCCATCCGGATCGTAGCGAGCGATGCGTCGACCTCCACCTTCGCAGGCATAGAGATTTCCACCGGCGTCGTAGTTCAGGCCGTTGGCGGCGTTCGTGCCCGCGCGGTCGACCGATAGCACCCCTGTTTCAGGGTTGAAACGCATCACCTGATCTACCGCGATGCTGGAAAACAGGAGATCAACACCATTCCACGCGTTGCCTTCTGTAATGGTTCCAATCGGCGGAATTGCGTCTGTGAAAGT
Organism: Chloroflexota bacterium; assembly: GCA_013204555.1. Lineage (GTDB taxonomy): Bacteria > Chloroflexota > Dehalococcoidia > Lucifugimonadales > Lucifugimonadaceae > UBA1151. The sequence continues at coordinate 20,467 of JABMNO010000030.1, read as the reverse complement.
CCAGCTCATGTTCGATCTCTCAATCTGTAAGTAGATGCAGGCAGCGGGATAGTACCAGTTGCGTGGCTGGACGCAGACCCGGTTACATCCGATGATTGCAGGATATGAACGCTATTGAACAGTTGAAGCAACGGCACGCCGCCAAGTGGACTGAGGCTACGCATCATCGATTCATCGGCCAACTTGGTGATGGCACACTGGACCGAAAAGTTTTTCGTGACTACTTCATCCAGGACTACGTCTTCGTCAATGATCTGGCCAGGTTCGCAGCATTGGCAATCGCCAAATCTCCAGGGCTTCCGGAGGCGCGACCAATTCACGAATTCCTGTCCAATCTGCTCGGAGCGGAAGATGCGCTGTTCCAGGCTGCGTTTTCTCAACTAGCGGTCGAACAGGTGAAATATCGCGCAGCCACGGCAAGCGATGTGACGCGAGCATTTTCAGATTTCTTGATCCGTGTGGGCTACGAGGGCTCATGGAGTGAGATATGTACTGTGCTTGCTGTTACTGAAGGCGTGTATCTGGACTGGGGGCAGCGGTTGGCCTCTGAGGGCGCTGAACCCGGAGATGATCTCTACCAGGGGTGGATTGATCTACACACAGAGGCGGTCCTGGGAGATTTCGTACGATTCTTGAATAAACAGGTGAGCGAGGCAACAGATCAAATCGAATCGATTTTCCTGGCAGCTTTGGACTTCGAGATCAAGTTTTGGGATGCGTCATACTGCTCAGGAGGATCAGCATGAGCGACGGTAATCAGCGGACCCGGTATAAGGCGCTGACGATCGCAGGATCTGACTCCGGTGGCGGAGCCGGAATCCAGGCTGATCTCAAGACGTTTGCCGCGTTTGGCGTCTATGGCACGAGCGTAATCACTGCTGTGACAGCTCAGAACACCCTCTCGGTCGATGCTGTACAGGAGATCGATGGTGACGTGATTGCGAAGCAGATCGACGCTGTGATGGGAGATATCGGAGCGCATGCAGTTAAGACCGGAATGATCTCAAGTTCCAGCATCATTGAGGTCGTTGCCGCAGGAATTCAGCGGCATTCCATCTCCAAACTTGTGGTCGATCCCGTGATGGTTTCAGCATCCGGCTCACGGCTGCTACGCGAGGATGCTGTGGACGCCCTCAAGTCAATGCTCATTCCGCTATCTATGGTGGTCACTCCAAATATCCCGGAGGCAGAAGTTCTGACTGGACTGGTCATCGATAATCGAGCCTCTGTCGAACGAGCAGCCAGAGATATACATGACCTCGGGGCAAGGTATGTGATCATCAAGGGTGGGCACGGTTCAGGCGAAGATTCGATCGATGTTCTATTCGATGGTGGGAAGTTCCATGAATTCTCAGCCGTTCGCATGGATACCCAGAACACTCACGGAACCGGATGCACATTCTCGTCTGCAATCGCCAGCGGATTGGCAAAAGGAGATGAGGTACATGCCGCCGTGCAGGCCGCCAAAGAGTACGTGACCGAGGCAATTCGCTACGCATACCCAATTGGCCAGGGTCATGGGCCACTCAACCATTTTTACGCTTACGAATAGGGAGACAAGCCACTGTGCCGCTTTATCTAACCGAGTCTGACATCAACCGACTTCTCACCGTCCCAATTGCAATCGACCTGCTTGATGAGGTGTTCAAAGCCCAGGCGGCAGGCAAGGCGGTAAACGTTCCACGCTCGCGGATTCCACTCGACAAAGGTAGCTACAACCTGATGTCATCGGCATGGCACGAAAAGGGAGTGGTGGGGCAGAAGTCGTACGCCGCTGCGGCAGGTGGCATCGGTTTTCACGTCCTGCTTTACGGCACACGCGGTGAAGGACTGATGGCAATCATCGAGGCTAACCGGATGGGTCAGATCAGGACTGGTTCTGCGAGCGGACTGGCGTCGAAGTACATGGCGCGCCCTGAATCTAGCGTGGTCGCTGTCATTGGCTCTGGCTATCAGGCACGCACCCAACTTGAGGCAGTGGTCTCGGCGCTCCCTATCAAGACGGCGCGTGTGTATTCACGATCACCAGAGCACAGGGAAGGGTTTGCCAACGCTGCAACTACAGACCTTGAGATTGGCGTGTCGGCTGTTGATTCGGTTGAAGCAGCCGTTGAGGGAGCCGACGTGGTTATCGTCGTGACCAGCGCATCTGAACCTGTTCTTCTGGGCGACCATGTTGCGAAAGGCGTACACATCAACGCAGCCGGCGCTAACGGTTGGCTTCGCCGTGAGTTGGACACGCAAGCGGTGTCAGCGGCGAATCTGATCGTCACCGACGATGTCGACCAGGCGAAGATCGAGTGCGCCGATCTGATGCGAGCAGTTGAGGCAGGTCGCCTCATGTGGCAGCAAGTCCGACCGCTATCAGACGTCGTTGGCGGTGCTATCTCGGGCAGGGCGTTCAAGGACGATGTGACCCTGTTTGAGTCTCAAGGCGTGGCATTGGAAGACATCGCAGTAGGCGAATGGGTGTACCGCCAAGCGGTAGAGCAGGGGATAGGGACGCAAGTCGGCAGCTAGCACGGTGGATGCGGGCTGATAGCCCACACTTCGCGAGAGGTGGGGCGAGCCCCACAGCTACCAAAAAAAACACGATTTGTAATTGGTAGCTGCCGGGCTTGCCCGGCCATTCGGTGGCTCTCTGTGGGCGGCCGATATCCAGGGCGATGTGCATTCGCGTCGCTAGGGTATCCCTGCCCGCGTCCGCCTACACCCCGATCAAATAAATCTCAGTCTGCGGGTCTGTTGTGATCTCCACAGTTCCATCGCCGATGTAGAGGTCGATCTCTGAACGAACTCCGAAATCCCCGATGTAGATACCAGGCTCTACCGTTACCCCAAGGCCCGGGACGAGGTTGCGGGTGTCGTGAGTTTCCCAGTCATCAAGATTTACGGCGTTGCTATGAACAGTCTGGCCCAGGCTGTGGCCGAGCCGGTGAATGAACTCATCGCCGTACCCTGCAGCGGAGATAACATCACGTGCTCGTCGGTCGGCTTCCCAACCTTCGATTGGGTCTCCCGATGTAATGCGTGAGGTGATCAGTTCGACCGCCGCATCGCGACCACTGATCACTGCGTCGAACACTCGTCTGTGTTCATCAGATGGAGAGTCGCCCAGGAACGCCGTCCACGTGATGTCGGCGTACATGGAATCTGGCATGTCTTTTTTCCTGGCCCACAGGTCAATCAGCAGCCAACTCCCGCGTCGGAGAACCGCGCTTCCAGTGGGTTGCGGCTCATAGTGGGGATCAGACGAATGCGCGTTTACAGCGACAGCAGGGCCATCGGTGGTAGTGAGACCTAGCCTGTCGAAGCGTCCGCGGATGAACTCAGCAAGGTCGTGTTCAGTAAGCTTCCAGTTGATGTTCTCGGAGACAAAATCGAACGCATTATGGACGATTCGCGTGAGTCGTTCTGCTGCGTATCGGTGTGAATCGAGCTGCTCGGGCGACCATCGCTCAGTGGCATGTTGAAGAACGTTGCCGGAACTAACAACTTCAACACCCAGACTGCGGATTAGTTCTATTGAACCCGCGTCTGTCCTACCAACTCTTGGCAGAGCGCCTTCTGGCGAATACTCCATCGCGATGCTGGAGGAACCGGACAGCAAAGAGGTGAGTTCGCTCACCAGTGAGGCTCGGCTTGAGTAGGGCGTTACGGTCGCAATTTCGTTGCCCAACTCCACCCAGAGCTCAGAGAATCGCCCGGCGTCGACGCCATGGGCCAATAGTGTCGGGTCGCCATCAGCCGGAATGAATAGCCAACATGGACGGGTTACGTTGTTGGCATGTCCGCCCAGGACGTTCCAGAAGATAGGGTTGGCGTCAAAGTAGTCCCTGAGCAGCCAGCCATCGATCTGAGCGCCCCGCAGATACTCCTGCGCCGATTCGATCGTCTGCGTCACGCCAGTCCTTCGAGATCGCCGTACTCAGCCTTTGCCAGGTCGTAGGCTTCCGGCGTGTTCATATCCATTCGGGCGATAGGGGAATCGACGGGGACCCAGTTGATCTCGTCTGCATGCGCCTTCATAACCTTGCGGACGCCGTGGGATGCCTCGGATATGCGGTCCAGTTCCTGTCGAAGCGAACCAGCGAAGATGAGTGGATGGCCTCCGTGTCCGTCATACCGGGGGCATGAGATTAATGCGCCGGACTCCAGATGTGCAGCCAACACCTTTGCGATTAGCCAGGCCGGTCTGGGCTGATCCACCGCTAACAACATGATTGTCGTCGCTGGTTTCGGAAGAGCGGCAAGGCCAGCCTTGATGGAAGTGGATTTCCCTTCTTTGTAGTGGGGATTGATGACGCTTTGAACGCCATCGCCTCGTACGGCTTCCTGGACCTCGTATGCGCGGTTGCCAGTGACTACGTAGACCTCGTCTGCTCCGCCTGCTTTGAGAGATTCAATCTGGCGCTGCACAAGAGGCGCGCCAAACCAGTCAAGCAGAGGCTTGAGAGTTCCCATTCGAGACGACTCCCCGGCGGCCAGGATTATTGCGCAAACCGTCACAGGTCCAGCTCCGTGCGGTGAAAGGTTGGGATCTAGTCGGCTGCTGCCGTTACGGCAGACTTCGACTGAATCCGTTGCAGGTGGCGCTCTTCAAGTTTCATAGGTCGGCCATCGCCCCCAAGCCTGAACATCAACATCTCAGCAACGATGCTCACGGCTATCTCTTCCGGCGTTCGGGCCTGGATGTCCAGGCCGCTTGGCGCTCGCAGCTCGCGGATTCGCTCCATTGGCAATCCACGCTCCAGCAGCGCCTCGTAAATAAGTATCGTCTTGCGCTTGCTACCCAGCAACGCCACGTAACTTGCCTTGGATTGGGCCGCAGCTTCAAGGGCGGTGTCATCGTACCGGTGTCCCCGGGTGGCGATGACGATGAATGTGTTGGCGTTGATGGGAAGCCGGTTCAGGGCGGTTACGAAATCTTCGGTATAGACAGCGTCAGCTTCGGGGAATCGCTCTTCATTGGCGAACTCGGGCCGGTCGTCGATCACCGTGATCTTGAATCCCACGGTTGCCGCAACCGGTGCGATTGCTTTGCTGACATGACCGCCGCCAGCGAGGATCAGGCGGGGAGGGGTTGTGTACGCCTCAACGAAGTATTCGACTCCGCTGGGGTGTGTCACGTACTCCTGCTTGCCCATCGCCATGAGTTTTCGCGCACGCAGAGTGGCGTCTTCATCTAGCTCTGATGAGCCAAGCGTGCTTTCGGTCGTGCCGTTTTCGCGCACCAACAGCTTTGAGCCAATTGTTACGTCAGAACCCTCTGGTGCATTCACCACACTCGCAATCGCAACTGGCACGCCGCCGTCATATGCCGAAACAATCTCTTCAGCGAACGGTAGCAAGTCGTCCGTGTCGCGGATGGGATCAATGAGGAAATACATCGTTCCGCCGCAGATGAGGCCATCTTCAGCAGCAAGATCTTCGTTAAGTTCGTAGTCGCGCATCTGCGCGCCGCCGGTGCCCTTCATGAGCATTCGGGCAGCAAACCAGATATCGCCTTCCACGCAGCCGCCACCAAGCGTGCCCACGCCACTGCCATCTTCGCGAACCAGTAGCTTGGCTCCCGGTTTCTGCGGTGTGGAACCCGATGTTCTTACTACGGTGGCGAGCACCACAGGTCTATCGTCTTTTAGCTGGCTTACAGCGTCTCGGAAGACCTGCTCCATACCAGTGCCTCAATTCACTATCTACGACTGAAAATCGCTTGATTTCCTTCGAGAAATCAGTCGTCAAAGATTAGCACAGCACGCCATATCTGAAGACGTCCGAATGACTCCGTTTGCCATGGTGGAAGCGAACTTGAAATCCAGAACTCAGATCAGGCGACCCTGAACTCCTTTAGAGCCTCATGGTTAAGCTCCAAACCCAACCCCGGCCGATCTGGTGCGTATACATTGCCGTCTTTGATCTGAACCGTCTCTTTGTAGATCTTGCCGTGCATGGGGTCTACTGAGTCCCGGTAGTACTCCAGAATCAGGCCGTTTGGAATTGCGCACACCAGGTGGATATGGACCTCCTGAGCACCGTGTGGAGCTATATCGAGGTCGTTCGCCTGTGCGAGGGCCGCTACTTTCATGAAGTCTGTGATGCCACCCATGACGAGTGCATCTGGTTGCAGGATGTCCGCCGCACGGTGATTGATCATGTCTCGGAAGCCGTAGCGCGTGTACTCGTTCTCGCCAGCGGCGATAGGCACTGAGGTCGCACGGGTGATTTCCCCCTGGCCAATGTAGTCGTCTGGCTCCACGGGCTCCTCAAACCAGAAGACATCGTACTTTTCGATTTTGCGCGCGAACTCGATGGCCTGATAGTGGCGATACGCGTTGTTGGCGTCAACCATCAATTTGATATCTGGCCCAATCGCTTCACGGGCCACCCGTACGCGCTCAACGTCCTCGTTGATGGAAAGTGCGCCAACCTTCATCTTCATCGCTTTTGCGCCGACTTCGAGGTTGTCTTCCATCTCCTTGGCGAGTTCCTTGAGGCCTTTACCTTCCTCGTAATAGCCACCGGCGATGTAGGCAGGGACGTTGTTTGTGAATCCACCAAGCAGCTTGTAAAGCGGCATTCCGGCAATCTTGCCCTTGAGATCCCAGAGAGCGATATCGAGCCCTCCGATGACGCGGGTGGTGATACCCCGCCTTCCAACCAGTTTGGGGCGCCACATCTCGTGCCAGTGGCGCTCAATGTCGAGCGGGTCTTTGCCTATGACCACCTGCTTGATGTGGTCGAGTATGGCAACTCCCACCTCAGGCGCGTCCTGGATACCTGCGCCAATGCCCATGCCGGTCACGCCTTCATCGGTCTCCACGTTAATCACGTTTATGCCGGAGTGCGTATACGTATAGAGGCCGTTAGTGATGGGTGTGTGGCGCGGCCAGCGATACACTTCCATCTCTACATTGGTAATCTTCATGTGGCAGTCCTTACAACTTGGGTGAACCGGAATATTGAGCGTTAGAACAAAGTTGTGGGATAGTACTGCTAATTGATGAGCGTGTCAGCCGTCTGAGGCATGATCGACTGATACTCAGCAACGAATATTACGGAGGCAATTACTGCCGCAATGTTTCACACCATTGGTCATACATTTGAATTGATGAAGATGAGTTGGCGGGTCCTCATGAAGGACAAAGAGCTCATCTGGTTCCCAATCTTCGGCGTTATAGGCAGCCTGATCATTCTGGGGATATTTCTCGCCATCGGATCAGCAACCGGAACAATCGACCGAGTGCAGGAAATGATGGAGCAGCAGAACAATGCTCAGGCCGCCGGGCAGACTCAGGAAGCGAATCCGGGCGATATCGTGTTGTTGGTCCTCCTGTATATCTCCGTCTACTTCGTAACCATATTTTTCAACTCAGCGCTCATCGCGGCAGCGCTTCAACGATTGCGCGGTGGCGACCCGAATATCTCATCCGGGCTTGCCGTGGCGATGCAGCATATTCCGCAGATCCTTGGCTGGGCGATTATTTCGGCCAGTGTGGGATTGCTGCTGCAAGTGCTGCGCAGCCGTCAGAACAACTTCCTCGGTCGGATGGTCATAGACATGATTGGCGGCGCCTGGGCGTTCATGACGTTCTTCGTTGTGCCGGTCCTGGTCAATGAAGGCAAGAGTCCCGTGGGCTCGATCAAACGCTCTGCAAGCATGGTCCGAGAGACATGGGGCCGACAGATCACGGCGTCGTTCGGATTCCAGCTTGTGTATCTGATAGCCGGAGTCATTGCGGTGGTACCCGCGCTGCTCTTCTTTTTGATATTCCCAGTCCTGGGAATCATCGTTGGTGTAATCACCATATCGATGGCGATTGGTATCGTAGGAGCGCTAGAAGGCATCTTCAAAGCCGCTCTGTACGAGTACGCCCTGGGTGAGAAGCCAATCGAATTCAACACGGAAGTGCTCAAAGGCGCCTACATGACAGACCTCCGGGTGCAGCCAGGCCGGTAGAAAGAGTTGTGCGGTAGTGGCCAACAGACCACTGCCGCACCGCAACAGCCCCCTCCCAGAGGGCGAGGCGGCTGATCTATCCCTTCTCCCCCCGGGAGAAGGCTAGGATGAGGGCGCTTTCGGACTGTCCAAGCATTGCATGACCACTAACAATCCCCTCCCCCCCAATCTTCCGCCAAAAGGCCACCAAGCAAACACTTTCAGCCCAGCCAAGCAGTGCGCATACCCCCTGGAACGTCAGGCCTTCACCCCTACTAGATCGCCGAGTTCACCATAAGTGCATGGCCCAAGGCATTTCGCGTGGCGTCCATCAGATGCGATACTGGATGTTCGCCGCTAGCGTGGGCCTGTAGCTCAGTGGTTAGAGCAGTCGGCTCATAACCGATTGGTCGCAGGTTCGAATCCTGCCGGGCCCACCAACTTCAATTCATACTTAAACTTGTGTACGGGACCCAAAGAAGTTTGCGGATGGTCCTGAGTGCGTGGAGGTGTTCTTGGACCTGGCCAAGCGATATTTCACCTCGAGCGATTGGGTCTAACCTCTCAGACAGCAATCAGCGGCGTCATCCGGCAAGCTCGGAAATAGGGTTGGCAACGATTAGTCTGGAACTGGTCGAAAGCGTATTCACAACCCGAGATCGGGTTTAACGCCTCAGATCTAAATTCGGGTGTCCGGCTTCGTTCCGCCCGCCCGCCCGTCAGATGACCGACAAAAATGGGGTCTCGAAATACCGGCCTTTTTGATACTGGCCATAGCGGTCGATAAAAATGGTCATTTTTATCTTTTCACCGCCCGGTTCGACAGAATCCCCGGTTTCGTCGAATTCCGTGCCGAGCCGTCGGTTCCGGTGAATATGAATGTCATCGCAGAACTGGGTCAGCCTGGTGAGATTTCTCGACAATACCTTTAGACGAAATGTCGATGCCGAACCAGATTATTGGGTCTCAGTACCTCGTTCTCGTATTCAAGGTCATCGACCAATTAACTAACGCTTTGTCCGGTGCGGTATTCGGGAAAAAGGGAATAGGATTTCTCGCGGCAGTTGCAACTTCGAGTATGGACCTGAAAGGCGGCTTGGATTTGATGGTGATAACGCGCCCGATAACGCTCAGGTCGAACTGGACCGAGTCAAGGATGCTCACCACAATATCATGATGCCCATTGAGTGATGTCATATGCTACAGTTTTCGGCGGAAGGATACCAATATGCGTGGATTGATCTTTGCTGCACCATCGTACGTCGCTTCGCGTACGGGATTATTTCTCCTGATTCCCTTCCTTGGCGTCGTGTTGCTCGGATGCACTGGCGGTGTCAAACAGTCCGTGACACCATCGGTCGCGCAGGCAACCGCTCCAGCCACATCGGCCTCGCCCACGGCGACGCCCCAGTACCCTCTCAATGACGGCTTCGCGGATCTCGAGGCTAGGCTGAAAGAGTCGTTCCAACTCTCTAACGAAGCCAATTGGGAGATTCGATACGACAGTCTCCTGACGCAATCCCAGAAACGCGCATGCTCCCTCGCCCGGTTCGTTGAATACGAGAACGAGGCACTGATGGTGCGACGGCTGGCCGGTGGTAGCGGCGAGTTGGCAATTGGAAACCTCCGGGTCGAGATTGACAGACACGCGGGGAAAGCAACGTACACAGTTTTGCTGGATGGCAGTCCCCTGAAAACCTTCACGAGTGCGAACCCCGATCTTTGGCTTCTGCGTGATGGAGCCTGGTGGGACATCAGCGAAAATCCTGATGATCCCTGTTATAACTACGAAGATTCGTCCCGGTTTACCCTGGCGAGGGAGATGAGCTCAGATGCATTCGTTCCGCCGATCTTGCTACGTGAATGGGATGTATTAAAAGGCCAAAGAGGGGAGGAGTCCTACCCAGACGACGTCGCAACCGACGTCGAAGTCGACGCTGGAGGCAATGTTTACGTGGCAAACCCGGTAACCAACGAAATCCAGAAATTCACGTCCGCCGGCGTATTCTTGGCGAGATGGGGCGACCAGGGCTATGGCACCGGCCAATTTCGCGCTCGTTTTGGTATTGCGCTGGATTCGCAAGGCAACGTTTACGTAGCGGACACGGGCAACAATCGTATCCAAAAATTCACGTCTGAAGGAGTCTTTCTCTCAATGTGGCCCTCCAAAGCAGACTTGATCATTGGCGTTCCCAGCAGTGACGACGGTAGATTCAGCCAACCGAGCGACGTTGCCGTCGATTCCGAAGGCATCGTTTACGTCGCGGACAGGGGCAACGACCGTATCCAAAAATTCACGTCTGAAGGAGTCTTTCTCTCAATGTGGCGTGGTCAAGGCGATGGTGATGGTGACTTACAGGGCCCGAGCCACCTTGCCGTCGACGCCGAAGGGAACGTTTACGTCTCGGAAGAGTACGGCCCCATCAGGCGCATCCAGAAATTTACTTCAGACGGAGTCTTCCTGGCGAAATGGGGCTCCACTGGCAGTGGCGTCCTTGAGTTCGATAGCCCGCGTGACGTTACCGTCGACTCCGAAGGCAACGTTTACGTAGCGGACGCGGGCAACGACCGTATCCAAAAATTCACGTCTGAAGGCATCCTCCTGGCGAACTGGGAAATCGGAAGCAATATTCTGGCCGGCATCACGGTCGACTCGGAAGGCAAAGTCTACGTCGTGGGGGCGGGGGAATCCGGTGAAGTCCGAGTGTACCCTCCGCCGCCGACCCCATAACGGGTCAGTCACGCGCGTCTGCAGCGACCTCTGTCTGGGCTAAGAAGGCATCTCAAGACACCAAAAAAACTCACTCGGCATACCGTTGAGTAGCATTATTCGAGTTATGGTAAAACGATGCAACTAATGCGTGTCATCGACGAGTAATCATCGTCAGGTCGACTGCATTGAATTCGATGACGAATGCAGCCCTGTGGACGCCCGTCTGAAATAGCCGATCACGCCGCTAACTGGACTCTCACGGGCATCGGGATCGCTGTGTCTACGGTATAGCTCGACTCTGCCTAATCCCTACCTCAAAATGGATAGATAGCGTCAAACCACCAGCGGGACCGTACCTCAAAAGTTCTTGATTTTGTCCCGTTAGGCCCACTAAATATACCGCTAAGCCTCTCGTCATCTTCTGGTGATAGATTATGCTGATTTTTCTGACCGCAAAAGCGAATTCGTGTCAGATTCGACGCATTTACGTATAGTGACGCTCGCTGGTTCGCCTGCACTATGACACTTCAATTCTGGAAGCCCAACCTGTGAAAATCATGCCGACTTTTGAAGTACGAACTGAAATTGATATAGCTACCCGTCCAGAAAAAGTCTGGAACATCCTGGCTGACACCGCCCGGTGGGGAGAGTGGAACTCGTACCTGATGCGTCTGACCGGCGATATCGCAGTGGGCAGCACTATTCACGCCAACGTTCACATGGCGGACGGCTCCGAGAGCGAGTTCGATTCCGATATCGATGTGGTTCGTGTCAACGAACGACTCTCGTGGAAGGGTGGCGATGATGCAGGGGATGTCCGTGCAAACCACATCTTTGAGATCGAGTCTCGCTACGGAGCGTGCGTGTTCGTCCATCGGGAGACATTCACTGGAAACAAGGCAGAAGAAGCATATCTGGCGAACCGGAAGAACCTCAGTGAATCATTCGTGTTGATGAACAAGGCACTCAAGACGCAGTCGGAGTTGTAGTGCGCCTTCGGCAACACTCCGCGTGTGGTCCACTGAACCACTACCGCAAGTATGCGGGTTGATCTGTACGTAGCATATATACCGTACAATAGTTGCCATGGAGGTGGATCATGGCTACTGAGCGGTTGGAATTGCGGCTGGACGGTGAGCAACGACGCAGGCTTGACGAACTGGCTGAGGAAGAGGGAACGGCCGTGTCCGAGACTGTCCGCCGTCTAATCGATCGAGCCTATGAGGAAACTCTGAACGAGCGTCGCAAACGCGCTGCGGAGGAGATCGGTCAGTTGGAGGTTGAGGACGTTCCAGAACCGGAAACGGTGACCAGGCAGCTGGAGGGCGCACATGAGTCCGGCAGCGTTCATTGATGCGAATGTGCCAATCTATGCCGCAGGCCGCGCTCACGGTCTGAAGACGCCATGTGTGCGCATACTGATGCTCGCTGCGGCGCATCCTGAAGCGTTTGTGACGGATGCTGAGGTGCTGCAGGAACTGTTGCATCGATATCTTGCACTGAAGATTTGGTCTGATGGACGGAAGGCGTTTGATCGGTTCAGCGAGATCATGCGAGACCGTGTTGAGTCGATTCTTGAATCAGACGTGAAATATGCCTCCAAACTTGCTGATGACAATAGCGATTCCAGTGCCCGAGATTTGCTCCACGTGTCGGTGATGCACAGGATAGGTCTTCACAGGATAGTTTCGGCAGATAAAGATTTTGACAAGCTGCCTGGAATCGAGCGATTGGATCCCGCACAGTTTGAGGAATGGAAAGGGACTGTGATCGGAGGCCCCGTTACCGACAGTCCTGAGTAATTGAGTTGGCAACGGGATGATCGAGATACGCTCACACTCACGTTTCTCTAAGGGCGCCCCTGGCCGAACTCTACGCCCGGTCTCACTTTGTCACGCAGCGGATTGAGCGTTAACCGGCACCTTTACTTTTTCTTCTTCGCAGCGTGCGCAACACGGGTTGCTTCTTCTGCCCACTCGACCAATAGCGAATCATCATCCAGAACATCTGCGGGAACTTCAAAGTAGGGCATTGGTTTGTGCTGAGTGCTTCCGGCGTTTTCGTAGCGCGTCCTCATCGTGGCATCGGCTCGGAAGTGTAGCTGGGCCTTAGCGTTCACGAGGGCGAACATAGTGCCGCTTTCGAAGATGCCAAAGCCGCCGAACATCGACTTTGATGTGATCTCTCCAACGGGCCTGAGCGCTTCAACCATTTCAGCGGTGACAGAGGCTGCCGCTGATGCTTGTTTCTCACTCTTTTTGGCCATGGCGAACCTCCCGTTCTCATGCAGATCCTCGCGCTGCGAGTATAGCTGCACCGGTGAGGTCACTTCCTTAACGAACGTCGCTTCCCAAACAAACGCGAATCCCACGTAGCGGCATCCGTCTCAGGCGGACATGTACCCTCTTTGCCCCCCCTGCCACGCGCCACTTTCGAAATCCCCCACGTACTGCGGGCATCCCTGCCTGCACCAACCGGACAGTACCCTTACTCACGAATTTTCTGGAATTGACAACGGGAAGCGTTCGATAAGTCGCCACTCGCCGCCGATTGCGAGTCCAACTCGACCAATTAGATCGACAGACTCGGCCTGGAATCCCGGACCATAGTCGAAATCCTCGAATGCGGCCTTGATGTCGTGAAGTGAACCGGGCTCATATTCTGATGTCAGGCTCATGTGGACTTTGTACGGGTCGTCCGGGTACCGGAGTTGGCTTATGGGTGAGATTAGCTTCACCAGGGTGTCATGGAGATGCTGAATCGCCGGGAAGGAGGGAGCCTTTAGAACCCCGGACTTTGATCGCCATTCAATTTCTGCCTGATCAAAGCTAATCCAGAATTGCTGGACCTCTGACGTTACGGTCCGAGCTATCTGCCGCACTTCGTCCAGGTCGCTGATACGCACAAAAGTGCCTTTTACGGTGATATGAGCGGAAATGGCAGAACGATCAGACGGGAATCGCCGCCAGATCTCTTGTTGCGCATCAACCAGACGTTTACTCGCCGGTATGGCGAGCACGTAGCAGGAATTGCCGTAGCGGTCATTCGGTTCGGTATCGGCTCTCAGGGTCGTAGTCGGGGACATGCATTGATCTCCGGTATTTGGAGGGTAGACTGCGGATTCGCGTCGGTAGACTAAGCCGCAGGAGACCTCATTGGAAGCCATAGTACATCTCGATACCGCCTATAACGCCGGTCCAATCGACCCGCGTATTTTCTCCGGGTTCCTGGAGCACCTTGGCCGGTCCATATACGGCGGTGTGTACGACCCCGGCAATGCACTGTCCGACGAGGCCGGTTTGCGCCAGGATGTGGTTCAGGCGATGAGCGGGTTGGGCATGCCGTATGTTCGCTATCCGGGCGGCAACTTCGTCTCGAATTACGATTGGCGTGATGGCGTAGGACCGGACCGCAAACCATTTCCGGACTTCGCGTGGAGAGCCACTGAGCCGAACACATTTGGCACAGACGAGTTCATGAAGTGGTGCAACGCTGTTGGCACAGAACCGATGCTGGCGGTGAATCTGGGTACTCTGGGGCCGTCTGAAGCAGCAGCGCTGGTTGAATACTGCAATCTGAATACAGAGACCCAATGGGCGCAAGCCAGACGAGCCAACGGCGCTGACTCACCCTACGGCGTGAAAATGTGGTGCCTTGGCAACGAGATGGACGGTCCATGGCAGGCAGGCCACGTGCCCGCGGATCAGTACGCGCTCAAAGCCCGCAACGCGGCTCGACTGATGCGCGGGATTGACCCGACTATCGAGCTGGTGGCTGCAGGATCATCCGGGCGTCAGGTTGCCACCTATCTCGAGTGGGATCGGACTGTTCTGGAGGTCTGCTGGGACGATATCGAATTTATCTCCGCGCACCGCTATTCGAGCAACATCGAAAACAATACTCCGGCCTTTCTGGCCGAGGGTGTGATCATCGACAGCATCCTGGATGATTACGCTGGCTTGATCGCCTATGTAAAGGGAGTAAAACAGAGCTCCCACGACGTATATCTGTCATTTGACGAGTGGAATGTCTGGTATCGAGAGCGGGGCGGCAAAAACCGGGATGGTCAGTGGAAGGTTGGGCCGGAGCAACTGGATGAGGTCTACAACCTGGAAGACGCGTTGGTCTGCGCTCAGTACCTCAGCGCGTTTATCCGGCGCGCCGACCTCGTAAAAGTAGCCTGCCTCGCCCAAATCGTGAACGTGATCGCCGCAGTGATGACGAGCCCAACCGGGACACTCAAGCAGAGCATCTACTACCCACTCGCCATGTATTCGGCGACGGCAAAGGGTGTTTCGCTCACACCAGTGGTTACCGCTCCGCGTTATGACGCCGGTGACCATAACGACGTCCCGTACGTGGACGCCTCAGCAAGTTTTGATCAAGAGACGGGGGAAGCAGCCGCATTCCTGGTGAACAGGTCTCTTGATGAAAGCGTGAGCGTACGAATTGAATTTTCTGATCGAGACGTGATCGATCCGGGCACAGTGCAAATTATTTCAGGCGATGACCCAATGGCGGCAAACACATGGGAGGCCCCGGAGACGGTGTCGCCGCGTGCCGGCCATGCTCAAGTCGATGGCCGGGTGCTCACGGTGGACGTGCCACGGCTTGGCATGGCGGTCGTCAGTGGAATTGGAACACAGCCCCGATAGCCACCAAATTACCCGATAGCTCCGGGATCGTTTACGGGCGCCTCACGCCGATACAGTTTTCAAGTTAGCCATGGAGACTCGTGTCACGGCGATGTCTTCTTTGTTGATTGAGTAGGCGACGTATAGGGAGTCGTTCCAGACGAGCGCGTTCGGATATTGCCAGCCATCAACTTTGTGTTTGCCACCGAAATCCTGCGTTGCTGGCTCGTTGCGCAGGGCCACTGAGCGGTAGAAGGTGATGCCATCATCGCTGGTTGAGAGTGCAAGCACGCTTCTGTCGTACTGCGTCGCGCCTGGGTTGTTGATCAGGATGGTCTGACCGTTGGCTAGCGTTCTCAGGAAAAATCGGGAAGTGGAGTCCGGGAATTTCGTCATCTGAGGCGTCGACCATGTTGTGCCGTTATCGCCAGTTGTACTTGCGAAGAGATATCCCGTTTGGCTGCGAAACCCGACAACGGGTACTCCGTCTGGGCGCACCGCCATGTTTGGCTCTGTGTACTGAAAGTCGTCTGAAGCCTGGGGCGAGACTGATGCTTCTTGCCAGCCAGTAAGGCCATCTGGATGATCAGAGTAGAGGAGACGCATGCGGAGGCCAGCAGTCGTTCTCTTGTCTCCGACGTGCTCGCCTCCAAGTAGCAGTCGGCCGTTTGCGAGCTTCCTTGGTCCTTCGATAAAGAAGCCCGAGGTGATGCGCGTGGGATCACCCCACTCAACGCCATCTGAAGAGGCGACAGCACTCAGGTGGACGTCCTCGTGGAAGTTATCGCCATAGGTCGTGCTGTAGTAGCAGACCAGCGTGTCTTCAGTGACGTGGAATCCGGATGCAACGTGCGCAGAATTGTCCGCCTCTGGCCGAACCACCACGGTTGGCTCAGACCACAAACGCCCGTCAAGACTCGAACTCAAGAGTACGCGCTGGCCAGGCTCATCTTCGCCGGTAACGCCGTTTGACCAGCAACAGTAAAGCCGATCGCGGAACACGGTCAGGCTGGGGTGATGGCAGAACTTGTAGTCGTTATCGACCGCCAGGTAGAGGTTGGGGTGGTCACCCACAATGCTGGTTAAGCCAAGAGTGGCGGGCTCGGCCTGATCAAACAGACCTTCTGTGATCCGGAACAAACGATCCTCCAACGTGGTTTGGAGTTATAGACGGTCACAATCGAACCAGGCCGAATTGCGAGGTTTATCAAGTCACTTCCGGTGCTATCGGTGGAAGTCCATGCTGGCAAGTCGTCCTAAAAGTCGTACTCAGGGCCAGCGACGTACTTGAACCGCTCAAGTGTATCATCCCGCAAAGTGAAACCCAGCCCCGGTCTGTCCGGGGCGTGGACTGATCCATCCGATCGGACATCGAACCGTTCGTTGAATAGTTCCCACATCATTGGCATGTAGCCCTGTGACACTTCCAGAATGTGGCAGTTTGGCGATGCCATTGCAGCGTGGATGCTGGCGGCAAAGAGTACTGCGGAGCCCCATGCATGCGGAGCAAGCCGCACCTGACGTGCAGATGTTACCGCTGAAATACGCCTGATCTCCGTAAGACCACCCGCACGCGCTACATCAGGCTGGGCGATATCGATAGCCTCGTGGTCCATCAGATCGTTGAAGTCGTGGCGCGTGAATTCCCGTTCTCCAGACGCTATTGGGATCTTTGTCGCGCTCCGAACTAGCCCCTGACCGCGGTGATCGTCTACGGACACCGGCTCCTCGAACCAGGAGATGTCGAACTCTTCGACTTCTTTCGCAAGCCGGATGGCTGTGGAAGTGTCCAGCGAGCCATGCGCATCAATCATCAGCTCCACATCAGGACCGATTCCTCGTCTTGCTGCTCGAATACGGCGCACAGCTTTTGGAATGGAGAACCCATCCCGGCCAACCACTCTCATCTTCACCGCGTCGAAGCCTTTTGCGGCGTAACCACCAAGCTCTTCTTCCGCCTCATCGCCGGGAGCCCAGCCCCCGGATGCGTAGCCTCGCACGGAACTGCGCACAGCTCCCAGGGCCTGGTATACAGGAATGCCAAGAGCCTGTGCCTTCACGTCCCAGATCGCGATATCGACGCCGGAAATCGCCTCCATCACCATGCCGCGCCGCCGCGAGGGCTCAGGCTGGCCCCAGCCTGTCTCAAGAGCAGGCTGGGCACGCGAGCCGTTGTACATCTTCTCGTAGATAAGTTCGGAGAACATCGGGTCTTCGCCAACGACTTCGTAGGAGAGTTCGTGGTCGACGATCGCAGCGACCACAGGCGGTGATCCAAGCGATGTTCCGATTCCTGTGAAGCCGTTATCAGTGGTCACGCGGATAAGCGTGGCGTCAGACTTCACCTTCGTCCCAAGGTCGGTACGATGCTGGCGGTCTGAAGGCACAGGGTCAGACATCGGTATCGCTTCAAGCTTGATGATTTTCATGAGGCCTCAGTACGTGTTTCAGTTTTGGGGCACAGAATAGCTCACTTCATACGCTCGCGCAGGTGGCGCGTCTTGTTGCCGAGTGGAATCGGCGCTCCATGCCAACGAAGTGGTCGGGCCTGAGTTGAGTATGATTATGACAATATGTCATTTTGACTCAATGATGGATCGAGGTTGCGGGTGGCTGATGTGATGGGAGTTGGAGAAGCGAAGAAGCGATTCTCCGAGCTGATGAGCCATGTTACGTACAAAGGTGAGCGCTTCTTGATCCAGCGACATGGCAAACCAATGGTCGCCATGGTCCCGGCCCAAGATCTGGAGCTTTTGGAGCAGTCCGCTACTCAGAAAAGGGGATTGATCGCGGCTGTTGGGGCGTGGGCAGAACACGATGATATTGATCAGATGGTTGAGGAAATCTACCGGCTCCGTGATGCAGATCAGGACCGATCTGTGCATCTCGAGGAATAACGCGTGTATTTGTTCGACACCGAGGTATTGAGTCAGATTTTGAAACCTGCTCCTGTGCCTGGCCTAATCATCCGCCTCGCCGCTCTGGCTCCTGAAGATCAGTTCACTTCGGCGATCACTGTGGGCGAAATGGTTTATGGAGCGCATCACAGTTCGCGACGTGATGAGCTCTTGCAAAAGTTGAATGAGCGCGTTTGGCCAAACGTTTGGGTTTTGTCTTTTGACCGGAAATCAGGTGAAGTTTACGGTCGAATCAGGTCTGATCTTGAGCGAGCGGGCACACCACTTGCAGAACCTGATCTGCGCATCGCATCAATCGCCCTGGCGAATGATTTGACCGTCGTAACGGGCAATGTACGCCACTTCGGACGTCTACCTGATCTACGGGTCGAGAACTGGCTGCAGCCAGACTAGGCCAATCGTCGGTTCAACTCTGGTGGAATTGGGTCTAAAGTAACGCCGGAATCTCTTACTGCTTTTTGACTCTCATCGAAGGACATCCCGAATGAAGATCACTGACATCAAAACTTTTCCCGTTTGGATTGGAACCCGCAACCAGATGTTGGTGAAGATTGAGACGGACGAAGGGATATACGGCTGGGGGGAGTCTGGAGTGTCGGGCCGCGAGTTGGCGGTGCAGGGCGCTGTGCAGCATTATCGAGAGTTCTTGTTGGGACAGGATCCAATGCAGCGGGGTCGAATGTGGCAAGAAATGTATCGGTCGCAGTATTTCGAAGGTGGCAGGGTGCTCACGGGCGCCATATCGGCCATCGATATCGCTCTGTACGACATCGTAGGTAAGAAGCTTGGTGTCCCGGTTTACGAGCTGTTGGGCGGCAAGCAGCGCGATTGGGTTCCAACGTTCGCCTCCGGCAACGGCAAAAACACTGAAGAGCTTGTTGCGATGGGCCAGTCACTGTGGGACGCCGGCTACAAGGCGTTTCGACTTAGCGTGGACTACGAGGCCGAGGAAGATGAAAACCTGTACGAGCCACGGGAGATGATCGCAAAGACCGCAGTCGCGTTGAACGCTGCCCGTGAGGCGTTAGGCCCAGAGCCTGTGATCGGAATCGACTTCCACCACCGCTTGTCAGTGGCTGAGGCGTCGTCGTTCTGCAATAAGCTCAGGCCAGACACGTTGGATTTTCTCGAAGAGCCAATCCGAGATGAGACGCCAGAGGCGTATATCGAACTGCGCAAGATGACGAATATCCCATTCGCTCTTGGAGAGGAGTTCGCCTCAAAGTGGCAGTTCTTGCCTTATATCGAAAAGGGGCTGACTAACTTTGCACGGATCGATGTCTGCAACGTTGGCGGGATCACCGAAGCGATGAAAGTTGCCGGGTGGTGCGAGGCGCACTACATCGATCTGATGCCGCACAATCCGCTTGGCCCCATCTGTGTGGCGGCTACATCTCATATGGCTATGGCGGTACCGAACTTCTCGTGGCTGGAGATTAGAGAATCCCCCGGGGAGGACAACAATTTCTACGACCCTAAATTCTTCCCGGTGCAACCGAAGATCGAGCCGGGCAAGGTGACGGTGCTGGATCAGCCTGGTCTTGGCATCGAAGTGGATGAAGACGCGTTGACGGAACCGTTCAGGTTCTCAGAGCCACCGCACCTGCATCGAAATGATGGGTCTTACACCAACTGGTGACCGAAGATCACACTTGCGCCAAAAGTGAGGGGAACGCGTCGGCGTCCGAGTGAGTTAGTTATTTGATGACGCATAGAAATCAGGTGACCTTCTGGTGACCTCAGGAAACCTGATTTTTATGCTCGTAACTACGGCCCGGCCGCGCGTTGACCGTTAAACGATAACCGGGCTTCTCACCTTGCGGCGAGAAGCCCGGTTATTTTTCGCTCTAGACGAAGCGGCCCGGTGAGCGGGAATCTTCGTTACGGGTCTTTACATCGATGAGGACCGTTTTACCTTCGCTATTGAGTTGCTGCGCCTTCTTGATAGCTGGACCCATTTCAGCTGGTTTCGAAACACGGATGCCCTCCGCACCCATTCCCATTGCGATGGCTGCGTAGTCGCCTTGCATGTGGGATACGCCGAACCGCTCCTGCGCAGTTGGGAATCCACCGGGGTAGGTCGCCATGATGCCGTTGTTGAGGAGCACCGTGGTGATTGGGATGCCTGCACGTGCAGATGTTTCAATGTCGAGCCCGGACATACCGAATGCGCCATCTCCCATCATGTTTAGGCAGAAGCGCTCAGGCTTTGCCATCTTGGCGCCAATCATTAGAGGGATGGAGAAGCCGAGGTGCGTCGTCTTGC
>JABMNO010000029.1 GCA_013204555.1 Chloroflexota bacterium | reverse complement strand
TGTAGCTCCCACGGACGTTGTTTACAGTCTTGAGGCTGGCGTTGCTCCACTGATACCGCCGTGTGGCCGAGTGTAATTGTAGTAGTCAAGATAACCGGGAAGCTCTGCCAACCGCTCTGCGTTTGAGGTGAATTCTCTGGAGTAGGCCCACTCGTTTTGCAAGATCCGGATGAATCGCTCGGCTTTCCCATTCGTCTGAGGCCGGTACGGGCGCGTCCGTTTGAGTTGTATCGAGTGGGCGTGAGCCACCTCGGCAAAGACCCGTGAGCGGTAGTTCCCTCCATTGTCGGTGAGTATCCGCTTGACGCTGATTCCCTTTGCGCTAAAGAAGGTTAGAGCCCGCTCAAGAAAGTCGGCCGTTGTAACTCCGGTCTCATCGTCCAAGGCTTCAACGTAGACGATACGGGAGTGGTCATCTATCGCAACATGCATACATTCGATGCCGAGTGGCCGCTTCGAATGAGGTCCTACAGCGGTCTCCTTGAACCCCGGTGCGAAGCGCTTGCCACCACCATCCGGTACGCGTCCAAGCTTCTTAACGTCCAGGTGCAGCATGTCTCCGGGTGAAGCATGTTCGTAGCGCAGGATCTCCCGCGTAGTCCGATGCATCCATGCCAGGCGACTCAAGCCATTGCGCTTGAGTACTGCGTAGACGGTGGAACGGGCGATCTTCAGATCCCAACTGATGCGATGCGGCCCCCAGTTGCGTTTGCGCCTGAGTGCGCAGATGGCATGGACGAGCCAAAGAGGTGTTGTACTTGGACTTCGCCTGGGCCTCGAACTACGGTCAAGAAGTCCAGGCTCGCCTTCTGCTCTATACCTTCTAAGCCATTTCGAGACTGTGGCACGGGAAACTCGAAACTGTCTCGCAACCTCGGTCTGAGGCCAGCCAGATTCAACCTGACAGACCATCTCAAGGCGGGCACGAATCGTCAGTCGAGCGTTACTATGCAACATCGGGGGACCTCCTGTTGAGCTGCGTTTGATTCACACAGCAACAACAGTGAGGTTCCCCACTTATGTGTAAACAACCTCTATGGGAGCTACAGCTAGTCGACCAACGGTCGCCTAGCTCGTGTAACCCCACTCGTCGGCCTGTCGATCGTTTTTAATGCGGCCGCTTTCTGTGGCGAACTCTATTCGGTTGCCGTCCGGGTCGTTGACGAACAGGTGCTTCTGACCGTCATGGCGCTCGCCGTCACCGGTTATCTCAAACCCGGCGTCTTGAAGAGCTTTCCGGGTGGAGTCAATATCCTCCACCTGGAAGGCAGCGTGCCAGGCTTTGGCTTCTTCAATGGTGTGGATCATTGCGCCGTCGATCAGTTGGGTCCAGACGATTTTCTCGCTGTCTACCTGACTGGGGATGACGTTGATACCCAGCAGGTCCCGATAGAACGGAAGTGTTTTCTTCCGATCTGTGATCGGAATGCCTACGTGGTTGATCCGGGTGATTTTGATTCCAGCCATTGGGTTCCGCCTTCCTAATCTTCGATTTCGATAATCATCTCTACTTCGACAGGGATCTGATTTGGGAGTGAACCCATGCCGACCGCGGAACGTGCACCGCGTCCAGCGTCGCCAAATACTTCCACAAAAAGATCTGACGCGCCGTTTATTACCCTGGGGTGCTCATTGAAATCCGGAGTGGCATTGACCATGCCAAGGGTTTTGATCACTTGTTTGACCTTGTTCAGATCACCAATATGAGCCTTCAACGTGGAGAGAAGTCCGAGGCCAACGATCCTGGCGGCGTCATACGCCTCATCAACATTCATGTCTGCGCCAACTTTGCCGGAGATCATCGAACCATCCGGGCGCCGTGGTCCGTGGCCCGACAGGTAGATCAGATTTCCCGTTCTGGTCGCACCAATGTAGTTTCCGACAGCGCCGGGCGGCGTGGGCAGCTCAATTCCAAGTTCTTTGATGCGGTCTTCTGCCGACATGAGATCTCCGATTTCTTATTTAGTTAATGCGTTTTGGCCGATGTGTCGGCCTTCGCCCTGGCGGCGACGTTAAGTACATCTCGTACCGGGGCCTGAAGGCTGAAGAAGACTATCGCTGCGGCGAAGAAAAGCCCCCCGCCCGTGAGTAATACGTACTCATAGCTGCCGGTCTTGTCGAACACCCAGCCAGCGGCCACTGGGGTCACAAATAGGGCCGCGTTATACATGGGAGCGAGGATACCTCGAATCGTGGCGAACTTCTTGCGGCCAAAGAGGTCTCCAACCAGCGCCCAGTTGAGCGCTGAACCAGCCTCTGATCCTGAAAAGAGCAGAAGGGCCAGGAATACGGCAACCGTGCCGTCGACAAAATTCATTAGCAGCAGTCCGCTTCCAGAAAGAACGTACGCTCCAGCGAGAATTTTCTGGCGGCTGACCTTGTCGCTGACCCACCCCAGGAAGATGATTAATGGCACGGAAACCAGCGCCAGCAAGCCAACCATGTTGGCCGCTCCCTGTGGCGATGCCTCTTTCCACTGAAGGATTGGGATGAGGTGGACGAAGACCGCGCCGTGTACGGACATTCGCAACACCGTGCCAGCTGCGAGGACGTAAAAAGCCCGGGTTTTTATGGCTTCTCCAACCTCCCAATCTTCTTCGCCGTTCTTCGTCCCAGCGGATGTTTGAGCGCCAACGGTTCTAAGATCTTTGGTATCTCCGTCTGGCAACATTCCGTAATGCTCAGGTGAGCGACGCATGAACAGCGCCAGTGGCGTGATCAACACGATCATCATCACGCCTACCCAGAACGCAGCCGTTTCCCAACCCCACTTGAGCACCACAACGGAGAGAAGCGGCACCATGAATGCTGCACCTACGCGGAAGGCGGCACTGTTGATGGCCATCACGATCCCACGTCTCCGCACAAACCATGCATTGAGCGCTGTGGTCGTTGCCTGCATGAAGCTGGTCGATGCGCCAACCGAGATCACAAAAATGTAGACAAGCACGAAGTCACGGTATGACGTTGTTCTGGATAGCAAAATGTAGCCAACGCCTACAAGAATGGTGCCGCCAATCATGAGCGGTCGCGGGCCAAACTTGTCGACCAACCACCCTGTGAAAGGTCCCATGATGCCGTTCTCTGCGCGTGACAACGAGAAAGCAAGCGCAGTCTGGGCGCGGCTAAGACCGAGCGATTCTGCGACGGGGAGAAACATGACGGTGAAACCCTGCCAGTGGACGCTTCCACCTATGCCGTTGGTGACGGCACCGGCCGCAAGAATCCACCACCCATAGAACGCGCCACGAGCCTGGCGATAGCGCGCGGTGACGATATTGCCGTCATCGGCGCTATCCAACAGGCTCATATGATGGTCATATCTCTGGTTTTACCCTTCTCCAGCTACGCCGAAGGCTCGACCATCGTGGAGGGGTCGAGAATTTCGTCGAGTTGGGCGTCTGAGAGGTCTGTCGCGCGCTTTGCCACCTGTTTCACCGTTTCGCCGGTTTCAGATGCTGTGTGTGCGATTGCGGCGGCAGCATCGTAGCCGATTGCGGGTGCAAGCGCGGTGCAGATGGCCAGCCCCTCTTCAACTTTGTCAGGGCCAGTGCTGGTGGCGATAAGCCCGCTGATGCACTGCCGGGCGAAGTTCTCGCAACTTGCCGCAAGAAGATCGATTGACTGAAGCAGGTTGTACGCAGCAACCGGCATCATCACGTTCAACTCAAAGTTCCCGGATTGCCCTGCGATAACAATCGTCTGGTCGTTGCCGATTACCTGAGCTGAGACCATGGTTACCGATTCTGCGATGACCGGATTTACCTTGCCGGGCATGATTGAACTGCCGGGCTGCACTTCGGGGAGTGTAATTTCGCCAATCCCAGCGCGGGGTCCGGAGCCAAGCCACCGGATATCGTTCGCTATCTTGAGCAGGCTCACCGCAACTGTTTTGAGGGATCCAGACGCCTGGACAACTCCGTCAATGGTGCTTTGTGATTGGAAGTGATTGGGCGATTCAGACAGATCGAGACCCGTGAGTTCGCGCAGTCTGGCGATTACGCGGACTGCGAACTCAGGGTGCATGCCAATTCCTGTGCCGACGGCTGTTCCACCCAGCGCGAGCACGGAGGTTTCAGCAAGTGCTACACCTACCCGCTTACGGCCGTTTTCGATCTGGCCCGCGTAGCCAAGAAATTCCTGACCCAACCTGATTGGGGTGGCATCCTGCAGGTGCGTTCTACCGGTCTTGATCACGCCCCAGAACTCGTCTGACTTTGCCCTTAGAGCGGTCTCAAGCTCTTGCATGGCAGGCAGCAGGCGCTCATTTATCGCGCCCGCCGCCGCCAGGTGAATCGCTGTGGGGATTACATCGTTTGACGATTGGCCTTTGTTGACGTGGTCGTTCGGATGAACCGGTGTGCGCGTCCCTAATCCACCACCAAGCGCCTCATTGGCGACGTTCGAAATCACCTCGTTCGCGTTCATATTCGTGGAGGTGCCTGAACCGGTCTGAAAAATATCGACAACGAATGAGTCATCGAACTCACCATCAATCACACGCTGTGCCGCTGCCACTATGGCATCGGCAAGCTCAGGCTCAATCGTTCCGAGGTCTTTGTTCACCACAGCAGCGGACTGCTTGATCTGAGCTATGGCTTTTATGAATGACCGGTTGAATCGAAGTTCACTTATTGGGAAATTGAGGCGCGCCCGCTGCGCGTTTCCACCGTAGTAGGCGTCTGCAGGGACTTCCAATTCCCCCATTGAGTCGCGTTCCAGTCGCATCTTCTGCGCGCACATTTTCTGTCATTCTCCTCATGGATTCGTGTGATCTGTGGGCCACTGCGGTCCGATTATTATTCTGGGCGCAATGTTAGATCAACGGTGTGTTGGCTGAATGAGAAGTTGATCAGAATCCCAGGAGTGACTTCAGATTTTCGCCAAGGACTTTGGCTCGTTCAGACTCAGACCAGTGCGCAAGATGCGTTTCGACGATTATTGGCGAGCCGGAGCCCCAGACCATTCGGTCGGCTCCAAATGCATCTGACACAACACGTGTGAATGGCAGCGCACTCTCGTAGAGCGGCTCGTCTGTTTTGAAGTGATTCAGACCGGAGAGCTTCATGTAGACGTTGTCGAGATTGGCGAGGTCCAGAACGTGGGCGAACTCAACGCCATTGGCGGTGTGTGGTTCGGCCAGGTGATCGATGAGCACGGGCGTGTTGGGGAACGCTTCAATCAACCTGCGCGCCGATAGAGCGAAGTCGGATCCGATGTGGAGCTCAACCAATATCCCCAGCGAGTCGGCCGTCTCCCAGAGTGCTTCCACGCCGGGGTCGGTGAAGTCCAGAAAGTACTCATCTTTGCCTTTGACCCGATGGAAGCGTGTCGCGATCACTCTTGGTTCTGTCGCAACCAGGGATTTCAGGCGTGCAGGTCCATCCTCATCCGAGGGATAAAACAGACTGGTGATCTTGAAAATGTCCGGTTCACGCTCGAGGCAATCGAGGACGAGCGAGTGGTCATCACCGTATGGCTCCGGGTGAACCAGCACCGCCCGGTCGATGCCCTCAGTTTTCATGCGTTTGAGGTAATCATCGAGCGGGTCTGCGAAACGCATTTCCGGTCGGGGGCGATAAACGGCGCGCGGATGAAACGGAAACTTATCTTCATCCGAACTGAATATGTGCGTGTTCCACTCGATGATCATGTGCCTAGCCCCCGGGCGTCGAGCAATTTCGCCAGCTCAGTCCGGTCGGTCACCGGAAGCTGACAAACGTAGTTTTCACAAACATATGCCGTTGGCAGACCGTGAATGAGTTCGCGCTCTGCAAGCAGTGGCGTGCCGGGCTGATCTTGTTTGCTCTCGGCTCCTGCAATGACACGATTGGGGATGTACCGGTCATGAACTTCCTCCCACAACTCCCTTGCGGCGGAATCCGTGGGATTCCCCATGATTACGATCTCAGTAACCTGGGTGGTGTTGAAGTCGACGGCCGACAACCAGTTCGGTACGCCAAGCGGAGCTTGTTTCATCAGGTCTGAAGCCGATGCCAGGGACTTCTCTCCAAGCTCCCGGTAACGATCAGAATCAAGATAAATCGCGAGTTTCAGGAGTCCGTGAGCAGCCACCGAACCGCCACTTGGCGTTGCGTTGTCGAACAGGTCTCGGGGACGCACCAACAACTCCTCATGGTCTCTGCCGGTGTCAAAGAATGCGGTCGCGTCTTCATCCCAGAACAGATCGATCATCTTGTCGGCAATCGACGCAGATTCGGAGAGCCATTCAGGCTCCAGACTCGCTTCATAGAGTGATATCAGCGACTCAACCTGGAACGCATAGTCGTCCAGATAGCCATTCAACTTCGCTTTGCCGCCACCGCTATTCGATTTCCAGGTCCTCAATATCCGCTCGCCGTCCCGAAGTTCCGATCTCAGGAACTCAGCGTTTCGACGGGCAATATCGACATAATCAGGACGATTGAGAATTGCGCCAGCAACTGCGAACGCTTTTTGCATGAGAGCGTTCCAGCTCGTGATGATCTTGTCGTCCAGTCCGGGTTTGATTCGAGTTTCACGACGCTCGAACAGAAGCTCTTTTGCAGTCTGAATTCTGGATTTCAGGTCAGGAATAGACATAGCCTGATCGGTAGCCACATCATCGTCATCATGAGGTGCCCAGAGTATGTTTTTGCCCTCAAAATTGCCGGTTTCACTGACGGCCCAGTAGGCGGCGGCCACGGTACCTATCTCTTCACCCAGAACTTCTGCGAACTCAAGCGGTTCCCATACGAAGAACTTGCCCTCCACACCTTCTGAGTCGGCATCTTGTGCGGTGTAGAAGCCGCCGGAATCGTCCAGCATCTCTCGCCGCACGTACTCAAGAGTCTCCTCGGCGACCTGACGGAAGAACGGATCCTTGGTTGCCTGGTAGGCGTGCAGATATAACGGAACCAGCAGGGCGTTGTCGTACAGCATCTTCTCGAAATGAGGCACGAGCCATACTGAGTCCACTGAGTAGCGATGGAATCCACCACCCACCTGGTCGTACATCCCGCCGCGCGCCATGTGGGTGAGCGTGCTGGAAACAACCTCAAGAATCTGCTCGTTCCCCGTATCGTGCCAGGCCCGGAGTAGATATTCGTAGATCAAGGGCTGAGGAAACTTTGGCGCACCACCAATTCCGCCATTTTCGAAGTCGAAGCGCTCAAGAACCGAATCGATCTCCGTGAAGACGATATCGCGCCCAACTGATGCGACGGACTGGCCGGCGTTATTGTGGGCCGCCAGGTGGGCAAGAACTCTTGATGAAGCGTCCAGAACATCAGCTTTCCGGTCTCGATACGATTCGGCAATCGATTCGAGAAGTTGCCGGAATGAGGGCATCCCGTGTCGTGGCATTGGCGGGTAGTAGGTTCCGGTGTAGAACGGCTTCTTGTCCGGCGTCATGAACACAGACATTGGCCAGCCACCGCTGCCAGTCATCGCCTGAGTTGCAGCCATGTAAATTGAATCGACGTCAGGACGTTCTTCGCGATCGACCTTGATGTTGATGAAATCCCGGTTCATCTGGGCAGCGATGTCTTCATCTTCAAACGACTCGTGTGCCATGACATGGCACCAGTGGCAGGCCGAGTATCCAATGCTCAAGAACACTGGCTTATCCAACTCGCGGGCCAGATTGAACGCCTCTTCCCCCCACGGAAACCAGTCGACAGGATTGTCCTTGTGCTGCAGGAGATAGGGGCTCGATTCGTCAGCAAGTCGGTTAGAAATCTGGAAGACCTTTCAGTTCAAGGGTGGTCACTGCACCTGAATCGGTGTCCACGACGCGGATTGCATGGTTATTGGTGTCGGCCACAAACAATTTGCCACTGAGCCACGCGATACCAGCCGGCTCGTCAAACTCCGCGTTAGACGCGTCGCCATCGCGCAAGCCTCGACTGCCGGAACCGGCGAGCGTCGTCACGGTGCCATCCGGCAGCGAGATTACTTTGATCTTATGGTTATACGTGTCCGCAATGTAGATCCGCTCGCCATCGGATGCGATTCCCTGCACGTGTTGGAGTTGAGCATCACTGAACGGGCCATCAAGATCACCGAAGTCGAATAGACCGGTGCCGATGAGGGTTGTCACGCTACCGTTCTGGGCGGTTATGCGGTCAACGGTTCTGATGGAACTCGTCTCACTGTCGGCGAATATGAGGTTGTCTCCGAACAGGGCGATACCGTAAGGCTGGGCGAGGCGCGCCGAAAGTCGTGGCCCATCCTGGATATCTTCACCCCCATCACCGGCATAGGGAGTGACATGCGCGGTTGAGATGTCTAGCACCCAGAGTTGGTGGAACCCAGCCATAGCGATGTAAAGCGCCCCATCTGCAACGACTACATCGTAAGGAGAGTTGATTGGGACGGCGAGCGCGTCACCGCCTTTGTGGCGATACAGAGACTGCTCACCAGTTCCGGCGACCGTGTCTACGATCTGCGTGCTGAGATTGGATCGGCGGATAGTGTGATTTTCAGCATCCGCAATGTAAAGCGAGTCGCCATCGAACGCCATGCCCTGCGGCTGATTGAACTCAGCATCCTCAAAACTGCCGTCTGTCAGGCCGGGTTCGCCCGAACCAATGATGCACTCAATCGTTCCTGAGTCATCGATCACCAGAATACGGTTGTGGCCTGAGTCAGAGATGGCGAGGCGGCGAGTCAGCCCATCTGCCTCGATCTTGCCGGGGAATGAAAGTGGCCTCTTCTGTGCGGCCTCAATTTCAAGCTGGTAGGGCAGAGGAGTCTCTACGAGTTCGTTCGCCGCTCTGAACGCTTCCCCCATCTCACCCAGTAGCTGGTCAAACTGAGCGAACTCGAACTCGCCCTCATGCTTGCCGATGACCTTGCCATGTGGGTCGATGAACATCAGGGACGGCCACGCACGCACGGCGTATTGCTGCCAGATATTGAACGCGACGTCATTTACCACCGGGTGTTCAATGCCGTACCGGAGAATGGCATTACGGATGTTGTCGGTCTCCTTCTCATTTGGGAATTTTGAGGAGTGGACACCCACAACAACCAGCCAGTCCCGGTACTTACGCTCCAGCTTCCGCAACTGCGGAAGTATGTGCATGCAGTTGATTCAACAGTAAGTCCAAAAGTCGAGAACCACGACCTTTCCGGCCAGATCGCTCAGAGTCAAAGGGCGGTCAATGTTGAGCCAGTCGAGTCCGGTTGGAAATTCCGGTGCGTTAACTTTTCCGGCGTAACTTGTGGTCAACAGGACTCCTCAGATTTCGTGAGCGATCTAGCGGTCGCAGGAACTAGCTTTCCTGGAACTTGTCTTCGGACAAAAGTTCTTCAAACTCAATCCAGTTACGGACTGTTACTTCGCGCAACTTGGATCCAAATTCGCTGGTATCCGGGGCCGTGTTACCGGCTCTGTAGGGAGACTCAATCGTGTCGGCAAACCACCGCATGTAGACGCGGTTCGTCTCGCCTGGAAGTGTTCCACCATTGAATGTGACTGTGGGCTGATCTCGTTGGCCGGCGTCTTCGTAGACCTTGCAGAGCTTGGCGGCCAATGTGGCGGCGAGCCTCGCCTGCCCGGGCTTCGTTTCGTAGGTGCGAGTTATGACGTACATGTTGCTCTTTCGTTTGTTACTTGTGTTTTCTGGCTATTTAAACTCTTGCGGAGCGGGGCGATTGGCCTTTGCCGCGTTGACCGCCTCGAAGAATGTGTTCGAGTAGGTCGAAATCATAGTCGGGACGTGCGTGTAGTGATAGAGGATGCCCTGTTTTATGTTGTCCGCAGTCTCTACTGGGCCGCCGGGAGTCCCGGAAGCTTTCCCGGCAGCATGAATCTTCCCAAAACACTCTGCGAGGACCTTCTGGACTTCCGGGTTGGTGCGCTGCCCCGGGTATCCCATGGATTGAGACAGGTCAGACGGACCGATGAAAAACACGTCTACTCCATCCACTTCCAGGATTTCATCCAGATTCTCAACGCCTTCCATATGCTCAATCTGGACGCAGACCAAGGTCTCACGATTGGCTGCCTCGATGAACTCTGAGGTAGACATGCCGTAAGACTTCCTACCACCACCAAGACCACGGTCGCCGTGGGGATGGAATTTGACCGCTCGCACGGCGCGTTCCGCTTCCTCGGCAGTATTCACGTGCGGAACTTGCACCCCCATCGCGCCGCGATCCATATAACGAAGAATCACATCAGGCTGATTGATCTGCGGGCGCACGATTGGAGTCACGTCATAAAGCTCGCAAGCCAGGACCATCGCGTAGACGTCCTCTGGGCTGTGGGAGCCGTGTTCCGCATCAATCATCACCCAGTCATATCCCGCGTTACCGATCATCTCTGCGATTTCGGGCGCAGGGAACGTCACGGAAACACCAAACGCCGGTTCGCCAGCGAGTATCTTCGCTTTCATCTTGTTGGTTCTGATCACAATCTGTTTCCTTCGATATCGTCGTACAGCGCAAACTCATCGCGACCACGCGATTATTGCACCGGACCGCCAAAGAGGTGGATGCACGACGAGAATGTTGACACTTGAATCTTGTGAGCACAAACTTCCTTTTTACGCTCTGCGCTATCGCGTCTGAGTGTCACATTCAGGGCAGTGGCTGGCTCCCCATAGCGTCCGCTGGTAAGAAAGGCCTTCCTATACATGCGTCTGGCGTCTCGCATGGAGCGTCTCGGTACAGAGACAGCGTTCGAAATCCTGGCAAAAGCGAAGAAACTTGAGGCTCAGGGCAGGGACATCGTTCATCTTGAGATTGGCGAACCTGACTTTGATACTCCACCCCACATTCGCGCCGCTGCCGCAGAAGCGCTGGAGAGCGGGTTTACCCACTACACGGCGTCACCGGGCATCCCTGAGGTCCGCGCGAGTATTGCGGCCCATCAGACCGAGCGACAGGGTTACCAGGTATCACCTGACAACATCGTCGTAACGCCCGGTGCCAAACCAATCATGTTCTTTACGATCATGGCTCTGATTGAAGAAGGTGACGAGGTCATCTACCCGGATCCGGGATTCCCTATCTACAAGTCAATGATCGACTATATGGGTGGGAAGGCCGTCCCCATGCGGCTGTATGAGGAGAATGGGTTCAACACTGACATTGATGCTCTCCGGGCGTCAGTGAACGAGCGCACCAAACTCATCATCATCAACTCGCCAAACAATCCCTGCGGAAGCGTTATCCCGAAAGCTGAACTGGCCGAGATTGCCGAGATTGCAAAGAGCGTGGACGCTGTTGTTCTGGCAGATGAGGTGTACAAAGACCTCTATTTTGAAGGTCAGCACGAGTCGATCAGTCAGTTCGACGATATGCGAGAGCGCACTATCATCCTGGACGGCATGTCCAAGAGCTACGCCATGACCGGCTGGAGAATGGGATACGGCGTCTTCCCGGATGAGCTAGTCGAGCCGATTTCACGCTTGATCACCAACAGCGTTTCCTGCACAAACGCAGCGACTCAGATTGCAGCAGCAGCAGCGATTGATGGGCCTCAGGATTCGGTTGCAGAGATGCTCTCAGAGTTCAGGGCACGTCGCGAGTTGATCGTGGGGGGCTTGAACAACATCAAAGGCATCAGTTGCATACAGCCAAAAGGTGCCTTCTACGCTTTCGCCAATATCAAGGGAACCGGGATGAGCAGCCAGACGTTCTCAGACCGGATGCTCAATGAGGGCGGCGTCGCATTGCTTTCGGGCACCGCGTTTGGCGATTTCGGCGAAGGCTACATTCGGTTGTCATTCGCCAACTCCCAGTCCAACCTCAAGACGGCTCTTGGACGTATCGAAGACTTCCTGAAGGACAAGGTCTAACCGCGGTTCCAAGCTCACGCCTATTGATCCCAACCGGGAAAGAGCGGGCCGCCCTTCTCTCGCCTGACGCCATAAGCATGCATGAGGTCGCGGGAATTCGATTTCGCAATCGCCCGTAGAACGTGCTTGGTTGCTTCGCGAACTTGCTTATATGGAGCTTCAACACGCGTGTTGAGATTCTCATCCAGCAATCCCCACATTGGCGGCACTTCGTCGGTACGAACCAGTCCGGACGGGGCCATCACGTAATGGTGGTGCGCACACCGGAGATACGCAGGATCGTGAAACTTCGTGCTGAATGTCGCTATACGCTCTCGCAGCCTGTGACGCTGCTTAACCTGGTTCCCATGGTCGTCCAGCGCTTGCCGGTAACCTTCATCCTGTCGCCAGTCCTCTTTGTCCGGGTGTTTGGCTGAATCCTTCGCGTATACGGCCGCCGCCTCCAGTATTCCCGCTGTGAGTCTTACCGTCTCTTCTACGATTGGTTCACGATCTTCCAGTCGCTTGAGATCCCTATGAGTCTTATCGTCACGCGACTTGTCGGATCGGCTCACTTTGACTTCGATGAGGTAAACCCTGTTTTCAGGACCGATGCCAACTACGTCAGCGATTCTTCCGAACGGGCCTTCCAGGCGCACCTCAAAGGCAATTGCTCGGCATCCTGCCTCTCTGAAAAGCCACTCCCACGCCGCCCACTTCAACTTGTATGTAAGGGTGGTCTCATTGCCTCGTTTGAATGCGAGTTGAGCTGGATTAACCGGGGTCGGTTGTGGAGATGATTTTGCCAATTTAGCCAGTAGAGATAATTATGTGAATTGTGTGGTCGCCAGAGATCGAAAACTTTGTGAGCATAGTGGAACTTGCCGCGACCTGACATGAGCTGCTGTCAGGTCGGGCACGACGTGGGATAGGGTCATATCAATTCATTTGGCTACAAAGGCAGTGCGGACACGCTGCTAAACAGATGATCAGAGCCGAAGTGGCGCTGCGGGTCGTGCCCCCTCTCAACCCGGAATCAGCAGACTTCGGCTCTGTCTCTTAATTGAAGTTCATTTGGCGCCTAATTGGCGAGTGGAACCGCAGGCACCACGAGCATGTAACCCTTGCCACGCACTGTCTTGATCAGCTCGCTGCCCATTGGGGCATTCGCCAGTTTCCGGCGGAGCCTGTGGATGGTCACATCGACACTTGTTGAGGTGCCTACCGACGATGCGAGATGTTCCGGACCGACGGTTGATCCTGGTGACGACGCCAGTTCGTATAGCACTTCGAATTCGGTACGAGACAGAGAGATCGACATATCCCCGACCACCGATTTCTCATTTACCGGGTCGAGGCTGATCCCCTCCAGTTCGATTGGTCTCTTTTGAGAATCAGCACCCTGAGACCGGCCGGCCCAGGCCAGTTCATTTTCCAGTATTGATTGCGGTCCGGAAACACTGACAGATCCAGTATTTTGCAGCCGTTCTAGATAGGGCAGTGCGAACGTGATGAGGCGCTCGACGTCATCGACCCGGTCCGCGACTCGCTGCGTACCAGTCTCTGACTGGATCACAATTGCACCTCGAACGGCCGAGTGAGAACCGAATGGAATGATGCTCTCCAGGGACTCGATCGTTCGAACCGATTGCTTGCGCTGGGCCCCGATGACGGTACGAAGCACGGAATCGATTTCTGCGCTGATCCCGGTATCAAACAGCTCGGACCTGGCTTCTAACTCAGGAGCCGATTCCGCTCCATCCTGAAAATAGACTCCGACCGAACCGAGCCCGGTTGCAGTGCCGACCGACGCAATGATTTGTGTCGACCATGTCTTGCGGTCTGAAACTCCCTCAAGTCTGCGCAGAGCGCTGAGGATCCGCTCCGCCATCGCTCCTGAGTTGGCATCTCCCATGCGGTGACCGCTGGTCCGCAATACGAGTCGTTCATGTGAAATGAACGAAGCTAAAGCGGCTATGACAATGGTTGGAACGGCGATGAGTTCCAACGAGGTAGCAATACTCCACTCGCCGATGGAAAGACCTGGCAAAAGCATTAATCCGAGCAGGCCGACACTTACACCTGCGCCCATATAGCCAAGGAAAAGCCCCGCTCTCACAGTGGTAATTGGCGCGAGAGCGATCACCGCAGACTCAGGCCCAAATCCGTGGAACGCCAGGGCAAATAGACAGGTCTCCGCGGCAATCATCACGTAGATCCAGGCGTCGGATTTGAATCGTCGTCGAAGCGGCGACATGCCAATCGCGATCAAAGTCGTATATCCGATGGCGAGCAGTCCAAGCGAGACCAGTTCAGGGCCGGTTCGCGCCTGAGTCAGAAGGACTCCCAGCACTACGGCGATGGCCGATGCGTGGAAGGGAGTCGTTCGTTTGAGAGAATCGAGAAATTGCTCTTGTGTTTCCATGTTTGGAACCTAGCAAAATTGACTCGTTGCTTACCCTCGTCAGATCGAGCGAATTAGGACGATTTGCGGCCTTGAGATACGGCTCTGGCTTGAAGCGCATCGAACACCATGCTGGGGTAGTCCCGTCGGAATCCGACAGACTTGAGTATCTCCTCGCCCTCGGTTTCCATCACGGGGTCTCCGTTCCAACTTCGAACTTCCAATCTTGCAGAGCCACGCGGTGATTGCAGATACGCCTCCACCAGGGCGGTCACGGCTTCACGCGAGGTGTCCGCACCAGTGCGGATTCGCTGCCCGTTCTCCTCAAGTGCCAGCGCGGCCCGACCTCCAACGATACC
The DNA here is from genome assembly GCA_013204555.1 of Chloroflexota bacterium. Classification (GTDB taxonomy): domain Bacteria; phylum Chloroflexota; class Dehalococcoidia; order Lucifugimonadales; family Lucifugimonadaceae; genus UBA1151. Next base: position 12,927 of record JABMNO010000029.1, on the reverse strand, counting down.
CAGAGTGTTTGAGCGGAGTTTGTGGATCCGAGAAAGGACGTCTTCGGGGTCATCCATTACGTATGCGATGTCAGTGGCATTGAGCAGGAAACCGACTTCCGGCATCAAATCCTCCCGGAGATCATCCACCGTCGCGCTGCTTGCATACTGAATTCCCGGCAATCCGAGTACGAAGTACCCTCGTCGTGCAGTGCCTCTCAACTCTTCCAGGTTCATGTGGGCGAGGATGGCATCCCAACCCCACCCGGAACTGTCTTGTTGCAGTGCAGCTCGGCTTACAACCCCCCATCGCTGCATGAGAGTCTGCGCGCGGATTCTGGCGATCTCTGAATTACTGAGTTGAGGCCCCAGATATGAGTGTCGCGTTGTGAGCGACCACTCGACATCTGGTGGCAGCGCTGTTGTTACGGCCTTCATCGAGCGCGCCATAGCTCTGCGGTTACCTGCCCCTCGTTTGGGAATCAGATCAGATGATGCGTTTGTGATTTCATAGAGGCCGGTGAGCGCAGTCCAAGAATCACCAACTACCAGTCCTGCTCCCACGAGATCACCCATGGCCTCGATCAGATTGGCGAGTGATAGGTCAGGCAGCGCAGACCGCATGACTTTGGAGGTGGCGGTACCCTCATTGCGCAATAACTCCACGATCTGTGTGGCGTGTTCACTCAGATCCGCCTCGGCCTCCGCTATATCTTCCTCGAACCCATCTGGAAGGTAAGCCCGGCCCTGTCCGCGAGGGAATAGACGCACATGAAGACGACTCTCGTGCGATCTCGCCCACCAACTGAACTCTCCGTCGCGGCCAAAGCGGTCGTTTAGTCCTGCGATGTCTTTTATCGGAAGACGGGAGGGGAACAGGACTTCGTTCCAGCGATCTATTGGCGCATCGACACCGGAAAGAAGCTGGAGAACCTCGCTGGCGTCAACAACGGACTCGAACCGAGTCCGGGTTGATATAAGGCCATGTCTCTTCGCTATGAACGCCTGATATACACCGCTTGAGACTGGTTCAATCTCAGATCTCAGCAATGCGAGAGTCTGGCGCTGCGCCCGTGTGATCACATCAGTGAGCGACCATTCGATCTCGCTGGCAGTTGGAGAGAAGTAGCCGCTGGCGAGCAGTTCCTGTTTTTCCAGTAGTTCCAGCGCTTCAGAAACACGGGATTCGCCAATTCCGTATCGCTCGACAATTTCCTGTGCAGAAAACTGTGCTCTCCCATTCGCGTATCGGAGAGCCATATCAAGCACGTCTTGCGCATTCGCATTCCCCCTGGCGACGGCCTCTAATTGATTGGCATGCTGAGCAGCGACCCACCGCACAACATTGCTGCCGTCGATTGAGAACTCGAGTTCAATTGCGGCGCCTTGCTCCACGAGCTCAGCGAGCCAGTCGTGCGGGTCGCCATCAACTCGGTCGGCGATTTCTTCGACCGTAAGGTCTCCGACCTCCAGAAGCATTTGAGCAAGTGCAGCGCTTGATCTGACCTGGTATCCAGCTGTCTTGTGTGACGATTGGCCTTCGATCTCAATCAGGACTGTAGGCCGAAGCGTTCCCGCAAACGATGGGTCCTTGAAGAGACGGGAGAGGGCAACACGGTCGAGCTGCAGCGACTGCATACTTCGCTCGGCCTTAGGCGTGTCCCACTCGTAGAGGTAGAAGTCCTGGAATTGCCAGCTCAAACCCTGGGCCACTGGCGATGGATATGGACTCTCAACGACCTTTACGTCGATTTCGCCACGGTTGACCGCAGCGACCACTTCTGTGAGATGGGGGAGATCCATCCCGTCCTCGATGCAGTCTCGAAAGGTCTCAAGGGTTATCGGAAAATCATCGAACTGCCGTGCAACAGATTGCAGATCTTTTGCCCTGAGACGTTGTAACCAGAATGGTGTTCGTCCACCGCGTCGGCTTGAGGGCAGTAGTAGCGCCCGGTACGCGTTCTTCCGGAATGTAGCGCCAAAGAGTGCCGAGTCGGAAAGATGCTCGTAGATCTGATCGCTGATTTGCTCCGGTGTAAGTTCTCGGATGATCTCGACCGGCCACTCCGCGTCGGAATCAGGCAATCTGAACAGGATTCCGTCATCGCCAACCTGTAACTCAGGCTCCACGCCGGTACGATTCTTGATCTCTGCGGCAAGGGCAATGGACCAGGGAGCGTTCACGCGCCCACCAAAAGGCGACTGGATGACCATTCTGCGATCTCCAACGGGGTCCTGATACGTCTCCACAATGATTGTGTCGCTCGACGAAATCGTACCGACCGCTCGCAATTGCCGTCGCACGTATCCGATGAGCTGACGAGCGCCGACTTCATCAACCATGTATTCGGTTCGGAGCCAGTGGATGATCTCGGGAGGGTCATCATCGGAATCGACGTACGGGGCCATCTGCTGTGCGATCTCGGCCCGGAAGTCTGCAAGCCTCAGACTCAGCCCATATGGTCGCCACGGATACTCGCCGCGCCAGAACGGCATGCGTGGCATGGCTCCGGGTGCTGGCTCGACGATAACGCGGTCATCATCAATCTCGCGTGCCCGCCACACCTGGCTGCCAAGCACGAAGGCATCGCCAACCCTCGTCTCGAACACGAACTCCTCGTCCAGTTCGCCAAGCCGGGTCTTTCGGTCTGGAAGATAAACGCCAAATAATCCACGGTCGACGATCGCACCACTGTTGCTCAATGCGAGTAGACGTGCGCCCGGTAGGGCGGTGAGCGTTCCACGTTGCGTATTCCAGAAGACGCGTGGTCGCAGAGCGCGAGCCAGAGTTGAGGGATATCCACCAGCTATCAGCTTCAACACGTTCTCGAAGCTCTCTCGATCGAGGTCGACGTACGGATAGGCTGATCTCACCAGCAGGAACAGATCATCAACGCGCCAGTCATCGACAGACACCGCTGCGATCAGTTGTTGAGACAGGATATCGAGTGAGTTCCTCGGCACCGAGGTTTCTTCGATCTCTCGCCGAATCATTCCCCGTGCGATCAGAGCACTCTCGAACAGGTCCTCCGGGTGAGTTGCGTAGATCTTTCCCACGCTGGGAACGCCAACGCTGTGACCGGCACGGCCAACTCGCTGGAGACCCTGCGTCACGGAACCCGGCGATTGAAGCTGGACAACGAGATCGATACTTCCAATATCGATTCCGAGTTCGAGCGAACTGGTTCCCACGAGCGCCGGAAGGTCGCCGTCTTTTAGCGATCGCTCCATTGCACGACGCTGTTCGTCCGAAATGCTGGCATGGTGCGCCATGAACGGACCATCGCCGTGCCCGGTTCCGAATATCCCGCCCGTGAACGCGTCAGCATCGATAGGAGGCGCTTCACCTCGATCAGCGGCGTGTTCGATCGCAAGTTGCGCATTCAACCGGTCGGCTGTTCGCTCCGCCTGACGACGGCTATTGGTGAACACAAGGGTTGTATCGTGCTGGAGCACGTCCTTGAGCACTTTCGGGATCAAGTTAGGCCAGATAGATGCTTCGGGTCGCGCCGATGCGCCCTCAGCCATGCCATGAACGGATACAACGATCTCCTTTTCGTAATCCGTATCCACGATCGCTACCGGCCGTGGCTCAAAAACGAGATCTCCATCACTGGTTGAAACGTCCTGGCCACCAAGGAATCTGGCGACTTCTTCAACGGGCCGCTGCGTTGCAGACAGACCTATCCGTTGGAAACCTTTGATGAGACGTTCCAGTCGTTCAAGGCTGAGCGCGAGATGAACACCTCGTTTGTTGTCCGCCAGGGTGTGTATCTCATCCAGAATCACCGTTTCGACGGTTTTGAGGATGTCGCGTGCTTTGGGCGAAGTGAGAATCAGGTACAGCGACTCTGGAGTCGTGATCAGGATGTCTGGTGGATTGCGCACCATCGACGCCCGTGCTGACGGCGTTGTATCGCCGGTTCGGACAGCCGTTCTGATCTCGTTCAGATCTTCACCGCGGGACTCAGCTAACCGCCTGATGCCGGACAGAGGCACCGCCAGGTTGCGTTGGATATCGTTATTCAGTGCCTTGAGTGGCGAAATATAAAGGACTCGAACGCCTTTACTCGTTGGTGGTCCTTCTTCAAAGAGTCTGTTGATGGAACTGAGAAACGCCGCCAGGGTCTTGCCGGTTCCGGTAGGGGAATGGATAAGGACGTGTTTCCCCTCCTGGATTAGCGGCCACGCCTGAGATTGGGGGGCCGTTGGGACACCCAGCGAAGTGGTAAACCAGTCTCGAACAGACGGCAAAAAACCGCCCATCGCTCTAGTGCTGATCATGGCTCATTGTGTGAGCAGGGTTGAGGAGATGTAAAATCATAGAAATCGAATATACATAAAAGAATTCAATCGTCAGATGTGCGAACGTCAATCAAATCGATTGACAACCATTCTGAATAAGCGCACAGTCAAATCAATATATGAGCAAGAAAACGGATGACCAATCTGGTCCTCCCGCTGGTTCCCGCCTGAAGAAATTTGTCAGCCGGATCTTAGGTGACTCACAACCCACCGCCAACGGGCAAATCGTAGAAAACCCCTCGACCAGTAGCCGATCAGCGGCAGTCGAATCACCCCCATCAGCGCCAACCGAGTCAAAACCGAGCCGTCCAAGACGGTCGCGGTCTCGTGGTCGCGGCAAAAACAAGCAAGAGTCTCCACAGCGTGGACGAGAGCAAAAGCCGGAGTCATCACATGGTGATTCACCTCGCGATTCTGATCGAGAAGACGAGTCAAGGCAGCAGCGCCCGTCCAGACGTCGACGTTCCGCCAGCCGCGCGCGTTCTCGCGGCGAGGGAGAGAATGCTGCGCAGCCACAACAACAGCGTCAGCAGCCGGAGTCGCGGGCACCACAACCACAACCGCAACAAGCCCAAGATGAGCGTCCTCCAAAGCCGATCAATCCTGATCCGCCACGACCGAAAGTTCAAAAACAGCAAACATTAACGCCCAGTACTTCCACTGATCGTGACACCTCGTTTGGTGGTCTAGACCTTCTTCGGGACACAGTAGCTGCGATTCATAGCATGGGCTATGAGACGCCAACTGGGATCCAGGAACTTGCGATTCCTCATCTTCTAGGCGGTCGTGATGTTGTTGGTCAGGCCCAGACGGGGTCAGGCAAAACCGCATCATTCGGCATTCCCATCATCGAACGAATAACTCCCGGTGGCGGCGCGATTCAAGCGATTGTTCTGGTTCCCACACGCGAGCTGTCAACGCAGGTTGCAGATGAGATCGCAAGCATAGGCAGAACAAGAGGGGTTGGAGTGGTTCCGGTATACGGTGGCCAACCGATCAACAAGCAATTACGACTTCTGGAAAACCGTCCTGAAGTCCTGGTTGGCACTCCTGGCCGAGTTATGGACCACATTTCACGTGGAACCGTGGCGCTCAACAACGTCAGGGTGGCCGTTCTTGACGAAGCTGACCGGATGCTGGACATCGGATTTGCCGACGATATGGAGTGGATTCTTTCGAGAACACCTCGCTCCCGGCAAACCGCTCTATTCTCCGCAACTGTTCCCGGATTCGTCCGCAAGCTGATACGTCGGTACATGGACGACCCGGAATGGATTCGTATCGGTCTTGAGATTCAGACTGTGGATGAGGTTGATCAGTACTACTCAGAGATCGCTGCACGGGATAAACCGGAAGGCGTCCGAGAAATTCTCAATGAGGTACCAAATGAGGGCAGTCCGCAGGTCTTGATCTTCTGCGAAATGCAGGTGGGCGTAGACAGGCTTGTCCGCATCCTCAAACGTGACGGCTATCCCATTGAAGGCCTCCACGGCGGAATGTCACAGCGCGATCGCGACTCCTCAATGCGGAGTTTCAGGGACGGCAGTTTGTCGATCCTTGTGTCCACAAATCTCGCCGCGCGAGGAATCGATATCCCTTCGATCACACACGTGATCAACTACGACATGCCGGAGAACGTAGAAGAATACGTTCACCGAATCGGTCGGACGGCACGCATGGGACGCAAGGGGACGGCAATCAGCCTGATTGGCGAGTGGGACGTCGAGCTTCTTGAGAAGGTCAAGAAGAAAGTCGGCGTGGACCGACTCAAGGTCAGGGAGACCCGTCTTTACGTGAAACGGTAGGTTCTGCCGAAAGCGTTTACGCTTTTGGCCCAACAGGTAGCTGAGGGGCTTGCCCCTCCACCGCCACATCTATGCACATCGTCATCTCCGCGCTCAGGCCGGACCCTTCGAGACCCTCAGGAGACCCTAGCCCGACGGCTACCAGGGTTGGAACGGTGGTTAGCGCTCCTCACCCTGGGAATCCCACGCCTACCTAACCACCCACTTTGCCCCCACCGATACCAGCGTCCTTCGAAGTCAGCAGTCGCGAAATATCGCCTGCGTATTTCACTTCAGAGTCGTCTTCCGGGTCGTATCCCAGCGCGGCTCTGGCGCTTTCCAGCGACCAGAACGCTCTGGTGTTGCCAGATATCCCGTAAACCACCTGCCACGGAACACCGTCGGGGCGTTCGATATTAGGTGTTTCAATAGATTTCATTATTAGCTGGCGAAGGTCGCGAGCGCTCAGGTGGGCGCCGAGATCGCGCTTGAAGTTGGTCAGTCCAGAGCCGCCGGTGTGTTGCTCGCTCAGCTTGGTCAGGTCGTCTGTTTCGTAACGTGAGCCGGGAACTTCTCTCGGCGCGCCAATTCGAATCTGAACTACCTCAAGTTTGCGGCCAAATATCCCTGTGGCATAGGGGAATCCCAGGAGTTCATAAGAGGCTTTCGCCCACCCGTAGAAGTTGTCTGAAACAGGGACTTCAGTTGGTGAGACCATCTCCTTCTGTTTGTTATGAATCATCGCGTGCTCATACCAGTCGGCTGCATGATTTGAACTGGCCATGACGACCCGGCGAACGCCTGCATCGTAGGAAGATCGATAGATGTTGTTGGCCATCTGGACGTTTTCGAATTCGATATCGAATCGGTCTATGGCTTCGTCACCGGTAAATCCACCGGAGCGTTTGTATCCAAGGTGAATTACTGCATCCACGCCATCAAACAGTTCAGCGTACTTCGTGCGGTCAGAATCGATCAGGTCAGCGACCTGAATTCCGGGAACATCGTTGCCATCCCGGTCGGTGGTTTTAACGTCGACCATTCGCAGATCGTACCTATCCTGGAACTCCGCCAGCAGCTGAGAGGCGACATATCCGCTCGCGCCGGTCAGTAGTACCGTCTTCTTGGCCATTCTCAAATCTCCTGATGCGGTTGGCTGATGCAGATGGCTGGGTAGCGTACCAGTCAGTTTTGAACGCCGGTGTAGTATGCCCGCCATGTCAAATAAAAATTGGTACAAAGGCAATCTGCACACCCACACCACCGAGAGCGATGGCGACGCGGAACCGCAACACGTCGCTGAGTGGTACAAAGAGCATGGTTATGACTTCCTCGTTCTCTCCGATCACAATCACCTGACGGTTCTCGACGATTCCGACGGCCACCCCGGCAAATGGCCCCTGCTCATCCCCGGAGAAGAGATCACGTCCCGCCTGTTCAACAACACAGTTCCTGTTCACGTGAACGGAATCGGTGTGAAATCGTTGGTAGAGCCAGCTGCTGAAGAATCTGCCCGCAAGACGCTGCAAGAAAATATCGATCGCATCCGAGCAGCGGGTGGCCTAGCCTCCATCAATCATCCGAACTACAAATGGACATTGACCACCGAGGATATTGTTGAGACGACTGGCGCATGGGCCGTGGAGGTTTACAACGGTCACACCGGAAGCAACTCAAACGGCGGTGGTGGCTCCCCCGGCGTTGAGTCGATGTGGGATGCAGCTTTGACGGCGGGAAAACGAATCTTTGGCGTGGCAACCGACGACTCCCATCACTACATCCAGGAGTTCAACGCACAGCTCGAAAATCCGGGGCGCGGTTGGGTGGTTGTGCAGGCCGATGAGTTCTCACAAGTGAATCTCATGGAGTCTATGAGCGCAGGGGCCTTCTACTCATCTTCCGGGATCGTGATTGACGATGTGAAAGTCGCGTCGGATGAGATCGTCATTGAGATGGCTCCGTACGATAGTGAGAAGTTCACCACCGTATTTTTCGGCGAGGGTGGAAAACAGTTATCCGTCGAACACGGTCAATCGGTACGATTCGTTCCGCCAAGCACAGAGAAGTACGTGAGGGCCACTGTGTACTCGTCTCGGGAGTCGTTCAGAGCGTGGACTCAGCCGTTGTTCCGGGACGCCTGACCTGCGTTTCCGATTGTCCTGGAGAGGCCGAATAGCCCACCAACGATCGAAACGCCCGCCACAACATAGAACACGGTGTTCAGACCCGACATATCGGCGACTACTCCGGACACGATAGGCCCACTCAGCATCCCGATGGAGTAGGTCGCCTGATAGATCCCCATACCCGTAGCGCGGCTGGCAGGGGCGACCGTCTGGACACTGAGAGATATCAATATTGTGTTCAGAAGCCCTCGTCCGAAGCCGCCTAACGCTTGAGCACCCGCGAGGTAGTAGATCTCATCAATCATCGGCACGATCCCCATGGAGATCGCGACTATCACCGAGCACATGAGAATCGCTCCACGGTACCCGACAAATCCAACCACTCGCGTGGTCGCGAGAGAGCCGATCACAGCGAAGACAAGCATCACAGTCATTACGTAACCGACTTCAGCGTCGTTGGCGCCAATCCGTTCTGCGTAGAGAGGGACGAAGCCGAAACTTCCGCCGAAACTGACGAACTGCACAAATATCCCAATGACCCCGACTGTCAGCAGAAGCGGCGTCTTTGCGACTTCCACAAACTCAGAGACCGAGTAGCGTTTTCTTCTGACCACTGGAGGTTCGCCAGCTGAAAACAGAAGGATCATGCCAATCACACCAACGCCAGCCCCGGCGTAAAACGTTGCGTTAATGCCAAGCCACTCAGCAATGAGGCCGCCCGCCAATGATGCGATCACAAGTGAGGCGGCATTGACCGACATGATTCGAGCCATGGCACGCCCGGTCTGTGCTGGAGTGAAATAGGAACTGTAAAGGACGGATTGCGCTACCCATCCAGCTGCACCAATCCCAGTGATAGCCCGTGCCGCAAATATGGTCCATGGATTGGGAGCGAGAACCAATCCAATGGCCCCCACAACGTTTAGAGCGAACGCTATCAAAACAAAGGGCTTACGTTTCCCAAGTAGATCGGCGCTGACGCCAAGGGGTATGCGTAGCAGGACCTGGGCGATTGCGTACGACGATATAATCAAACCGACCATGGAGAGACTTGCACCGGTTTTCTCCGCGTGGAGCGGCAGCACCGGGACGTACAGGTACAGGGACAGCCAGAACATGAACGTGCTGGCGCCAACCAACCTCGCGGGACTAGTCCATGAACGAATACCCGTAGGCGGCGCTCCATCGCCGGTATTCGGATTCGTCTGTTCAGTAGTGTGCGCCGTCAGGTGCCTCCTCGTTCATTGGCCGAAGCTATTATGGGCCAGCCATCGGCCTTGCGCCGTGCTACACTCCCGTCGCTCTAGTTCGACACCATTTCGGCAGGGGATCTCACCATGAAATACTGCTACGCCAACCGCCGTCACACGCTCTACCCGGACAACAATGACTCGTGGTCTCCTGATCCCAACGCGTACAACGACGCGTTCCTGAGGAAGTCCATCGATATCGGCATGGACGGGCTTGAGATCGGATTCCAGGTCCTCAACTCGTTTGGGGATGATGATGACGCCATCAAAGCCTTTGCAAAACGGCTTTCTGACGCAGGTATGCCTGCCGTGGCGATCCGTGCCGGTGGCTCCCTGACCGCGGCTGAGCTTTATTCCGAAAACAAATCGCGACTGGCCCGGATGATCGACGTTGCGGGCATGATCGGAGTCGGGATCGTCAATGGCGCGTTAAGCGCCCCTCAACGACACCCGACGCATCCAGAATTCTCGCCCGGCCATCCCAAGTCTCAGGACGCAAGCCGTGATGCGATGATCTACGACTACGAACGGCTGGCTGACGAACTCCGAGAGGCCACCGATCGCGGCGCTCCACGCGGAGTGACCATATCTGTAGAAGTCCATCAGAACTCGCTAGTCGACAACTCATGGTCGGCCAAACTGGTCCACAAGTTGGTGGACAGAGAGAACTTCGGTATCAATCCGGACCTTGGAAATATCATCTGGACCTACGACGAGATGGAAGAAACTACCGAACAAGCCATCAAGGAACTCGCTCCAATCTCCGTTTACTGGCACTGCAAGAACATGCACCGCATCAATCACCCGGAAAACAACCGAACGGTCTTCATGCGTGTGCCGTTGTCAGATGGCGAAGTTGACTACCGATTCGCGCTCACAGCAATGGTGGAGGCCGGTTATAAAGGCTTCATGGCAATTGAGGGCGCATCCGCTGGTGACCAGTTCTACCAGGACCAGAAGAGCGTCGATTACGCTGAGAGCATCCTGGAAGACATCGGAGCTAAGTAGCCTCCAGGTTCGACATTGGCGATCGCCTTGCCGCAAGCAGGGCGATCCCACCAACGATGAACATGCCCACGATAATTCCAAATGGAATCGTGTAGCTGCCGCGTTCGTCAAAAACGTACCCCGCGAACAAGGGGCCGATGAGTTGAGGCAGAATGCCTACAACACTCACGAATCCCATGATCGTGCCAAACGACTTGAGACCAAAGGCTTCAGCTAAGGTCAGTGGAATTAGTGCGCCCATGCCGCCAAATCCCAGCCCGAAGACCGTCACAGCCACCCACGCCAACTGCGAGCCACCCGCGATGATGAACAAGACGAGGCCGGCTGCCTGGATGGCGAGGCTAAGTACGAACGCCAGCAGCGCTGTGATTTTTTCGCTCAAAAGCCCAAAAATTATTTTGCTTGAAAGTCCGAACGCTGCCGTAACGGTCAATGCAGCGGCAGCAGCGCCGTCCGAAAAACCTTCGCTCGTGAGATGCGGAATCATCTGACTTAAGATCACAGAGTACGTAAACGCCCCTGAGGTGACACCTATCGTGATCAAGTAGAAAGACATTGAGTGAAGCGCTGCCCGGCCAGATACGCCCGGTATCTCCTTGACAGCGCTTGCATTGCCACCAGCCGGAACCACTTCAACCGGTCGCTCTCGAATCACAAGGAAAACCAGCACCGCTAGACCTGCGGAGATCAATCCGAGCGAAGCGAATGCCCAACGCCAGCCAGCGGTCGCAATGATCGCCGCCGCAAGGGGCACAATCGTCAGACCACCAAAGTTGTTTCCTGATGTCACCATTCCCATCATTCGGCCACGCGTTTTTGGGAACCACATCCCCACCAGCCGCCCGGCCGGCATCACGGTGGCCCCGGGCATCCCCACGTAAACGACGGCGCTATACAGGTAGAACTGCCAGAGGTTGTCCATACTGCTACGGAGAAGAAATCCAGTGGACATAATCAGCAGTGATACCACCATCACTGGACGCGCACCTACACGGTCCATCAATCGACCGACAATCGGCGCTACAACTCCAGATACGAAACTCAGGGCGACGCCCCAGTTGACCTGGGCTCTTGTCCATCCAAACTCATCTTCAAGAGGCTCAACAAATGCGCCGAACGCGTAGCCGGTCATTCCGACGCTGATACCCGTGGATAGGAACGCCACCAGAGCGATGTTCCAGCCGTAGTACATGCCCGCGATCTGTCTCACCACATGAACTGGTGAAAGATTGGCGACTTTGGCTCTGATGCTCAAATAGATTGGCTGCCTTTAAGTTGATTCATCTCTCGAATCGGAGAATGGTACGCCCGATCAGGGGTAGGTACTTGTATACTCCGGCTCCCGGTCCCCAGAACAAGTGAGAACAAGTGTGCGGAGGTTTCAACATGCCAGCGACCCCAACATCTGCAACCGTCTTCGAACCAGCGGCTGGTTGGCCAGCCGTTCCGCACGGCATGTCGTTCAAGGAAGCCACGTCTGTTGCGGTAGACGCCGATAACAACGTGTACATATTCAATCGCGGGGAATTCCCGATGATGGTGTTTGGTCAGGCAGGTAACTACCTGAAGACCTGGGGCCAGGGCGATTTCAATCGACCTCACGGCGCTTACGTCGGCCCAGACGGCAACCTTTTCCTGATCGACGACCTTGATCACACGGTCAAGAAGATGACGACCGGCGGCGATCTCATCTTTGTCCTCGGCACTCCGGGCCAACCGGCAGAGTGGCAGCAGGGCGGCATCTTCAACCGGCCTACGGATGCGTTCATCTCACCGAAGTCCGGTGACCTGTTCGTGACAGACGGATACGGCAACTCACGTGTCCACCGCTTCACAGCAGACGGAAAGCACGTTCTCTCCTGGGGCGAACCGGGAACCGGACCGGGACAGTTCAGCCTGCCTCACAACCTCGTGGTCCTGAAAGACGGCAGGGTAGTGGTCTGCGACCGTGAGAACTTCCGCTTGCAGGTCTTCTCGGAAGACGGAGAGTTTTTACAGCAAGTTCATGCCCATCGACCGATGGCAATTGGTGTCGGTCATGGCGACGATGAGGCGATCTATATCGGAGAGGCCGCCGCACCTCCGGTGCAAGCAGGTGTACCCGGCCTTGGACTCCAGGTGAAGGTTCTTGACTTTGATTTCAACGAGATCACCCGGATTGGCGCTGGGATTCTTGGTGAACAGCCCGATAGATTTATCGCACCACACGGCATCGCTATTGACTCAGAAGGCAGCGTTTACGTTGCGGAGGTCGCTTACACCGCTTATGGATCACTACAGGACCCACCCCGCGAAGTGAAAAGTATCCGCAAGTGGGCGAGGACGTCCGGCTAAGTTTTGTGCAGCCGGGGACATGGGTCATACATTAGATCGGGGACATAGGTAACAGTTCCACCGGAGACGCTAGGATAAAGGCGTCCCGCGGCTGTTCAGATCGGTCCCTTCTCCCATTTGGGGAGAGGGCTAGGGTGAGGG
>JABMNO010000028.1 GCA_013204555.1 Chloroflexota bacterium | reverse complement strand
TAGAAGCCAACGAGACGGATCCGAAAGTCGCTGACACCGATGGCGACGGTTTGATGGACGGTGAGGAAGACCGAAACAAGAACGGGGTTGTAGAAGCCAACGAGACGGATCCGAAAGTCGCTGACACCGATGGCGACGGTCTGAAGGACGGTGAGGAAGATACAAATAAGAATGGGCTGGTAGACGCCAATGAGACCGACCCGCTCAACCCTGATACCGACGGCGATGCCATCACCGACGGGCAAGAAGTTCTCGACGGAACCGACCCCCTCGTCTCCAACGTCGTTCTGGTAGATGTTTCGCCTCTCTTTGACGAGATTCTGGCGGCTCTGGCGCTAATCCAGGCACGGCTTGACGTTATTGAGGGCAATCAGAGCACAACCACGCCTGAACTGCTTTCACAACATGATCAGGATATCCGGGCTGCTCTCGACGCAGCGTTACTGTTGCTGACCGGTGGTCAAGCCAACCTCGATCAAGCCATTCAGGACGCCCTGAACTCGATTCTCGGCGAAATTATTGTTCTACCGACAGCGGGCGAGGTTCAGGCCGAATTCGACAGCGTCGACCTTCAGCTCCAGGGCATCCTGAACGCTCTGGCCGCACTCGCGAGTGATCCCCTCCCTCCTGCCTCGCAGGAGAGCGTTAATGAGATGCGCTCTTTCATTCAAGCGATGAGCGATGTGCTGGACGCTGTTGCGGGTCAGACGGCGCTCATCCCCGGCCTTGTGACTCAGGTCAGTGCGCTTCAAGACGATGAGTCCAACCTTGCGGCGGCCATTCAGCAAGCGACACAAACCCTGCTCGGTGGGATAGTCGTTCTACCCACATCGGCGGAAGTACAGCAGGAATTTGACGATATCGATGGCGCGCTCCAACAAGCACTTGACGCCTTAACTTCACTCAGCGGCACGGCCAGTTCGACGCAAAGCGATATCAGCGAACTTCGCTCATTCCTATTGGGCACGCAGGACGTCGTAGACACAATCGCCGCTCAGACAGCCTTGCTCCCGGATATTGATGCGCAGCTTGAAGCGCTTGGCGCGACACTGCTTGTGTTGCCAACATTGGTAAGCGAACATGCGTCATCCACGCAGTTCATGATTGACTCGTTTTTCGACATCTTCACCGAACTGGATGCCCTGAACTCCAGCGTTCAGACGCGGGCGTCAGAAGCCACGGCGCAATTGATACGTGACGATATTGCTGCCCAGCAGTTCTCCATCGACTCGTTCTTCGATATCTTCGTTGAGCTTGCGATCGACGCAAGGTTCGACAACATAGACGCCGCTCTTGCTGCGCAACAGGCGTCTATCGATTCGTTCTTCGATGTGTTTATCGAGCTAAGCGCCCTCGATACAGCGATCGGTACCCGCGCCTCACAGGCAAGTGTGGATGCCCTGGCCAGTGCGGTTGCAACCAACCAGCGGGCGATAATCAACTCGTTCTTTGACATCAGTACTGACCTCGCTGCCGTGCACAATTCGGTGAACACAAGAGCGTCTCAGGAGAGTGTCGACGCCTTCGCCGCGGCATTTGATGCTGCACGTATCGCCACGGTGGATTCCTTCATCGAAGTGATAGTCGAGTTGGATGATGTTGACTCTCGTATTGGAACACGCGCTTCCCAGGCTAGCCTTGATCAACTCAGCAGCGATCTGCTCAGCCTGCAATCAAGTAGTGCCGCCGATTTGAACGGCATCACCAATCAGATCACGCTGCTGAGCAACGCTGTGGCGAACGCGGCCCAACAGAGCACACTCAATGATCTGAGTACTAACGTTGACGCCAATCAGACGATCATTATCGACTCGTTCTTCGATGTCTTTACAGAGCTAAGTGGCATATCTGGCACGCTGAGCAGTCTGGCGACCCAAACAAGCGTGGACGCCCTGGCTCAGGCCGTCACGGACAGTCAGACCTTCGCGGAAGGCTCGTTCTTTGATATCTTCACCGAGCTTTCAGCCTTGGACATCGCAGTCGGCACCAGGGCATCGCAAGACAGCCTCGACGCACTTGCTCTAAGCACAGCAGAAAACCAGACATTCAACGTGGATTCCTTCTTCGATGTATTCACCGAGCTTGGTGATCTGGGCACGCGTATTGATAGCAGAGCGTCTCAGGCAAGTGTCGATGCTCTTGCCCTTGCGTTGGCCGATGGGCAGCAGTTCGCGGTGGACTCGTTCTCAGATGTGTTTGCGGGATTGGAAGCGATCACAAGTACCTCTGACTCCGCGATCAAGATAAACGTCATAGAGCTAAAGGAACGACGACGGTTCCTGGTGACCACAAGTTTCGCAGGGACCAGGCGAGACGTGACGTTGCAATCGGTGCTGGCATTGGACACAGACCATGACCGGCCCGCCACGATTGAAGACGTGACTGCCGAAGTTGAAATAACTCCGGTTGCACCGGGCGTGATCGACGTACGATTTGATCTTCCGCGGAGTGTCCGAGAGGCAGACGTGTTCATCTTCGATGTCATTGACAGTGAAGGTTTTAGCGGCACTGCCATATTCACCCGCCACCACGATAATTAGGTGAATCAGCAAAGCGGGAAATTCGTCTCTAACTGCATCACGCTCCTCATCTGCTCCGAGCTGCCATACGTATAGCCTTGTGCTTTGAGATGTTTCGAGATACTGCGGAGTGACGATGAAGAAGTTCCTGTCGATAGTTCTGACCGCTATCGCTCTGACAGCGTGCTCAGGTGGGCTGGATGAAGCTGAGATCCGCGTCATAGTTGACGAGGCGGTCGCCACCGCCGTCGCCGGACAGGAATCTTCCGTGACGGGCGATCTACCGTCTGTCATTTCGGTCCGAGAAATCGAACTTCGAGATGACGAAGGCCGCTTGAGAGGGCGGCTGGGAGTCAACTCAGTTGGAAACTCTGAACTGGCGCTCTTTGATGGTCAGTCTGATCTGTTTCCACGCTGGACTTCATCTGTTGGCGAAGATGGTGAGACGCTCCTGACGTTCTGGCGGACCAACGGTGAGCAACTTGGAGTCGGACTGCAATTGACCGAAAATGGCGTCGGGTTGGTCGATGCCAATGGAGTGATCCGGCTCGCTCTGGCGCTATCCGAGGCCAAGGGCAACTCCCCCTTGATCGGCATGAGGAACTCTGCGGGTGCTGTCACGGTTGGCATTGCTGAATCTGGATTGAGCGTACGTGACGGTGACGGAAATCTACTGTTCACAGCCCCGGATAATCCATAGCCAGTTCCGTTTCATCGACATTTACCTGTCTAAAACGGGGACGGATCACAAACGTCAAAACGGTACTCGCCAATATCGCAATCCACTGATCGCAGCATTCGATACATGAGCTTCTTTGGGAATCCGCAGAGACGACATCGGCGCCCGAGGCTAGACCAGATCGGCTTTTGAGGCTTCTATGATCGGGTCGTTGGAATTGTCCGACGATCGCCCTCAACGAACTCGCCTCAAATATTAAACTGCGGCTCCGCGTAATCGGTCAGCTTGTTAAATATCTGGATGCGCCAACGCTGGGAGTCGACGACCATTAGTCGATTACGGCTGGCTTCGAACTTCACGGCTGTCGGAAGCGCGAATTTGAACTCAGGTTCAAGAGTGTCAACCCTGCGACGGGCTTTCTGAACGTCAGGATTGCCCTGGACATACCGCTCCTGCCATTTCGATAGAGCGACAGCCGAACCACCCAGTTTCATCATGTAGACGCCCGCGCCGTTGAACACCTGTACCCGATCATTCGCCCAGTCGCAGACATAGATGTCGCCATCCGGGTCCACCGCCACGTCTGACGGGTGGTCAAACTCGCCTGCGCCAGTTCCAAAACTCCCAATGGCGCTTATGAAGCCACCTTCGGCATCAAACTTCTGGATGCGATGGTTCTTGTGATCAGCGACTAATACGTTCCCAATACCGTCAACGGTAAGACCCCATGGTGAGCTAAGTTGGCCCTCAGCAGATCCAAGACCACCCCACTCAATCTGAAACTCACCCTTTGCGCTCAGGCGTTGCACGCGATGGTTCATCGTGTCGGAGACATACATGCTGCCATCATCGGCGAACACAATTCCGGACGGTCGGTCGAACTGTCCAGGTCCGGTTCCCGGTTCGCCGATGTGCCGGATGAACTTGCCATCACGATCGAACTCGTAGATGAGATGACGCAACTCGTCCGTCACGAATACGTTCAGGTTAGGACTAACGGCCACACAGGCGGGCCAGCCGCCATCGAAGACGCCGGGATTCGCCTCGGCGAAATAGGTGACTATCTCCTCATCGCCAGGTTCCGGGCCAACCTTGATGCGCATCACATCGCAGAAGAGCCGCTCCTTCTTCGTGATGTAAACGTCGTCATCCTGCCCGAAAGCCATGCTCACCATGCCGGTGGTCTGCCGCCCACCAACCACGTGGCTGTAATCGTACGCTCGGCCTGCAGCCGATGTTGTCAGCGCCGGGGTCATATCGCGCCCACCCGTCCAATCCCATTTTGCCCTGGAGTCTGGTGCCCTTCGAGAGCCTCAGGAAACCAGATTCCAAGCGCCGAATCAGCCATCAATTGAGGATGAACTCAGGTTTTTCAAAGTTGCCGCCAACAATGGGGACAGCGTCCAGCCCCATCCAGTCCTCAACGATGGTTGTGTAGACGCTACGGAAATCGATTGATGGGATCAGATCGCCCTGATCGAGGTCTGACGCCTTTGTCGATGGGTACTGGCCGTACTGACCGCCTTTGACTCCCTTGCCAATAGCGAGGCAGACGCCCCCTGCGCCGTGGTCAGTCCCTGCTCCGTTGTCGTAGACCCTGCGACCGAATTCCGAGTACAGGAACATAATGACGTTATCGGCTTTGCCTTTAGCCTCAAGGTCGTCAAAGAAGTCTCGTATGGCGGTTGATACTTCTGTCCAGAGACGGGTGTGCGTGTTGATCTGGTCCGCATGAGTATCAAAGCCACCGTGGTCGCAATAGAAGATTCGTGAGCCAAGGCCCGCCATGTGAATTTGGGCGATACCCTTCAGTTTGTCCGCAATGGTTGAATTAGCGTACTCGATGTCCGACGTGTAGTTCGCAGGCGCGGCAGCAAGAATGTCCGCACCTTTGAGCGCGTCGATACCCGTCTGGCCCAGAAAGTCCATGACCGGACCTGTGCCAATGGCAGGGGAGTACATCCGACGGTATCGGCTGAGCACTCGGGAGAGTTTTTCTTCAGGAGTAAGGCCCGTCAGCATCCCGTAACTGTTGATGTTCTCAACCGTCGCTACTGGCACATTTGGACCCACGAGGGCACGGAACAGCGACGGGCCCATGCTGACAGCGGTGACGACGTTCTCGGCGGTGGGGTCAAGGTCACGCACAACACGGGCCAGCCAGCCTTCGGTACCCAGTGAGTCCGGCTCGCATGTGTGCCAGATGTCCATCGACCGGAAGTGTGAGCGAGGAGAGTTCTCATAGCCCACCCCGTGAATGATCGCCACATCACCATCCTGATACATCTTCTGGATGGGGCCCATCGATGGGTGCAGGCCAACCTGGTCATCCAGTATCAGGACATCATCTTCACCAACGTTCACAATTGGCCGGTAGTCGCGGTACAGCGGGTCGGCATATGGGACCACCGTGTTCATGTAGTCGTTGCCGCCGCTGAGCTGAAGCACGACGATTACGGGATCACTTTTCGGGGTACTGATGGCGTCGATTCCTTACTTATATTCCAGGCGAACCGGGCTACTAGGCGAACTGATATTCCCTGAGCGATACGATGAGTTGGAGTATCTCAGAGACTTTCGCCGCTCCCCCTTCAAGTGGTGAATTATTGTCCCAGTCAAAACGCCCAAGCGATTCGGCGTGCTCGATGAGCTCCCGGCGCGCATCGGTTGGAATTTCCAGCGGCCCCATCACATCGAGGCACGCGTCGACTATGGCTTCTGGCGATTCGCCCACCATCTTTAGTCGATCAATGATCCTCGCTACACCGGGACGGTCATGCTCGCTGATCAACTCAGCAACAAAGTTGGTTCGCTTCATCAGCGTGCCGCTGTTGATCCATTCGATGCCTGAGTGCCAACCTTCCACGCTTGGCGGGTTCATAAGATCCTGCCCCATGTAAGTAATCTCAAACGACCAATCTATCGTCTGCGGCGATGGGCGTTCGGTATCACCCACAAGTCTGAGAGTGCCGATCACTACTTCAGTTGGATTCTTTACCTTCGCGAACAGCGCCTCTTTGAAGAAGGCTGAGTTGAAGACCATTCGGAGAACAGTCTCAATGTGATAATCGTTTTTCATCAGAGCGTCGGCAATGAACTGGACAGCTTCGGGGTCGTTGGGAGGAGTCACCGACCATGCTGGCACCTGCGCTTCATCGGCCACGAAGAAGCTGTACAGATGGCGGGCGATGAAGTTCGCTGTCGCTGGTTGAGCGAGGATGATGTCGACGATTTCTTCACCATCAAAGTTGCCGGTGTGGCCCAGGAAGGTTTTCTCGCCAGCGTCGTGATCTTCGGGCCTGAACTCGAACTCCCAATCGAAACGTCCCATGTGGAACCGGGGGAGCTTGTGAATCAGCGTCCAGCCGGTGAACGCACGGGAGCATTCGCGCACATCCGTTTCGGTGTAGTTGCCAATGCCCATCGTGAAGAGCTCAAGAAGTTCTCGACCCCAGTTTTCGTTTACTGACGTCGCGTGGTTCTCGTGATTATCCAGCCAGTAGATCATGGCCGGGCTTCGCGCGATCTCCATCAGGATGGCCTTGTAGTTTCCAAGTCCCTTTTCACGGAACATGTCGATCATGTCTTCGATCTCGTCGTAGTGATCGACTTTCGCAACTCCTGTGGCGAAGAGTTGGTGGTAGAAGAGGCAGAGCTTTTCCTGCAGTGGCGCCTTCGTATTGATCATGCGCCAGACCCAGCCAGCGTGACCATTGCCGCCCATCGTGCCGGCCTTCCACCAGAGAGGGTAGTAACGGAGGAACTCGTGATAGTCCACCGGTTCCTGAAGTTCAGGATGCAGGAGCTCTTCTACAGTCTCCTCGTAGCCCACGGCAACACGCCGCTCAAGCTCATCCCGCGACGCACCAAATCCGGCGCGGCGCATCAGGTGTGCCATCAGTTCCAGTTTGGCGTCGCCCATTCAGAAATCCTGACTCGTGTAAGAGGCCCCGAGTCTACTATAAGAATTAGCGCCACCTGATCAGGCGAAATGGCCTGGCAGTGTATTTCTGAGGTTCGCCGCTATTCCAGCCGAGACCTCGGCAGCACCGGCTCTGGACCGGCGCGTTCAGCCTCAAGGTAACTCTCACTTGGCTGCCGCCTGCTGTTGGGAAGAGTCACCTCAATTATGGTGCCAACTCTCTGCTTGCTTGAGACGGTGATGGTGCCATAGTGAAGATCTACGATGCTCTTCACTATTACCAGTCCGAGACCAGAGCCAGGTTGTGATTGCGTGTGCTCATCGGTAGCCCTGTAGAACGCCGTGAAGAGGTTGTCCTGCGTTTCCTGGCTCATTCCAATACCGCTATCGGCAACGGAGATCACAATGGCATCTCCACTCTCTTTGAGAGCCAATTCGATTTCTGTCTCGGGAAGCGAGTACTTTGATGCGTTGCTCAAGAGGTTCGTAATTACCTGCGCGACACGATCACGGTCCGCTTCAATCCAAAAATCTCTGTCGGGATAAGAGACGGTCAGGGACTGATTGCTTGAGTCAATCAGCGGTAGAAATGCGGCCTTTAACTCCTCAATTAGAGCCGTTACTTCGAATTCGCTTCTGGCTAACTTGAACGTCCCGGCATCGAGTCTGGATACGTCCAGCAGATCGTCTATCAGTAGGTCAAGTCGACGAGCGCTTCGCTGCATGATGCTGATCTGCTGAAGCTGACGATCAGTCATCCTGGAGTCCTGGTTACGAGAAAGGATGTCGGCGAACGCGATCAGGCTGGTCAACGGAGTCTTTAGCTCATGTGAAACAGTAGACAGAAATCCGCTCCGTTGTTCTTCAACAAGGATTAGCTCGCGGTTTTTCGCCTCTGTTTCGATTCTGGCACGCTCCGACTCCAGGGCCCGCGTATGAGTCTGCGCGTTAGCGATGGCCCCCGCGATCTGCGCTGCAATTCGCTCTAACTTTTCAACGTCGGACCAAGAATATGCGTCCACGATTCCCGACCCAATCCCAAGTACGCCGATCACATTGTCTGATGCAATTAGAGGAACCCCAATTCCTGAATTCACCCCTTTTTCAAATGACTTCCGCATCAACGGGAATCGCCTGGCAATATCTGAAGTAGTTTCTGAAGAAATTAATACGCTTTTTCTTAATCCGACGGTCTCTTCAATCGACGTGCCGGAAATCGGGAGTTCACCGGAAAACAATGGCCCCAATTTTCCGTTCTCCCATACGAACTCATGCTTGTATTGTTCGCGGTCCGGGGTGATAAGGCTGACAGCGATAAAGTCAGCGGCAAGAACACTGAGTAGAACGGCTGCGAACTGGCCATACACAGCGTGGACGTCCGCGGAACTGTTGATAACCCTCCCGATCTCCGCTAGCGCCGCCCTCTCCGAGGCTTCCCGTCGAGAGGCTTCATAAAGCCGGGCATTCTCAATGGCAGGGGCAATCACAACGGCTACGCTCTCAATAAGCGCCAGATGGTGATGATGAAACGGTTCGCCGCCGGCATTTTCAACGTTCAAGTAGCCAAATCGCTCAGAACCAAAGGTTAGAGGCGCTCTCATGGACGATCCCGGTCCAATGCTGTTCTTGACGGCGTTTCGTTGAATTTCAGATGTGTATATTCCGATGGCTGACTCATGACCAACGGAGCCGATCTCTGTGACACCCGAGGTGACCTCAATTGTCGTGCCAACCTCTGCGCCTCTCACACGACGCCCGGAAACGAACTCACGACGCAACAAATTCGCGTCGTGATCAATTGAGAGGATGGCCATTCGATCGTGTGGAATGAGTCGCATGACCTCTCGGGCCACGGTCTCGTAAACAGCATCAACATCAAGATCTGAGTTGACCACCCGACTGATCTCCGCCAGGGCTAATTTCTCTTCATTCTCCCTGAGCAGAGTGGTCACCATTTCAGAGTTCGCAACTGCCCCCGAAATCTGGTTAGCAATCTTCATAGCGGTGAGTGCATCAGGCTCACCGTAGGTAGACTCGGCTTTGGATCGAAGGATGAGAATTCCAATCGGCTGGTCATCCCAGATTAGTGGTGCGATTACCATTGATCGCAGTCCGGCGTTTTGACGTACTTTTACTTCGGGGTATCGACTGGCCAGTCGATTAACCTCAACCTCGCTAAACCATCGTGGTCTACGATCTTGGATCAGTTCACCCGTAGCTGAGTCGTCCAGTTGATAAGTAGATCCGGCCTGTCCACCTTGCACTTCAAGCCCTGCCACATACCGGTCAGTGACCAGGTTGCGATCCCTGTCGAACGTTGATATGACGATGCGGTCAAAAGGCACCAGTTCCCGAATCTGCTCAGATGTCCGGTCATAGACCGCTTCAATTTCCGAGGTGGAAGTGATGATGCGCGAGATTTCGGCGAGTACCGCTTTTTCGTGTGCGTCTTTCTGCGCCTGGTCATACAACCGGGCGTTCTCGATTGCGGGCGAGATCTGAGCCGTAATTCTTTCGAGAAGACTCACATCGGCATAGTCATAGGCGTCATTTTCGGTACTACGAAGGCTCAAATATCCAAATGGGTTATCCGTATCGCCGAGAGGCGCCTCAACAAACGAGCTAAGTCCAACCGACTCCATTGCATCGACGAGGGGTTCCCCACGGATGAGTAGACCAGCAAGGGACGTGGCCGCATACGGCCCAGGAGCGACTCCTGTATCGGTGGCAGAGATCACCTCCGTACCCGCCTCTCCGCCATCCACGTGAACTCCGCATACAAAGGCGCGGAGGACAAGTTCGGAGTCCGGCTGCCTCAAAGTAATTACCAGACGGTCGAAAGGAATTAAGGACGGCACCAAGTCCGCTACCGCCTGATAGACGTTTCGGATTTCTCGATCACTGTTGACGATTCGACCTATCTCAGCGAGGAAGATGTCTTCTTTGGACCGACGCTCTTGCTCACTAGCGTCTCGAATGGTGCTCAGGGTCACGCCCACACCGTAGCCACTAAGCGGACTCAGGCTTATCTCAACTGGTACCAACGAGCCATCTTTCCTCAGCAGTTGAAGGTCTCTGGCAGCCCCCATGGAACGGGCGAGTGGTGCTGACTGAAATCGTTCACGTTGACCGGAGTGCGTGGTTCGTCGAGAGGCTGGGACAAGGGTTTCGACCCTGAGGCCGGTTAGTTCATCATTGACGTAACCAGTGAGTACCTCGGCTGCTGTGTTCAGAAACAGGACTGTCCCATCCTGTCCAACCGCGACTACCGCATCAGGTATCGCCTGAAGCGTTTGTTTGGTTAGCTTATTCGGGAAGGAATTCATGGACCTACGATGTCATCCTCGCGAACACCCCAATTCATGCAGCGAAAGCGAACCATGTACGCGTCGACATTACTCACACCAGTCCATCTTCTTTTTTACAATTAGGAGTTCAGGGGGTCAATACAGATTGACCGCCATACGAAGAGGGAAATCACAGCTTCGTATTAGGAGATCAACTCATTCCTCTGTGTGTAGCGCATCAACGCCGTCAGGTGCAGAATTTACAAGGATGGGCGGCTTATTTGTGCGGAGCGAGAGAGCATTTGTGGTGATATGCGATGGAATTAATTGATAGCCCGGGATAAATGAGATTCGAACCGGGGTTGTAGGCGTGTGGTGCCCGGTTGATCGCCCTTCCAGCGGAGATCATCTTGCAACCGATATCAAGCCACCATCATGGCTGAAGCGAGCACTGTCGATTACTCCAATCTCGATCGGACCGGTTTCGCCTTCGGCTCATTGCCGACAGATTTCAGGTACTCATCACTCGGGCTACTGCTGCAATGAGGCAGCAGAACTTTAATAGTGGTGCCAACTCCCTGATCGCTTGAAATTGAGAGCGTCCCATCGTGTAGGTCCACGATGCTTTTGACGATCACCATCCCGAGGCCAGTTCCCGGTTGTGACTGGGTGTGTTCGTCACTCGAGCGGTAAAACGGGGTGAACAGATTTTCAAGAGTGTCCTCGTCCATCCCAATGCCTGAGTCAGACACAGTGATAGCCAGAGATCCATTCTCAATTTCCAGGGCCAATCGAATTTTGGTGCCGGGAAGAGAATATTTTGACGAGTTGCTCGCCAGGTTCGTGATCAACTGCACAACCCTGTCGCGATCCGCGTTAATCCATATCGGCCCTGCAACACCGGGAACGTCTAACGACTGATCGCACTGTTCCAGTATCGGTTCAAAGATGGCCTGAATCTCTGTCAGCAGCAAACTCGTTTCGAATTCGCTTTTTGTCAGAGTGAAGGTACCCGCATCAAGTCTGGAAACGTCAAGAAGGTCGTTTATTAGCAAATCCAGGCGTCGGGCACTGCGTTGCATTACCTGTATTTGCTGGAGTTGACGGCTGTTCATCGTGGAGTCCCGATTTCGGGCAAGGATGTCGGCAAACGCGACCAGGCTAGTCAGGGGAGTTTTCAACTCGTGTGAAACGGTGGAAAGGAAGTTACTTCGCTGTTTTTCAAGCAGCTCCATCTCGCGCTTTTCTGCTTCCACTTCAATCCGAACTCGTTCTGATTCCAATGCCTGAGCATGGGCTTGTGCGTTGGCTATAGCCCCCGCAATTTGCGCTCCAATCATTTCGACGATTTGCACATGCTGATCTAAATATGCGTTCTGGTCCCGTGCCCGGATATGCAGCGCTCCGATTCCTTTTTTGCCAGCGAACAAAGGGGCGCAAATCCAAGAATTGAGATCTCCATTTACGTCTGCATCTGGAGTCTTATGATTCCGCTCTAATACTTTCCTCACCATTTCAGGCTCGATAACTGTTGTTTTGCCGCGTCTAAACGCGAGTTCGGTAACGGTTCCAGCAATCGGCACCATTCGGTCTGGAGCAAGCGGCCCGTCATTTTCGCCCCAACTCCAGCGCAAACCGCAGACACTCTTATCTTCATCAACATCAGAAATCACAAGACGATCTACAGGCATCAGCCGTTTTATTGCCCGTACAACTTCAGGGATAACCTCAGCGATATCGCGGGATGAAATAATGCTCCGAGAAATGTCCGCGAGCGCCTCCTGAATCGCTACTTCCTTTTCCAGTCGCCGAACCAGCTCCGCATTCGCCACAGCTCCAGAGATCTGATTGGCGATCTTCAGAACGATGGCGGCTTCCGGTTCGCCGTACGCGTTCTCGGAGAACGATCGGAGAATGAGAATTCCAATCGCCTCGTCGTCCCAGATCAGCGGGGCAACCACAAGGGATTTGAGTCCGGCCTTGCGACGGGCTTCTAACTCAACGTACCGGCTCTCCATCTCCTCAAGCTCAAGATGATTGAATGAGCGGGAGCGCAGGTCCTGGATCAACTCACCTGTTGCAGATTTATCAAGCGGATAGATGCTTCCGGCGCCACCGTCCGGAACATAATGCCCGGCTACAAAACGATCGGTGACCAGATTGCGACTTTGATCGATAGTAGACACCACTAATCGATCGAATGGCACAAGTTCGTGAATTTGATCGGCGGTCAACCTGTAGACATTCTCCATGTCAGAGGTTGAGGTAATGATTCTTGATATCTCAGAAAGCACCACCCGCTCTCGTGCTTCCCCGTGAGCTTGCGCGTAGAAACGGGCATTCTCCAATGCAGGTGAAATCTGGTTCGCTACACGGGCAAGAAATAGTAGATCTTTACCGCTGAACGCATCTTTCGAACTGCCGCGCAGATCCAGGTAGCCGGACGGGCTGTCTGGATCTCCCAGCGGAACCTGGACCCATGGCTGAAGGCCATTCAGGAGAAAGGGGACTTCGTCTGGCGAGCCAGTCAGCGTCGTATTACGTTGTGACCCCGGTAATATCTCAGAATCGTCGGGTGCCAGAACACGGGTTCCTATTCCTTCTCCAGGAGCTGACTGACCGCTCACGTAGACTCTCTCAACGAGGTTCGTATCGGGAATCTTCGCTGTGATGACCAGTCGATCAAACTTGATCAGGCGTGGAAGCGAGGAATCCAGTACTTCATAGACCTTCTCAATATCGCGCTCATTTCCAGCAACGACTCCTATGTCAGCGAGGAGGATTTCTTCTCTGGATTTTCGCTCCCATTCGCTTACATCACGGATTGCACTTAGAACGATGCCATCGGCATGGCCCTCAATAGGGCTCAGGCTGATATCTACTTGAAGTATCTCGCCATCTTTTCGCAGTAGTTGAAGATCGCCTCTCGCACTCATCGTGCGAGGAGTAGGCGCCCCATGAAACTGACTCCGTCGTTGCGCATGCGCGGCTCTTTGGGAAGCTGGAATGAGCGTTTCAATGCTTTTCTCCAGAAGTTCATTGCTGGAATAACCAGTCAGTTCTTCTGCATGAGTATTCATGAACTGGATGTGGCCCAGGGAGTTGACCGCGATTACCGCATCAGGCATTGCCTGAAGCGTCTGTTCCGCAATTTCATCCGGGAATCTAGTCATTTGGAGGTGCTTCTTGAATTGCCGCCTGGGACGGTCAGCATTTCTTTGGAACGAATATTCATCTCACGACGAGTCAGGGCGCTGGCGCGCGCGTAGGACCCATAGTGAAAGGCAATTTGCCATAGCACATCATCCCTATCGCAATGAAATCATGATGAAATCCGCTGGTCAATACAAGATTCCCGCCAAACATAGGGGTGTAAAGCGCAAAGATACTCTGTGACACCACTGTTGTATGGCCTGACTCACTACTTCTGCCTGACGTCAAATTGGGATGCGGTGCCAATTGATGTGCGCCCTCGTCGCGGGAAAGGCATCCCAACGAGGTACGGTTAGTCAACAAGTGACAAAGTGCGAATCGGTATCATCGGCGCAGGGCGGATTGCTGATCTGCACGTTCCCGGATACCGTGCGTATCCGAATGCTGAGATCGTGGCGGTCTGTGATAGTGGTGATGGCGTGGCTGAAACACGCGCCGCTGAATGGGGAGTTACCAGCCACTACTCCGACTACCGATTGCTCCTCGATGATCCAGATGACTGAGATGGATGAACCGGATCTTCCATGCTGAAAATATTGGAATATCACTAATGCGAACTTTCCAGGCCATCTTCGGAGCGCTCACCGTCGCTGTAATCGGGCTACTGCTGTGGCCGATATTTAGCGCCGGAGAGCCTCAACTGCCTATTGCGCTGGCGATTTTCCTGGTCGTTGGCGCGCTTCTGGTCGCAATCGGACTTCGCAGCAAGCGCCGATGGTCGCGCTATGCCTTGCTGGGAATCCTCCCGGGATTCCTGATAGGTGGCTTTGGTCTGGGTTCGCTCGTTTGGTTCGGAAGTGGGACCGGTGGAACTGGCTGGGATGGGATCGTCGCGGTGGCTGCGGGCATTCTGGGCGCGTTTGTTGGAGCGATTCTGGGCGCCGTTATTGGAGGGCTGATTGGAGTGCGAAGGGACCGCGGTGATCGCCGATCCGGTCGCCGCTAGTCATCTCGTAAGCCGCGCCCTCGATCTTCACGCATCCTTCATGTCGATCATCATCTGAGTGTAGCTAACCGCACTAAAGTGTTGTAACCGAACCTCCTAGTTCCTGACATCAAGTTCCAGAAGTGAGGGCCATGTCAGACACATTTGACGTTGCAATTGTTGGAGGCGGTGTCGTTGGCGCCGCCATTGCGAGAGAACTCAGTCGCTATGACCTGAAGGTTGTCCTTCTGGAGAAGGCTGCTGATGTTGCCCGCGGCACAAGCGGCAAAAACAGCGGCGTGGTGCACACCGGCATCAACGTCCCTACCGGCTCAGTCAAGGCCAAATTGAACGTGGCAGGCGCAGAGATGTTTGAAGACCTCTGTGCCGATCTTGACGTGCCGTTCAAACGGTGCGGGAAGACCATCGTGGCGCTATCTGAAGCCGAGCTTCCAGATCTTGAGTCGCTCATGGCACGCGGAGTCGCCAACGGCGTGCGTGACCTGGAAATAATCGATTCGGCAACGCTCAAACGAATGGAGCCGAATATCGAGGGCGCTGCAGCCCTGAACGTTCCCACGGCAGCCATCGTATGTCCTTACTCCCTGAACATTGCGCTTGCAGAATCAGTGATAGAGAACGGCGCAGAAATTCGCCTCAACTCCCCGGTCACAGCGATCAGCGGGACGGAAGGTTCATTTGAGTTGACCACCCCCGGAGGGATCATCAGCGCCGGGCTTATTGTCAACTCAGCCGGTCTCTTCTCAGACAAAGTGGCAAGGATGACGGGAGTTCACCGCTGGCGAATTTGGCCGTGCCGTGGGGAGTATCTGATCCTGGACAAATCCAAAGGTCATCTGATCAATGGGATGGTCTATCCGGTGCCGCCAAAGGGTGGAGCCGGGCTTGGCATTCACATAACGCCAACAACGGACGGAAACATACTTCTTGGTCCATCGGCAGACTACACAAATGATGCTGAGGACGTTCGAACTACCGGGAAGATACGACGGCAGCTACTTACTGAGGCGGCAGAGTTCCTCCCGCAACTCAGCCCAAGAGACGTGATCACCGCCTACTCAGGAATGCGGCCTAAGTTGGTTCCATCGAAGGTTGGCGGCTTTGGCGACTTCGTCATTGAAGAAGTTGAAGAGGCGCCCGGCGTGATGCAACTGGTCGGCATTGAGTCGCCAGGACTTACCGCGTCACCGGCGATTGCGGAACAAGTATCGGCATGGGTGCGGGACAAGATTCCCGCTCAAGGGAAGGCTGACTTCGTATCGAAACGCACATCGATTCCAAGATTACGGGACGAGCCTCTGGAACTACGTGAAGCACGGATTCAGAAGGATGGCGACTACGGCGAGATTGTCTGCCGCTGCGAAATGGTCACGCGAAAAGAGATCACCGAGTCCATTAAGAACGGACTGGGCGCCACATCTCTGAATGCGATCAAGTACCGATCGCGCGCAACGATGGGCCGCTGTCAGGGCGGATTCTGCGGACCAAGGGTGGTTGACCTTCTCATTGAAGCCGGTCACCCGCCTGAATCGCTGACCCTCAATGGCGGGGAGTCCTGGCTATTCATGGGAACCACTGAAGACCTTCGTGCTGAGCGCAAGGCGGAACGCACGGGGGCGAAATGATGGGGCGAACACAAAAAGCGGACGTGGCAATCATTGGTGGTGGACCAGCCGGACTGGCGGCGGCTTCAGAGGCGAAAGCAGCGGGTGCTGATCGCGTGTTGCTGCTTGAACGCGATGCTCGAGTTGGCGGCATCCTGAATCAGCAGGTTCATGACGGTTTTGGCACCAAAGTGTTCAACGAAGCACTCACTGGTCCTGAGTACGCCGCCATATACGAAGACCGCTGCAATGAACGAGACGTAGAAACCTGGCTCAAGTCAACCGTGATCAATGTCACCAAAGATCGTGTCCTCACTGTGCAGTCGGATTCAGGACTGGCCACAATCGAGGCCAGTTCTATGATCTTTGCCATGGGCTGCCGCGAGCGAACTCGCGGGGCAATTGGAACGCCTGGCACTCGACCGGCCGGGGTGTTCACTGCAGGCGCAGTTCAAAACTACATGAACGTTCGCAATCTGGCGGTGGGCAGAAAAGTTGTCATCCTGGGTTCAGGAGACATTGGGCTGATCATGGCTCGACGTATGACGCTTGAAGGCGCCGAGGTTATTTGTGTAGCGGAGATCCTTCCGCAGCCAAGCGGCATAGCCGGCAATATTGTTCGCTGTCTTGAGGACTTCAACATCCCGCTCTACCTCAGTACGACAGTGGTTGAGATTCACGGGAAAGAAAGAGTCACAGGCGTTACCCTCGCCCAGGTAGGGCCGAAGATGGGAGAAGTTTACGGCACGAGGCGATTTATTGAGTGCGACACGCTCTTGCTGTCGGTCGGGTTGATACCCGAGACCGAACTATCTACGGAAGTGGGGATTGCGACCAATCCGGTAACCACCGGCGCGGTGGTTGACGACTCGTTCCGAACTTCTGTGCCCGGCATCTTCTCCTGCGGCAACGTATTGCAGGTGCATGACGTGGTGGACTTCGCCACCCTTGAAGCTGAGAAGGCGGGCAGAGCCGCTGCAATGTGGGCAACCACCGGGGAGCTTCCAGAACCGACGATTTCCATCACCCCTGGTGAGGGACTCCGTTATGTACTTCCCGCTGCAATTAGCGGGGTGGACGCGGTCGATTTCACCATGCGGTCCTGGAAAGAAGAGCACCATAAATCGGTTGTGTTTAGGAGTGGTGGTGAGGTGTTGCGACGACTCAAAATGCCGCACATGGAGCCAGCAGGAATGATTCGTGTACGTGTGGGACAGGGCCGGTTCAAAAAGGTCCTAGATAAGAACATAACGGTGGAGGTCGGTGAATGAATGACACCGTAATTTGCATTGTTTGCCCGGTGAGTTGTCCGGTAGAGGTCGACTGGTCAGAGGATGAGGGGATCAACAGCATCCAGGGTCACCTGTGCAGGCTGGCACATGACTTCATCCAGTCGGAAATATTCGACCCAAAGCGAATGCTGA
The DNA here is from genome assembly GCA_013204555.1 of Chloroflexota bacterium. Classification (GTDB taxonomy): domain Bacteria; phylum Chloroflexota; class Dehalococcoidia; order Lucifugimonadales; family Lucifugimonadaceae; genus UBA1151. Next base: position 20,681 of record JABMNO010000028.1, on the reverse strand, counting down.
CGACTTCGATGCCGGTCGATGATGGTGACTGGCCACTCGTTAGTGTGAAATCTGACCCGGCGATTCCCAAGGCAATGATGCTTGAAGTCATGGATGCGGTAATCGGCCTCCGGACAGAAGCACCCGTTCGCGTTGGGGACGTTCTCATTGAGAACATCCTGGATACCGGCTGCAACATCGTAGCGACCCGGAATGTGAAGCGCGTAAAAGCGTAATTTGGGATCGGTTGAGGTTATTGCCTGATCCTGAATGATAACTTGTACAATTGTTCGTTGTACATGTCATCATAAAGAAAAATGTGGTTGATACTTCTGTCATCATCATCGTCGTCATTACCAACGTGGACAGCAAACAGGTCCTGATTGATGCTACCGCGGGGGAGGATCTGATCGCTCCCAGTTCGATTAGATGGGAGATAGGCAACGCCCTGTCAGCAATGGTCAGGCGGCGACGCGCCACTGATAGCGACGTTCTTAAGGCAGTTCGTATCTATCAGGAAATTCCCATCCGGGAAGTAGATGTGGACATTGAAGGCGCTCTTGAGCTTGCGGCGCGCCACATGATCTACGCCTACGATGCGTACATGCTGCGATGCTCAATGGAGCACCGCTGTTCAATAATTTCTCTGGATTCTGGGCTTAAACGTGTAGCAGTGGCCGAACGAATCTCTGTGGTGGAGTACTGAAATGAAGAAATACATGTATTCAGAGGCTCGTCGGCAGCTATCCAAGCTACTTGAGGAAGCGATGGTCTATGGAGAGATCAGGATCAAGCGTCGGAACGGCGAAGAGTTCTCTCTGAAGCCTGCGCCTTCTTCAAAGTCGGCACTGGATGTAGCCGGAATTGATCTGGATTTCACCGCCGAAGAGATCGTTGACCTGATTCGTGAAGGACGTGGGCGAGGGTAGCGCTATTCGTCGGTCCACACCTGCTCAATTGCCTCCAAACACGCATCAACCGCCAGATCAGCCGAACCTGGCGCAAAAAACGATACCCTGACCTCGTAGCCGCCCTCTTCGTAGGCATTCGTGGTGGGCAGATAGTTGTAATGGCCGTTGCTGAAGCCCGAGAACACCGTGTTGTCGGCGACTGATCGCTCTTTTACCAGCGCCCCCAACTCTGCAAAAGGCTCCACCGGCATAGTCACAAGCACGGTATTGCCTATTCGGATGGCCTGCATGCGCAGAGTTATGATATCGCCAACCCGGATCAGTTCGACCATTCTGGCGATGTTCAGGTTTATGTTTGACCGCATCACTCGCGAGACGGCGGCCTGAACCTCATCGTTCGAAGCGCCAGATGCACGTACGGCTCCCAGCTCTTTTTCCAGGCGAGCGTATTCAGACTGCGCTTCTTCGAGTGAGATCATCTCTTTGGCCGGTAATTCGACCTCTACCCACGATACCGTCAGAGTATCGTCCGTCTCGCTGACTGGGTCGTCCTCATAGATGCCCAGATCGGCTCCGGACCTGAGTATTTCTACAAGCCGTTCTTTGCGCTCGAATGGGTCCATATTGAGCCGTACCCGCGATGCCTCCGCGCCCAGCTTCGCTCCGGCCTTCCGGTACACCCGCAGATCGCCGGTAAAGCCGTCTACCGGGCCCTGATTGCCGGACGCTCCCTGCAGGAACAGGCAAATACCGCCAACGGTCTGCTCAACTACGCGGCGCATCGGACCCGGGAAGTCAGGTGTGACCAATTTATTGAGATGGCCCATGATCGTTGGGTGGCAGGCATAGTTCACCAGCGTTGCCACCGGATTGCCATCAAGATCATCCAGACCAACAACCTCTACCGAGCGGTCGACAAATCCATCCCAGTTTCGGCCCGTAAATAGCACCCCTGCGTCGTCAGCCGGCCTGCGATTAATGTTGATATCGCACTCCCCAACGCCAAACGACGAGACCGCGGGCACCTGCGCCTCAATCGCCTGGACAACGGAGTCTGCGGCTGCTTCAGGTAGTTCAAGCAGCCACTGATCGACCAGATCCATCCCCTCTGATATCCACCCACCGAACGTCATAGGTGCAGAATGGGTGTGCGAGTACGAGAGTCGGATGTTGTCCTGCTGAATGCCGGTGCGTTCGGAAATCACTCCCCGGATGGCGGAATCCTGAGCACTTGTTAAAAGGCCGATGTCAAAATCAACGATCGCAACCCGCGTATCGCCATTCGATAGCGCAAGCGCAGTGATGTAGAGCGGCATGTCGTTGCCCTCAGACACCTGATGTGTTTGCGCTCCCCAACCTGCATGTGCAATGCCCACCGGTGGGGTAATGTCCGAACGACCAGCTCCTGCCATCAACATATGTTTCACCTCGACGAGCACCTTACAGGTTTGGTGGGAGCTTCACGACTCGCTCACGGTGCATGTGATCCGCTCATACGGCTCAAATAACCAGACCGGATACAACAAATATGGCACGAAACACAGCGTTTGCGGCTTTCCTGGCCGCGATATTTCTTCTAACTACGGCGGCCTTCCAGGTCTGGTGGGCTTTGGGTGGTTCGTGGGGATTGGCCGCTGCCTGGGGCGGAGACTACAGCGATCTACCGGCACGACTCCAGATTGCCAGTGCGTTTTCGTCGATCGTACTCACCGCGGGTGCGGTCATTGTTCTCGGCCGAGCCGGATACCGGGTGATTGAACTTCCATACGGAGTGTTGCGATGGGGCACGTGGGCCATCGTTGCCCTGACTGGCCTGAGCGCACTGGCTAACTTTGCTTCTTCCAGCGAGTGGGAGCGATTTTTAAATGCCCCCATAGCGCTCCTGGTTGCTCTATTATGCCTCGCCGTAGCGCGCAGCCCCTATCCTCTGCGCTATCGTGACGACGATACCGAGGATTAGGAACGGATCGGCAAACGGTTGTCACATTGTAAGGAATCGCAATCGAGGTTAATGATGCGTTTCATCGTTTCCAATCAGCAGGTACCATGCCTGCGGCCTATTGCAACCGAAACAGCCCATATGAGTGAGAAACAATGACCGGAGAGTCCAGCCCCAATCCAGCCCAGGTCTTCGAGGATTTCTTTGGCCCTGCGATGTTCCAGCCATGGGCAAAAGTGCTAATTGATTTGGCGAATCCGAGTGAAGGCGCAAATGTATTGGATCTCGCGTGTGCAACCGGCACGGTAGCCAGGATGGTTGCCCCACGTGTTGGTAGTGATGGCTCAGTTGCCGGCCTCGATTTCAGCCCCGTGATGCTGGGCGTAGCACAGTCATCACCGGTATACGGAGGGCCAGCGATCCAGTGGCAGGAGGGAGACGCAGCGGCGTTGCCCTACGATGATGGTTTTTTTGATGTCGTGATTAGCCAGCATGGGCTTCAGTTCTTCCCTGATCGTGAACAATCGGCGCGCGAAATCTCCCGCGTACTCAAGCCAGGGGGCCGCCTGGTGGCAAACGTCTGGCAGGGGACGGAAGTTCACCCTCTTTTCCGCGCGTTATTCGAGTTCGTAGCCAAACGACTGGACGCGCCCTTCGCCACTGTGTCCCTCCCCTTTAGCCTTGGAGACCCGGATGAACTGGACGCATATATCCGGAGCGGCGGCTTCGAAACGGTCGACGTTACCCCGCAAAAGCTGGAGATAGAGTTCCAGTCGGCTGATCGATTCGTTCAACTATCGATGATAGGAGCCGCCGCAGCCATACCAGCCTTCGGGGCGCTGGATGCTGGCGAACGAACCAGAATGGGTCAAGAGATTGCCACACAACTGGCCTCAACTCTGGCGACGTATGTGACTGGCGACATCCTAACCATGCCAACGGCCGTGAATATCGTGGTTGCGCAGCGGTAACGATAGCGTGAGTCTGGCGCTCATCGCGGAAGGACTCACAAACACGGAGATTGCTGAGCGGCTGGTATTGAGCCAAACACAGTTCAAAATCACGTCAGCCACGTACTTAGGAAACTGGGACTATCACGCCGCAGTGAAGCGGCCGCCTTTGCCGCAAAGCGCGGGATATTCGTAGTCGATAACCGAGAGCATTAGCCGCCCATGCCCTGTATCTCGCGATCAGTGAGTTTCCGCCACTTTCCAGTAGGGAGATCGCCAAGAACGATACTTCCTACTCGGATCCGCTTGAGCTTGGACGCGGGTGCTCCCATCGCTTCAAACATCCGGCGAACGATTCGGTTGCGTCCATCATGGATGGTCATCTCAACGATCGTGCGATCGCGATTCAGGAACTGCATGTTGGAACCCTTTGCCATACCGTCTGAGAGCCGGATGCCTCTGGACATCTGCCCTAATACGGCAGGAGGCAAAGGTGATTCCAGGTGGGCAATGTAAGTCTTCTCCACCTCGTATCGTGGGTGGGCGGCTCGTTCAGCGAAATCCCCATCGTTGGTGAAGATCAGCAGGCCCTCAGTGTCGATGTCGAGGCGTCCCACGGGATAGATGCGTGCCGGTACATCGATCAAATCCATGACGATTGGTCGTCTCTGCGGATCGTTCAACGTGGTGATGTACCCGCCTGGCTTGTTAAGGGCGATCTAGAGCTTGCTCTGGGCGATGACGGGCTCCCCGTCCAACGTGATCTCATCCTGTGCAGGATCAGCGCTGTCGCCAAGAGAAGCGGTCTTTCCATTCACCTGGACACGACCCGCTGAGATAAGTTGCTCAGACTTCCTTCGGGAAGCGATGCCAGCCGCTGAGAATATCTTTTGAAGTCGTTCTGTCATGGTTCTTCTAAATCTACCGGACGCAATGTGGTGACGCCATCACAAAATCAGAGCAATAATCCTGGTGGGGTGATTGGTGATGAACATATTTGGGATCGCCTGTCATAATCTTCACCATCCCTACAGAACGTCTCACGAATTCGCACAGATACGGGAGCAAATCTAATGGTCCGAATCGCCGTACTTGATGACTACTGGCACATAGCAGATGAATTGGCCGACTGGGACTCCCTGGCGGGTGCCGATATCGACTTCTTCCACGATACGTTGCTTGACGTTGATGCTCTGGTCGAGAGACTGGCGCCGTACGAGGCTCTTGTGACGACCCGTGAGAGGACTCGATTCCCGCAAGAGGTGCTGGCTCAGCTACCCAATCTGAAGTTGATCGCGGGAACAGGGGGCAGGCAGGCCAATGTAGATGTGGTTGCAGCCGGCGAGCTGGGCATAGTCGTCTGCATCACGGGAGGCAGACCCAGTCGCGGTAACGCTACAGCGGAACTTGCCTGGGCGCTGATACTGGGCGTGACGCGTCACATTGCCTGGGAAGACGCCCAAATGCGTCAGGGCAAATGGCAGACCCGCGTTGCTGAAGGGCTCGGCGGAAAGACGCTTGGCATACTTGGGATGGGCCGTCTCGGCACACGTGTATCGCAGTTTGGCAACTTCTTCGATATGGACGTAATAGCGTGGGGACCGACACTAGACGCAGAGCGCGCCTCGGCCAACGACGTCGAGCTGGTGTCACGGGAGCAGTTGTTTGCCCGCTCTGACATCCTCTCGATACATGTTCCGCTTACCGACCTCAGCCGCGGGTGGGTTACATCAAATGATCTGGATCTGATGAAGCCATCGGCGTTCCTGGTGAACACCTCTCGAGGGCCAATCGTCGTGGAGGATGATCTCATCGCCGCGCTGCGGGAGCGGAAAATCGCCGGCGCAGCATTAGATGTTTATGACGTTGAGCCACTACCGGCCAATCACCCGTTGCTTGAGCTGGACAACGTACTACTCGCACCACATCTCGGCTATTCGACAAGGGCCAGTCTCAAGAACTTTATGATTGAGTCCGTGAAGAACGTTCAGGCGTGGCTTGATGGGAAGCCCATCAATGTGCTGGAGCCATAGGGCCCGCGTGTGACCGCACCACTTACAGAAAATCCAGGTCTCCGGGTGAGTGACCCAGCGCGGTCAGCATGATTGCTACCTCGCTTCGATGCTGGGTACCGTGGTTAACGACGTGCAGCATCATCTCCCATAGCGTCCGCCCCTCGTTACTGCCCACATCCCGTAAGTAGACGCGCTCCAGATCGGCGTTCGAAGTTAGTGTCGCCAGAAACGCGTTCGTCTCCGCTTGCACCAGATTCCAGAATGCCCGGATCGACGCGATATCTGGATACTTCTCCAATGTGAACTCGCGGGCGAACGATTCATCTCGGCTCATACTCCCGTCCCACCACGATAGATGGCAGACATGCGCGTCACAGGCGTGGACAAGAGTCTGTCGTACCGATGGCTGGCCCTTGATGATCACCGAACTGAACTCGATAGAGGAAAGGCTTTCAGCGGTATCCATTACGCGCTGCATGATGTCGTTCTGGTACTCGTAGAGTCGCTTCACCGCCTCAAGAAACATTCTTTACCTCATCGGCCCGTCCAGTCGTGGCGTTTATACTCGCACGATCACGCTAACCCAACCCACCGATGGATGGCACCTTGAAGATCACTGGATACCGAATACGAACCTTTCCGAATCAGACAGATCGCGCTCTGGGTGATGCCAACACGCCGGGCGGCAACGGCACTTCTATGCCCGGATCTCTGCTCTACATAGATACGGACGAGAACATCAGCGGCATCGTGCCGGGTGGCAGTCCGATGGTTGGGCAGCTCTTCCCATTGATTGAGGGAGAAGATCCGCGTGGCGTGCGCGGCCTCTGGAAAAAAATGATGGATGCTGTCTTCAAAGGTGGCGCAGAGGGTGGGGTGAATATGGCACTCAACGCCATCGACATGGCCCTGTGGGATCTTAAAGCGAAGCTGGCAGATGAACCGCTCTGGCGGACGCTGGGCGCCAGCGAGCCGCGTACAAAGGTTTATGCCTCAGGTGTGGATATGAACCTGACCGATGATGAGGTTCACGAGTTCTACTCGCGCGCCGCCGATCGAGGAATCGACGGTGGAAAACTCAAAGTCGGACTGGATATGGAAGCCGATATCCGGCGGCTGGGTATCGTCAACGATTGCCTTAAGCGCGTCACGCCTCGCCCGATGCTTGCCATCGATTCCAATGAGTACTGGTCACCTAAACAGGCCATTCGATATACAAGTGAGTTGGAGCGACATTTCGACATCACGTGGATCGAGGAGCCCGCCCGCCGTTGGGACTACGAGGGCCTGCGACTCGTCTCGCAGAACGTGAAGGCTGCGGTGGCCACTGGCGAGAACATTAACGGTCTGGCTGACTTTTATCCTCTGATTGCCAATGAAGCAGTCGATATTGTTCAGGTGTGGAACGGTCGGACCGGGATAACCGGCGCAATGCAGGTGGCGCACATGGCTTACGCCTTCGAGCTACCAGTCACTACCGCAATCAATCCCGGCAATTACATGGCCCCACTTGGTGCCGCTCTTCCAAATCACATCTCTATGGAGATGGTCGACGCCGGCCAGCCTCCTTGTTGGCACGCGGATCAATATGTTGAGGATGGATGGATACACATGGGAGACACGCCGGGACTCGGTATCATCGTTGACGAAGAGAAGCTGTCTGAACTCGAAGCCCTGTCGCGTTCCGGTCCGCAGCCGGGCGCTCGACCACGATTCGCCCGCCGAGAGGGAGCAGGTCTTTACATCGTTCCCGCAACGAGCGACGAAGTTGTGTGGAAGTGACGGCTACTCGTCGGACAGCGAAACTGGATAGCCTTTCGCCGCCCAGTCAGGCACTCCGCCCGGTCTTACCACTCGTACATTCCATCCGGCTCGGAGGAGCACGCTCGCAGCGATGGCGGATCGGTCTCCGCTAGCACATACGGTCCATATCTCGCTGTCTCGAGGTAGATCGGGAAGCTCGCTGATGAAGTCGCCGATGTGGAAGTGTGTGCTACCGGGAATATGCCCCACCTCCCACTCATCTTGTTGGCGGACGTCGAAGATGGTTAGCGGACCCGGAGCGGTGTATTCCTGATACAGATCGTCGAGGGTCGCAATCTGATTTAAGGCAACAGGACCTCCCGCTTCCTGCCACGCGTCGAGCCCACCCTCAAGATGGCCCAGAACGTTGTCCCAGCCTATGCGCAGTAGTTGGGTTGCCGCCTCGTCCCACGCATCAGCCCTGTCTGTGGGCAGTACGAGTGCGAGCGGTTTGTTGAACTCAATCAGCCAACCAACATAGGTTCCGAATGAGTCGTCCAATTTGATGTTCAACGAGCCATCGATGTGACCGGTGGCGAACTGTTCAGGGGGTCTCGCATCGATCACTACGGTGCCCGACGAGATAGCCTGGGTCACCGCGTTCGCACTCATTGCAGCGGAGTCCGGAACCTTCCCGAGAATTGGCGGTCCGGTTCGATTGATGCCCGCCATGAAGGCATAGTACGCCGGGTAATCTTGCAGCCCTGATAGCTGTTGAGCGGCGAACGCAACTAAATTCCTGGGGCCAAGCGCGATATTGCTCGTCTGTTCAACCCCAATGGTCGATATTGTCATGCCGCCGGGAGTAGATGCGGCGCAGAAGCTACCGGCACCATGCGTGGGCAAGAGCTGGACGTTGGAAGGCAGCGCTCCGATGCGGTTCACCGACTCATATTGCGATGCTGTCAGTTCTGCAGCGCGTGCCTCGCCCAGCAGGTCAGTCCTACCAGCACTCTGCACAATCAGGCTGCCGCCGCTGAATATGGCGATCGGTTCGTCGGTAACGCTGTCCAATACGAGATATGAGATGTGCTCTGGCGTGTGTCCGGGCGTGTCCCAGGCGGCAATTCGATACTTTCCAAGGCCAATCTCGTCGCCCTCGCTCACCCCGCGATGGTTGAACTTGTATCCACCTTCCAGAGGGGCGACGATCTCCGCTCCAACGCACTCGGCTATCTCTCGCGCTCCAGACACGTAATCATTGTGGACGTGGGTTTCAAGCACATGTCTGATCTGGAGGTTCCGGCGTTTCGCAACGGCGAGGAATCTCCAGGCATCCCGCTGAGGATCAACCATCACCGAGTTATCGCCCGACACAAGCAAGTAGCTGTTATCGCCAAGTCCTGGCGTCACGAAGATTTCCAGGTCCATAGATCTCCCTCGTCCACGCGGCCGTCGAGCATCAATTTGCGACGGTACGTCAGGAAATGTTACGACAGAGAGTAGGGAAGGGTGGTTTAGCCATTGGGGTCACGGAGTGTGAGCCATTCGGAATAGCCCGAAAGGACCATTGCAACTATTCTGAATACCGTGGCGGGGCATGCCACAGACGCCGCTTCAGAAATAGGTCTCCAATGAAGAAATTGAGTTGTTACGCTTACCCGCTGGCCATTGGAGCATTCGGAAGTGTCCTCGGTCAGCCGTATCTGCCCGAATCAGCAAGGGCCCTCATCAACGATCTGCATGTGGGTATCGATAACCTGGTAGGCGCAATAAATGGCGTCGACAACACTGCTATGGATGGAGCGCATCTTGCGGCGAGTGCTGCTGTAGAAGCTGGCTAACCAACGCGAATTGGCGCGCCGTCGTGTAGGCTCGTTACCAGAAATCATGACCAACCAGCCTTACGAAGAATCTCAGGAAAATCTCAGTCAGATAAGACCGATACTAACCGGCCCTGTATTGTGTGACCTGGCGGCCCGTGATCCTGCATCAGGCAAGTGGAACCTGATTGGCATCTTCAACCAGGTGTCAGCCGCGAAATTTCCTACGCAGCGACCGCTCTCTGTCTACTTAAAGCTCTCTGACGCGTCCGGTGTATACGATCTTGAGATTCGTTTCGTGCGCGTGAGCACGGGCGAGAAGCTGGCGCAGGCGACAGCCAGGATGACCATCACTGATCGATTGGCGTCTCAGGACGTTGGCGTGTCGTTCCCGCGGATACCAATTCCGGCGGCAGGCAAGTACGAGTTTCAGATATGGGCCAACTCCATGCATCTGGGCGCGAGCATATTCAACGCAACGCCAATCAACGCTGAGCCAACCATTCAGCCCTGAGTTGCGTACCACTCAACGTGATCGTGCATCGTAGTGGGTGCTGTTGCACCTAACTGGTTGAAGTGGCCCTTCAACCAACTTCAACCGCAACCCCGTATCCGCCACGTGCAGCGGGATAATTGAATACCTCCTACCCCTCTTCACGCAGGAACGCCCCGAGAAATCGGGGCGTTTCCTTTTTTGGTCGATAGAGGTCACGAGATATTCCACCTATCCGCAAGCTCCATCGGTGATCTTCAGGAATCGAACAGCTTGATTTCAACAAGATCTTGAGCCGCACGAGCAAGACGCAGATCAGAAGTAATCAGCGGTACTTCCAGAAGCTCTGCCAGGACAACGTAGGTGGCGTCATAGGGAGTAATCCATTGTCGTAATTGCCAGATTCTGGGAAGTAACTTGGTGTGAGGAAATCTGGTAATCGCCAGATCGATAAAGTCCACAGTGGCCATCTCTGCCTGGTCCACGGTCAACTCGTCACGCCGCACCAAGTTGCGTAGAGCACTCACATACTCAACATCGATGAGATGAGGGCAGTGAAGCTCTCCATACTCTGCAAGCTCGCCACGATATGAGCCACCATCGCGCCTGGTAAGAGCAAACACCGCCGCTGAGGCGTCTAGGACGGCCAATCTCGATCTCGACCCTCTCTGACCGCATCGACGATGATCTGCGTCGAAATGTTCGGCAGAGGCCTTGAACTAACTCTGTCCATCAGCTCGGCTACAGTTGGCGAACTAGCCAGACGCGTGACTTCTTTGAGCAAATATTCTGATAGTGACATCCCGTCGGCCGCTGCCCTCGTGCGCAGGGTCTTGTGGATATCATCTGGAACATTTCTTATTTGGACTGCCTTGGCCATTAAGTTAGTATACATGACTTGTGCATGCAACGAATGCAAAATGCATGATACTGGTGTCTGATGACTGGGGTGCCGTAACCTCTCCCGGCACCCGAATCATCAGGAGCGGAATCGTTGGCAGATCGTCCGAATATTCTCTTCATCCTTACCGACCAGCAGCGCCAGGACACAATGGCCTGCTATGGCAACGATTGGATCCAGACTCCTACGCTGAACGCACTTGCTGAGGAGAGTGTGATCTTTGAGAACGCGTACGTGAGCCAACCGGTCTGCACGCCTTCTCGGGCAACCATAATGACGGGCCTGTACCCGCAGGCCACCGGGCTGCACCGGAACAATATTCCTCTGTCTCGTGACGCCCAGACAATCGCTGAGTTGGCGCCGGATGATTACTACTGCGCCCACATGGGCAAATGGCATCTGGGCGACGATTCAATTCCGCAGCATGGCTTCGATAAGTGGATCAGCATCGAAGACTTTCATCGCCCTCGTTTCACAAAGCGCGAATACCGCAGCGTTGAGGCCGACTACAACAAGTACCTTCGCGAGAACGGTGTTGAGCCCCCTCCCCCGACGCTTTCATACGAGAGTTGGGCCGCGGGAGCCAACCTTCCAGAGCGCCTGACACAGGCGGGTTTTCTTGGCGAAGTCGCACCGGAATTCATCCGTGGGTACCCGGAGTCGGACTTCTCCAACCGGCCATTTCTGGCGTTCGTGAACTTCTTTGAGCCGCACCCGCCGTATACCGGCCCGTTGAACGGCCTGTATGATCCCGCAACTTTGCCAGTTGGGCCCGGCTTTATGAACCGGCCGGATAGTGGTTCGCTGGTGAACCGGCTCCGGGCCGATCACTACATGGGCGGCGGCCTGAATCCCCTGGGCGTGGCCGGCGGTGATGTGCATGACACCACAACAGAAGCAGGATGGCGAAAACTTCGCGCTCAGTATTTTGACAACGTAACGCTGGTGGATAACCAGATCGCCAAGATCATCGGCGCACTCAAGGAAACCGGCCAGTACGACAACACGATCATCATCTTCACAAGTGAGCATGGCGAGATGGCCGGCGATCACGGGATGCTGGAGAAGCGATCACTCTACGAAGAGGCCGCCCGGGTTCCACTCTTGATGAAACTGTCTGGCGTCGATAGCAAGCGTGTTCCCGGCTCAGTTGGCCTGGTCGATATGGTTCCGACCATGCTTGAGATGATGGGGGCAGAGGTACCTGAGCATCTCCAGGGCAAGAGCCTGATGCCGGTCATCGATGGCGCATCAGATCTGGACGATAACGACGTGTTCGTCCAGTGGAATGGCATGGGCGACCGGAATCTTGGCTCGCCCGCGATCAATCGCATGGTCTCGGTACCGTGGCGCTCGGTCATAGCCGGAGACCGCTGGAAACTGAACCTCTCACCGGGTGACCAATGTGAGCTGTACGATCTGAACACCGACCCGCACGAGCTAACAAACTTGTTCGATCAGCCTGAGCACCGAGATCGAATACGCCAGATGGCTGCTCGCCTTCGTCTGTGGCAGGCAGAGGTAAATGACGACGTTGCGTTGCCTGCGGTGTAGGCGGCTCCCCGGAACGTAATGTGGGCATTTCTGCCCGCACGAAAGTAGACTTACCGGCAACATAGTTCAGGAGACACATAATGGAATATAGAGACGTATTTTTCGACGCCTATGAACGAATTCGGCAGGTATGCAAGCAATCTGCTGATGGCCTGAGTCCAGAACAGATCTACTATCGCATCGAACCCGGTGCCAACTCAATCGCCTGGCTAATCTGGCATCTTTCGCGTGTTCAAGATAACCATGTTTCTGAAATCGCAGGCCGCGAGCAGGCATGGGTAACCGACGGGTGGGCGGAGAAGTTTGGCATGGAGCCGGACCCGTCGAACGTAGGCTTCGGGCATACTCCCGAGGATGTGGACGCGATTCGGCCTGAGAGTTCGGAACTGCTTCTTGCCTGGAATAATGCTGTCATCGACCGAAGTCAGGAATACTTCAAGTCGCTCGACTCGGCGGGGATCGATCGCATCATTGACACCTCCTACGATCCTCCCGTCTCAGTGGGTGTTCGTCTGGTGAGCGTGATATCTGACAACACTCAGCACGCCGGGCAAGCACGCTACGTCCGAGGCATCATTGAGCGCGTTGGAGTTGACGGCCAGCTGGGTGGCTGAGCGGAAGTGAGTCCTGAAACCGATCCGATTGCGCGTGTCGCAGCAGGCTATGACAAGGTAGGCGATGCCTACTTCGAGTACTACCGAAGCGATCAATATGAGGTCGTTACGCGCTACGAGAAACTGTTCATAGACAGCGTCCGCGCTGGTGGCAAGGTGCTTGAGTTGGGGTGCGGAAACGGGCTACCAATGACCGCGAAGTTGGCGAAGAAGTTCGAAGTTACGGCAGTCGACCTCTCCGCAGGCCAGATTGACAGGGCCCGTCTGAACGTCTCTGGGCCAAAGTTTATTCAGGCGGATATGACAACGCTGGAATTTCCTGCCAATATCTTCGATGGAATCGCGGCCTTTTACTCGATTATCCATGTCCCACGGGAACGCCACGCTGTTCTCTTCGAATCGATCTACTCGTGGCTCAATCCAGGTGGTCTGTTCGTAGCCACGCTTAATTCCAGAGACGAACCAAATCAGATTCAGGACGACTGGTTTGGCGCCCCAATGTATTGGAGTGGTTTCGATGCTGACACTTACAGGCAAATGATCGCAGAGGCGGGATTCGAGATTGAGTCTGACCGCGTGGAAGTGTCAGACAATCCCGAGAGTGACAGTGGTAGCGAGATTCACCTGTGGGTGGTTGCGAGGCGACCAGAGTGAGCGATCTCGGAAACGACCGGAAGCGTGACTATGTTTTGAGTGTGAAAGCCGTTCTATTGGACGCCGATGGGGTGATTCAGGATGCCATCATCGATCAGCCAAAATCGATCATGCGGTTGCTGGGAACGACTGACCGACTTCCCGAATTCATGAGCGATCTGTTCGGGGCAGGGAGTCGGGCACTGACCGGCCAGGTAGACGTGGTTGAATTGATCGCCGGGGTGCTTGAGCGTTGGGATTGCGCGGGCACGCTGGACGATGCGCTTGAGATGTGGAATATGATCGAAGTCGATGATGATGCGATCGCTGTTGTGAAGTCGCTCAAAAGCGTTGGACTCACTGTGTGTCTGGCTTCTAACCAGGACGCATATCGGGGCGAATACATGTCGCGGAAACTCGGATTCAGAGACCTGTTTGATCGTGAGTATTACTCATTCGTCATCGGACACGCCAAGCCGGACGAAACTTATTTCGCACACATCCTGAACGACTTGAGTCTTGAGGCCGCGGAGGCCGTGTTCATTGACGATAAGCCGGAGAACGTTGAAGCCGCGAAGTCCGTAGGAATTCAAGCGGCGGTGTATAACATCGCCGATGAGTCGACATCGCTATCCGAAGTGTTGACCGGATTCGGTATTGCCGTCTAATTCCAGCCCTGGACGTTCGGATAACCATCGTAGTCACACAACATTCGGCCATCGATGATCAACCCTGTGCCGGTGATCTGCGGCGATCACAAATTCCCGACGCCTATGAACGAATTCGGCAGGTATGCAAGCAATTTGCTGATGGCCTGAGTCTGGAACAGATCTACTATCGCATCGAACCCGGAGCCAACTCAATCGTCTGGCTAATCTGGTATCTTTCGCGTGTTCAGGACAACCATGTTTCTGAAATCGTAGGCCGCGAGTAGGCGTGGGCAACCGACGGGTGGGCGGAGATGTTTGGCATGGAGCCGGACCCGTCGAAAGCAGGCTTCGGGCATACTCTCGAAGATTTCACCGCAATTCGACCGGAGATCTACTTACGCCTGGGTCGATGCGGTCATCTACCGTAGTCAGGAATACTTCAAGTCGCTCGACTCGACGGAGGTGCTCCAGCGCGCTGTATCTTCTAGATTCGCGTGTTTTTCTGTTCCGATCGTCCTCCCGCGGATTGGTGGCATGATAGGACTGGCAAGCTGGCACTAAGCAGGGAGATGAACGTATGTCGATTGCAAACTTAAAACGACTGGCGGGTGTACTCGCGATCAGCATGTTCTCTATTGCAGCGGTTGCCTGCGGCAGTTCTGATTCTGGAGGAGCTGCGGCGGAGCAATTCCAGCAGGTGAGCCCGTTCGACACGGTGTTTACGTTGGAAAGCCTGAAGGACATCGGGTTCAAGGCCTCCAAAGAGTATGACGTTGAGGGCCTCACGGACGCGACTGAAGCATGGAATGGCTTCTGGGGCACCGACCCATACGACAGGGCTGAGTATGAAGTGCGATTCTATCCATCGCATGAAGAGGCCGTTACCAGCGGCACTTCATTCGCTATTGCGGGAACGGGAGATGAGTTCGAAGCCACGCGACGGGAACAGGTATGGGAGTCTGGAGTGAAAGACCGGTGGCAGACTCGTGGGACAACAGATGTCTCCAGCCCACTCAGTCGACAGGCTCCAGGACCGACATACCCGAATTATGCGATATTCGGAAATCTGGTAATTCTCTGCGACGGTCTGGACGATGAGCAGGCATTCAAGAACTGCGCTGAGTTGGAAAGCGCCGTAAGTGGACAGGAAATCAACTGACACGGTGCCCCATCAGTTTTCAATTTGTTTCCCGCTGGACGGATTGATCCGTAATGCACGGCACGCGTCAGTCCCGGTGGGTTGAGTCTTCGACGACCGGGAGAGAATCCACGTCGCGTTGCGAGGGAGTTGGTTGGTCGGCGGGCGCTCAGATTGTGTAGAACAAGGCTTCAGGCTAAGTGCCAGGCTGCCTCGTTTACGTATCCAGTCGTTTCAGTTCCTTGCGCCCAAATCGTCCATCGCTTGTTGCTGGTAAGCACGCGGTTATATGTGTTGAGAATTGGGCAAGTTCGCAGCATCCTCCGTGTCGGCGAACGCCACTTCTCGGTGGTTGCGCGGCGACCAGCATTCCCGATTCTAGATGCCGTACCAGGGCCTCAGGGCGCCTGAAACGACGGACCGCAACTAATGCAGCGTTGCCATGCTCGCATATAGAACCAGACGAGCACGACACCGGACATGTTGATCCCGATCGGGTCGTCGGATCTCGGATTTAAATGCTGATGCGTTTAGGGATTAGGACGCGAGCTTCATCACGTAGATGCCAACAGGTTCTGCTTGCTTGACTAGCTTGAAGAACTCGCAGGTCATACACGACAAATGCTTCTGGGCGAATGATCCCTGCACAACTCCGCCACAGAAGGTGCCTGTTACGGCCCAGCAAACACGACCACCGTTTTTGCCGTTATTGGTCCCATTGACAGAAGTATCTGAGGCTGCTGGGCAGATACCCAGTTCCGCAACTTTGACGCCACCCGGCTCCCGCCCACAATTCTTGAATTCCCAACAGTTCGGTGCAACCATCCCATCATCATCCTTGCGTGGTTAGAACCGATCTTCAGCATGGCTCGGCGTCTCGAAGAGTCAGATCACTTTGATTACGCGGGCGTCTCCCTCATTAGGTATCTAAAAATCTGTTCCCTCACCTTTTGACATTAGCTGAATTAATACCGTCTGATGAGTGCCATCCGTAGCTACTCTGTTGCGTAATCTCGTTCAGTTCTACTGCGCATATGTCGACAGCCTGGCAGGGTGAAAATCATGTTTTGGTGGCCTATAACCCATCAACGCGCCCTGTTGAAGCGTTGAACCGCTTTGGGAATGTTGTGATTTTTGTTTTCGAGAGAAATGGAGTGATGACAAGGTCAGGCGGTCAAATCAACCCAGAAACCCTCAATTTGCGGGCCCCGGTTTTACGGGACGTGAACCGAATCCCCACATTGGAAATGGGGACATGATTGGATGCGGCGACACGAATTCTCGAAAAGGGAATCGCCTGAAATACGCATCGTGGTCTCACAGGGATCGGTGAGCCGAGCATCACAGGGCATCCAGGGCCCCGCTTCCACGGAATGGGATTCTTCGACGCGTTAAGACCTCATCTATTCGGCATGGTTTTTCATCGTAGATAGATGACGTGGACGCCCGTCAAAGTACATCACTCCAGATCGAACGTCCCTTTAATGTCAGGGAACGCGAGCGCGGGCGTGAGGAGCGCGACTCGTATCGGCGCCCGTTATCACCCGGTGTCACTGCCAGTGCAGCCACGTCAGCGTAAACGGAGAGCGGGTGCCCTTTGCGAAATTGAGCCATCGCGCATATGTGTTTGCACATAGGCGAAATTGGAGTCGGCCCATCTCGTTGAGTCAGAGGAATCGATATAAAACCTAATTAGTGCATGAGACGGGGTAGCCAAAATGCACAATTAAGACCGACGTCAAACACGAGCAGCTTGCGAGTGTGCGGCGGTCAAAAGAGGAGAAGAGGCAGATGATTTTTAGAAGCAGTCATAGTGAAACCCAAAAAGGGATCACGGGGCTGGAGACCGCCATTATACTGATCGCATTTGTGGTCGTGGCATCTGTCTTCGCCTTCACGGTTCTTTCGACGGGTATCTTCGCGTCGGAGCGAAGCAAGGAAACGGTATTTGCAGGTATCGAGGAAGCACAAAGCTCCATCGAACCACGAGGCAGCGTTATTGCCTATAAGGGTCTGACGTCCGGCAACACATCGACTATCTTCAAGCTCACATTCAACGTATCAAACGCCATCGCTGGTGAGCCAGTCGACCTGACCGCAGACTTCACCGCAGATGATGCTGGTACCGACCCGGTCGTGGTATCGGGTGCAGAGTCAGTAACGGTGATTTCGTACACTGACAAGAACCAGACTCTTAGCGACCTACCGTGGACTGTTGCCTGGCTTGGCAACAACGACAGTGATGACCTCCTCGAAGATAACGAGAAGGCAGAGATCACCGTCTGGCTCATGAACCGGATCACGGGCACGGCCATCAGCGCAACTGGCTCAATCGCATACCAGACCACTGAGGGTGGCATGACAACGGCTGCTACCACTCTCACAACAAACGATGAATTCACCATTGAGATGAAGCCGACATCAGGCGCAGTGCTGAACATTCAGCGCACGACGCCATCACAGTTCGACACGGTGATGGACCTCAACTAACCCTGATTAGCGTTATTCACAAACAGCCCCCGGAAGAGATTCCGGGGGCTGTTTACTTTTCCAGGGTCTCGTTTCAGGAACACTCCAGAAATGACAGGTGCTACGACCGCCCTGGATACGCTTGTCTCTACATGACATTGGGTACATATCGCGCTTGTCGAAAAGTCCTGGTCAGTTAGCCAGCGGCCTTCTGCTTGGGAATTCGAGGGGATCGATTTACGCGAACGGGTTGATGGTTCTGAAGCAAACCAAACGTATCTAACTGAGCATTTCGCAAAACTCAAGTAACGCCCCTCTGCGCCTTCGCTTGCCTAGAGCCGAAAGTTAGACTTCTCCCACACGTCGAACAACCACCGCGCTGGCGGTAGCTTCCACGTCTTCGTCCCCGATGGCGACACGCCCAGGTACATCCGCTCTAACGTCTCCATCGGTATGCCGTGGTCTACGTGAGCATGCAGCACCAGCAGCCACGCCAACTTAGGCGACACGTCTACTTGCTTACGCGGGCTGCATATCGAGCAACTGAGGGTGGTTCCGGGTAACGGCATAAACGGAACGTATGCGGAGAGGTACTGATCGAACCGCAAATTTCTTCACGTCGCACTCACGTATTGACACTCCCACATCACGAACCGCTCACGGCATTAATGCGGAACTTGGTTGAGTACTTTTGGAAGTGAGTCGAGGAGTTGAAAGTGCTGTATTTCAGAGCCTGTCCCCGTTGTGAGTTAGGAGCAGTAGAAGCCAAAGAGGATTGGGACGGTTACTACTTTCTGTGCCTTAATTGCGGCTTCGTATTGGAGTGCCGATCTGCCTCAATGACCTCAGCTCTTTTGGTTGAGGAACAGCGAAACCTGGAAACAGTCGCATAAGCCTCGGAGTCTGTACAACATCGATTGCCCGGTTTGGGCATGACGAGTTAAACGAGCGACGCGCTCGCTCTGAGCGTCCGGTAGCCCCTTCCACTCCGCGCAGGGGCGTAGGTGTCGTGACCCCAAAAAGTCACAATCCGCCACCGCCGGACGCTCGCTAACTTTGCGGCGAAAATCTGCGCCCCGGTACTCCCACAACAATAACCACCAGTTCTCTAGGAAGTACCCCCTACCTCCACCGTCTCCCCTCGCAGCGTTGCGATACTCGATATAAGACGGCTTACGAGCGATTCAGAGAGCTACCAGGGCGCGGTACGTTGCGAGGCAGCGGAAACCGAAAACTTGGTAGCGATGAAAACGCGCTTACAACACAACAACAACAACTCCACCACGACCACTACCCACCACCCCGCCACACCAACATGCTGCCGCTGCCATCCGGCCCTAGCCACGCAGCAAGCCTGCTGTAATATTGTGGCTAGAGCGTTCGGAACTCCGTGTATGCGGCAGGAGACGTGCCCCCCCCAAACCGGACCGTCCCCACCGGGCGCTCTGCTCCCGTCGGAAGTCTCAGCGTCCGCGCTGCTACCCGAGTATTTAGATACACCCCCGCAGGCCCATCGGCGAGCATCGTGGTGGCTTATCGATTGGTTGCAGCTTCTCAGCGCCGCCAGGGCTACCCTAAATATCAGTAGACCCCCGGTGCGTGTTACGGCGGGGCTACCGCCCACGTAAGACGCGGAGCAATTGGGCAACGCCCATCAATACTGGTGACTCTGAAAATGGGGCGTTATCACGCTGGTGGGTATACAAATGGGTATACATGCAGCAATTCGGGACCAAACTGTGGTCTGTGATCCTAATACGAATTGAGTATGGAGCGGGGGACGGGATTCGAACCCGCGGCCTTCTGCTTGGGAAGCAGATACTCTACCACTGAGTTACCCCCGCTCAAGGGTGGTCTCTCCAGCCCACTACAGGCGGAATGAAGATTATCTCTTTCGAGACCATCAGGACGTCAGTTTACCAAGTTGTCGGGGTGCCGCGGACTGCGTCCGGTGCGATGATAGATGTATGACCTCCCCATCCCTCATCACAAAGGAACGTGCCCGCTCCATAACAGAGCACCTGCCGCCGTACTCAGTGATCCTGCATAACGACGATGACCACTCCATGGAATATGTGATCGCAGCGCTCGTAAAGAGCGTTCCGAGTCTGAGCACAGAGCGTGCGATGGAGATCATGATGGAGGCACACACGTCTGATCGCGCAGTGGTGATTACGTGCCCACTGGAGCCTGCGGAGTTGTATCGGGACCGCATCAAGACCTTTGGGCTTGGGGTGTCGATTGAGCGAGCTTGAATTAGTAAGCGTTTACCACCTTCTCTCTTCTCTCAGGGGGGAGAGGGGACGATAGCCATCTGCATCGGTTCCGGCTTCTCACTGACATGCACCAGATGGCTGTCGCAACCGCAATCCGATGCACCAAATCCCATCGCTGGTACTGACGCTCCCGGCAACTGCTTCGCCTCAGCCGCCCACTCGCACTCCAGCCGTTCAGATCCTGTACGCCACCACACATCAACCACCGCTGCACCATCCTCTTCGCAGTTGAGGTAGTCGATGTGCCAGTGCTGTTTCTTATCGGCGCGCAGGTGTCGAGATACACGGCCCTTCAGACCGCCGTGTGCGCTTCCGGCATACAAATAGTAACCAGACGGGAAGTCGAATTGGCCTAATTTGCCGACCACTAATGTGCGCGGTTTCGGCAAATGAAGCACGAGCATGTACGACCCTGGCGAGCGCGGGATAGTCTCAATATCGGGGATGAGTGGCGCTTCAGCCATGTCTGGCCGCCTAGATGTAGCTCCCACGGACGTTGTTTACAGTCTTGAGGCTGGCGTTGCTCCACTGATACCGCCGTGTGGCCGAGTGTAATTGTAGTAGTCAAGATAACCGGGAAGCTCTGCCAACCG
>JABMNO010000027.1 GCA_013204555.1 Chloroflexota bacterium | reverse complement strand
TAGCTCAGTTGGTAGAGCAACGGACTGAAAATCCGTGTGTCGGCGGTTCAAGTCCGCCCCTCGGCACCATATATTTGAGATTGAAAACGGTTAGTGACTCATCATGTGGGGCTGGCCGTTTTCCTTTTTGACACCAGTTTTGACACCAACCCAGATCATTTGGGCATCGAAACGGGTCGAGATCTGAGCTTCAGCACCCCCACCCGGGCGCCAAATTTCCGCAACAAGACGACCACGGCCTAATGGGTATGGGATGAATTTCGTTGCCAGATTCAGGAACATCCCATAGGCGGGGTAGCTCAGAAACGATTGCGGCGTCGTCGGATGGATTTGCGGTCGGCGAGGGTAAGATTGCTGACGGACTTTCGATTCTCAGTAACACTGTGCATCACGCCATCTTCGGTGCGATACGTTAGTGTGCTCGTTGGGAATTCAATATCCGCCGCCATAGTTCCAATTGTGTAGGTTTGGTAGTTGACGCTTGCCTCACCCTTGTTGGCGGTTCCAGTGGGACCAATGATGACGTGTGCGCCGTCGAAGCCCTCGAAGTTCACGTCGGCGAATCGTGTTACCAAGGACGCTTCGCCGGTGGTGGCTTTTTCAAATGTCAGCGACTCAAGGGGGAAGTTGTGGGTCACTTGTCCATCGGTAAATTCAACATGGTCAACTCCCCATTGCTTCACCCAATCAGATTTTAGCGACTTCCGAAGCGTAAATCCGTCCAATTTGTCACTTGCATTTCGCAACTTCTCAATTGCTGGGGCGGTGAATCCCGCGGTTGACACAATGGTTGCACGATGTGCACCGATTGCAGCAAGTTTGCCACCCACCAAGTCTATGAACGGTGAGCCGATCTTATCGATCCTATCTTGGACCTCAACGATTCTTAGGAATTCGTGTTCAGCTGCCGTGGACCTCAATGAAATGTCCACCTGTCTGCGGGATGATGAACTGATCTCAGGGATCTTATCGTCGTAAGTTACCTGCGTGGACTCCCCTCGTGAATGATAGAGCTCGATTGCAAGTGCGACGAACTCCAGCAATTTCCATCGCTGCATGACGGATACCTACGCTTTGTCCATGATAGCGTTTGGCTTGGGTCTTCCGTGTTTGCTCCAACAGGTGCGACATAATGGCCTTGCATACGTCGTGTCTCGCTCTTCACCGCAGGAGTGGCAATAGCCCTCCTCGTAGTCGACGTCTTCATAGCGTGACCAAGTCCGATAGTCCTTATCACAAAGCGGACGCTCAACCCCGAACGGTATATCAGTTCCGCACCTTATGCAGTGACCCTGCTCAGCGGCCACTTTCTTGCTACCAGCCTTTTTCGCGGCAGGTTTCTTCGTCGGTTCAGGGGGCACGATCTCAACCTCAACCCGAACCTCTTCGCTGATCCTGATGAGTCGACTCGTCTCCTCATAGACCTTCAAGTACAACTCAGGATCATCCACTTTCTTAATGAGGATTCCCATCTCCTGATTATTGACCTGAGAGAACTCATACAGGTTCATGGACGTGATCAACGCCTCTGATTCGTTCAGGAAGCATTTGGCGTGGAGATTTTTGCAGTAGCTGGAGCGAATAG
Organism: Chloroflexota bacterium; assembly: GCA_013204555.1. Taxonomy (GTDB): domain Bacteria; phylum Chloroflexota; class Dehalococcoidia; order Lucifugimonadales; family Lucifugimonadaceae; genus UBA1151. The sequence continues at coordinate 22,056 of JABMNO010000027.1, read as the reverse complement.
AGCTTTGCTCCCCTAACCACTTACTTTCCGACGGCTGAAGCTCGCTCTTGCCATATATGACACGGATGTCAATTTTGAAACGATCCCGATCTTCAAGAAGCTGGCGAAGCCGGTCATTGATCTTGAGATAAGGACTGACCAATATCAGGCGTTCTGTCGCCTCATTGATCAGACGCTCTAAGTTGTACGTGACTCCAGAAGTGGTGAGGAATTCTGCCATTGACATCCAGCCCTATTGTTCGTAAACCGTCCGTTTCAGATCCCCAATCATAGTCGATAGTTACAGTCGGCCATTTCACGATGATGTCTCGCGCCACCAAAGACAGACCGAACATATATGAGAAATCGAAGGAGCAAACAATTGAGTATCGTCACACGCATAGGATCATCGACAGCGGAAGATCGTGATGAACTTCTTCTTCGGATCGAGCGGATGACGGAATTGCCGCTTCTCTTGCTGGCATTCTTGATGATCCCACTATTGGTCGGCCCATTTCTGTGGAACCTATCAACTTCGGAAACGACCACGTTCGCAGCGCTCAACATATTGATCTGGGTCGTTTTCGGCGCTGACCTCGCTGTGAAGGCGCTGGTATCCCCTCAGCGTATGAAATATCTGCGAGCAAATTGGCTCACGGTTCAATTGTGGTGGTGCCATTCTTTCGGCCACTACGAATTCTCCAGGTGTTGCTGTTCGGGGCAAGAGCATTCAGGGGATCAAGGCGAGCCACCTCGGCGGATTTCCTCGGCGTCTATGCGATTGGAAGCGTGATCATTGCTGCAACCGTCGTTTCTACCGTTGAACGAGGCACGAACTCTGCACTTGCTGAGTTTCCAGACGCACTCTGGTGGGCACTCGTAACGGTGACAACTGTTGGTTATGGCGATATCACCCCAATAACAGGATGGGGCAGAGTTGCGGGCGTATTCCTGATGCTTATTGGTATTGGACTGTTTTCCGCGCTAGCAGCCAATATGGCGTCGGTATTCATGCGCTCCGATTCCAGAGAAGAAGTGGAAGAGACAGATAATCAGCTGGATGAAATTTTGAGGGAGCTCCGATCACTCCGAAAAGAAGTCAAAGAGATGAGGGGATAACGGTTCAAACTGGCCCCCGGCGGGGCATTCAAGAAACATAGAAGTCCCCCTAGATACTGAACCGCCCCCCCCGGATCACCGTAACTGAGAGGCAACTCAAGGCGTGCAGCGTACTAGCGTTCGATCCTTGCGATCAGTTCAGATCCCCTGACTTCAAGCGCCTCACACAACCTCAGAAACATATAGCCACAACTGGCGACCGTAAGTCCCGCTCCGACTTACTCGGATAGTTGCGACTCATATCAGCCCTCTCCGTAATCGATTCCTGTGAGAGAGATGGTCCCGTTTGTCTGAACATTGATACCCGCTCTGACATGAGGAATCACCAATCGTGGATTAGCCCGATGCGGTCACGGCGCGAAGAGAGGCAGGTTTCAAACCTGCCTCTACCGAATGCTCACGAGATCGGCCGCCGAGTACCGGACGCGGAAATGGCAGCGGCGATCAGCCGACCATCACATCAAAGCGCCCGCCCCCCCCCCAAATGTCGTCCTGAGCGAAGTGGAGTCTGCCGTAGGCGGACGGAACGCAGTCGAAGGATCTCAAGACATTTATCCGCCAGAAGAAGCAACAACCATCAGCGCACACAACATCAACCGGCTTCGAACATCGGACCACTCCAGATCCTTCAACTACGGCCCAGAGCTGCCTCCGTTCAGGATGACATGTAGGTGGGTGGTTTGGCGTAGCACGGGCATCTCTGCCCGTACGAAGCACTTCCGACGGTCTGGGGCCAAATCAACTCGAATGGGCAGAGATGCCCATGCCACGCACATAAGAGCAATTCGTGAATTGCAGCTACGGGGGGCGAGGGCGGCGGGATGGTTGATGAGTGGTTATCGAGCGCTCGCTGCATCCGTTTGTGGGTGTGCCTGTGTTCCGGCCTCCGCCCTTCGAGCGCCTCAGGAGAACCCGGAAAGGCGCGGGGGAGGGGAGGTGCTTGGACTCCTCATTTGGCACATCGCCCTCGCAATCGCGATGTCATTCAGAGTGCCTCCGAAGCATCTCAGCGTCAGTCGCGGATGCAGTTCTATGTCGCGCACGATTGAGGTCGCAACTGAGATTCTTCAGCAACCTTCAGAATCACAGATGGTGCGAGTGGGTGCGGCATGTTCCCACAAGGTTCTTCGTCTGTGAGTGTTGGCGGAAAATGCGCAATCCACTGGATAGATCTACCTTCCATTATCTTAAGTTTCACCCATCACGCCGCGTATTCCTCTCAATAGTTAACCGCGTGACACCCTCGGTTTGTCGGCCACTAAAACGGACACTCGTTCTATCGTCAGTCCTGGGCCTCATTTGAGGGGATATCACCGACGATGTAACGACGCCAATCGAGAATGTTCCGAATCCCGGGTCCATGAATTCGTAATCGCTCTTCACTTGAGAGCGAAGGGGCCGACTGCTGCCTGCGGAGACGCGGGGGTAGTCATCAACATCGGGGAGATTGGCATGGGTATGCAGATCAAAGCGTTCTTGCTCGAATCTTTAATGGGCAAGTTGATAGTTATGTTTTTATTGTTGGGAGTGGTCCCGGCAGTGATTGTGGGCACGGTGTCCTACCAGAAGGGATCGGCTTCGCTTAGTGAGCAGGCGTTCCACAACCTGGAGGCGGTGAGGGCAATCAAGCAAGGCCAGATAGAAGGCTACTTTGGTGAACGGTTGGGTGACGTCAGCGTGCTGTCTTCCAACGCAACCGTGGAAGAATCCTTTGAGGGATTCGAAGTCGCATTCGAAGAGGAAGGCGGCGCTGACAGGGGGCCACTTTATACGGCCGCCCAGACCAAGTTTGGAGATTGGCTGGAGCAGTACAACAGTGAATATGGTTACTACGATCTGTTCTTAATTGCCCCGGACGGAAACGTAGTCTGGACAGCCGCCCGTGAGTCTGACCTTGGAGAGAATCTCATCAATGGGTCACTCCGGACCAGTCCGCTGGGCAAGGTTTTCAACAGTGCGTTGCGCGACATCTCAATCCAGGACTTTGAGCCGTACGCACCGAGCGGCAATAAGCCAGCCGCATTTGTGGCTGCACCGGTTTACCGAGAAGGCGAACTGGAAGGTGTTGTTGCACTGCAGCTCCCGCATGGCGCGATCAACGCAATCATGCAAGAGCGACACGGCATGGGTGAGACCGGAGAAACTTACCTGATTGGGTCCGACATGAGGATGCGCACCGACTCCTTCCTGGACCCGATCGCTCATAGTACGAACGCATCGTTTGCAGGAACCGTTGCTTCCAACGGCGTAGATACCGAAGCGGCCCGACAGGGCATCGCCGGCGTAACCGACTCGAAAATCATTATCGATTACAACGGCAATCCCGTGTTGTCGTCGTATGGTCCCTTGAACATCGAAGGACTTGACTGGGTGATTCTTGCTGAGATTGATGAAGCCGAGGCGTTGGCTCCAGCAAAGAGCATGCTCAACACGTTCCTGTTGGTTCTGCTCATCTCAATTGGCGTGGTCGTCGCAGCCGGATTCTTCATGAGCCGGACTATTGCGAACGGCGTGTCAGCCGTTGCTGCTGCCGCCACGGACATTGCAGAGAGAGCGCTCCCTGAGTTCGTCGCAATATCCAAGAAAGTGGCGGAGGGAGACATGACGGTATCGTCGGACGTTCAGATCGCGGACATACCGGTGAGGTCGAAAGACGAAGTAGGCCAATTGGCGATTGCATTCAACACCATGAGCGGCCAGTTACGTGAGATGGGAGCCGCCAACAACGCGATGGTTGTGAATCTTCGCGAGATAGTCGGCAAGGTGAACGACGGCGCCACAGGCGTTGCGACTGCGAGTGAGCAGTTGACCACGGCGGCTCAGCAGGCTGGCGAGGCAACACAAATGATTGCATCGCAGAGTCAGGAAGTTGCAGTTGGTTCCACCCGGCAGGCTGAGTCCGTAGCGACCACTGTTGGTTCCGTGCGTGAACTTGGCGGCGCCATCAAGCAGATCATCGCGGGTAGCACTCAACAGTTGGAGGATGTTGAATCAACGTCTCGTGCCATCGAACAGGTAGCGAGTGCCATAGATGAGGTAGCCAGGAGCGCGCAATCTGCGTCTGAGGAAGCTCGCACCGCTGATGAGATCGCCAATGAAGGCCGTGAAGTAGTTGGGAAGACCCTGACGGGCATGAACAGCATCAAAGTGGCTGTCGATAGCGTGTCGGAGCGGATCAATGATCTTGGGGATCAGTCAACTGAAATTGGCAAGATCGTTGCGGTTATTGATGACATTGCGGCACAGACAAACCTTCTGGCTCTGAACGCAGCAATTGAGGCTGCCAGAGCCGGAGAGCAAGGACGCGGATTCGCTGTTGTTGCAGATGAAGTTCGCACCCTTGCAGAACGCGTGACGGATGCAACCAAAGAGATCGCTTCACTGATAGAACGCGTCCAGAGGGGCGTCGCTGAGTCGGTAAAGGCGACTGAGGAGGGCACTGCTGAGGTTGCGGCTGGCACAGAGTTTGCTGCGGAAGCGGACAGGGCACTTGGGCGGATACTGGAGTCTGTTGCTGGAGTGAACTCCCAGATACAGCAGATTTCAGCGGCAGCCGAGGAAGTGGCCGCCACGAGCGACGAGATGGTGAAGGCCATTGGAAACGTCACGGCGGTTACGGAACAGTCGACAGCTGCGGCAGAGCAGATGTCCGCAAGCAGTGATGAAGTACAGCGTGCGATGGATGAGATTTCATCCGTGACGGAGCAGACGGCGGCATCCGTACAGGAGTCGACGGCCTCAACACAAGAACTTAGTTCGCAGGTTGAGGAAGTGGTCGCATCGGCAGACGAATTGCGAGGAATGGCTGACGGTCTTCGGACTGCAATGCGATTCTTCAAGGTTGCCGAAAACACCTAGACCTTCAAGTCGCAGACTATTAGACCCCTAAAGTGTGAAGAGGGCCGGGATTGTCCCCCCGGTCCTCTTCGCGTCTTCGTGGAGGTCGCACGCCTTCCGTTGCTACGGGGCGGCCGCTGAAGCAGCTCTGGTTGTGCGATCTGGAACGGTTGGCTTTATGGCGAATAGCGCGGCCACCGCACAGAGGAGCGGGATGATGGCGAAGATAATTAAGCCGTTCTCGTAGGAGTCGGTGACGTCGAAGGCGATGGCGAGGGGGAGTGGTCCGGCTGCGGCTGCGGCCATAGTGGAGAACTGCGTGACACCGCGGATGCTGCCAAGGTGCTTGCGGCCAAAGTAGTCGGGCCAGATGGAGGTTGTGCTGTTCATGAGGAAGCCCATGGTGAGGCCAAATAGGGCGCCGTACAGGTAGGCGTGCCAGGGCTGCGAGAGCAGGAATACGGAGAGCACCAGCGCCGTGATGGAGAGCTGGGCGGCGGCAATCAGGTACCTGATTGGCACGCGATCAGCCAGGAATCCCGAAATGAATTGACCGACGATCAGCGCCGGAGCGATCACGCCGAAGACTGCCGCTGCGGTTGCACTTGAAAGACCTCGCTCATTGAACAGCGAGATCTGGTGGAACATGAGGCCGGTGCCCACCATCGATTGCGCAGATGCGGCGAACATGAGGAGCCACAACGCCCGTGTTCGGACAGCCTTTTTTACCGTGAACGCGAACTCGTCAGCGATTCGAACTCCGGTGCTGTTGGGTATGGAGAGTGGTTTTTCACCATCGGGCAGCAGACCGACGGATTCCGGGGACCGACGCACAAAGATGGCGGCCGGAAGGACCAGAAATCCCCACGAGATGATGGCTATTCCGACCCACGCTCCTCGCCAGTCAAAGGCGGAGATGAGGCCGTTCGACATGATGGGGAATACTCCGCTGGCCAGGGCACCACCCAGCGCCATGAGCGCCAGCGCACGGGCACGTTTGCGGGCGAACCAGATTGATACCAGAGTGGTTGGAATGAGCGAGAGCGAGCCCTGGCCGAGGGTTCGCAGGATCGCGAAGCCGATGAGCAGCTCAAAGGCGTTTGAGACCTGGCTCATCCACATTGCGCCCAGTCCGATGAGAGTTCCAGCCAGCACGAGCATCACGCGGGCGCCCAGCACGTCCAACGCCCGGCCGATGCCGACGATCATGACTGCGGCGGTCAACGAGCCGATCAGGTAGAGCGTGGATATGAGCGTTGATGACAGTCCGAGATCATCACGGAAATGGTCGAGAAAAACCGCGAATGTGTAGGTCTGGCCCGGTGCAGAGATGAAGTTGGCGATTGCCGCAACAGCCAGAATCACCCATCCGTAGTAGAACGGCGAGCGGGCGGGGGAGACGGAGAACCGGGATCCCTCGCTGGAGGTCACCGCTGACGCATCGTCGGGCTCGTCCGAAGGAACTCTTCCGGGGAGATTCAACTTGGCCGCCCGCGCACGTAGGACCGGGCATGAAGGTATGGCATAGCGGCAATGCTAATGCGTGGCGTGACAGCAGTGTTGCTTATGGCGACGCGTCATTCCGTGAAACGCGTGAGTGTGGCGTATGTGTCGCGCATCCCTGTATTCCCTCACAGCGTGCGTTCGGTCACAATAGCGCCATCCATTACAGGATCAGGCGAGCGGGGTATTCGTCGACATGAGTCTGGAAGAACAACTACAGCAGCTTTCATCAAACGCGCAGATGCAGCAGTTCCGTGCTGCTCGCGAGGTGCTCGCATCGGACAAGCACCGGCCGATGTATCACTTTTCGCCGCCGGGGTCTGTGATGAACGACCCGAATGGGCTATGTCAGTGGCAGGGGCTGTACCACCTCTTCTACCAGTTCACGCCGGAGGGCGAGCAGAACATCCACTGGGGGCACACGGTTAGCGAGGACCTTGTGCGTTGGCATGACCTGCCGGTTGCGCTGTATCCCGATCAGGAGAAGGACTGCTTCAGTGGGCAGACGCTGGTGGAGGACGATCGCGTCATAGCGATATATCACGGCACCGAGGCTGGGAACGCTGTTGCGACGGCGTCGGATCCGCTGCTGGTCGATTGGCGGAAGCATCCCGGCAACCCTGTTATCCCGATGGTGGATGTGGACGACAACGGTTATCCGTACCGTGTGTTCGATCCGTGCATATGGAAAGAGAATGATGGCTACTACGCGCTTTCAGGGGTGTTCAAAGATGGCGTCAGAAGCGTCGATTGTGTGGGGATCGACCATGTGTTTCGGTCGGTTGATCTGACCACGTGGGAACACATTGGGCCGCTGGTTGAGGGCAACTTCAACTCTGAGCCGGGTGAGGACTACGCGGTGCCGAACTTCTGGCCGATTGGTAACGGCAAGCACATGCTGCTGTTCTTCAGCCACAAGCGCGGTGGGCAGTATTTCGTGGGTGACTACGACTCATCGACGCACCAGTTCTCGCCTGACTATCACGGTCGTCTGAACAACGGGCCGCTGGCGATTGGGAGCCTCCACGCGCCATCGGCCACCGTCGATGACGCAGGTAGATATATCGGCATTTTCAACGTGAAGGAGAGCAGGGAGCCGCAGGGCTGGCGCGACATCATGACGCTGCCGTACCACCTGTCACTGGCCGAAGATGACTCGCTGTTGATTCGGCCTGTCGATGAGATGAAGTCTCTGCGTGGTGACCACCAGCGTGTGGGTCCACTGGAGGTCGGTGCGGGTGAAGATATCGTGCTAGATGGGATTTCCGGCGCCGCAATCGAAATTGAGGCGGTCATGGAGCCCGGAGATGCACACGAGGTGGGTCTGCGTGTGCTCAGGTCACCGGGACGAGAGGAAGAGACGCGTATATCGTTCTTCCCCGATGCGATACGGAGATTCGGGACACCGCAGATTCAAATCGACGGCACCGCATCATCAGTTCGAACCGATCTGATCTCTCGAACACCTGAGATAGGCCCTCTCGATATCGCCGAGGACGAGCCGCTACGGCTCCGCATATTCGTGGATCGCAGCATCGTGGAAGTCTTCGCAAATGATATCCAGGCTCTTACATTGAGGGCGTACCCTGATCGGGACGATAGCGTGGGGGTGTCTTTGTTCGCCCGCGGCGGCACGGCAAAGCTGATGTCGCTGGACGCGTGGCAGATGGAATGCATCTGGCCTGAGTTGAAGGGTCAATAGAGGGCCAGAAAAATCGACTGGACAGTAGCAGCGCTACTCGCTGCGGTCACGATGGCGATGCTCAATATCGCCGATAAGATCGTCCTGACCGGCCTGGGTTTGCGGGTGCGGTCATTTTTGCTGTTCATCGGGTTGCAATCCCTCATCACGTTCATCGTTATATCGCTGGTTGATCCATATACGTCAGTTGCTACCGAGACCTGGATCCGAGGGATAGGCGTCGGGGTCCTATGGGGCTTCGGCTCGCCGGTGATCCTGTGGTCGCTCAGCCGCGAAGAGGTTTCGCGCATCACGCCTATCTCGCAATCGCACCCGTTGTTGGCGGTTATTTTTGCCGTGATTTTTCTTGGCGAGAGCCTATCGGTCATGGAGTCGGTCGCTGCCGCTCTCGCCATTGGAGGTGTGTTGCTGGCCGCTCTGAAGCTGTCTGGTACGGGCGATCGCATCACGATTTCGAGCACCGTGGGGATACTGCTGGTCGCAGTGGCCGTGGTGGCCGTGGCGCAAACGCTGCTCAAGACGGTTACCGACGACCTCTCATTCTGGCAGGCGCTTGGCCTGCGTAGTGCTGGCATGGCGTTCGTTCTGATTCCAATGAACATGCGTCCAGACATCGCATCAGAGTTGATCAGATTCGCACGCGGTCGCAAGCAGTTGGCCGCTCTCGCTATCGACGTTGGATTCGCGACGGTTGCGATGTCGCTGATCACGTTTGCGATAGCAAATGGGCCGCTGTCGTTGACAAGCGCGATTGTGGGCACAACACCGTTGATTGTGTTTTTCCTGAGCGTGCTCCTTTCGTGGAAGACGCCGTTGCCGCTTGAGGAGACGCTCACGACGGGCGTGGTAACGCAGAAGCTGGTGGCTGCGGCGTTGGTGGTATCGGGACTGGTGATGATAGCGCTGGTTTAGGGGCGCTGTTGTGCATGCCGTTGATGAGTTGATCGCGTAGAGGTGACTGCGATAGCTGCACCAGTGATCATTCATCGCGAGTGGCTCGGTGAAAACCACAGCGTTGCGGTCTTCATCGCACCGTTGGCGTTGTACGTAGCGTTCGGGCGCAGCCCTTCGAGTTACCTCAGGAGAACCTATCGCAGCCGCCCCCGCGATGTTGTGTGGCCGTCAGATATCAAAAGAGGGGCCGGGCAAGCCCGGCGGCTACCGGCTGGCGCGTCACCCCATCACGAGACGGTGATGGGTACGCTGTCGGCGGTACGTTCGCTCCACTCCCGGAGCCTGGCGGCCATTCTTCGGACGACATCTGCGTGGGCGGGATCTTCCGCGAGGTTGTTCATTTCGTACGGATCGTCGGCCAGGTTGTATAGCTCGTTTTTGTCAGTTGGGCAGTAGCAAAACTTCCAGTCGCCGGAGACCACGCCGCGCCATGGAGCCGTGTTGAGAAGGTTGATGTCTTCGCTCCCAAGGTTGCGGTCAGCGAGGCCGCCAGTTCCGTTCCACTCCATGAACACATCGTTAGATTCAAGATCAGCCCCTGACTTCAGCGCGGCCGCCAGCGATTTGCCTTCGATGTCATCAGGTACGGATTCACCCATCAGATCGAGCAGCGTGGGCAGCAGATCAACCTGGCTGATGTTGCCCTGCACGGTGCGGACGCCACCCTCCAATCCCGGAACGTGCATCAACAGCGGAACCCTTGCTGACTCCTCGTAAAGCGACCGTTTCTCCAGCATGCAGTGATCGCCAGCCATCTCGCCGTGCTCGCTTGTGAACACCACGATCGTGTCGTCTGCGAGTCCGTTCGAATCCAGCGCATTCAACACCATTCCCACCATGTCGTCGACCAGCGTGATGTTCGAGAGGTACTTAGCGCGCAGAACCCGCCAATCTAGCTCTGAATCGAGCGTCAGGTCTGGATCAAGAAGGTACTCGCGCATGTAAGGGTCCGAGCGCGAACCGCCTTCGGTCAGGAATTTCGAATAGTACGAAGCGCGTGTTCGGTGGTAGAGCGATGCACTTTCTGGCTGCTGCAAGAATGCAGGGCCAACGGGGAGATCAGTGGGGTCGTACAAGTTGTTGTACGGGCCTGAGTAGGGCGAATGCGGCTCGAAGGTGCTGACGAATAATACGAATGGGTTATCAGCGTTTTTATCTATGAAATCGACCGCTGCACGACCCAGAAAGTGGGCCATCTGGTCTTCTGGCGGCATCTTCGATCGCTGGCCGGATGTGAAAATAGCGCGACCTTGCGGTGCGGATCCCTCCGGCTTGTAGCCGCGACTCTCCATGTATCGGTGGTAGTTGCTCAATGGCAACTCGTCGCTGGTGTAGCTCTCATGATGCCCATCTTCTGAGCTAATCCAGTTCTTCCAGCCGTGCTGCTTCACGGTATCGTCGCCAAGATGCCATTTGCCGAACCACGCCGTCTCGTACTCGTCGCCAACATACTCCGCAAACGTCTTCGTGTCTGCGGGCAGTGGGATGTGATTCACGATGGGACCGGCCGTGTGGGGATAGAGCCCGGTCAATAGCGACGCCCGGGCAGGAGTGCATACCGGCTGAGTCACGTACGCCCGCTGAAACACCATGCTGCGCTCGGCGAGCTTGTTCAGATTTGGCGTCTGAATCCAGTCGTTGCCATACGCCGCCAGGGTGTCATATCGCTGCTGGTCGCTGAACATGAAGACGATGTTGGGACTCAAGTGGATGCTCCGTGGTGACGCTTGTTCGTCGGAATGATGCCCTTCGAGCCCTTCGAGCCCTTCGAGGACCTCAGGACAGGCATCTCAGGATACCCTTTCGACGCACGCCACCGATGGTGATTCTTGAATTGGCTCGTGCTAGAGTGCCGAACTACACCTAAGTACGCCCACGGGAGAAAACTGGAACATGTCTGAAGTATCTGAGCGCCTGGAATCTGGATTTCCACACGATGGACATCGACCTGATGATCCTGGAACCCAGGGGCCCGTGCTGGGTGAGGGTGATTTCAAGTACGAACTCACGGGAACGAACTGGGGCAATCTTCCGGAAGGCTGGTTCTACAAGGAAGCTACTGCGGTGGCGGTGGATGACAACGACCGCATTTACGTCTTCAACCGCGGCACGTCGCCTATGATCGTGTTCGATACCGATGGGAACATGGTGGATCACTGGGGGGAAGGTATTTTCCAGAATCCGCACGGTGTAACGGTGGCTCCTGACGGCAACTTGTGGTGTGTCGACAATGGCGATAGCACTGTGCGCAAGATGTCACCTTCAGGTGAGGTGCTGATGACGCTGGGCGTGGCCGGAAAGCCAAGTCCTAAGATGAGCGGCACGCCATTTAGCGTGCCAACCCACGTGGCAGTGGATCCCAACAATGGTGACTTCTATGTGGCCGATGGCTACTCCAATGCCTCAGTGCACAAGTTCAATGAGGGCGGTGAGCTGATCAAGACGTGGGGCGAGTCCGGTACCGATCCCGGGCAGTTCAATATTGTTCACAACATCGCTACAGACAGCGAAGGTTGGGTGTACGTCGCGGACCGCGAAAACCACCGCATTCAGAAGTTCAGTCCGGATGGCGAGTTCCAACTGCAGGTGGTGAACATGTCCCGTGCAGCGGCGATCTACATCGATACCCGTGGACCGGAGGATCTTCTCTATATTGGCGAGTACTTCAGCGGGATTGCCAGTAACGATATCGGCACCAATCTTGGCCCCCGAGTCACCATTCTGAAGACGAATGGCGAACGAGTAGCCCGCATTGGTACTGAGGCTTACGGTTCGCAATCCGGTCGTTTTTACTCACCACATGGTATTGCCGTGGATTCAAAGGGCAACATCTACGTTGCCGAGGTGTCGCACAGCGACTACGGCAGAGGCTGGAACCTTGATGAGCATGAGCACGGTGAACTGCGATCCATGCAGAAGCTGGTGAAAGTTTAGGCGGGACAACTGATTACACCATGATGCCCGCCTGACTCTACGATTTCACGGTGTGATGCGGCTGATATTAGCGCAAATGTGAACCATTCGCGGCGCGAACGGTCCCCGAGTCGCCTGCTAGCGTCCCTGCGGTATTCCCGCTGTTTCGTACTCGAATGTCTCGCTGATTTCGCCTTCTTGCGCCTGATAGACGTGTGTGGCGATTGCCAGTAGACCGGGGTCGTGGCTGGCGCAGATGACCGTGCCCTCGTAGCTAGAAAGCGAGGAGAGCAGGCTGTCCCTTGTGGCAGCGTCCAGGTGGTTCGTTGGCTCGTCCAGCAGCAGGACGTTGGTGGGCTGCAGCAGGAACTTGGCAAGCGCGACGCGGCTCCGTTCGCCACCTGAGAGAAACGCAACCAGCTTGAATGCTTCGTCGCCACGAAAAAGGAAATGAGCCAGCGCGTTTCGGATGTCTCCATCAGTGGTGGAGGGTACCGATTCGCGAACCTCTTCAAAGACCGACAGAGTCGGATTGAGCGCCTCGTCCTGATGCTGCTCGTAGTACCCTGGCAGCGCTCGATCAGACCAGCTCACACTACCCTCCGAAGGCTTGATCTGGCCCGCCGCAATACGCAATAAGGTCGACTTTCCGCTCCCGTTCGGGCCGACGAATACGATCTTTTGCCCCCGCTCCACGGTGAGATCGACGTCGAGAAGCACGAGATCGTCATCGTAGGCGTGACTGATGCCGGATAGTTTGAGGACTTCGCGCTCAACGCGACCGTGTGAGCGTATGGTGAACCGGGCCTTCGCCGCCTCCTGGTAAGACTTCTTCCGGGAGATCTTGGCGACTGCCTTCTCACGGCTTTTCACGGCGCGCGCTTTGGTTGCCTTGGCCCGGAATCGCTCGATGAATCGCTCCTGGCGGGCGAGATCACGTTCCTGCTGACCTGCCTCGCGATTCTGCTGCTCGATCAGGTGGGCTTTCTGCTGTTGATAGTCAGTGAAATTGCCGGTAAACCATCGAAGCTCACCCTGGTCGATTTCGACGACTCGCTGGGCGATTTTATCCAGAAACTCGCCCTCATGTGTGACGACGACTACCGTCCCCGGATAGGCTGAGAGTTCATCCGCTAGCCAGTCTCTGGAACGAACATCAAGGTGGTTGGTCGGCTCGTCTAGCAGGATGTGATCGGGGCGGTGGATCAGGAGTTTGGCGAGTGAGATTCGCATCCGCCAACCACCACTGAAATCTCCACAGAGTTTCTGCTTGTCTTCCGCCGTGAAGTTGAGCCCACGCAGCACGCGATCAACAAGCACGTCAATACCGTAGCCGTTGAGCGCCTCATAGCGTTGGTAGAGATCATCCTGTAGCTCAATCAACTCTGTGGAACTCTCAGTCTCAAGAGTGACCGCGAGCTCTGCTAGCTGATCGCGAATAGCGACAACATCTGGAAACGAGTTCCACATTTCGTCCAACAACGTCTTCTCGATATCGAATCCGCTCTGCTGCTTGAGATAGCCTAGCGTCCCGGTGCGATGACCGGCAGAGCCGCGCGAAGCGGGTTCCTCCCTGGCCATAAGCTTGAGAAGAGTTGATTTTCCAGCGCCGTTTGGACCAACGAGTCCGACGCGTTCGCCATCGCCGATAGTCAGATTGACGTCTTCAAAGAGGACGCGCTGACCAAATTCTTTTGTTAGATTCTGTGCGTAAAGCATGGAGCCTCATCCGCCTCAGGCGGATTGGGCGGAATAACCGCCGTGATGATTTTCGTAGAGATTCTGCGGACGCTCGCGCAAAGCTGCCCCGCGTTGGGCGGGTTGCAATGAGGGGCGCCCACGGACTGTTGTGGTCCGCGGGCCTGACTAAGTAGTGAGTTGTGTTGCGTCTGAGATCATCTGTGTTGGGCGTTATCTCGCCGGTGGATCAGGATTAATTTACTGAACTTAAGCCTACCCCTTGTGTGGGGTCGTCGGGTAGTAGCAGATACTCATGTTTGCTGTGAAGATACACCTCCACGCTGATGAGCCCATTGGCGTCAAGCAAGCATTTGTGATGCCGCAGCCGCCTCGGCATGCGTCCGCCTCAGGCCGATCAGCAGAGAACACCGCCCAATATCGATCAACCTACGATGATCTCCCACCTCACATGACGCTCCGAGGCACTGAGATCCCGATTCTCCTACCGGATACGGGGATGACACAATTGGACGTATCGCTCAAAGTGACATCGCGAGAATCTTCACTCAACTGAACTTCTGATCGGAAGCGAAACGTGAAAATCGAACGGATCGAAATCTACCCGCTTGAAGCCCAACTGGACGAGCCGTTTGGCTGGTCGCAGCGCTGGACGTCCACGCGCCAGACAACGGCCGTGAAGATTGTCGCTGATGACGGTACCTACGGATGGGGCGAAAGCGGTAGTCCGATGGCAATGGAGGCTCTCTCCAACCAGTTGATCGGAGAAGATCCGACCCGTCCTGAATTCATCTGGCAGAAGCTCTTTCGCGTCATCAACCAGTCACACGGCTTTACTGGACCCGGAATGGACGCCATCAGCGCGTTTGATATGGCCCTCTGGGACATCTCCGGCAAAGTGGCAGGCAAGCCCGTATCGGAGATGCTCGGCGGTGGCAGCCGCGAAAGAATCCCGGTCTACGCGACCGGCCTGTACTACCTGGAGAACGACTTTCCGGACAAACTGACTGCCGAGGCGGTCGGATACGCAGAAGCTGGATTCACGGGCATGAAGCTGAAGGTCGGCGGTAAGACAGTTAAAGAAGATATCGAGCGGGTCCGCCATCTTCGAAATGTACTTGGCCCGGACATCCACCTCATGATGGACGCCAACGAGGGATACGACGTGAAGACGGCGATCTACGTTGGTCAGGCCCTCGCCGACGCTGACCTATCGTGGTTCGAAGAGCCGGTTGGCTCATTCGACGACGCGGGTAATCAGGAAGTCCGCCGCAGCGTGCCCATGCCAGTCTCGGGCGGAGAGGGATTGCGCACACGCTATGAGTTCGCCCGGCGGCTTGCAGACCGCACGTTCGACATCATTCAGCCCGATATCGTCCACGCCGGCGGAATCTCTGAGATGCATAAGATCGCCAATATGGCCAACGCATTCGGTGTGCAGTTCAACCCACACTTCTGGGGAACCGGAATCAGCCTCGCCGCCACATTGCACGTGTGCGCAACGCTGCCATCCAACCCTCACAGTGTCATCCAGCAGCCCTACGTCAACGAAACAGTCATGGAGTTTGATCGGACGCCACACCCCATCCGAGAAAACATCACCGACCCGATCTTTGATCAAACCGATAGCCACATAACCGTGCCAACTGCGCCGGGACTGGGAGTGGAGGTCATTGAGTCAGAGTTGAAGCGATTCCAAACGGGTGCTGACAACGTTGTGGTCTGGCATTCGTAGGGTGGGTGCTATCCATTCATCATCCTGAGAGCTTGTGATTCAATTGCCTGATCACCCTTGTTGCGACGAACTATCGAGTGGGTCGGCAGAGAGGTCGCGATTTTAGGAGGAATGGGCCTAACTCCACGTAATACCCAAGAACACGTGCTACGCGTTTCCTCGCACAACAAAATCGAGGGGAGTGCGACGGGTCGGCGCAAAAAGCGTTTTCGCTCATCCCGCAATAGACATAGCGGATATTTCTCAGACGGCTCGGCGCCATAAACTCACACCCTCTGAGGCCCGGCTCCGCGGGCCGTGAGGACCTCATCCCCAGCGACGTAAATGCCTGCGACCGTTCGATGTGGCGTTCCCCTCTCCGTGGTGCCCAAGATGAGATTCTCACGTCGTTCGCAGAGCCTCACTCCTCAGAATGACGGTGGGGTGTGGGTGGCCTGAATACAGATGACGCCCGCTTTCCATTCGTCGCCTTCAGAGGCGGTGAGTTTATGGCGTCTCGCCATCGCCGGATTGGCAGACCAACGTGTGTCTGGTCCGGTGAGTGAGCATGTGCGTTAGCCCACTGTCCACGTACGACTGTCGCTGCTCATGGGCGCAGCGTAGCCGCACCACCAGATGCACCGCCCACACATCAGGCCGTGAGCGCTGCCCACCGCAGCAGGTTATGGACGCTCACTCCGAGGAGCGCCACGCTTGATGCCCGCGTGACGCCACGCACGTTGAAGCTGTTGATCCAGTGCTGGCGGAGCTGGGCGCGGCCCCACTCCGCACTCGATGCCCTTTCGCGACACTACCATCGAATGGAATTGAGTGGCTCAGAATGCCTACCAGTTGGTGAACGCGCCGTCGCTTCGGAGTAAGCGCGGGGTCCAGCTTGTGGCGTCGACGACGTGGTTCGCTTCGGCAACTTCCTCGTCTAGCTCTACGCCAAGTCCGGGGACGTCCGGCGCCCATGAGTAGCCTTCATCCCAGTTGATCTGCGCTGGGAAGAGGGTTTGCGCAAAGGTTCCGGGCTGCCGTGGCATTTCTTGTACGCCAACGTTTGTGGATGCCATGCAGAGCGCTACGCAGGCAGCGGCGCTCACCGGGCCAAGTGGGTTGTGGGGGACGATATCTATGAAGTGAGTTTCCGCCCAGTGCGTGATCTTGAGCGCTTCGGTAATACCGCCCACGATGCAGAGATCGATGCGGGCGTAGTCGATCCACTCGTTCTCAATAACTTCTCGGAAGCCCCACTTGGAGCCCCACTGCTCGCCTGCCGCAATGGGCAGATTGATCTTTTCGGCAATCTTCCGGTAGCTGGCGGCGTTCTCTGAGCGGATGGGATCCTCAATGAAGAACGGCTTGAACTGCTCCAACTCCTGGCACATCTGGATTGTGTGGGTGGTGTCTATCCGCGTGTGCACATCAAAGCAGATCTGGATATCAGGCAGCGCGGTGCGCACGGCTTCCATCGCCTGGACTGCGACTTTGATGGAGTCTCGCGGCTCCAGTACGCCGGGCTCCGCCAGCGTGCCGTGTGATGGCGGCTGGTGCCAGCGGGCGAACTTCCAGCCCTCATCCCAGCGCATTTTGCAGTTGTCGACGAGGTCAGCGATCGTGGCGCCGCCATTGTGAGGGTAGCTGATTACTTTGTCTCGAACCGGGCCACCAAGAAGTTTGTAGACCGGCTTATCGATCGACTTCGCCTTGATGTCCCACAGAGCGATATCGATGGCACTGATGGCGCATGAGTAGACCGTATCGGCGGGAAAGAAACCGCCACGGAACATGATCTGCCAGAGCCGCTCCGTCTCCCACGGGTCAGAACCGATAACAACCTCGCCAAGGTGGTCGATGGCGTTCTGGATTGCGTTGCCCCAGCCCTTGATGCCCACTTCGCCCAGCCCGGAGATTCCGGCGTCTGTGTTGATCTTGATGACGTAGTAGCCGCCGCGACCGCTGGGGTCGTTGACCCGGTACTGCTTGATCTCTGTGACCTTCAATTGTTGTTCCTCTCTGTGTGGTGGCGGGGCAAGCCCCGCAGCTACCAGTCTGTGATTAGTAGCCTAATGCCACGCCATCTCGGCGAGGGTCTGCGCCGCCGAGCATGGTTCCGTGTTTTGTGAACTGTATGCCCTGGCCTCCGCCGACGGCGTTGTGGAACGGAGGTAGCATTTCGAACTTGTGGCCGCGTGATGCGAGATCGGCCAGTAGTGACTTCGGGAAGCGGTCTTCGAGGACGAGCCCGCCGTTATCGTAGAACCTGAAGCGAGGTGCCTCAATGGCTTCTTGCACGTTCATGCCTGCATCGACGGCGTGGTGGATCATCTGCGCGGATGTGTGGAGGATGCCGTAGCTCCCCGGCGTACCGATCGACATTCGTATGGAAGGCTGCGGGCCTGACGTGTCGAAGAGTTGAACCGGCGACACGCAGAAGTCGACTTCCCGGCCACCGCTGATCAGATTTGGGCTGCCTGAGCCAGCGTCGATATCGAACCATTTGCACATGTTGTTCAGGAACAGGCCTGTGCCTTCCGGCGCGATTTTGGAGCCGAACGCCTCGCCGAGAGTTTGCGTAATCGTCACGACGTTGCCTTCGGAGTCGGCGGTGGCAAAGTGGGTTGTCAGGCCGGAAACGTACGGCTTTGTGACGTCCACCAGCGGGTGGTCGATGCGTGAACGACGCCACCGCTCAGCGGGTACGCCTGACGTTCTGGAGGAGTCGATTGAGCGTGCTACTTCTTGTGCATACTCGGGGGAGAGCAGGCGGTCGAGCGGTACATCGGTCATTGATGGGTCACCCGCATACTTTGCGCGGTCGTCAGCGGCCCTGAAGACCGCTTCCATCAGCGTGTGAATCGTGGCAACTGAGCCGTAGTCTTCGAGGTCGAACTGATCAAGGATGTTGAGCGTTTCGGCGATCTGGAAGCCGGAGGAGTTGGGCGGTGGGACTCGGACTTCGAGACCTCGGTAGCTTGTCGATAGCGGCTCCTGCCAGTACGGCCGATACTCTGCCAGTTCTTCGCGAGTCATGATGCCGCCAACGGCGCGATGACCTTCGTTTAGCCGATCACCAAGTTTGCCCTCATAGAACTCCTTCATGCCGCCTTCAGCGACTGCGGCAAGCGACTCAGCGAGGAACGGCTGACGAAGTACGGCGCCGGTGGAGATATTCGAGCGATCAAGTTCGAGCGCTGCGGCGGAAGATGGAAACTGGTCGATCTGCTCAATCAGTGTGCTGAGTGTGCGTGCGTTGAATGGGGTGAGGGGCACTCCCTCAGCGGCGTACTCAATCGCCCGTCTAAAAAGCTGTTTTCGGTCTAGTTTTCCGTACTCACTGTGCATCGTCATCCAGCCACCAATATTGCCAGGGACGAGGGGGGCCAGAGGGCCTAGTTCCACGTTGACGTCATCGTAGATATCCGGGGTCGCAGCCTGCGGGGCGTTGCCGGAAAAGTTCAGCACGCGCGTCCGGTTCTCGCTAGCGATGTAGATCAGTGCAACGCCAATTCCCGCCATGCCTGACATGTACGGTTCAACAACGTTCAGGGTTGATGCCACGGCCACGGCTGCATCAATAGCGTTGCCACCATCCTGCAGCGCCTCAAGACCTGCGCGGGTGGCGAAGGGATGCGCCGATGCGACCATGCCTCTGGCGCCGACCGCAGGCGCGCGGGCGGACCTTCCGTGAGTAGTTGCCCCATCAGGAAATAGTGACTCGGTCACGCCGCAATCCTCCGAGAGTTGTGAGTACGTTGAGAGTGCGGCGATGCTACCACTCATCGGAGAGTTTGCGGGCGATAGCGTTCGCCGATTGCGACCGGCGGTGGACGCGAAAGGACCGCACCGTTTTGCGGTTCTTTCGCGTGATCTATCGCGAGTAGCCGCTCAGGCTCCGGGAGGGTTAGCTGGAGTGTCGCTACCCAGGGCCGGAGTGGCGTCACCGCCAGCGGTGGCGTCAGCCGGGTGGGGGCCGTCTACTTCGGCGACGCACTGCGCGTCGTAGAAGGCGCTGAGGGAGTCGGTCGGCGGCAGGGCCGGATCGAGGACTCCGTCAGGGTTTGTGACGGTGCACTGCTCTGTTGGGTGAGAGAAATCGGGGGCGGGCTCTCCCGGGGTGGCTGCGCTTGCTGAGCCGGTGCTCAAGACCGTGACGGCTGTCAGGGCGATGAAGGCCAGTACGGCAATGAAAAGCTGTCTACTGATGTATGTGGTCATTATTGAACCTTTTCTAGCGCCCTTGTTTCAATTTATCAATGTCGGGGGGAGCGCATGTCGTGAGAGATAGTATTGGGCGATGTGCGCATCAGGAATGCGCAGAGTGGGCCATTCAGATGACCCGAATGGCCCACTCTAAATGGGTGCGGGGATCCCTGGGTACCATGCGCCCGCGCCTGGTTTCTGATTACTTGTAAAACAACTCCGCATCATGAGTTGGAGCGTATCCAATTTCCCGTTTTGGGGTCTCAATATCAAAGATATTGTGGGTGTTGTTTGAGATCACGTAGTAGTGGGCGCCGCTCCGGAGTTTTCCCGCCTGGGAGGTTCTGTAACAGGCATCCACGAACCGTGCAGCATCCTCCTGATGGCACCAAACCGAGAAGTAAGCCACCTCATCGGTCATGGTGTTCAGATGGTTTATTCCGCCCCATCGAGCCGCCACGGCGTTTTGACCCTCCACTGCCAGACGGGCGCACCAGGCCTCCACGTAACACTTCTCTATTCCATAGTCGTTCCTGGGCCAGGGACCGTGTGACGCCGGGAGGGGATCCGGCCATGGATCGACCTCCTTGAACCGCCGCGCAGCGATGGTGGAATACGGCTCCTTATCAAATGGGAAGTATGCGGCGCTCATCGCATGAACTGAGCTGGAGGCCACGACTATCGATTCAGGACAGACATCCATCACCGCCCGGAATACCTGATCCGTCATGGCGTTCATATCGCTAAGCGGGTCCTTACGGGCGAGGTAGACCACGAGGTCGCGATCCTTCAGGAGTTCGCGCAGGCCATCGTCGTTGGCCGAGATATCCATGTCCACAAACGTGCGCTGCGCATCGGGGTGGGTCGCCTTGTCTGGCGAGCCTGGCAGGTCCACCGAAGTGATCTGATATTCATCGTTCAGTTGCGGCAGGTAGGTCCGCAGTCCGGCGCCGATGTTGCCTTTGCCGCCGATGAGTAGCGTGTTGATCAATTCTCATCTCCTGAGTGACGTCCGGTGGCCGAAACTAAAACATGTTGCCAGAACAACTGCCTCTTAGACTTTGCATATTGAAAGTCCCACATCGCTATGGACATCGGTACAGGTTCCACGGGGTGACACTGACTACTTCTACTGTTTGACCAACTTGGTGTAGCGACCGCCTACCAGCCACTCGCCGGAATAGAGATTTCCATCTGCATCGGCCGCGAGGCCGTGTGGACTGTTGAACTTGCCCGGCTCGAGAATCCGGGAGCGGATCACGTTGCCGTCGGCATCGAAGTTGTTTGGCCAGCCGGGGACATCTTCAGGGCTATTGCGCTCGACTCGGGCGATGCCT
Organism: Chloroflexota bacterium; assembly: GCA_013204555.1. GTDB lineage: Bacteria > Chloroflexota > Dehalococcoidia > Lucifugimonadales > Lucifugimonadaceae > UBA1151. The sequence continues at coordinate 1,094 of JABMNO010000027.1, read as the reverse complement.
TCGTTCTCACCGATGTAGCAGACGAAGTTGTCGTTGATGTCGAATACTGCCAGTCGGGCGCGTAGCTCTCCAACGATGATCTGGTCTCCGTCTTCAGCGAAGTTGCTTGGGCTGGTGAGAACGTCTGAGCCGAATACGCGGCGGTAGTTGCCGTCGATGTCGTAGACCTGGACTCGATGATTGGTGCGGTCAGCGACATACAGCTCCGGCTCTGACTTTCGACGGTCGATCCACACGCCGTGCGGGCAGTTGAAGCGCCCAGCTTCTCCTTCTTCTCCGCTGATACTGCCGAGGTATTCGCCGGTTGCGGTGTAGCGGTGAATGTAGCTCTCACCATAACCATCTGATACCCACACGTCGCCGTTATCCAGGATGGTCACCGACGTTGGGGCGAATTTGCCATCTTTGTAGACCTCATGGTCAGGCTGGGTGATCTGAAGGAGAACCCGGCCGTCCAGGGTCGTTTTGATGACCTGGCCGCCTCGCTCGCCAATAGCGGGCTCGTAGCTTCCATTGGCCTTCATATTTTTGCTGCCTGGGTCGGCGATCCACAGGTACTCGTTATCGCCATCGACTTCGAGCGCCATCTGATGGGCCTCGCGGACTGGCGCGTCCCAGGATGACAATAGTTCGCCATCGCTGTTGAAGATGAGCATCGTCGGGTCGCCGGGGTGGAAGGCGAAAATTCGGCCATCGCCAGTGACAACCATGCCGTGGTGCGCCCAGCCATCACGGGCACTCTGACTATCCGGGAATTTGCCCCAGTCGTCGATCCACTCGTACCGGTTGTCGCCACTGCCGATGATCATATGATCGCTCCCTGTCAGGTTGGTAAGGCGAGTAACTATAGCGCAGGGCGGCCTAATCACCGCCTCTGCCGTGTGAGTGGGCGCCGGAATTGTGACTTCGAATCCGCGCTAACCAATACGCGAAGAGGCCGGGCATCTCTGCCCGGCCTCTCGGTTGATCAAACGTTTCTGAAGTTAGGTCGAAGTATTACTACTTCTTGCCTTTCTTCTCGGACTTCTTGGACTTGCCGCCCTTGTCGTCCTTCTTCTTCTCGTCGTCTCCGGCGCCACTGGCGTCGTCATCGG
>JABMNO010000026.1 GCA_013204555.1 Chloroflexota bacterium | reverse complement strand
GTGGTTGAGCGCGTTCTTGGTAAGAACGAGGTCACCAGTTCAAGTCTGGTTGTGGGCTCCATAGTTTTGGCGAAAATATGTATATGCCAGGAGGCAGCGTAACAAATGGCTAAGGAGGTCTTCGACCGCAGCAAGCCCCACGTAAATGTCGGGACGATTGGTCACGTGGACCATGGTAAGACGACGCTAACTGCGGCGATCACACAGGTGCTGTCGAAGCATAACGAAAAGACTAAGTTCAAGGCTTTCGACGAAATTGATAATGCTCCAGAAGAGCGAGAGCGTGGTGTAACCATCGCGATTTCGCACACGGAGTATGAGACAGAGACGCGGCACTACGCCCACGTTGACTGTCCCGGTCACGCTGACTACATCAAGAACATGATCACAGGCGCAGCCCAAATGGACGGCGCAATCCTTGTTGTATCCGCCCCGGATGGCCCAATGCCACAGACTCGTGAGCACATCCTCCTGGCCCGCCAGGTGAACGTGCCACGTCTGGTGGTTGCTCTAAACAAGACAGACATGATGGATGACCCGGAACTTCTTGAGCTTGTTGAGATGGAGTTGCGGGAACTTCTGAACGAGTATGACTTTCCCGGCGATGATATTCCAATCATCCAGGTAAGTGCATTGAAGGCTCTGGAAGAAGAAGGCACTGGCCCCTGGTCAGAGAAGATTGATGCGCTCATGGCCGCCGTTGACGAGTACGTTCCAATACCTGATCGGCCCGTTGATCTACCATTCTTGATGCCCATTGAGGACGTGTTCTCAATCAAGGGACGAGGAACGGTTGTCACCGGTCGTATCGAGCGCGGGACCGTAAACATTGGCGATACGGTTGAGATTGTTGGATTTGGTCACACTGAGACAACAACTGTTACCGGTGTGGAGATGTTCCATAAGACTCTTTCGTCCGGTCTTGCCGGCGACGCAGTTGGATTGCTTCTTCGCGGCATTGAGCGCGAAGAAGTCGCCCGTGGCGCGGTGGTAGCGAAGCCTGGATCTATGACCCCGCACTCTAAAGCGCGTGGCCAGATCTACGTTTTGACTGGCAAAGAGGGCGGACGGCACACGCCGTTCTTCCCGGGTTACAAGCCGCAGTTCTACATTCGAACCACGGACGTTACCGGGAGCATTTCTCTTCCCGAGGGAACTGAGATGGTCATGCCGGGCGATAACCTGGACATGGAAATTGAACTCATGTACCCGGTGGCGCTTGAAGAGGCACTGCGGTTCGCCGTTCGTGAGGGTGGTCGAACAGTAGGTTCCGGCGTATTCACGACGATTCTGGACTAGTTCCGGATAAGAAAATGAAGCTGACCGGCTCGCACCCTTGATTGGGTGCGAGCCGTGAGTTTGTTACGACGGGGACGAGAAGTCCCCCCAACACCCCAATTGGGGAGTTAGGATTGGGTAGATGGCCAGACGAAGTGGTGATGCGAGACAGATAGTTACGCTCCAGTGCGATGAGTGCAAAGAGCGGAACTACACGTCCAGTAAGAATCGGCGCAACACACAGGGCCGTATTGAACTAAAGAAGTATTGTCCGCGTTGCCGAGTTCATCGGCCACATCGGGAGACACGTTAAACCAATTTTTCCGCAACTGCGGATCAGTCGGCACGGTAAGTAGGGACCAGAGTGGCCAGAAACCAGGCGACAAAAGGCACAAGAAGAGGAATTAGAGCTCCATCCGGGGTTCGATTCTTTGGTGAGGTTGTTTCAGAGTTACGTAAGGTCACGTGGCCGACTCGACAGGAAACGACACGCCTGACGTTGCTTGTTCTGGTCGTGTCGGTTGCAATTGGCGTATTTCTGGGCGTGATAGACATCGCGTTTGCCCGGCTGTTCTCAGTAGTTGCGGGGACTTGATCTAGGCGTTGAAGCCCACGTATTCCTCAGGATGGGGACCGTAGGTTTCAGGATATTTAGGACCACATGACAATCAACAACATCACGGGTACAGACAGCGACGCTGAAACCAGGTCGCGCTGGTACATCCTGCACACATATTCCGGTCACGAGGATCGGGTGAAAAAGAATCTCGATCAACGTATCGAGACGATGGACGTTAAGGACAAAATCCTGAACGTGGTGGTCCCAACTGAAGAAGTGATTGAGATCAAGGATGGCGAGCGGAAAGCTGTCCAAAGAAAGATGTACGCCGGATATCTTATTGTTGAGATGTTCATGGATGATGAGAGCTGGTTCGTAGTCCGGAACACTCCCGGAGTTACGGGATTTATCTCTGCTGAGGATGAACGTGAACGCCGCCCCAAGCCGGTGCCGCTTGAGGACGCAGAGGTTGAGCGCATACTCAGCCAGATGCAGTCTGAGCAGCCACGCGTGAGAGTTGGATTTGAGCAGGGCGATTCTGTGCGCATAAAGGACGGTCCATTCGCTGACTTCATGGGCACGGTGGATACGGTTGACGAGGGCCACGGCAAGGTCCGTGTTCTGGTCTCGTTCTTCGGGCGTGAGACGCCGGTTGAACTGGACTTCCTGCAAATAGAAAAAGGTTAGGGGCATTAGCCCCTTGGATCGATCATTCAAGATCGAGACTAGAGAGAAAACGTGGCCAAGAAAGTAGTCGGATTAATCAAGCTCCAGATCCCCGCGGGCGCAGCAACGCCTGCGCCGCCGGTGGGACCCGCATTGGGTCAGCACGGCGTAAATATCATGGAGTTTGTTAAGACATATAACGAACGGACGGCTCAGCAGGCTGGTTCGATTATTCCAGTTGAGATCACTGTCTTCGCGGACCGATCATTCACGTTCATCACAAAGAGCCCACCTGCTTCAGACCTGCTCAGGAAAGCTGCTCGTGTGCAAAAAGGCTCCAGCGCTCCTGGTGCAGTGGCGGTTGGAGCGGTTACCCGTGAAGCCGTCAGGCAGATCGCTGAAACTAAGATGGATGACCTGAACGCCATTGATATTGAAGGCGCGATGAAAATTGTTGAAGGTACGGCCCGCAGCATGGGCTTGATGGTCCGGGATTAGGGAGCCAATTCTCAAATGACGAAGCAAGGTAAGAAGTTCCAGACGGCCAGTGTGGCCGTGGGTGAAAGCGCCCGGTCACCACAATCAGCAGTGAGTCTGGCGAAGAAGTCCGCGTTTGCGAAGTTTGATGAGACTGTGGAACTTCATATCCATACATCAGCTGACGTGCGACATGCAGAACAGCAGATCCGTGAAGTCGTGACTCTTCCTAACGGAACGGGCAAACAGGTGCGTGTGTTGGTGTTCGCAGAGGGCTCAGTAGCGGAGGCCGCCAGAGAGGCAGGCGCCGATTACGTGTCTGATGACGCGATCATCAAGCAGATCGAAGGCGGCTGGACCGACTTTGAAGTCGCGCTGGCAACTCCAGACCAGATGGGTAAGATTGGCCGATTAGGCCGCTACCTTGGCAGGAAAGGTCTCATGCCTAACCCTCGTACTGGAACAGTTGTTCAGCCGGATGCGATCGCCGGGGCAATTGACGAAGCTCGCAAAGGGCGGGTGGAGATTCGGATGGATAAGACCGGGGTCGTCCACACCTCAATTGGCAAAGTGAGCTTTGAGGAAGAAGCGCTGGTTGAGAATCTCAAGGCCATCGTTTCTACGTTGATCAAAGCGAAGCCAGATGAGATCAAAGGGCAGCTCATGAAGAAAGCTACCCTGGTGACGACGATGGGGCCGGCGATTAACATCGACCTGCCCGCGCTGGAAGCTCTGGCTGTATAATTTTCGGGTGCGTTGTTTGGCGCACCATTAAAAACTGAATAATCGGCCGTAGACTGCGGGTGATCTCGATATATCGAGAAAGTAATGCGAAAGCGCCTGCCGAGGCTGGGATCTTTGAGACACAGACCACCTGAAACGGTGGGTGTCACTGAACCCGGGTCTACGCCCGGGTTTTTTTATTGGCGATCCCAAACGGGGTCACTACAGAGAGGTTGAGGGCCTATGCCGACGACTCGTAGCGTTGATGAAGTTGAAGAGCTAAAGGCTCTATTCAATGACGCGACCGTTCTTATTAGCACTGACTACAGAGGTCTCAGCGTTTCGGCGATGAACCGTCTTCGCGGGGCGCTGCGGAAGAGTGGTGCTGGCTACCGCATTAGCAAGAACACGCTGACTCGGCTCGCCGCTGATGAAGTCGGCAAGCCAGAGATGAAAGATTTGATTGACGGTCCAGTTGGTTGGGTCTATTCCCATGAAGACCCGTCAACAACTGCGAAGTCGTTGGTCGAGCATATTCAGGAAGCTCGACTTGAGATGGAAATTCGCGGGGCCATCTTGGATGGCGCCATCCTGACAAGGGCACAACTTGAGGCGTTGGCGAAGCTGCCGAGCCGGGATGTTCTCCTTGCAATGCTGATGGGCCAGATGAACGCACCTATGCGTGGACTGGTAACCGTCATGTCTGGACCGGCGCGGGCACTGGCGATTGTTTTGCAGAGAATCGCCGAAATGGCCCCATCTGCGCCTGCAGATGATGTGGCCGAAGAGACGGTTCCGGAAGCTGCGGCAGATGAAGCGGCGCCACCGGAAGCTGAAGCCGAAGAGAGTGGATCCGCTGAGGCGGCTCCAGAAGCTGCGGCTGAGTCCACTGAAGAGGCTGATTCAGCGCCCGAGGCTGAGGCTGTAGCAGAGGAACCGACAGCTGTGGATGAAAGTGAAACTTCAGGCGATGCGTCTGAAGCGGAAGAGAAACCTGAAACACCTGAAACCGAAGGGGGCGAAGACGAGGAGTAGCCTCAACGTCCCTGTGATTACTGATCTTACAAACTGACACGAAAAGAATTTTTGAGGATAGATACGCAATGGCAATGACCAAAGACGAACTAATTGAAGAGATCAAACAGATGTCCGTGATCGACCTTTCAGAGCTCGTGAAGGCTCTTGAAGAGGAGTTCGGAGTCTCAGCCGCCGCCCCCGTTGGCGCCGCTGCAGCAGCGCCTGTTGAGGTTGCGGCTGTTGAGGAGAAGACGGAGTTTGACGTGATTCTCAAGGAGTTTGGCGCCAACAAGATCGCAGTCATCAAGGCGGTCCGTGAATTGACGCCGCTTGGCCTGAAAGAAGCAAAGGACCTGGTTGAGGCCGCGCCGAAGGCCGTGAAGGAAGCCGTCTCCCAGGATGAAGCCAACGAGGCCAAGACCAAGCTTGAAGAAGCAGGCGCTGTAGTGGAACTGGCCTAACCGGCAAAACAGCAATGTTTACATCGCCCGGGCTAAAATGCCCGGGCGATGTGATTTAAGACCGGATTGAGGCGGCTCGTGGCAAGGCTTGATATATGTCAGAAATGAATGAACTGGAGCGAGCGCGTGAAAACTCGTATCTGAAACTTCGGGAGGCATCGACGACCCTCTGGGGCGAGGAACGAACCGGCGAAGTCGAGTCGACACTGAGAATCGCGTCCGATGCAATCGCCAGGCTGAGTTTGTTCAAGTTTGATCACACCGATAGTCCGGGATTCTTCCTGGGCGATTTTGGCGTTGATGCCGAGTCTACCAATATGGAGAAAGCCGGTGAGTAGGCCATCGACCCTGACTATCTCTCAGGCTTCCAGGCTGATCGCCTCTGGAGAACTGTCTCCAGTTGAGCTGGTTCAAGATTGTCTTGACGTGATTGAAAAGCTGGAGCCGAGGCTGCGGGCGTGGGAGACCATTGATCGGCCTGGTGCTCTGGAGGCGGCGCGGGTGGCCGGCAAAGAAATCTCAGATGGCGGTGTGCGTGGCCCACTGCACGGGATCCCAGTTGGCCTGAAAGATATCTACTTCACCGCCGGAATGCGCACAAGCATGTCATCTCGCGTCTATGCGAATTTCATTCCTGAGTACGATGCTGCCGCGGTCGAATCGCTGAAGGCGTCTGGCGCGATCATTCTTGGCAAGACAGTCACGACCGAGTTCGCGTCAGGTGATCCAAGTCCAACAATCAACCCGTGGAATAAGAATCGGACGCCCGGTGGGTCAAGCAGCGGATCATCTGTGGCGGTGGCCGTGGGCATGTGTCCGGTGGCCACTGGCTCGCAAACCGCCGGCTCGGTCAACAGGCCGGCTGCATATAACGGCGTCGTGGGACTGAAACCAACTTATGGCCGCGTTTCGCGGTGGGGCGTATTTCCTGTGAGCTGGACTCTGGACACGCTTGGTTGGATGACGCGGGAAGTGCGTGATGCGGCAATCATGCTGGACGCGCTTTCAGGATACGACCCACGCGATCCGGGATCGGCAAATCGACCGCCAACAGCGGCCACGCTTTCGCTCGACTACGAAGATCCGATGTGGACCCCGCGCATTGGCATCGTGGCGGGGCCATTCGCAGACAAGGCGGATCTTGAGACCAAAGCGAACCTGCATGAAGTCAGTGAAGCGCTGGTGGCTGCCGGAGCCATAGTCGACTTCATCGATCTGCCCGATTCAGTACTTGGCATCAATGAGGCTCAGGCGGTTATCGACTACTCCGAGTGCGCTCAGGTTCACCGGGAGATGCACGACAAGCGAGCCATCGATTTTGCCCCAAACGTCAGATCTCGGATTGAAGTTGGGCAGTTGATCCCAGCGTCTGCATACGTCCAGGCGCAGCAACTTCGGCATCGGTTCCGGCGGGAGATGGAAGATGCCATCGGCGGCGCGTTTGACGCGTTGCTCGCGCCTGCGACGCCTTCGGTCGCGCCAGCACCGGAGACGACAGGCAGTCCAGCGTTTCAGGCACCGTGGACCACCGCCGGGTTGCCAGCTTTGAACATTCCAACAAAACTGAACCCGGCAGGCTTGCCGCTGGGGGTGCAGTTCATCGCTAGAGGATTCGAGGACGAACGGTTGTTGCGCGTTGGCCGGTGGGCGGAACGCACGTTGGCCGTCGATCTTGGAACTCCGGAAGTGGCCCCTCGCTAAAAGAGGTTGTGGGACTGGCCGCCATCGACGTTTATGCAGGCACCGAGAATCAGTCCAGCCTGTTGTGAAGCCAGAAACGCTACCGTCGCGCCCACCGGCTCAGGCCAGCCAAACTTGCCCATTGGCATGTTTCGCGAGAGGAACTCGTCGACTACTTCCTTGGGGTTGTTATCTACGAAGCGTTCCCAGCTACCCTGATCGTGCTTAATTGATCCGGGTGCGATTGAGTTAACGCAGACGCCGGTTGGGGCCAGGTCGATGGCGAGGTGCTTGGTCACTGCTATAACGCTGGCTTTCGCGGCCATATATGGGGCAGTGCCGCCGTGTTCGCGACCGAAAATAGATGCAATGTTGATGATTCGACCCCAGCCGCGATCTTTCATTCCGGGGGCGGCGAGCTTCATTAGACGCACTGTTGCCCACAGGTTGAGATCGAACACTTTTTGGAAGTCGTCTTCAGAACTTTCCAGTACGCCAGAAGTCCCCATGCTCCCGCCAACGTTGTTTACCAGGATATCCACATACCCAAGCGCATCAACAACCGTGGTCATCGCTTTGGCGGTAGCTCCATCCTCACCAAGGTCTGCCTGAAAGGCCAACGCCTTGACGCCGTGGGCCTCTAGTTCGGCCTGAATCTTGGTCAGGCCGTCCTCTCCGCGGGCGCATACGGCCACGTTCACGCCCTCCGCCGCTAATGCCAGAGCAGCTTCACGGCCAAGGCCTCTGCTGCCGCCGGTGATAAACGCAGTTTTTCCAGCAATTCCCAGGTCCATGAAATACCTTCCGTAAACGTTCGGTAACGGTGTGAATAATATGCCGTCGCCAAAGGGCAACGGACTCCCGAAGAATAGCAGTCATTGAGAGCGATGGGAATTCAGCGAATGAGGGAGCAGGGGTGTTGACCGATTATTGGCATCGAGTTTCGAACATTGGGACTCGTATTGACGGAATACAAGCGCTTCTATTCCTACGTGGACCAAACAAGAGTCTGTATATCTGGAATCCGGTGGCTACGGGTTCTAGTTCTAACAGGGCGTGATGTAGCGGAACCGATTTCGAAAAATTGTCTGAAAAAAGACATCAGTTAGATAGCGGATTGCCAATGATTATGGGTCCAAACGCTTCTTGACACTATTCTTCAGACTGGTGTATGTTTGGGCAGTCCGCGGCTCGTCCGGGGATAGAGCTTTCTGTTTTGCCTGTGAGGGTATTTGAGGGAAGGCTTGAGACCGCGTGTAGAACGTAGTCGCTAAATATTTATCGAAATAATCGGTCGATTGACAGTGTGATGGTGGACCGGAAGGCAGCAATGCGAACAGCGATCTTATCCAGCCGATGGATCTTTGCGATCCTAATTGCCTCTATCGTTGCTCTTGTAGCTGGTGGATTTAGTGGTGCGTGGGCGGGGACTTTATCCGGCTCAACGGCGGTTACCGATCCGACAATTCCCAGTTGCTTTGGCCCGATTTCCTCCTCCCGTTGCTTTCCCTCCCCGCCGCTTGAGGCAACCGCGGTCGCGTCATATACGGAGGTTGCCGGTCCGTTTGTCAGCGTTGCTTGGAAGTTGCCTGCATTCCCGGGAACTGCATCTGAGATCATTTCCTACACTGCGCGAGCGTATCCGGAGAGTGATGGTGCTCTGAAGCCGGCGATTGTTACTGCTGATGGCACGACGCTGAAGGCTGTGTTTAGCAACAATTTGACGGTCGGTGTGATTTATCGATTTGGTGTGATTGCGACCAATGCAGCCGGTGATGGTGTTGAATCTGCCCTATCCAATTTAGTGATTTTTGCGGGCCCTCCTGGGGCGCCAGTAGTTACGAGCGTGACCCCAGGAAACAAGAGTCTGCTTGTTGAGTGGAACGCGCCAGCCAGTGATGGCGGTAGCGAGATAACAAAATATCAAATCGGAGCATCAACCGACGGCGCCAATTTTGCGGATCAGGTTGATGTGGCCGGATCGGGTCGGTCTGCAACACTTGATGGCCTTGTAAATGGAACGCAGTATTTCGTTACTTTGTCCGCCATAAATGCCGTAGGCAAAGGCTTCGTGGTTGTTCCAAAGAGCGCAAGCACGACCCCTATTGGAACGCCAAGCAAACCGCTATTTATCAGCGCTACGCCGACCGGTACAACTACGGTTTCGCTTGTCTGGACGCCCCCATTGGATACGGGTGGGGCTGTGGTAACGATCGACTTTTACAAAATACGTATCGTTCCAGTTGGTGGCGGAGCGGAAGTGACGTCAACGACGTCCGCTAGCTCCACCGTTGTTGGTGGTCTGGTCACAGGGACGACCTATCGAGCGGAAGTATCGGCCGTCAATAATCTTAATAAGGAAGGGCCGGTAGGGAAGTCCAACACATTCGTCCCGGCAGGTGTTCCAGACGCTCCCCCCACGCCGATAGTAAGAGAAGGCGACCAACGGCTCCTAATTGAAGTTGCCCCTCCAAGCACTGATGGTGGCTCTCCACTCACATACTTGCGTTTGGTGCTACTAAAAGCAGGAGTCACTACGACTGATCGGCTTATCGCTCCCAGTCGAAAAGTGGTCCAAGAGGGCGGTCTGGAAAATGGTACCGCTTATACGATCGTGCTATACGCGATCAATGATGTCGGCCAGAGTGTTTCCTCCAGTGCGTCCGGCACACCGCAGGCGATATCTCCGGGCCGCCCAACAGTCGTGACCGCTTTGCCAAGGGCCACTGGCGCAACTTCAACAACTATTGGATTGCTTCCGGCCTCAGGCGGAAGTTTCGCCACTACTGACGCATTTGTTATTAGAGTCATTTTCGCTAATGGAACGGCAACCACTACTACTTTTTCCGTAACGACCACGAGCGCTGTAATTGTGCCGATCCCGTTGACCGCAGATGGTTCCACATTGGTCGACGGTCCAGCGACCGTTGTGATCACTGCACTTGCCGGTACCGTGGCGGCGCCCCCAACTGTTGGAGTTGTGTTTATTGACGCAATAGCCCCGTTCCCACCGTTTGTGCTGCCGATCTCATCATTAACTACGAATTCGACTGTCAATCTCACGATCTTTGCCGAACCGCTCAGCACCGTTAATGTGACAGGTGGCTTTTCCGCGGTCAGTGGCCAATCGCGTGGATTTGCATTGCTCCTTACCGTCCCGTTGAAGGAGGGGCTAAATAGTCTTTCTCTAACGTCTGTTGACTTCGCTGGAAACACTTCTAGCGCGACCACTATTTCCACCACAAGGGACACAATCCCCCCCGCTACACCAACGTTTGCGAGCGCTCCTCCATCGACCTCAACGGCTGCATCAGTCAATCTTAAGATCGCCGTTTCAGAGGCCGGTACGCTGCGCGTGACGGGTGGAGTAACGGTCGTTACTTCGGTGGTCAGCGGTGCGGGTACAGTTCCGATTGATGTTCCGATAAAGCTTGGTACAGCGGCAACTCCAATAGACAACGACCTCATAATTACGCACCGTGATGCAGCAGGAAACTTGTCAGGACCGCTGACAGCGACAATTGCATCTGCTCCAGCCCTCGGTCTTGAGCCACCCGCGTCCCCTCAGGTTTCGATTCCGGCCTCTCCAACACGAGAATTGACGGTGATATTGAGGTTGAGAGCGGAGAAAGCCGGTCAGGGATACACGATCACAAATAAGGCCGCGCCAACGGGCAGCCAGAACACCTCGGCCACCAGTTCAGGGCTGATTGATCTGGTGGCCGTCAATTTGGTTGCGAACGCGACCAACGTTCTCGACGTCGTGGTGTCTGAGTCAGGCGCCACCTCGGCAGTTGTTACCAGGACAGTGGTTCAGGACTCGACCGCACCCGGAGCTCCGACTCTAGGCATATCTGGTTCAACTTCAACGAGAGCCACTTACTTCCCATTACCCGTGACGGGCGACGCTGGAAACACCATTAACGTGGTGGGCGGCGCATTTACTGTGAGGGTCGCAGCATCTGGCGTCTTGCAGCTTGTGCCGGTGCCGTTGTTAGAGAACACCAGTAACAGTCTTTTCGTAACCCAGACCGACTTGGCTGGAAATGAATCCAGCCCGGCAACCATCACAATTTCACGAACCGAGACCCCCACGACAATCCGTGGTCGAGTACAGGCAGCTGATCTGGTCGGTGTCACAGTGACAGCGACCAACGGCGCCGCAGTATTCACAACGGGTGTCGATCCATTCTCAGGAACATTTAAACTGATCGTGTCAGGTAGGTCATCCCAGTTCACGGTCCAACTGACAGGAATTGCTGGTGGTACTCGCTGGTACAACGCAGGGCAGCCTGGCAGCGTGAGCACTTCGAGTGTTGGCGCTACACAAGTAGTTCCCGGAAAAACTGGAATATATCTGCGTTCGATGACCGCAGTGAACTTGCCAGTGATCTCGTCGGTAACGTCATTTGCCACTACCAATGATAAGAACTCATCTATGGTTCTCACTGGATCCAACCTGTCGGATATCCGGGGCGTGTTCCTGGTTCCCACTGACCGCAGCCGTGAGATCAGGTTGCGTCAAATCACAGAAATTAGCGCTACCTCAACCAATGTGCAAATCCCATCTGGATTGCCAGCGAACACCTATAACGTGGTCGTTGTGACTCGGCAGGGGGCATCGGCACCGTCGACTGGTTCGTTGACGCTCACTCAAGCTATAGCGGTTTCCCCCCCACCGGTTGTCATAAGGCTGTCTCAGGTATCCCTGTCTGAAGGTACCGGGCCGACCGTGACGCTGATTGGTTCGAACCTGGGTGGTGCGCTGTCCGTGGAGATCATAGGGGACCCAAGCGGAAGCATTCTCACGCCGTTCAACACATCAACAGCGGCGATTGATGTGGTTGTTCCAGCGACGCTTGACCCTGGTGCTTACCAGTTCCAGGTTAGGGATGCCAATGGCACTGGTCCGTTGAGTCCGACAATAGAAGTTACGGTTGTAGTCAATCCGAATACGATTGAACAGGATGCCGTTGTCACAGACGGTCTAGACCTTGGCATAGCCACAACAAGCGCCACGCGATTCATTCTCAGTTCAGAAGGAACCGAGGGAGACATCGCGGACGTGGTGGCATTTATCGAGATTCCACAGGGTGTGACGTTTGAGCCTGAGGATGGGCAGCAGCTGCCGAAGAACCTGGCACCGCCACGACAGACGGAGCAGCCAAGTGACATCCCGGCCGGAGATGCAACATCGATCTCGGTTGGTGACCCGAACCAGCAGATCAACCTGTCAGTGCCTGTGGTGCTGCAGTTGGTCGCTGAGGGTGACACCATCGGCTCGGGTACACCGGCAGCTACTCGGCCGTTCATCTATCTGGAGACGCCGGGTGGCTCCTCGCCTCGTGAACTTGCTGGCATAACGGGGACTCACGATGGGATCGCGTACATTCCGGGTGGTGTGGTTCTCTCAGAAACGCTTCTGGGCAATAACCGAAGTGAGTTCACGATAGGCGTTCTTGTAAGGCATTTCTCTGACTTTACGATTACGAGTAACGTTCCCGTTGGCGCACCTACCGGGGTGACTGCCACAGGTGGCGATACACAGATAGACGTCTCATGGACAGCGTCAGTGGCCAACGATGACTCCGTAGCGATCTACACGGTGAAACTGTTCCGTGATGACGATAGCAACGGAGCCTCATCAAGTGACACTCTGATCGGTTCCGCTACCACCTCATCTGCGTCATCAACTTTCACGTTCACAGATGACAACACGTCGTTGAGTTTGTTGAACGGGTTTGATTACGTGGTTGAGATCTTCGCAACCGGGGCAACGCTGGGAGATGGCCCAAGCGGCTTCTCCAATACGACGAGTGCTGCTGCTGCTGCCGGTGCGACGATCAGTGGTGTTGCAGGCGCTGTGACACTTGAAGGCGCATCGGTCAACACCGCTGCGTTTACTGCAATTGCTCCAAAAGTGGTCGTCGCAACATGCGCCGATGCTGCGCTTGGAAACTACACGCTTTCGGCGACGGTGGACACGGTGACAGGCAGTTTCTCGTTGCCGAACGTGCCATCCGGTACTGTGACCCTATGTGCTTTCGCTCCTGGTTTTGTTGGAGCGGAGAGAACTGGCGTTGACACGACGGCCGGTGATGTAACGTTGTCTGCAGCTCCCGTACTGAAAACAGGCTTCGTGGATAGTAATACGTTCATCAACCTCACGGACATTCTGCTGACGATCAATGAGTTCGGTACCTCAGGAGCCACGAGGCCTGACGGTAGTGGGAATTACACCGACGTGGACGGTGATACGTTCGTGAACTTGACTGACATACTTCGAGTTATTGGAAACTTCGGTCAATCTGGCTATCAAACATGGAACTAATCGCGAAATTTTTGTGATAATCTTCGTGTCGATCACTTCCTGTACAGACGGTGCGGGAATTGGTTTAGGCTGAGTTAATGCAATGGAAGGCTCACGCAATTGACGAGTAGCACAAACTACCTTTTACATCGGAATCTTAAGCCGGCAAAATTACTGTTATTGCTCGCAATAACAGTAATCGCAGTGTTGGTGAGTGGTCAGGCCGGATCGCGGCCAGTTTTCGCGGCCGCGGATGCAATAACATTCTCGCCGACCGCTGCATCGCTGCTCCCTGGCGAGTCTGTAAGTGTCACAATTAGTGTGACTAATATGTTGACAGCCGATAACCTCACGGGGGTGCAAGTAAACATCGGTTCTGTGCCTGGTGAGTTCAGTTTTTCAGGTTTATCTTGTATTGGTGATTTCGCTGGCGGCTTCGCTGTTCCCCCTGCTGAAAAAGCGAATGGAACGGTGTTTGGTTGTACGACGCCGATCGGCGCAAAGGCGATTGGTGACGGCGTAACTGAGCCAGCTGCGACAATCAACATTACTCGTAACTCCGGCACCGTCGGGGATCGTACACTCACGTTCACGACCGCTGACGCTGGTTTCGAGACTCAGCTTGGAAACCCTGGTGCAGTCACAATCACTGATTTGACCAGTACGTTGACGATCACGGGATACAGTGCCCCTGGTCCAGTAACCGGTCTCACGGCGACTTCTCCTCGTGGACGTCAGATGGATCTTTCTTGGACGGCTCCGGGAGCGGCGACACCAGTTGTCACGGGTTACCGAATCGTCCGAAATGACAACGCCGCTTTTGCAGATGTTGGTGTTGTAACCAGCGTCTCTCTATACGGTGTTGATACAGCCGCTCAGACATATTCTGTCTTCGCTCTAAACGGAGCTACTTCAACAGTTGTGACCAGCGCTGCAACAGCAGCTCCTGCAACCGCACCGGGCGCGCCAACAGGCGTAACGATTGTTTCAGAGGGTAACGGCCAAGTTAACGTGTCTTGGACGGCCCCGGTCTTCCTGGGAACGTGGACTGCGACAACCTCGGTTGCCACCACTCAACCAACAACGTCCACGGGGACATTGACTGGAAATAATGTTGGATCTGTGGGCGGCCCGTCTAGTTTGGCACCTGGTGGTTCTACTACGGCCACGGTCAGCAGTCTGACTAATGGCACGCCGGCGACCTTCCAGGTTTCCGCTGTGACAGGCGTTGGTACAGGCGCTTCATCAACGGCAAGTTCAGCTGGTATCCCATTTGGGACTCCTGCTGCACCGACCAACGTGAATGGACAGGGCATTAGCCAGGGTGTTCGCGTGACGTTGGCTGCTCCAACAAGCACTGGCGGTGTAGCCATTGGGGCTTATCGCGTTGACATACTGTCATCTACGAGCACGAAATCTGTCGCATCAGGAACCGTTCTAGCTGCTGCATTTGTAACGGTTGGTACGTCTACTCAGATTGATTTCACAGACTCGGCTAAAGTGATCAATGGGACCAGCTACGACGTACAGGTCAGTACCGTAAATGTTGGCGGAAATGTCTCAGCAGGTGCGACAAGCACGCCGTCTGCGACTTCGTCTCTCACGGCGTTTACCGCAGTGGGGCGTCCCGGTCCTGTCACCGCAGTGAATGTGGCGGCTGGAAATGGTTCCGTGACCGCGTCATGGGCCAAAGTGACCACAGACGCCAGTGGAAATGCGTTGGTCACGGCAGTGAATAAGTACACGGTAAGTGTGACCCCTGCTGACGTGAGTCCGATATTGATAACCGACGTAACGAAATTGGCTGCTGCCACTCAGTCGATTGTGATCAGCGGCCTAACGAACGGCACGGCGTATACCGTGACGGTCGTGGCCAGTAACCCTGATGGCAATAGCGATCCGAAAACGTCCTCTTCAGTCACACCTGAAAGCACGGCGCTTAGTAGTGTGACTCTAGGCTTGAGTTCATTCACGATTTCAGCCAATGGGACTCACCGATTTACGGCGACGCCTTTGACTGGTAGCGGTGGAACTCCGGCAAATGTGACGATTGTGTTCTCTGTCACAGGTGGTGGAACGATAGACGCCAGTTCAGGTTTGTACACGGCGCCGAACGCTGGTGGTACGTCCGTTGTGACCGCAAGTGCAACGCAGTCTGGGACGGGTGCTACGGCTTCCGACTCCGTGACTGTGACTGTGCTTGCACCGCCTCCGGCAGCGACGCCGACTCCAGAGCCGGTGAACCCACCGGGTCCGGTCCCGACGCCACCTCCGCCAGATAATGTTGGTGGTGGAACGTCAGTCGTGACACCCGTCGAAGGTGGCACGGTTGCGACGGAAGACGGCGGAGTCAAGCTTGAAATCAAGCCGGGTACGGTTGATGCGTTCGTGGTCGTCGATGTTTCGCCTGTCCAGGTTGCCTCAGTCCCAGCGGTGCCAACGGCATTGCGAGTCAGGGTGAGCACTGGCGGTGTTGTTGACATTACGTTCAAGGACGCCGATGGCAAGCCCATCGATAACTTCGTGGCTGGCCGTGCGATCACCGTTACGGTGAAGTTCACGGACGCAGAAGCGGCAGACGCCGGTGGCGCGAACAACCTGGTGATCATGAAGTACGACGAGAAGGCAGGCACGTGGTCTAAGCTGACTACGACTGTGGACTTGCTCAACAAGACATTGAGTGCACAGGTAAAGACGTTCAGCTTGTTTGGAGTTGGTATCCCTGAGGTAGTTGCGGCGCCAACGGCGACTGCTGCAGCCGGGGCTACAGCGACTCCGAGGCCTGACGTTAGTCTCCCGGCGACGGGTGACGTAGCGCCTGGCGCTGGTGCCATTATGGGCTTCATTGTGCTGGGTCTGATCTTCCTGACATCCGGTGTGGCGATTGTCCGCCGCCGTCAGGTCGTGAGGAGCCGGATCTAGAAGCTCAGGCAAAGAGGGTGTCCCCTCTGAGCCATAGGAAGTAGATATGCAAGAGGGGACCCTGTTACGGGTCCCCTCTTCGATTAACGACGATATGATTCGATCGATATGAGAGTTTCCGGAGTTGACGGCAAGTTGAGATGGCTCGGAGACGTTGTCGAAAGACGCAACGTCGAGTTGGGCGCGCTACTCGCGGGCGTTCTCTCATTTGCGCTTTATGTTTTGACGATGTCGCGTGGTCTGACGTGGCGAAACCTTGGCGCCGATGGTGGGGATCTACTTACGGCCGCGTTCACCTGGGGTATCCCTCATCCTTCTGGTTATCCAACCTATCTGTTGGGTCTTCGTGCGTTCTCAGGTCTGGTGCCATTCGGCGATGAAGCTTTTGTGGGAAGCCTGTTTTCCGCTGCCCTGGGTGGGGCAGCAATTGTCTTCGTGTTTCTTGCAACGTATCGACTCACAGGTTTGGTGGAGTCGACACGGCACCTGACGATTTTCGCTAGATGGCTGAGTGCGTTTGTGGCGGCCTTGGCGGTGGGCGCTTCCCGGGAGTTGTGGTCTCAGGCGACTATCACCGAGGTGTACGCACTGAACGGACTAATCGTCGCTGCACTTCTTTTCGGCGTGATCACGATGTATGGGGATCAACTTGAGGGACGAGAACGGCCAAAGTTGCGTATTGGACTTGCGCTGCTGCTGGGCCTTGGACTTGGGAATCATCTGACTCTGGCTATGTTGGCTCTGCCGCTGGTGGTGTGGAGTTATACCTGGCATCCCGACCGTGAGGATCGAGTGAGGTTGCTGCGTGACTGGCGGGTGCCAGTGATGTTCATTGCCGGTTTGTCTGTTTACCTCTACGCGCCGCTTGCTTCCTCTGCGTCGCCGCTGTTGAACTGGGGACATCCTGAAAACGCCAATGGCTTCTGGTGGATGTTGAGCGGGTCGATTTACCAGCAATACCAATTCGGTATTGAGGACTCCCAGATTCTCGTTCGCTTTACTGACCTTGCTGATCTGACGATGGCCCAATTCGCCTTTGGGGGCGTTGTGTTGGCGATCGCGGGCGCTTCCTTTCTTTTTGAGATGTCTCGAGGATTCGTGATCGCGTCAGCGGTTAGCTCGGTACTGGTGATCATTTACGCGGTTGGTTACGACACGCTGGATTCGTTCCTCTATTTGATACCTGTGTTCGTGCTCATAGGCGTGTTTGGCGGGGTGGGTCTTGCAGGTTTGTTTTCGACCGTTCAACGGGTCGCCGCTGTGCGGGGCCTGATGAAGTGGCCCCGATGGCGAGATGGCCTGATCGCCGTGGCAGTTCTGGCGGCGATACCGGGATTCTCGATATTTGCGAACTATGACGATCTGAACTTGAGCGATGATCGTGAGGCGCAGGAATTTGTTAAAAGCGTGTTCCTGACCGCTGGTCCCGGGTCTGTGATCCTGGCCAACGGCTCCGGACCGATATTCAGTCTCTGGTACCAGTCTTATGTGGGGGACCCTGACGCCGATGTGCTGATCATCTCCGTGCCACACCTCCAGTTCGATTGGTACTGGGATGACATGAGATCTCAGGCACCCGACCGGATCCCTGAAAATAGACCCGAGCGATTCTTCGACCGGAATACGGCCATTATCGATTACAACCTGGGTTCTCGAGCAGTCTGGGTGGCTGGAGAGACCAAGCTCTATGAATCGTCTTATGAGCTAGAAGAACGCGGCCCAATTCACAGGCTATTGCCCTGATCCAGAGATGCGAGTAACCGGTGGGCGCGTTCTACCACTGGGGTGTCGATGAGATCGCCATCAAGCGAGGTTGCTCCACTTCCCCTTCGAGTGGCTTCGTCCCACACCTCAAGGACCCTGCGGGCATAGTCGATCTCTTCCTGAGATGGAGAGAACACGCGATTAATCGGCTCGATCTGGGATGGATGAATTGCACACTTGCCGGTGAATCCCATACGGCGAGCGAATTCAGCTTCCCGCACAAGTCCCGGCTCATCACGATAGGCGACGTAGGGTGTGTCGAGCGCCTGGATGCCAGCTGCTTTCGCTGCAACGGCGACAGCCGATCTTGGGTAGATAAGGCCTATCTCGTCGGCGGGGTCCGCATTTCTTGCGCGAGGCATCTCCATGTCCGCTGTGAAGTCATCTGCGCCAAACGCTATCCACTGGACTCGCGGGCTGGCCGCCACGATGTTGGAGACGTTGATGATTCCTGAGGCTGTCTCTATCCAGAGAAACAGGAACGTCGAGCCACGCGGGGTTCCAGATGCTAGCTCGGCGGTGAGAAGGAATTGATCGATAGCCTGTATGGCTTCCGCTGAGCGGACTTTGCCGACGCTGACACCGATGATCCCGTGGCCCACTACAGACTGGATATCCGACTGAATGTGGCCGGACTCCAGCGAATTTATGCGGGGAATGATGGGTTTGCCAAGTCGCACCATATCTGGCAGGGCGTCTGCTATCGTTTGGCGGGCGTTCGCCTTCTCATCAGGTGGGACAGAGTCTTCCATGTCCGGGACGAACGCATCGGGTGAGTAGCGTTCGGCTTTTCCAAGCATGTCGGGCCGGTTTCCCGGAATAAAGAGGACATTTCTCAATCGGGGAGGATTGATTTGATGGGGCTGCAAACGGTCCGCCGATCTTGGACGTACAGGGCAAGTTTTTCAGGAGAATGACAGGATATATGTTCAGGGTCTCAGGTGGCGCTCTACGGCTGGTCAGGTTTCAACCCGGCCCCAACCGATGGTGAAGTGGGTCAGGCCTCAAGCCTGCGGCTGCCGGGTAGGTATTGATCATGGTTAAGTCCCTCGGTGTTTTCGCTATTCCGGGTATTGCTGATATCAAGCCCGGTGACGATCTGGCGGGCCTGATCTGTGCCGCCGCCGCTCCAATTGGTGTTGAGACGAACGACATAGTGGTCGTTGCACAGAAAGTCGTTTCAAAAGCTGAAGGCGCTATCGTGAGACTCAGTGACATTACTCCGTCTGATGAGGCCGTTCGCGTGGCGGAAGAGACCGGTAAAAGCCCGGCGCTTATCGAAGTAATTTTGAGCCAGTCTCAGCGAATTGTCAGACTGCAGCAGGGCGTCCTCATCACCGAGACGATTCATGGGTTCGTGTGCGCAAACGCGGGGGTCGATGCCTCAAATATCGCTGGTGACGATGTTGTATCACTCTTGCCGGAGGACTCAGACGCATCGGCTCAACGAATCAGAGGGGCGTTGGAGGAGAGATTCAGCGCTCATGTTGGCGTGATCGTTTCAGACAGCTTCAACCGGCCGTGGCGCATGGGTAGCGTAAACGTGGCAATTGGAGTGGCTGGTTTTGACCCACTGGGCGATTACCGGGGGCAGGCTGACGATAACGGGGTGCAACTGAAGTCAACACTGGTCTCGGTTGCAGACGAAGTCGCATCGGCGGCGCAGTTGGTGATGGGAGAGTTTGGCCGCGTGCCGGTGGCAATCGTGCGCGGGCTGGACCTTTCGCAGCAAGATGGGAATGGACAGATGTTGTTGCGAGACGCCAAGCGCGATCTGTTCCGCTAGGTCGAGGGCTTCTTGCTAGCCGATGCCTTTTCTGGAGGCGAACCGGGCTTCGGATTGTGCTTCTTCCGGTTATCCCAGGAACTTATTTCATAAGAGTTATTGAAGTCGCGACTATCGCCGCAAAGGTTGCAGACGCCCTCGCTGGTGGGACCGTTGGGAGGCTCAATGCTCCACTGATGAACACACACTGAGCCAGCGATGGGCTGGTTGGCATCAGGATCGTTCTTATGATTTTGGGCGCTGGAACCCATAGAGATACCTGTCTTGCACCGGTTGATCTCGCGCCAGAGGACACCGTACGTTAGGGCTGCAGGCAGTAGTATCTAAACCACCGCATGCAACTCGTATTACGTTCGGTCGCACGGGCCGGACCTAATTCCATTGGACTGGAAGATAGATCAACGGTGCAAAAGACGCGCATAGAAATACTAAAGTTAATTCAGTTGGGCCAATGTCAAACTGTCTCGGGACTTGCGATTGAGCTGGAACTAGCTCCCGCAACAGTTCGGCGACACCTTGACATACTTCAGCGCGATGGGATGCTGAAATTTGATGAGAAACGTGTGGGTGCGGGGCGTCCAGAGCATGTGTATCAGCTGACGGCAAAAGGTTTCGAATCCGGGCCTCGTGAGTATGATCGTCTTTTGATCGAAATGGTAAACGAGGTCGCAAAACTCCCCTCTAATCAGATTGCAGGCAAGAGTGGCGACCAGGTGATTGAGCAGGTCTTCGAGTCGATGGCTGATCGAATCGCGCACGTTGCGGCGGCTGATGACACGCGCCCGCCGATGGAAAAGCTGATGGAGCTCCTGGAAGAGCGGCACTACGAGCCAAAACTCTCCACCGACAAGGGCACAACACGGATTCAACTCAATAATTGCCCGTATCGTTCGGCGGCAATAGCGAATCCGATTATTTGTTCATTTGATTCCCGACTGATCTCCTCAGTGCTGGGTACCGATAGCTCCAGATCCGAATGTGTTCGAGATGGCGATGGCTGCTGCCTCTATGAAGTTTCGTTGAGTGGCGATTCCACTTCGCCATCCGTCCAGGACAGGTAAACGTTCCAGACACGTTGACAAACGTGATGTGCGGATAAATACTTCTCACTAAAAACTGAATAAACAGCTTGCCCGGTGTCCGCCTCACGCGGATGAAAAGGGAAAGCGGTGAGAATCCGCTACGGTCGCGCCACTGTAATCAGAGTAACTCCGTCAAATGCCACTGTCCGCGTCAGCGAATGGGAAGGCGATGGATGCATCCTCTGTAAGCCAGGAAACCTGCCAGCAAGCCTGAGTATTGACTCCCCGCGTCAGGGAGAACCTCGGAACTAGCGGCAATCGTTCCGCCCCGAATTTACCCCTGACACTGAGTCAGGGTTTTTTATTTGACCGTTAGTGCGTTCCTGTTCAGCCGAGCGGATATTCGGCAGACGTCGTTGTCCCGGAGGCTCGCCTTCGGTGTTGGCGCGTGTGGCGTACTTCTGATCGTGCTGATGGTTATCGCTGTCTCGGTGGGTCCGGTTGATCTTTCTCCCGGAGATTCCATGACCGGTCTGTTGGAAGTTGTAGGGATTGGCGATTCTTCCGCGACGGTCACTGAGCAGCTCGTCATTGAACGAATTCGGCTCCCGAGAATCATTCTGGCCATGCTGGTTGGAGCGGCTCTTGGTGTTTCGGGCGCTGCAATGCAGTCGCTATTCCGAAATCCCCTGGCTGATCCGGGCATCATTGGAGTTTCATCAGGTGGAGCGCTGGGCGCGGTAATCGCGATCGCGATCGGTGCACAGGCAGTTTCAGGCCTTTTCCTCCCGCTGTTTTCATTTGCGGGTGCGTTTGCCGCGACGGCACTGGTCTATGGAATCGCGTCCACGGGCGGTCGCGCCTCGATGGCGACGCTGTTGCTGGCCGGCGTTGCCGTGAGCTCATTCCTTGGGGCGATTGTTTCAGGAGTCATCACTTTCACGTCCAGCAGTGACATCCAGCGCGAGATTATTTTCTGGTTGGCAGGTGGATTTGATTCTTCTGGTTGGGATGACGTGCGGATCTCGCTTCCGCTGATATTTGCCGGGGTGGCAGTTGTAGTCGCTAACTCCAGGGATTTGAACCTGTTGATGCTGGGGGATGACGAGGCGTCGTCTCTCGGCGTGCGCACAACGGCAACCAGAGTGATCCTGCTCACTGGAGCCACACTCGCGACAGGCACAGCGGTCGCATTCAGCGGAACTATCGCGTTCGTTGGGCTCGTTGTGCCACACATGCTTCGTCTCGTGATAGGGCCCGACAACCGCGTTCTGCTGCCCCTCAGTGCGCTGGGCGGAGCCGCATTCATGCTTGCCGCAGACACTATCGCCCGAACATTGGTGAGCCCGGGAGAAATACGAGTTGGGATCATCACCGCATTTATTGGAGCCCCGTTCTTCCTGTTCCTGTTAGCGCGGAACAGGGCAAGGGCGGAGGCGCTTTAGTTTGAAGAAGGAGATTCGATTGAGGCCCAACGTTTTCAACTCGCAAGTATGGTTCAGGCCGGTATTTGCTCTTGTGGCGCTTGCAGCGCTGATGGCCGTGGCGGTTGCCTGTGGATCTGAGGAGGCATCACCCCCTGCTCAGACCGGCCCGACTCCGGCGATCACTGTTCCGACGGTAGCGCCCGCCCCAAGTCCGTGGGCTATTGAGGCCATTGTTGACCCCACAAACTTTGGCTGGCCGCGTGAGTTGCAGATTGGCGATGAACGAATCGTTATCAAAGCGCCGCCACAGCGGCTGCACACACTGTCTCTTGGCCACGATGAGATCGTGGTTGCCCTGGTAGGGGCTGAAGGTCTGGTTGGGGTTGGAAGCTTCACCGCGAATGAGACCTATTCCAACGTTGCGGCGGAAGTCGACGGACTGCCTAAGGTGAGCCGGGATGCGGAAGAGGTGGTATCGCTAAATCCAGATCTCGTAATCGCCAGCAAGTTCACGAAGCAGGACCTGGTCGATACGATCAGCGGAACAGGCATCCAGGTTGTGCGGACCTCACTCGAAAGTTCTGCGGAGGGGCATGAGACAAATATCAGAACCCTCGCATACATGCTGGGTGCTGAAGATCGCGCTGAAGAGCTGATCCAGCAAATTCAGACTCGAATCAATTTCGTGAAGTCGAGCGTCGCAAAGGCTGCGGATGGCACCATGCCAGGAGTGCTGTCGATCGCCAAATTCTCCGACTCAATATCGGCTGCCGGAAGTGATTCGACCGAAGGTGGGATTATCGAGCAGGCTGGAGGGCTAAACGTTGCCGCCGCCTCGGGTATCGATGGACACGGCACGATCTCTCTGGAGAGCATCATCGCGATGAATCCTGACGTGATCGTGATCACCCAGCCGGACCCAGGGGCGTCAGATCTCGCCGATCTGCTAAAGGCTGAGCCCGCTCTTGCGAACGTTCCGGCGATAGCAAATGACCTGATCATGTTGGGCGATCCCCGATTCTTCACAACGCTCTCTCACTGGAATGTGCGAGGCATTGAAGACCTTGCGGCGGTGCTCTTCCCTGAGCAATTCACAGGCGTGGTGTTTGAGGGATTTAAGTAATTGGTTTTGACCGCTGACCGGAGCCGTACGATAGGAGACAAAAACCCTTCGCAGCATCCGCTGTTGAGGGTGATTGATCTGTGTGTTCAGCTTGGTGGTCGGACGGTCGTCGATGGGGTTTCCTTCGCTATGAGTCGTGGCGAGATGGTTGGGATTATTGGCCCCAATGGCTCAGGTAAGACCACCGCTCTCCGGGCCACCTCAGGTTTGATCAAGCCAGAGTCCGGCGCGGTGGAACTGTCTGGCGTCCCGCTTAGCGATATTGATGCCCGGGCGAGGGCAAAAAAGGTCGCTTACCTGCCGCAGGGGAGTGGGCAAGGGATGTCGTTTACCGCGATGGAGATCGCACTGATGGGGCGGTATCCCCATCTGGGCAGGTTTGAAGTCGAGGGCGAAAACGATCGGGAGGTGGCTCTCGCCGCCCTCAGGCGCACCGGAGTTGAAGAGTTCGCTGACCGGCAAATTGGCGATATGTCCGGCGGCGAGCGTCAGCGAGTGCTAATTGCGCGTTCACTGGCGCAGGAGCCCGAGTTGCTACTGCTGGATGAGCCAACCGCCAGCCTGGACCTGAAGCATCAGTTGGAACTTATGTCGCTGGTTCATGATGAAGTGGCGGCGGGCATGGGGGCGGTTGTTGTGCTTCATGATGTTGCCCTCGCTGCCCGCTACTGCGACCGGCTGGTTCTGATGGACTACGGCAGGCTGGTCGCTGACGGCTCGCCGAGCCATGTACTAACGGCTGAAAATCTTGCTCGGGTGTTTGAGGTTGAGGCCGATATTGAGATTGATAAAACGACCGGCCGACCGTTGGTTCGGTTGATAGGACCGGTGAGGGGCGTGCATCCGGGCGTTCCGACAGCACTGCGAGATGAGGTGACCGAATGACCGGCATGAACAGACGTCCACGTCCAGACCCCGATCAGCCCAAGCGAGTTCGCAAGGGGTTGGTCATCATCAATACGGGTGATGGCAAGGGGAAAAGCACCGCCGCGTTTGGAGTGATGACCCGGGCATGGGGTCGAGATATGAAGGTGTCGGTTATCCAGTTCATCAAGCAGCCGAAGGGCCAGTACGGCGAGCAGCTTGCGGCCGAGAAGATGGGCATTGAGATGACCGCGACAGGCAAAGGCTTCACGTGGGAATCCGAAGATCTGGCTGATGACGCATCGGCAGCGAAGGCAGGCTGGAAATTAGCCACCGATCGGATTCTTTCAGGCGATTATGACCTTGTGATTCTTGATGAGATCACCTATGCCATCCGCTATGGATGGATCGACATCAAAGACGTGATCGATGTGCTTCAGCGCCGGCCAGAGATGGAGCACGTGGTTCTGACCGGCAGAGACGCTCATGCCGACTTGGTTGAGTACGCCGACCTGGTGACTGAGATGAAAACAATCAAGCATCCGTATGCGGATCAGGGGATCAAGGCGCAACGGGGCGTGGAGTTTTAGATTGGGTAAAAGCGTGGATATACCAGCGGTTGACGGCGTCGCGATTGAGGCAGCCACGGCGCGACAGAATTCGCTCACGAAGCCACAGGGCAGCCTTGGTCGGTTGGAGGATCTGGCTGTACAACTGGCCGGAATTCAGGCAACCGAACGACCCAATGTTGATCGTAAATGGATCATCGTGGCGGCTGGAGACCACGGAGTTACAGCGCAGGGTGTGAGCGCGTTTCCTGCTGAGGTTACGCCGCAAATGGTGGCTAACTTCCTGGGCGGCGGTGCCGCGATCAACGTGCTCTCGCGGATGGTTGGCGCAGAGGTAATGATCGTGGATTGTGGTGTAGCGGGTGAAATCCCCGGCCCCACAGACGCGCTGGTCCGCAGAAGCCAGGGTCGCGGTACGGCTGACTTCACGGCTGGCCCAGCGATGTCATTGGAACAGGCAGATGCGGCTATCGACGCCGGTGTAGCGATAGCTGGCGAGCTTGCGGAGAAGGGCGCTCAGTTGATTGCGCCGGGTGAGATGGGTATTGGTAATTCGACATCAGCGGCGGCCATCACGGCTGTCATGACTGGTGCTGACGTGTCCACTGTGGCAGGCCGCGGGACGGGAATTGACGACGAGGGATTGGAACGGAAGATTGACGCGATCAACAGAGGGATCGCGAGGAACAAGCCCTCGTCGGAAGACCCGAGAGGGGTACTATCTGCCGTTGGGGGATTCGAGATCGGGTTCATCGCAGGACTGATGCTTGGTGCCGCTAGCCATCGCATAGCGATTGTGCTGGATGGATATATCGCAACCTCGGCAGCGTTGATTGCGGCGCAGATCGACCCTGCCGTGACCGGATACATGATCGGCGGACACAGGTCGGTCGAACCGGGACACACGATTGCGCTTGATCATCTTGGGCTTCGACCATTGCTGGAGCTTGATATGCGGCTGGGAGAGGGATCTGGCGCGGCGCTGGCGATGTCTATCATCGACGCTGCAGTGAACCTCCACAACGGGATGGCGACATTTGCAGAGGCGTCCGTCTCGAATCGTGATGAGTAATCGATGAGTTCTTTCATTGCGGCGGTGCGCTTCCTCACAGTCGTGCCGATTGGTGGCAGCAGGGCCGACAACCCGCGAGCCGTGGCTACTTCGCCCGCGTTCTTCCCGATTGTCGGCCTGGCGATCGGGCTTGCCCTGGGCGTTCTTGATCTGGGGCTCGCTCAAGTACTGCCGGGGAATGTCGGTGCGGCAATCGTTGTGGCGGCCATGATCGCTGTGACCGGAGCGTTGCACCTGGACGGTCTCGCCGATGCCGCGGATGGGCTATTTGGCGGTAAGACGGCGGAACGACGGCGCGCGATCATGAAGGATCCAGCGGTCGGCGTCTTCGGGGCCTCGGCGGTGGGCGCGGTTCTCCTGATTAAGTGGACAGCGATTTCAGAGCTTGATTCGTGGGAGCGGTTTGCTGCGTTGGCTGTGGCGCCAATGCTGGGTAGAACTGCGGCATTGCTGCTGGTTCGGGCGTTCCCGTACACCAACGCCACCGGACTGGGCAGCTTGTATGAGCGTCCGGGTATCGCATTGATGTGGCTACCGTTCGTATTCACTATTGCTGTGAGTTCGTTAGTGTTTGGCGCCTGGGCAGCGGTGATCTTGATCCCAGTGGCGATCGTCGCTTTCGCGTTCGGAAAGTTCGCTGCATCAAGATTAGGTGGCAGGCTATCCGGAGATATTTATGGCGCGTCAAGCGAACTTGGCGAGGTAGTCTCCCTAATCATCGTGGTTGCGCTTGTTGAGGGTGGGGCCGGAGTTTCGGCGCTCTGGAGTTAATGGTTTGTTGAGGAAGCTGGCGGTGCTTGGGCTGGCCCTTGTGTGGGACCGAGTTCTGGGAGAGCCGCCCTCAAAGGTTCATCCTGTTGTGGCGATGGGCAAGGTCACCGAAGCCGCTGCATCGGCAGGTATTACTGGCCACGCTCGACGCGATCGTTTCAGTGGCGCAGGGCTGGCCGCAGGGCTTCCACTCGCCGTACTGGCAGCAACCTCGTTGGCAGAACGGGGACTTGGGCGCCTGGGTGCCGTAGCAAGCATCATCGGCGGCGCGTTTCTATTGAAATCCACGTTTGCGATCAAGATGATGGACGATGAGGTTCAAGGGATATCGGCCGAGCTGGAACGAGGTGACGTCGAAGCGGCCAGAGGCAGCCTCTCCCGGATAGTTTCACGGGACACATCGGGATACACAGAAGATCAGGTGGCATCTGCGGCGATCTCATCAGTCAGCGAGAACGTTACAGATAGCGCGGTTGGACCGTTGCTGATGTATGGCCTATTCGGGTTGCCGGGAGCGATGACATATCGGGCCGTCAACACTTTGGATACGATGGTGGGATATCGGGATCACAGGCGGCACTTCGGAGAGGCGTCAGCACGTTTGGACGATGTGATTAATTTGATACCAGCGAGAGTTTCTGGCGGTACCATCGTGGCGGCCGCGGCAATGAGCGGGATGGACGCGAAAGGATCAGTCAGGACAATGGTTGAGGAACATTCGCGGACGCCAAGTCCTAACGGTGGATGGCCGATAGGAGCTGCCGCAGGAGCTCTGGGTGTGGAGGTTGAGAAGTTGGGTGTCTACAGTCTGGGGCCTCCAGGAGAGCGACCCGGCCACGAGGACGTTGATCGTAGCTTGAAACTTTTCAAGCGCGCAGCATTGATCGGCGCGGCTGTGGCTGCTGGCCTGATTGTGGCGAAGCGATGACCCGGCTCATTTTGATTCGGCATGGTCAGACCGATTGGAATCTTGAGGGTCGAATGCAGGGGCAGAAAGATGTGCCTCTAAACGAGCAAGGCCGCCAGCAGACGGTACTGACCGCAGAGTATGTGCGTCAGCATTTTGATCCAGATGCAATCTGGGCGAGTGATCTATCTCGTTGTGCAGATATGGCTGAAGCAATTGGTCAGGGCTTCAAGACTTCAGAGTTGTTGCGTGAAATCAACTTCGGCTCCTGGGAAGGCAAGACCTGGGATGAGGTGCCAGTTGAGGAGCGGGCTGTGGCTGGAGCGGGCGGATGGGATCCTCACTTTCGGCCGCCAGGCGGAGAATCTCGAGCGGACCTTGTGACTCGAGCTCAGCAATTCATGGAGGAGTCACGGATTGGCGAGATCGATGGGGACATCGTGATATCGGGGCACGGTGGCTCGATGGCGGGCATGGTCGTGCATCTACTGGGGCTTCCGGTTGAGGCGACGTATAAGTTCAAATTTGGGAACGCCAGTATCTCGACGGTTGATGTGACCCCCGACTTAACCATGATGACGACGTTCAGCGCGGCGATGCATCTAGAAGATCTTGAACGAGCCTAGCTGAATGGGCGCCACGATCATGGTTCAGGGGACCGCATCCTCGGTTGGCAAGAGCGTGATTGCCGCGGGCCTGTGTCGAATATTCCTGCAGGATGGCATGTCAGTTGCTCCATTCAAGGGCCAGAACATGTCCAATAACTCGTTCGTCACGCCCGATGGCGCGGAGATTTGGCGAGCACAGGCAATGCAGGCAGCAGCCTGTCGATTGGCTCCTTCATCTGCCATGAACCCGGTGCTGCTGAAACCGGAGGCAGATCATCGGTCGCAGGTGGTCTTGAACGGCAAGGCAGTGGGTTCGTTGAGTTCGCAGGAGTGGCGGCACAAGAAGCCTGAGATGTGGGACGCGGTGGCGACTGGGCTAGATGGGTTGCGCTCTGAATATGACGTGGTGGTAATTGAGGGTGCGGGAAGCCCGGCGGAAGTGAACCTGCGGGCCAGCGATATCACGAATATGAAAGTTGCTCGATACGCGAAGTCCCCCGTGCTATTGGTTGGCGATATCGACCGCGGCGGTGTATTCGCAGCGCTTCTTGGGACGCTAGAGCTACTGGAGCCTGAAGAGCGCGACCTGGTGCGTGGACTTATCATCAACCGGTTCCGTGGCGACCGATCTGTGCTTGAGCCGCTGCCAACCATGATCGAAGAACGCACCGGCAAGCCGGTTCTGGGCGTGGTCCCTTACTTCAGAACCATTGCCCTTCCCGAAGAGGACGCCGTGGCACTGGAGAATCGGGAGACCCGACAGGCGAACGATGACGATCTGGTGGTCGCTATCGTGCGGTTTCCGCGGGTGAGTAATTTCGACGATTTCGACCCGCTTGAGCGGACGCCCGGCGTACACGTGCGGTTTGTGGACGGAGCAAACGGGCTCAGCGGCGCACACCTGATCATATTGCCCGGGACGAAAAGCACCATCAGCGATCTAAGGTGGATGCGTGAACGGGGTCTCGACACCACCGTAATCGACGCTGCGAACCGTGGCACTCCGGTGATTGGGATCTGTGGCGGCTATCAGATGCTCGGCGAGTCGATTATCGACACCGAGGGCCTCGATGGGGTGGCCGGTGGCAGTGAGGCCGGACTCGGTTTGCTGCCAGTACAGACGACGTTTGAGAGCGTGAAATCGACTCGTCAGGTGCAGTTCAAGATGAACGGCGGCCCGGGGCTTCTTGATGGGGCTTCGGGTATTGAGGGCGCTGGGTATGAGATACATATGGGCGTGACATCGCCGGTGGAAGGCGCATGCCCGCAGGCTACGCAGTACGTGAGGCACGGCGGAGACCTTGAGCGATCTGGGGCGGTGAACGCTGGCGGTATGGTGCTTGGCACGTACGTACACGGCCTGTTTGATAGCGGGTCCGTCAGGGCCGCGATACTTGGGAACGTTGCTTCCAGTGCGGGCAGGGATGCCCGCGCGACGGGGGACGATTACTCGCTGGACGTAGAGCTGGACAAACTTGCAGACCACTTGCGCGAGAATTTGGATATGGCGACGATATACGGAATGTTTGGGCGGTGATGGTAGATGCGACGTTGGGGATGAGATCCTCACGGCCCGCGAAGCCGTGCCTCAGGATGACGGTTCGGATGAATGCAACGTGGTAGCCCCACCCTCGTCTACACGCGACCGACGTGAGAATCTCATCTTCAAGCCACATGCACTGCACGGATGCGAAGGTAAAGTCGATATGGAGAGTTCTGAACTATGGCCGCTGAACTGATATTCGTAACCGGTGGTGTGCGGTCCGGCAAAAGTGCCTGGGCTTTGCACGAGGCTTCGCGGCTTGCCGATGGTCGCGCTGTGGCGTTTGTTGCGACTGCGAAGGTGGAAGCCAACGATATCGATTTCGCTGACAGGGTGGAGAAGCATCGGGCGGCGCGATCGGACCGCTGGTTTACGTTAGAGGCGGATACGGATCTTGGCACTGCTGTAACGGAAGCGTCGCTACAAGCGAAGGTTGTACTGGTTGATGATCTGACACAGTGGGTGAGCCGATTGCTGCTAGAGGCTGGCGAGGACGATGTTGCGGAGTTTCAGGTCATGGCGGACCTGGGGGTGGACGCAGGCCTGATGCGATTGACCGCGGCGCTTGAGTTGACCAGCGCAACGGTCATAGTTGTGAGCAGTGAGGTTGGGGCTGGTGTGGCGCCTCCAACGCGCCTCGGCAACGTTTTCGCGGACCTGCTTGGTGAAGCGAATGCTCGAATTGCTGACAGGGCTGACAGGGCCATTTTGATGGTGAGCGGCATCCCACTAATTCTCAAGAGTCAGCTATCGGATGCGGACGGTGATTCCCGCACTTCCTGAGAGAGTGTGAAATTTTCCACGAGTCAATAGAATGGGTAGCCGTACCTGCGTCGACTGTCCAGGTCATTCGCATGTTGCTGATCAGCAGTGAGGGGCCAGGCCTTGTGGCCGAACATATATGACAGAACGCGAATCTGAGTCGCATCCGATAATTCAGGCGAATAGCATCGACAAGATCTATCGCACCGCCAGCGACTCGGTTCATGCCCTTCGTGGCGTCAGCCTTGAGGTGCAGAAGGGCGAGATCGTTGCTGTCATGGGCCCATCGGGCTGTGGCAAGACGACACTCCTGAACTGCCTGTCCGGGTTAGACGGCATTGATACCGGTGACGTCCAGATCAATGGCCAATCCCTTAGCGAACTTACGGATGATGAGCTTTCCGAGTATCGCGCCCGCTCGATGGGATTCGTGTTCCAGACGTTCAATCTCCTCCCTGTGTTGAGCGCTCAGGAGAACGTGGAGTTGCCGCTCCTGGTCGCTGGAGTGAGCAGTAAGAAGGCAAGCACAACCGCACTGGAAAAGCTCGATCAGGTTGGGCTGGTGAAGTGGGCTCATCACAAGCCCGCGGCCTTATCGGGTGGGCAGCGACAACGTGTCGCGGTGGCTCGTGCACTGGCTAATGAGCCTGCGATTGTCTGGGCGGATGAGCCAACCGGAAACCTGGACTCCGAGAACGAACAGGAGATCATGGATCTCATCACACAGTTGAATAGGGATAACGCTCAGACGTTTGTACTTGTAACGCACTCAGATGATGTTGCGAGCACGGCGCGACGAATCGTGCGGATGAGGGACGGAGAGATCATCGCGGACGAGCAGCACACTTCGACGGCCGGTTAACTCAAAGTGAACGAACTATTTGGTGTGATCCCAATGAAGCCTCTGGCCCTTGGGATGGCGTTGACGCTGCTGGTTGTGCTGGTTGCGATCACCGCATCAGCGCTCCGCAACCGCGTATTCCTGAAGCTCGCGTTGCGCAATATTCCACGGCGACCGGCGCAGACCGCGTTGATCGTGGTTGGGTTGATGCTGAGCACCATGATCATTGCTGCCTCACTTGGTGTAGGAGACACAATCACCAATTCCATCCGCTCATTCGTCGTCGTCGACGGTCTGGGACACACTGACGAGGTCGTCAGGTCACCAACGTTGGCGTTCCTGGGCGACGACTACCTCGACCAGTCCGATCTCGAACTCGTACAGGCTGCCACAGACGGTGACGATCGCATCGACGGCGTGATGGCGCTGATCACCGAGCGGCTGCCAATCACCAGCCCGCGGTCGGGCCGCACAGAGGCCCGCGCTGATATACGGGGATTCGACGTCAACGCTGCGGGTTGGTTCGGTGAACTGAAGTCCACAGATGGCGCGACCGTCACCCTCAGAGAACTCGCCCCCGGTGAGATATACGTCAACGTTGATACCGCGAAGAATCTCGACGCGGTTGCCGGTGACGACGTGATCATCGTTACACCCACCGGTCGACACGACTTCGTCGTGCGGGCCGTGCTTGAGCGCGGGGGACTCGCGTCCACTGACCCGCGCGTGCTCATGGGCCTGCCAGAGATGCAGCGGATCATGGACCGGGCAGGCCAGTTCAACCGCGTCGACATCTCAAATCGCGGCGGCGTTCTGGACGGACTCGATCTTTCCGACGATGTGACGGACGATCTCAGGCTCAAATTCCTCCGCCCTGACATCGCCGACCAGCTGTTTGATGTGCTCAAGGGCGATGAGATCGCTGATGCTATCGACCATCGCCTCGAAACGGCAGAGATATCCGGTGGACTTGCCGATGATCTTGGTGAGTTGGCGGGAGAGCTGAGAAAGCCTGACCGCAGCGACCGATTTGCCGTGCTGATGGCTGACGATGGCGTTGCTGTTGCGGTGATGGCCGGGTTGGAGGAAGCGGGATTCCAGCAACAGGCCGGTCAGGCGTTGCCGCTCGTGTTGGAACTCCCGGTGCTCCGGGTCACGGATATCAAAGCATTCCTGGTTGAAATCGCAGAGCTCGTCGGAACCATCTTCACTCTGTTCTTCATGGTCTTCGGATCGTTCTCAATAATTGTTGGGCTACTGCTCATCTTCCTGGTGTTCGTGATGCTTGCAGGCGCACGAGAGCAGGAGATGGGGATGGCCCGCGCCATCGGCACAAAGCGCGGCCACCTGGTGCGACTTTTCACGTTTGAGGGTTCCGCCTACGCACTGCTGGCAGGTTTGGCTGGCACACTGATGGGGATTGCTGCGGCATTCCTGCTGGTCACCATCATGAATTCCATATTCGCAGAAGAGGGCAGCGCTTTCAGCGTTCGGCCCAGCATCTCCACTGCCTCCATCGTCGTCGCATTCTGCGCTGGAGTGCTGCTGACGCTGGCTACCGTCGCCGTCTCCGCCTACCGGGTGAGCAAACTGACCATAGTTACCGCGATACGTGGCCTTCCAGAGGAGTTTGTGCGTCCTCGCACGTTGCCATTGAGCAGACGACTCGCGGATGGAGGCTGGGCGTTGGTTACGCCGGCCCGTCTGGTCTATGAGGAGATGATGGCAAGAGGCTGGGGCGACCGTCGCACGATCAATCGAGTTGGGCTCTACGCGACTGCGATTTTTGTTATTGGCGCCCCAATCTGGCTGTGGTGGATAGTGAGACCGCTCTTCGAGTTTCTACCGATCGTT
The DNA here is from genome assembly GCA_013204555.1 of Chloroflexota bacterium. GTDB lineage: Bacteria > Chloroflexota > Dehalococcoidia > Lucifugimonadales > Lucifugimonadaceae > UBA1151. Next base: position 46,946 of record JABMNO010000026.1, on the reverse strand, counting down.
CCAGTACATCGAGTCGCGCGACGAGGGCCGATTCGATTAGACAAATGGGGTGAGCCTCGCAAGGTCTGGAAACTCATCGTTCTCATCGGTTTCTTCTGGGCCGTATGGATATGGCGGATAGTGAACTCACTGTGGCAATTGGTGGCACCATACAACCGGTTTGGAATCCCCGCTCTGGTGGTGGGCTTGCTCATGGCGATCTGGGGAATCAATATCGTCCAGGCCGCGCCGTGGACGATTGGTGCAAGCCTCTTCTTGATAGGTGTTGGTCAGGCGGTGGGCTGGAGCCTGAGAAGGTCTGGTCGGCTTCGCGCGAGAGCATCTCAGGTGTCGTACACCATCTCCGCAGGACTTGTTCTGATCTTCTGGTCGCTGCCGTTCGATGCTCTGAACTGGTTGACCGGCGAACTCGATAGCAATTTCGAGATGTTCATTCTCTCCGGTGTCTTCATGGTCGGCTCGGCAGTGTTTATCGTCATGAACAACGCCGAGACATTGTCGACAATCTTCGAGCGTGGTCTTGGGTCATTCGGCTCGATGAAACCGGTTATCAGGACGTCAATCGCCTATCCACTCGCGGCAAAATTCCGCACAGGACTAACGATCGCGATGTTCTCGTTGGTCATCTTCACGCTTATCGTGTTTGCCATCCTCAACAGCATCGGCAGCGTGCTGGAAGAGGAGCCTGACCGGGTGACCGGCGGCTATGACATCCGGGGAACTACCAGCCGCGATCTGCCGATCACGGATGTTGATGCCGCGATCGCTGCGTCGCCAGAGATTTCAGCGTCTGATTTCGAAGTGATCTCCCGCACAGGCCAGATTCGAGGCGAAGCGCGGCAGAATGACGCCGAGGAGATCGCGTTCAAACCGATCGTGATCCGTGGACTTGATGACGAGTACCTGCAGACCAGCGTCATTGAGTTCACGCACTGGGACCACGCGTTTGGAGCGACGGATGCAGAGATCTGGGATGCCTTGCGGAACGATCCATCCCTGGCCGTGATGAATGGTCAGGTGATCACGCCTCCGGGCGGATTCGCTGGCCCTCAAGCCGACCAGTTCAAAGTTGAAGGCATTACTACCGAAAACGAGGAGGATATTGAGTCCATCACGGTGCAGATCCGTGCTCCCGGTGGAAGAGGCGAAGTGGTTGAGCGGAAGATCATCGCCTACATGGACAATCTCGCAAATGTCCTTGATTCGTCCGGCGAAGAGTTCAGTGATGGCAATGCCGTTGCGACCGTGCTCTCTGCGGCCCCACTGCTCCAGGACGTCGCAGGGATTCCGGTGCCGTTCACCATTTACCAGTTCCGTCTGACCGACCCGGCCCGAGCAGATGAAATCGCTGGCAAGCTGGAGACGGTGTTCCTGGACAACAGTATGGAGGCCGACTCTGCACAGTTCTTGATCAAACAGAATCAAGAGCAAGGTGATGCGTTCAACCTTCTATTCCAGGGCTTCATGGGCCTGGGATTGTTGGTTGGTGTTGCCAGCCTTGGCGTCATCTCTTTCCGGGCGGTCGTAGAACGTCGACAATCAATTGGCATGATGCGCGCCATTGGCTACAAGGGATGGATGATCCAGGCCGGATTCCTCATGGAGTCGACGGTGATCGCTCTTCTCGGAATCGCAATCGGTATTGGCCTCGGATCTATGATCTCGTACAACATCGTCCAAGAAATAGGCAAAGACATTGAAGGACTGAAGTTCCACGTGCCATGGATGAACATGCTTGGCATCGTGGGAATAGCGTGGGCCTTCGCCATGATCACCACGTACTGGCCCGCGCGTCAGGCGTCGCGGATCTACCCGTCTGAGGCGCTGCGGTACGAGTAGGGCTTGTGGCGGGGTCCTGTCAGAACCCCGAAACAAAATTATCGTATTCTCGGGCTCAAGTAAGTATGCTTCCCGTTCGTTGCCTGAAAGCCCAATAGTCGAGAAGCCTGCTCACCTGCGAGATGCCAAATCAAGAGGACCGTTCGCTCTGGTCCAACCAGAATTTCCGGAAGCTTCTTTTATCTGGAATGCTTCTTGGAGGGATGCGGCAGTTAGAAACGCTGGCTATAGCGCTGTTCGTGTTCCAGGAGACGGGCAACGCCTTTTACGTAGCGATGATGTTTTTCATTCAGCGAGCACCGTTGATTCCGTTCGGGCTCGCATCTGGCGTCGTCGCGGACAGATTCAATCGCAAGACTATGTTCATTCTGGTCTTCACGATCATGGCAACAACTGCAGCGGTCCTGGGAATTCTGGCGCTGCAAGATCGTCTTCAAATGTGGCACGTTGGCATTGGGGTGTTCATTAACGGTATCGCCATGACAACCGAATTCTCACTTCGCAAACCGATGCTGGCTGAGAGCGTGCATAGCGCGAAAGTGGGTCGTGCCGTGGGGCTTGACGCGGCACTGCTCACTTCGTCACTGGCGCTCGGTCCAGTGATTGGTGGCGGGATTCTGCAATTTTTGGGCATGCAGGGGATCTATTTCTTCGCCGTTGGGGTCTATGGTTTCGGCGCAATTATCGTTTATTCCGTCAAGTACAAACGCCCGACTACGGTGGTCAGCAGACCAAACTTCGCCGCCGATTTTCGCGCCGCAATAGGCTTTGCCCGCTCCCGCAGAGTCATCATGTCAATTCTGGCGATCACCATAATCCTCGATCTCTGGTCCACTCCGATCAGGAGCATGATTCCGGTGATTGGAGAAAATGAACTTGGTGTCAGCCCTCTGCTTGTTGGCGTGTTGGTGTCATCTCAGGGCATTGGTGCTCTGGTTGGAGCTGCGATCATTGCGCTGAAAGTGGTGCCCAGACGATTCGGACAGGTTTACCAGTACGGAGCGTTCTTATATCTGGTGCCCGCACTCCTCTTTTCGCTCTCCAATTGGTATGCGGTCTCGCTGCCACTGATTTTTCTTGGGGGAATGGGTCTCGCCGCATTCTCCACAACCCAGGCATCGTTAATGCTGATGGCAACACCGCCTGAGATGCGATCCCGAATGCTGGGGCTGGTTGCGGCGGGGATCGGAATTGGCCCTCTTGGGATACTTAATATCGGATTGATGGCACGTTTGTTTGGAGCATCCAGCGCGGTGACAATCGCTTCCATTGAAGGATTGCTTGCCCTTGTCGTGGCGACTCTGATCTGGCCGATGCTCAGGCGGGGCGAAGAAGTTTCGGCAGCGTCGTAAGTTCGGATGTGAGGGAACTCAGGTTTCTCACTGACGTTAGGCCTTGTCGAACTGTGATCGGGCCTCCGAACCAGACTCGCAGGCCAATCCCGCCAGATTGACCCGCGAACCTGATACGACCTTAACGGCGGTCGGTGATTGCGACGTACTCCCGCTCTTCAGCGCCGATGTATACCTGCCGGGGGCGGGTTATCCGGAGGTCCGGGTCATTCCGCATCTCTTCCCAGTGAGCCAACCAGCCAGCCGTGCGTGGGATGGCGAATAGCACCGGGAACATGGACGTAGGGAATCCCATCGCCTGGTAGACGATACCGGAGTAGAAGTCTACGTTTGGATAGAGTTGACGACTAACGAAGTATTCGTCTTCCAGGGCGATTCGTTCAAGCTCTATCGCTACTTCCAGGAGCGGATTCTTGCCCGTGACTTCGAATACACGCGGCGCCAGATCACGCAGGATATTCGCTCGAGGGTCGTGGTTCTTGTAGACACGGTGGCCAAAGCCCATCAGGCGGAACTCGCCAGCCAGAACGCGTTTTATGTACTCGGGCACATTCTTCTTATCGCCAATCTCTTCCAGCATCAGCAGGACCTGTTCGCTGGCGCCACCGTGCAACGGGCCGTAGAGGGCAGCCACCGCGGCTGAGACGCTTACGTAAGGGTCGGCGTCAGACGAGCCAACGCTGCGCATAGCGTTTGTACTGCAATTTTGCTCATGGTCCGCGTGAATGATGAAGAGAGTGTCCAGCACTTCTTCAAGAACAGGATCAGGGGAGTACTTTGGCTCGGCTACCTTTGACATCATGTTCAGGAAATTGCCAGCGTAGGAGAGATCGTTGTCCGGGTATGCGTAGGGCATGCCAATGCTGTAGCGGTATGCGAACGCCGCAAGGGTCGGCATCTTGGCTATCAGCCGACGGATCTGCCTGCGCCTGTTGTCTTCGTCGCGGATGTTCTGTGACTCCGGGTAGAAGGTTGAGAGCGCTGCCACCGTGCTGACCAGAATTCCCATGGGGTGGGCGTCGTGATGGAATCCATCAAGGAACCGCTTGATCTTCTCGTGGATGATGGTGTGGTGGGTAATATCCCATTTCCAACCGCTCAGTTGCGTTGCGTCCGGTAGCTCTCCGTGAATCAGAAGATATGCGACCTCCAGAAAGCTACTTTTGCCTGCCAACTCCTCAATGGTGTAGCCGCGATACCTGAGAATCCCCTTCTCGCCATCTATGAACGTGACAGCGCTTCGGCAAGATGCCGTGTTACCCAATCCGGGGTCGTAGGTCAGTAGTCCGAAATCATCTTCGGACTGTTTTGCAAGATGAACATCACTGCCGGGTATTGCTGAACCGTAAAGCGGGTAGGTCCCGGATGAAATCGGGATATCTCGTTTTGTTCCTGTGCGATTGTCGATGATGGTCAGTGTGTCAGGCATATGTACTCCGTTATGGTTGAACCCGTGTCCCAACGAGGCAGGGAGCGTGGTCGCACCTGCCTTGGCCCGGCTATAAGCGCCCTTTGGCGGCTTAGCGGGTCTGCGCCCCGTCTCGGGTGTTTCGTAGTGCTGCGGCTGCAAGTAGTACCACTCCAATGAGAGGTACCGGCCACGGGAAGTTCTCTTCAGCCGCCGCGAGTCCTGCGGTGAGAGCCAGCAAGCCAGCGGCTGCGGTAGCGAAAAGAATTTCGCCTGTCCGCACATTCTTCAGACGTTGTTCCAGCGCATTTCGTGGGCCCAATCCAAATAGCATCGCGACACCGAAAAGCCCCGCCAGGCCAAGAGCCACGCTGAGCTCAACAATTCCGGGCACGAATTCCCTATCGATGGATACGAGTAGCAAGACGACCACCGACGCGATGATCACTGCCACTAGCCCAATTGCAATGGAAACGCTCGAAAAACGTGATTGCACGATCAAATCCTCCGTAGAACCGGGTGTCGTCGTACTTGAAAAATCTAGCAGTATTGATCACGAAATTCGTGAGGGAAGGGTGATGCTCAGACGGTTTCGATAGAAATGGCGGAGATACTTGCGGGGGAAGACCAAGGCGAGGCTCCGCCCTCAGAACAACCTTTCTGCAGCGAGAGACTAGATCCCTGTCCCCCGGATATCCGGCCGAATAACCTCTGATTTCCGCAGCATCCCGCGTGCGCGGGTGAGGTCGTCCGGATTGTCCACGTCTACAAACGAACGCAGATCGGGGTCGATGGCACGAGCGTGCTCTTCCGGGTACACAACCGCTCGATTCGCATTGATGAGTTCACGCAGGAAGTTCATTGGCGATCGCAAGTCTTCTTGCAGCGCTGTCGCCATCTCATCGGCCAGCGAGGCGCGGTAGATGGCGTGTAACGGCTGGAGCAGGTTGTTTATCTCGGGAACCACGGCGTCATAGTCTTCAGTCCGATTATTTAACGCGGAGATCAGTTCGGATGACACGAATGGATGGTCTGCGCCGGTGACGAATGCGATATCTGTGGTTGCGGCGCGCAAGCCTGCCTCGATACCGCCCAACGGCCCCGCATCGGGGAAGTTGTCGACGACTACGTGCATACGGAGTGAGAGAGCGGTGTCCGCGACGGCGTCGTCCTGATCGGTCCGGACTACGAGCACGGTTTCAGCGCAAACTTTATCCAGCGCCGCTGCAATCCGCGCAAGCATAAGTTGTCCGCCCACGCGCACAAGAGGCTTAGATTGACCCAGCCTCGATGCCCGCCCACCAGCGACGATGATTCCCGTTAGTGCATCCATCGCTAAAGTCTAGCGCCAGAACCGCTGTTACCTCGCCCATCCCGTCGGAGCAATTCACGAATCGCCCCGCCGCGCGTCCTTCGCCGGTATCCGCCCCGGCTGATGCACATGCGCCCTATACTGTCCGCTTCCTTTCATACCTGAAATCACAGGCATATCAGAGACCACAGGAGATAGATCCATGGCAGACCCCAGCGCGCAGGTGCCAGATGAGTTGCTTGAGCGGCTCCGGAACGTGTCCAACGCAACCGTGCTTGGCCAGCTGCTGCGGCGTGGCTACGACAAGGTCTACATGGAAGGAGTTCACAGCCTTGCGAAAGGTCGTCGAATGGTCGGCCGCGCAGTGACGCTTCGGTACCTTCCGTCACGGCCCGATCTTGGCGAGCGAGTTGCCACGGGAGACCACGGCGAAGGCTGGAACGAGACCCCTCGCTGGAGGGCGCTGGAAGCTCTCAAGCCCGGCGACGTGTTTGTTGGCGACGCTATGGGGCTCAGCGGTGTATCGACCGGCGGCGATGTTGTTTTCTCCCGCATTCTGACCCAGAAGGCCGCTGGCCTGGTGACCGACGGCGGGGTCCGAGACGGCCACAAGGTGATCCTCTACGGCTATCCCGTGTTCGCAGGCGGCAGTACGCCAACGGTAGGAGAGCCGCACATCATGCCGTACGAGGTTAACGAGCCGGTCGCATGCGGCGGGGTCCTCGTCTGGCCCGGCGACGTCATCATGGGCGATGACGATGGCGTGGTGGTTCTGCCATCCCAGCTTGCCGCGGAGATTATCGACGAGGCTGAGCATCACGATGAGGTTGAGCAGGCGGTCATAGAGCACACCCAGCGTGAAGGCATCTCACCCAAGTCCTTCTACCCGTTCAACGAGGATACCGAGCGCATTTACGAGGAGTGGAAGAAGCGGCAAGGGTGACCCCCGCCTGGGTGCAGCTCCGCAGCCACCCCTATTCGTAGTTCCAATGAACGTTGTTTACAACCTTGAGGCTGGTGGAAACTACACGTAGTGGCATCCACCTCAGGTGGACATGCGCCCTCTTAGCGCCTCTGGGATGAGTTCTTCCAGATAGCGAATGGGCGGCCCCGGCGGAGAGGTGGATGGTGTGACCGTAGCTACGGAAGACGGCATACAATGGAGAGGTCAAGCGATCTGATCCCGTCGCTGTCCAGCGGCATGAGGGTCTGATTGAGCGCTTCCCACTCCAATCGCTGGACAACCCACCGGAGGGGCATGAGTCCCTGAAATGTGTCCGCTTCTCGCGTGATAGCGAACTACCCGGGTTGAAGAAGTGGAAGTTAATTGAAGCAAGAACACCAGTGCGGCCAGGCGGCTGAGACGCGTTTTGAGAGGTAGCAGCAGCTTATGCCACGACAAAGACGGTCGATGGAGTCCAACCCGATAGTGGTGGAAGACCTGGCCGAAGACGCTGATGTGATTCAGCTCGCGCCCCGCCTCCCCGGTGAAGACTTCGGGGACGACGATGAAAGAGCACCAGGACTGGCGCCTGCGTCGGGCATGTTGAGTTCCTCCGACCTGGACCAGTGGGAAGCCGGTAGGGCCGCGCAGCATGACTCCGATCAAGCCGCTCTTTGGGGAGATCAACGGGAGGAAGGTGAACTTTCCGACGATCCCATTCGGATGTACCTTCGGGAGATTGGCCGCGTTGGACTTTTGACGGCCGAGGACGAGCGGGTTCTCTCAAGAGCGATTGAACTCCAGAAGCATCTGACTGCGATCGAAGACGAAATAATGGGTGAAGGTGACAAGAGGCCTTCTGCTGGCACCACAACCCGGGAGATATTGAAGCGCCTGAGCGCAGAGCACGCCGTAGCCGAGGCGACGGCGCGGTACCTGGGTATTCCGGGCGATATGACACTCAGCAAGATCATCCTGGAACCCGAGATCAGAAAGCTCATCGATGGCCCCGACAAAGAAGAGTTCATCGCCTACCTCTCGGACGCTCTTTCGATAGCCCTTGAAGAGGTTCAGCCGCACATCGTGGATCTATCGGTCCTCTCAAAGCTTGTGCCACCCGAGGCCAGAATAGCGCTTGGCGACGACTCAAAACTGAAGAGTCTCGGGAGGACCATACAGAGCCGTGATGTTGCAAGAAAACTGGACATGTACGAGCTACTATTTAACTCTCACCTGGCGCGTGTACGGATCGAGTGCGAGAAATCACAACTGCATCTGGCGGAGGCCAATCTCAGGTTGGTCGTCTCTGTGTCCAAGAAGTACATCGGACGCGGAATGTCTTTGCTCGATCTGATCCAGGAGGGCAACATTGGCCTGATGCGCGGAGTGGAGAAGTTCGAGTTCCGCAAGGGCTACAAGTTTTCCACGTATGCAACCTGGTGGATTCGTCAGGCAGTCACACGCTCCATCGCCGAACAGGCTCGCACCATCCGCGTACCAGTCCATATGGTGGAGACGATCAACAAGCTGCTCCGCGTTAGCCGACGTCTGGTCCAGGAGTACGGCCGAGAGCCAACCGCCGAAGAGATCGGTAAGGACATGGAGATCTCCACTGAAAAGGTCATCGAAGTCTTGAAGATTTCGCAGGAGCCAGTTTCGCTCGCGACCCCGATCGGTGAGGAAGGCGATTCCAAACTGGGTGACTTCATTCCAGACCCAACGGCTGTGTCACCTGCCGATGCGGCTGCGATTCAGTCCCTGAAGGAACAGGTGGGCAATGTCCTCGACACGCTGAGCGAGCGTGAACGCCGCGTCCTGGAGCTCCGGTTTGGTCTGGAAGACGGCCGTAGCCGGACGCTTGAAGAGGTCGGACGGGAGTTCAGCGTCACACGGGAGCGCATTCGCCAGATTGAAGCGAAGGCGCTGCGAAAACTCCGTCACCCGACCGTCACCCGCAAGCTAATCAACTTTCTAGAGTAATCTTCTGCTTCGTCTCGCTGCCGCCAATGGGTAAGCTCGGCCGGGTGTGAGCCATCTGGCCGAGGATCCCGCAGGGGCGGATCTTAACGGCCAAGGATTTCGAATCGCACTTGGCCGTTAAAAGAAGAAGGTCCCGATGTTGCATCGGGACCTTCTGTCGACAATCGTTCGTCGACGGTCTACCAGTCGCGACGTCCGCCGCCACCACCGCCGCCGCCGTAACCGCCACGACCACCGCCGCCGCCGCCGCTACCACGTTCCTCACGGGGCTTGGCTTCGTTGGCGTTCACTTCGCGTCCATCGAGCATCGAGCCGGTCATGGCCGTCATGGCCGTGTTCGCCTCGCCGCTATCCGACATCTCAACGAAACCAAAGCCACGTGAGCGGCCTGATTCCCGGTCGGTGATCACACGAGCGGAATCGACCGCGCCGTGGACTGCAAAAGCCGCGCGAAGCGACTCGTCATTCGTGTCGAAGCTAAGATTACCTACGTAAATATTCAACTACATACTCCTCCGCCTTAGCGGATAAACTTTTTCGCACCAACCCGAGCGCAGTTCCTTCGGGGTTCGCTGGTGCGTATCCTGAGAGCATGTGCAGTGATCTATGCGCACGGCCACAACTAAAACCGTTAGAAGTTGAGACCGTCGAAATGCCTTGTGGCCCGTTAAGTATACCAGACGATAAAACCACGATGGAAATCGTAAATCAGTGAGAACGATCCGGGTATTCTCATTGGCTGTGCGTTCCGTAAATAGTGAACACACTCCGCTCCCAATCCCCGGTACACCACCCGTGACTGATGCCCAGATTACTTTCTCAAGTACGAAACGCGGGAGCATAGTTGCGTACAGGGTGCCAGGAAACCTGAAACAGGGCGGAACCAGCGGATGTGGGACCTTTTCCGGGAGAACCACGCCGGATGGCTACCGATCACGTGAACGCGCCCCGGTAGTCTCAGCGCTAGCCCGGCGCAACGCCGCTGCTCGGTATCGACTACTGCCTGTGGCGTTACCATAGCCGCATCATCAGGCAATCGAATCCGGGAGGGGACCAGATGGCAGGCACAACTCAATCAGGGGACAGCGAGATTCGCTATGGGAATCGGATGGAAGGGAACGTAGTTGCGGTAACCGGGGCGGGGAGCGGCAACGGCCGCGCCAGCGCCATGCGCCTGGGCCGGGAAGGCGGGTCCCTCTTCATCAGCGACATTTCCGGCGAGCGCCTTGAGGATACCCTCTCTGAACTGGCAGAGGCTGGTATTGAGGCAGCAGGCGGAGTTTTTGATGCTTCAAACATTGCCGACGCACCTCGATTTATCGACGCTACGCTGGAGCGATATGGCCGTCTAGATGTTCTCGTCAACAACGCGGGCGCGGTCAAGCCGGTGCCCTTCCCTGAGGTGACCGAGGAAAACTGGGATTGGACGATGGATCTCAACCTCAAAGGCGCGTTTTTCGTGATGCAGGAAGCTGGAAAGGCGATGATGCGGGAGCGTTCCGGCAGCATCGTCAACATCGCATCGGTCGCGGGCACGTGGGGCGGACCCACGTCATCACCGCCATATGCGGCGGCAAAGGCGGGGTTGATCAATCTCACAACCGTGGCCGCAGCCAGTCTGGCGCCATACGGCGTGAGGGTGAACGCGATCGCTCCGGGAATAATCGACACCGCATTTCACGCGCCCGTAGATCTCGAAATTGGTCAGAAGCAGCTGGGACTCGCGCCCGGAGAGCACATCCAAACTCGCGTCGAGAAAATACCGCTTGGACGACTGGGCCTGCCTGAGGATATCGCCGCGGCCGTGGCGTTCCTGGCGAGTCGAGATGCCGATCACATCAGCTCACAAACCATAATCGTCGCCGGCGGAATGATGAGCCTGTAGGCGTCGCTGACCCTATGATGTAGGGGCGTCTGCGATAGCTGCACCCGCTTTATGCGTCGTTGCGGACACAGTGATCCGCAACGACGGCCTGATCCATATGTTCGTGCTCTATCGGCTGAAGGGCTTGTGCCCGTCAGCCACCGGCGCGTTGTGAGTTGGTAGGACGTATGTGTGGCGTCGGGTGGGTCGAGAAGGATTCGTCAGTGGGAGGATTACTGCGCGGCGGCGTTCCTCACGCGATTCAGTAGCAACTCGGCGAGGCGTTCCACAACTGGCAGTTGGACCTCACTGCCCCACTCTGAACTGCCCACCTGCACGATGGAGTTGCCAAGGCGCGCCCGCACAACGATGAGATTCATCATCAGCAGTTCGCCGCATGAATCCTCGTCTCCCGCTTCTATCTCAATTCTGAAATCCTCGTCCCCTATCGAATCACCGGACAATTCTTCGACTTTGAGGGCGGGCAATGGATAGGCGAGGCTGCCTTCGATTCCGTCTTTCGCGCTTGATTCGACGAACTGATTCTCGGCTTTGAACGCTTTTGTGGCGCCGGTGGCGTCCTGATAAACGTCGATCTTGCTGAAGATCCTTGCGGCGGTGCTCACACCAGACTGAACGACGTAAATGTTTTCTTGTTCATGGGTTGTGTCTGCGCCGGTTTGCCATCCCCAACCATCGAAATCAGATCCACTAAATGACCTGCTTGTGGGGTCATCGCCCATATCAAATGAATCGGAGTGGATGAACGCCCCGGACAGATCATCTTTGGAGATCAATACGGCAAATAAATCGGCAGGTTTGAGCAAGCGGACCTCGCCCTGCCCGGACGTGGCCGTCAGTTCGGGGGTGGTGGCCGGAACGGGTGTCTCCTGTTCCACAGCGGTCGATACGACTGTTGCAGCCGGTTCCACCGCTGGCGTGATGGTCGGCGTGGCCGCTGGAATCGCCGTTTGCGCAACAGTCGTAGTTGGGGCCGCCACGGGCGCGGTCGGTTCACTGACGGCCGCATCACTCCCGCAGGCAGCAGCCAGCATGAGGAGTGCTGCGATGGCGAGAGTGTGAAGGAGATTCATGGAGGGTATGACTCGCCGTCGGGCGCGGGCAGATTGTGTGTGGCGGATGAGTCGGAACACGTGTGGCATCTGAACTTGCGACTACCCGGCTGGGACGTTCATGTCCACTATGTAATGTTTACTGCTTGAATCGTACGGCACGAGTCGGCCGCCGGTGGAAAGGGATTCGTGAGGATGTATTTGTGAGGTGTGGATGGTTTGGGCGGACTCGGCACTGGGTGGGGAGCGGGGCGGTTGGGTTGACACATGCACAAGGGTCTCCGGTGATAGAGGTCACGAGGAATTCACCCTCGCAAATAGTCGTATCATCTCTGATGAGCGCAGCCATGACTAGACGGAAGAAAAGAAAAATCGGCGAAAGAGTGTTTGTGTCGTTTGAGTACGATCGGGACCATGCCAGTGCTCGGAATCTGGTTGCTCAGGCGAGAACACGTGGCTACCCCGAACCAATTTCAGACTTATCGATTCGAGAACAGTTCAAAGCGTCGAAACATCAGTGGATCCCAGAAGCGTACAAAGCCATCAAAAAGTGTGGTCTATTCGTCGTTCTACTCGGAAGTGACACGCACAATGCAGATGGCGTGCGACGTGAGATCAAACACGCGAAAAAGAACAATCGCCGAATCATTCAGATTCGGCCCCAGGGCAAAACATTTTCGAGCCACCCACTCCTACCAAACTACAAAGTGATCGTCTGGAAATGGCGCAATCTCGATCCGTATTTTGACTCTCAATATGGTCGGCACGGTGGACTAGATGATTGATCACACCGTCCTCATTGAGCATTTGAAGCTGATCGAAGGCGTCGTCGACCGGCTTGCGAGAAGCTCCTTCGCCGTAAAGGCAACGGCATCCGCAGTTACCGCAGCGTTGGTCGCGGTTATTGTGGCGCAGGGTGAACCGACTGTCGGACTTGGAATTCTCTCGTTGTTCTCCCTCTGGGGTCTTGACGCCTATTATCTATCCCGAGAGAGGGCCTATCGGGATCTTTATGACAGGGTCAGAACCGAACGGCCAACTGATCAGGCGGATCCCGCCTTTTTGAGCCTCAAGTACAAAGTTTCAAAACTCGAAGTAGTATCGGCTGTTCGATCCGCGACTTTGGTGTTGTATTACCCTCCACTGGTAACCGCTGTCGCGATAGCTGCTGGGGTGTCTTGATTAGGCGGACACCGTCGTCGACCAACTGTAATTGAGGGGGAGCGATGCACGTCCATCTTGAAAAAGCCCCAAGGCTGAACGGATTCGCCGTCTCTAACGTCCTACCGGGTCAGTATGCGTGGGTACTCGCACGCGCGTCTCTTAGTTCTGACCACCCGGACTTTTACCGATACACGGAACAATTCGCCAGCGTATTTCTTACCAAAAGCGGCATCCGACTCGATGATATCAATCAGTTCTTGGTATTGATTCACGAAGATGAAAGCGCTGATATTTATATCGATGAAGTATTCGTGTCGGCAACGATCATCACGACGGGGGCTATTGAAGTCGGCGGGGAGGTCATGCTAAGCGACATCGCTGACGTTTCGAGGCTGACTTTTCCAGATCTGTTGATAAGTTCAACCGACAGCATCGTCTATTGTTTTCGTGTTCGTTGGCGATTTGGCCTGTTTTTTGATCTGTCACCAAGCATAAAGGTCGGGTCAGGTACAGATTCAGAATCGAATATGAATCAACTTGATATCGACGGGATGGAAGTTAAGCTTGGGGACCTGTGGAGATTTTTGCAGTTTTACCAGCTCTATAAGGGGGTCCAAGCGAAGCCCCAATTTGAGGTGATGATGCGGAATGGCTGGTTTCCTTTTGTACAGCTACTCCCTGACCAATATTCATCCCTCAACGACGCGTATCTCAGTGAGTTCCAAATAGAGGAGAAGGTCGCTTCAATCGTTGAGAGTTTTACAACTGAACGCATGAAGCAAATCACCGATCGATGGTGGGACAACACCTATTTTGCTAGCAAACGTGCGCTGATCGAGGCTGGGCTCGCAGCCTATCTTCAAAAAGATGAATACGGATATGTAAATTCGATAAAAAATCTCGCGACCGAAATTGAGGGATTGTTGAGAAGCGTCTATCTTGCGGACACGGGTCGAGGCAATCGGGTCAAACAAGGTGATCTGATAAATCACATCGTAGATAAGGTCAAGGTTAGGGGCATCTCGGAGGACTCTCTTCTGTTTCAGGGGAAATTTCTTGACTACTTAAAGAACGTTATTTTCGCCGATTTTGATGTCGAATCTGGGGTTGTCAGATTATCGAGACATAGTTCAAGTCATGGAGTTGCAGACGTTGAACAGTACACTCAGGTCAAAGCACTGCAATTGATCTTGGTTCTGGATCAAATTTTCTTCTATTCGGCTGGGGAAAGTGCCCTCGACTCATGATGCGGTTACGGTGGCACGTTCCTCGGTGGTCCTTCACCCCTCTAAAACACCACAACAGACCTCAGCACTTCGCCGCTTTCCATCTTGTGGAAGGCCTCCTCCACATCGCCAATCGCAATCGTTTCTGAGACGAAGCGGTCGAGGTCCAAGCGGCCCTGGAGGTAGAGGTCGATGAACATTGGGAAGTCGCGTTTGGGGAGGCAGTCGCCGTACCAGGACGACTTCAGCGAGCCACCGCGGCCGAAGACGTCCAGAAGGGGGAGATCTAGTCGCATTTCAGGGTTGGGCACGCCGACGAGCACGACCGTTCCGGCGAGGTCGCGGGCGTAGAAGGCCTGTTTGTATGTTTCCGGCGTGCCGACCGCCTCAATGGCGACGTCGACGCCGTTGCCGCCGGTGAGTTCTTGAATCGCTTCTACGGGGTCGGTATTTGAGGCGTTGACGGTGTGTGTGGCGCCGAAGTCTCTGGCCCACTGGAGTTTCCGGTCGTCGATATCCACTGCGATGATGGTGTGGGCACCCGCAAGTCGTGAGCCAGCGATAGCAGCGTCGCCGACGCCACCGCAGCCGAACACGGCAACGGAGTCGCCACGGCTGACGTTCCCGGTGTTGAGGGCAGCGCCCAGGCCCGCCATGATGCCGCACCCGATCAGGCCCGCCACCTCCGGGCGCGCTGCCGGGTTCACCTTCACGGCCTGGCCAGCGTCAACCACCGTCAGCTCGGTGAAGGCGCCGATGCCGAGTGCGGGCGATAGCGGGGTGCCGTCTTCAAGGGTCATGGGCTGGCGGGCGTTGCGACTGTCGAAGCAGTACCACGGTCGCCCTCGCAGGCAAGATCGGCAGGTTCCGCAGGGGGCGCGCCATGCAATGACCACAAAATCCCCCGGTGCAACGTCGTCGACGCCCTCGCCAACCTCCTCGATAGTCCCTGCAGCCTCATGGCCCAACAGGAATGGGAAGTCGTCAGAGATCGCGCCCTCACGATAGTGAAGATCGGTGTGGCAGACGCCGGAAGCCTGCACCCGCACGAGAACCTCGCCGGGTCCGGGGTCAGGCACGATGATGGGCTGAAGCTGGACGGGTTCGCCTTTGCCGACGGCGACTATTCCCTGGGTTTGGTGCGGCATGGGGTTTCCTTAATGTGCGGGTGAGTGTGGGGTGGATGGTACATGGGGCGTGGATATTTCGAGCCCAGCGACTGAGTTCAGCAAAGTCGCCTCAGGATGGCATTTCTCAAGACTGTAATCGCTCTCAACCACACGTCCACCTGTGACGATCACCTTGAGGTCAGTCCTCACCCACCTCGGGCGGGCGAAAGCCTCTGCCTGATTCGCACTCAGAGGTGGTCCATCACGATGAAGCGACCGTGTTTCAGACATCAGGCGCGGGGTACCACGGCCCCGGATACAAGCGCTACAAACGCTCTCGCAGTCGGCAAGAGCGCCTCCTTCAGAGAGACTGATGTTGGATGGGCGGTGTTCTTGGAGACCTCCCGATAGACTTCGGCAAATCTCAAGACGCCTGATGATATTCGAATCACTCCCGCAACGGCGATATCCGTGGCGATGCTTACCCAGTATGTTTCTCTATGTGACGGAGGGGGATTTCCGTCTGGCCGCGGCCTGTCCTCAATGTGACGATGACTGGCGGCCAGGGGGTGGAGTGGCTAACGACCGCGTACGGAATGATCGTATAGCGGGCCGTTTTCCGCGATTCGTGATGACGTCAGAGATAGTTCGGGAGCCAGATGGTGGAAGGCTTATCCGTTGGTTGCGGATGCTGTTCCACGCGTTTCGAAAACCAGAGGGTACGTACGCTGCGAGCATCACGGTTGTGGCGGCGAGCATCCTCATCGTTGACCTATCACTCCCTCTAGGAGTCGCGGCGGGCGTTCCTTACATCCTGGTTGTGCTTCTTGCTGCGCGGACTGGTTCAGTGCGATGGACAATTGCCACTGCGACGATATGCACAGCGTTGATTGGCATTGGCTACTTAGCCTCGCCGTCCGGGGGGGAAGCCTGGAAAGTTGTGTCCAACCGGCTTCTGGCGGTGCTAGCGGTGTGGGTCACGGGCATCCTCACCGTGCGTTGGCTTACCAGGGAGCGAACGATCTCGGTTGAATTGGCGCGGCTCAATGAAGAGCGAACCCGCTTTCTGTCGAACGTTTCACACGAACTCAAAACACCGCTGACCAGCGTCCTCGCCTTTGCCGATGTGTTGTCGCATGATCGGGACAAGACCATGAGCGAACGGCAATTGCAGCAACTCACGGTGATGCGCCGTGGAGCGCGTCGCCTTGACGTATTGATAAACGACCTGCTGGATGTGTCGAGGATGGATGCGGGCAAATTCGTCATTGAGAAGTTGGAGTTTGACGCGAAGACGGTGCTGGACGACGTGAACGAGAGTTGGACTCCTATCCTGGAGTCGAAACAGCAAACGCTTGCCATGAGCTACCCCAAAAATGAGATATGGCTGACGGCAGACAAAACCAGAGTGATCCAGGTGATCACAAATCTTCTCAGCAACGCATCCAAATACTCCGAAGTGGGATCTGAGATATCAATCACTATTGAGGTTGAGCAGGACGAACTTGCACTGGCTGTCAGAGACAGAGGCGTGGGGTTGTCAGAACAGGCGCTTGCGGCGCTATTCACCCCATTTTTCCGCGTTGACAACGTTGAGACGCGGTCCGAATCCGGAACCGGTCTTGGCCTGGTTATTGTGAAGACTATTGTGGAGTCCCACGGTGGTGAAATCTCCGTTGCCAGCGAAATGGGCACTGGCAGCACATTCACCGTGAAATTCCCGAATTGCGCCGATGCCCCCTCGGAGCATTACTTGAGATCCCGACCAACCAATATCGCATCGGTCATTTCAGGTTCGCGCCTGGAGTGAACTGGTCTGGATGGCAGACCGTCACGATCTTTCCGCCCGGATCCCAGGCACGGGTAGAAGTGCATTTACTCCCAGCGCGTCTGAACCAGTTGACGTGCTCGCCGGAGGTCCGATAAGTGCGCACTAAGAACTCGCCGACAGGCTCCTAGTCTGAGAGGCGGTTGTAGCTTCGCACCGTGGATTTCATGCTTCGTTCCTGCGCTACTCTCATGCCGGCATATACGGTTCCGGCACGTGGGGATGGTTCCCGCAGGGTGAGGTCATGGAGCATGGAGCGACTGATGAGGGTGACGTGGTTGGCATCTTTATCACCGATGGGGCATTCGAGATTAATTACGAGGACGATAAGTAGCCACTGCAGAAATCACATGTTTCGCATGTGCTAACACCTTCCTGAGTTGATACAGTCCGCCTGACCGATCGCGTTTCGCCAACCCACGTAACGGGAGTGACTTGATATGAAGATCACGGAAATCGTCCCCTGGCTGATTGAAGCTCCTGCGCCTTATCTGGATACCGCTGATGACAGTAAGGGCGCAGACCGTATGCGGGAGTACGTCTTCGTTGAGGTGAAAACGGATGAGGGCGTGACGGGCTGGGGTGAGATCACTGGCACTATGCCTGTGGCCAATCGGGTCGTTTGTGCTGCTCTGCGACACGTGAGCGATTTTCTCGCGGGCACCGATCCAAGACTCATTGAGCAGACGTGGAACCGGATCTTCCGACAGTTCACTTACATGGGGTCGCGCGGCGCGACAACAAGTATCATCAGCGGGATCGATATCGCCCTCTGGGACATTCGAGGCAAGGTGCTTGGGCTTCCGATCTCCGAGTTGTTTGGTGGGCCGGTCAGGGACGGCGTGCCGATCTACTGCCATCCAATGGATGGATCATCAGTAAAAGATGCCGTGCAACACGCCAAAGCCATTGCCGCCACTGGGCAGAAGGCGCTGAAGACCGATCCATGGCAGCCCCGCCACGAAGAAGAAGCAAACGGTTATCTGACCGGAAAACTCAGTGCAGAGGCGGAAAACCACGGAGTAGAGCTCATCGCCGGCATCCGTGAGGCCGTGGGGCCAGACTTCGAGATCCTGATCGACTGCCACGGTCGTTTCGACGCACCGACTGCGATCCGATTGGCGAAGGCGTTGGAGCCGTATGACATGTTCTGGTTCGAGGAGCCGGTACCGGTGGAAAGCATTCACGCTCTGCGGCAGGTACGTGAGAACGTAGGCATTCCGATATGTGTTGGTGAGCGTCTCCACACGCGCTGGGAGTTCGTGCCGATCCTGGAGAACGAACTGGCGGACTACATCATGCCAGACGTCACATGGACCGGTGGCATCACCGAGATCAAGAAGATCGCCACGATGGCAGAAGCGTACTACGTGCCGATCTCACCGCACGACGCGAGCGGTCCTATCAACGTTTTGGCGGGAGCACATGTGATGGCTTCAGTGCCAAATCACTATCGTGTAGAAACCAGCCGGGCCAAGCTCAACGCCTACGATGTTTTCATTGACCATCCGCTGGACATCAGGGGAGACAAGATCTTCCTGTCGGACCGGCCCGGCCTCGGAATCGAGCTCGACAGGGACTACATGCGCGGGCATGCGCTGGAAGGCTACACAGGCTAGTCGAGGATGGTGCGATGACACAGAACAGGATCAAGATTTCGGCTGGCGATGTGGTGGTGTCAGCGGAGTTGGGTGATTCCGAAACGGCGCAGTCGTTGTGGGACGCGCTGCCGATTCAGGCCAGCGCGAACACATGGGGCGATGAGATCTACTTCGGTATTGGAGTAAACGCCGAATTGGACGATGAGGCGGAAGAGACGGTAGAACTGGGGACGGTGGGTTACTGGCCGCCGGGTGATGCCCTTTGTCTTTTCTTCGGCCCAACCCCAATGAGCGCTGGTGATGAGATTCGTCCGGCGAGTGCGGTCAACATCCTGGGAATGATTGAGGGCGATTCGACAGTGCTGAAGAGCGTGACGGGCGGTTCTTTGATCATCGTGGAACGGGAGTGATAGGCGCATCTTGAGTTTCTCTGAGGAGATGCGGTCCGCAGTGGCGGCTGAGTGGGATAGGGCGCATCGTGATCATCCCACCGTGCGGGGCATTGGCGATGGCACGCTATCGCTGGAGCGGTTCCGGTATTACATGTCGCAGGATTACCTGTTTCTGATCGAATACTGCCGCGTGGTGGCACTCGCTACGGCCAAGTCGCCTGATCTGGAGTCGATGGGGCAGTGGGCAGCGCTGCTGAACGAGACGCTCAACTCTGAAATGGAGCTACACCGTAGCTTCTGCGAAGACTTTGGGATCAGCAGGGACGCGCTAGAAGCTACACGCCCATCCGCAACGACGCTGGCCTACACGGGTTTTCTGCTGCAAACGGCGCGAGATGGGACCATCGCAGAGATCGCATCGGCGATGTTGCCGTGCCAGTGGGGCTACGATCAGATTGGCGAAGAACTGGGCCGAAGTGGCATCGCAGAATCAGGCTCGCTGCACAGGCGGTGGATCGACGGATACAACGCTCCAGAGTACCGCGCACTGACGACGTGGCTACGAGAACTTACCGATGGGCTCGCCGAAACTGCATCAGACGACCGGCGCGAGGAGATGCGACAGCTGTTTGCTGAGGGCGTTCGGCATGAGCACGCCTTCTGGCAGGCGGCATGGGATATGCAGGAGCCGCTGAGTTAGCGGCGGTAGCGGGCGGGTTCATGTTTTCATCTGGTGATATGCCGTTTGGGACGCCAGTGATTTGGGGCATGATAGCCTCGCACAAATCTGAACTGACAGTGAGGTCGATGAGCCGATGTCGAAACTAACGTCCATAGAGCCGTTCTCGACGTTCGTCGTCGGCAGTCTGCCGCGTCCGCAGTGGGTTCGGGATGTGATCGAGGAGCGCAAGGCCGGGACGATCACATACGCGCAGGCTGACGCCGATTTAGACACCGCTATTCCTTCGGCGGTACGGCTGCAAGAACGGGCCGGGATTGACTACGTGTCAGACGGCGAGTGGCGGCGCGAGAGCTACATAAAGGTCTTCTCAGAGCACGTTGGCGGGTTCTCCATGGATGCATCGCCACAAATCCTGGGCAGTTTTTTATCTGATCCAGCCGTGTCTGCTCCGATGAGTCAGCACAGCGATATCTCCACCGACGCTGCACGATTTCTCAAGCAGAACACCGAGAACCGCACTATCGTGTCGTTGCCATCGCCGTACATTCTTGGATGGCGGATGTGGAAAGAGCAGATATCGACTGGAGCCTATCCAACCCGGGAAGAGTTCATCGCAGCTTGTATTCCAATAATTCGAGACGAAATCGGCAAGCTGGCTTCATTAGGTATCAGTCACGTGCAACTGGACGAGCCGTGGCTGTTGATGATGGCAGACCCTGCGCACCGGAAACGGGTTGGTGCCGGCGATCTGAACGAGCAAATTGACCTCTGCATCAAATCGATGAATGAAACGGTCGCAGGAGCGGGCATCCCATTATCGATGCACCTGTGTCACGGACACTTTGATCGAGAGCGGGCGACTGACACTGGCTACGAGCCAATCATCGAGGCGTTGGGCGACATCAACGTAGACCGATTCGCCATGGAATTTGCAGCTCCACAGTCACACGGCGTGCAATCGTTACGGGAATTCCCGAAAGACAAGATACTTGGACTTGGTGTTATTGATCACTGTGATCCCCGCGTTGAGACGGCCGAAGATGTAGCGGTTCGAGCGGGGGCCGCTATGGAGTACGTGGATGGGGATCGGATTACATTGAACCCAGATTGTGGGTTTTCACCGGGTGCCCAGAATCCGATGGACCTGGACGAAGCCTATGCAAAGTTGCGGGCACTAGTGGGCGGGGCAGCGATAGTGAGCGGAGGCGACGGTGGCATTTGAGGCATATGTGCTCATTGAAGTAGAGGCGGGCAAAGTCAATGGAGTGGTGTCAGGGCTGAATCGCATACCAGCGGTGGTGAGCGCTGACCGCGTCACCGGCCCATACGACATCATCTGTCTGGTGGAGCTTCCCTCAATGGATGATCTTGGCCCGCTGGTGCAAGATCAGATTCACAAGGTGGGCGGCATCGTCAGGACGTTGAGCTGCGCTGTGGCTCGCCCTGCATGATTGAGAGAGTGCTTCTCATATTCGTGGCGGGGGGGCTTGGCGCCATAACTCGGTATGGCCTTTCCAGCTTGATTGGGCGTGGCACTGACGGGCCATTCCCGTGGGGCATTCTGGCGGTGAACGCCGTTGGATGCCTGGTATTTGGGCTGGTCTATGCGCTGGTTGAAGATAGAGGCTCCCTGTCTCCCGATGTCCGCCTCATCATCCTGGTGGGATTTGCCGGAGCATTCACCACGTTCTCAACTTTCGCGTTCGACACCGCACAGCTAGCCCGATCAGGCGATTGGTTCTTTGCAGTTGGCAATGTGGTGCTAAACAACGCAGTGGGAATAGGAATGGTGGTTGTGGGATTTGGCCTGGCTAAGGTCACAAATTGAGCAGCCGCAGGATGGTGATGAATGATGTGATATCATGATGTCATGGAACGCATCACATTTTCAATCACATATGAAATGCATGATCGGCTCAAGAAAATAGCGGCAAAGGACGGCAAGTCCATGGCCTCAGTGATCCGGGAAGCCCTGGCCGCTGAAGCGTATGAGTACAGGCTCCGCCCGCGCAGCCTTGGTATTGGCTCGTCCGGCACTAAAGACACCGCACGCCAGGCAGGTGAAACCCGGCCAGAGCCGCGCTCTTGGCGCTGATCCTGGACACAGGGCCACTGTACGCATCGCTTGATAGGAGTGACCAGGATCACGCTGCAAGTCGAGAGCTAATCGAATTCGCTGATGAGCCACTCATAATCCCCGCGCCAGTGCTTGTGGAAGTGGATTACTGGATTCACACCCGGCTGCATCCCGGTGTGCTAGTAGCGCTGCTGGACGACATCATCTCGGGTGCATATCGAGTAGTAGACCTTCAGCCGCGGGACTACGAACGCGCTCACGCCCTGTGTGACCGGTACAGCGATTCCGATATCGGATTCGTTGACGCCGCTGTACTAGCGATTGTGGAGCGATTGGACGAACCGAAACTGGCTACGCTGGATCATCGCCACTTTGGGATGCTGAGGCCGCGGCATGTGGACTCGCTGGAGCTTCTGCCAGCATTGAAATAACGCGGAGACAAGGATCCGTCTTCAAATGATCGGCACGGATTTGACTGCTACCGCAAATGGATCATGGCGCGGTTAATACTCCATCGCGAACCGTCCCTGCCAGTATCACTGCCGTATCGGTCCATGTGATTTCCGATTCGCTGTTCAGCCTCGGAAGTAGGTTCGACCGGAAGCCTGAAATCTCAAGTTTGGGATCGAAGCATTGTGGTGGAAATGACTCGGCGAGCGAATCGCATAGAACCTCAATGCCACTGGTGCCCTTGAAGTAGATCCCGCGGACCGAGATTTGACTCCCATCGGGCACAGCAATCGACTCCGATACGCTGGCGATCTCATAGTTGTCTCCGACCGAGCATTCGCCGCGAAAGAAGGCCCACTCTTCGCACTGGCTCTCGTCAGGGAACGTGCAGGTACCAGTTCCTGACTCCAATTCGAGGTTTCCTCCGGCCGTCTCGCAATAGACTGACGCGGGGTTGGGAAGGCCGGGTGACGATTCGGTCGCCGTTGGCTGAACCGTCGTCGGTTCCACCGCCGTGGAGTCGTCATCGCCGCACGCTGTGACTATGGTGAGCGCAAGGGCGGTGAAAATCAGCATGAAGACAATGTTCACGCGCAACCTATTCCTCCTCCTCAATAACTTACGGTCAAGATTAAGGCGTTCGACGTGAGAGAAGCATGGTCGCGGGAATTTGCGTCGTGTGAGATCGGAGGGATCGTGCGAGGAGATCCCCGGTAGGGCTTCTTAGTGTCCTTCGCTGGAGCCGCCGAGGCCTGAGGTTGTGACCTTGAAGCTGGGCTCCGAATCCGGGTCGGAATCGATGATCACATCGGCTTTTCCGAGCATCCGCTGACAACTGGTGCTCAAGTGCAGCAAGTGCAGTTCTCTGCCTGCGCGAGCATATCGTTGGGCAAGATCCACAATCGCTTCAATGCCGGAATGGTCCCATACGCGTGAGTGGCGGAAGTCGATCACGACCTCCAATGGGTCGTCTACCGGGTTGAACAGATCTCGAAATGACGTGACGGACGCGAAGAATAGTTGTCCGTGCAGCGTGTACACGCGACGCTCATCCGTGCTATCAGCGCTCGCCTCAACGTAGATGGACCGTGCGGCGTTCCAGGCGAACACCAGGGCCGAAACGATCACTCCGACCACCACTGCGATCGCCAGGTCTGTGGCTACCGTCACGGCAGAGACCAGGACCATCACAAGGGCATCGGAGAGTGGTACTTTCCGGATGATTCGCAGGCTGGACCAGGAGAAGGTTCCAATTACGACGACGAACATGACGCCAACGAGCGCAGCGATTGGAATTCGCTCGATGAGCGATGATGCGAAAAGGATGTAGGCAAGAAGTAGTAAAGCCGCCACCACGCCGGACATCCGCCATCGAGCGCCAGAGCTGATGTTGATCATGCTCTGACCGATCATGGCGCAGCCGCCCATTCCGCCAAAGAACCCCGTAATTACATTCGCAGCGCCCTGTGCAACGCACTCGCGGTTCTTCTGGCTTTTGGTCTCTGTGATCCCGTCGATTAGCGAAAGGGTGAGCAGCGACTCGATCAATCCAATCGCTGCCAGGATGAAGGCGAACGGGACGATGATACGGAACGTTTCGAAGGTAAATGGAACGTCAGGCACGCCAAAAGTTGGGAGTCCGCCAGAGATGCTCGAAAGATCGCCCACCGTGGTGGTGTCGATATTCCCAAAGATCACCAATGCCGATACCACGACTATTCCGGCAAGAGCAGCCGGGAACCGTTTGGTTAGCCTCGGCAGCAGGTAGATTACCGCCATAGTGACAGCGATCAGCCCAAGCATGATGCCCAGATCGCTACCAGCCAGCCATGATTCACCGCCGTCGGCGCCTTCTACTTTGAAGCTTTCCAACTGTGCAAGGAAGATGACGATCGCCAGGCCGTTCACGAAGCCAAGCATTACAGGGTAGGGCACCATACTGATCAGTCTGCCCTGCTTCAGCGCTCCTACGGCTATCTGGATGATTCCCATCAGGATCACGGTGAGGAACAGGAACTCAATGCCGTGGTCCCTCACGAGGGCGACCATCACTACGGCAAGTGCTCCAGTGGCGCCGGAGATCATTCCGGGACGTCCGCCTGTCAGGGACGTGACAAATCCAACAATGAAGGCAGCGTACAAACCGACGAGAGGTTCGACTCCGGCAACAAAAGCGAAGGCAACTGCCTCTGGGACGAGTGCCAGTGAGACAGTGAGACCAGCCAGAAATTCGGTGCGAATTCGGGCCGGGCGTGAGAGCTCTTGCATCAATACTCCGGCGGTAAGTGAAACATTCTACAAACCCTCTATTTATACACCGTCATGCAATACAGGGGTTGTCGTGGACAGGAACAGAGTTGCTCTAATCGGGTTTTTCCAGGGACAAAATCGACCTCGTGGGGGTGAACCGGAATCCGTAATTCGTCGCGACACCGGTATGCTTCGCCCGTAGCGTGCGTGGTCGCTGGAACCCCCGTCAGCGATGAAGTAGCCGGGAGGCGCAAGTGGTAACGGGATTCAATCACACCGGAATTGTGGTTCGAGACATCGACACGATGATCGAGTTCTACTGCGGTCAGCTAGGACTGACTGAGCTCAGTCGGGGCGAATCCAACGCACCCCCAGAGGGGAACCACACCGGCATATCAGGTTCTCGGAGGACGCTGGTGTTCGTCGGGATGGAACAGGGGCACCGGATCGAGCTGGTGAAGTACCACGAACCGGATTCGCCCGATGGCTACCTGGGCGTGCCGCAACTTGGCGCGATGCACATCTGCTTCAACGTTGAAGACCTGCGGACCACACACAAGGCGCTATCGGCGAAGGGAATCAGGTTTGTGACGGATCCGATATTCCGGATCACAGATGACGGTGGAGAGCACGGAATCGTCTACGCGCAGGACCCGGAAGGGAATTGGCTGGAGTTTATTCAGGCGTAGGGAGAGACGAGGAACGACGGTAGGGAAGTGAAATGGCTCCGGAGACAGGATTCGAACCTGTGACCCATCGGTTAACAGCCGATTGCTCTACCACTGAGCTACTCCGGAACGAGGTGCGGGTGGTGCACCGGAAAATTCTAACAGTCGGCATGAGTGTCGGCTATATGGGATTTGCGGGAGTGTTGGGCATTGGCGCTGGCAGCGGATGCCGGAAGTCGACCCTTCGACCAGCTCAGGATGGCCTTCCTTGTGGGTGCGGCGGTTGATTTGAGGGGGGCGTTGCAGGGGATTTCGGTGGTATTGCAGAGCTGATGCAAATGGCAATTAGATACTTGACACACAAGCCTGTTGAGCATAGTCTGATGTCATGGAAACGAAATCGGTCACATACAAAGAAGTTCTTAGTTGGAATGACGAGCAAGCACTCGCGTTTATCGAGCGAAGACGTTGGTCAAACGGCCCTATCTGTCCGAAATGCGGAAGTGTCCGTGAGCCTTATTCCATCACTCGCAAGTCTAAGACAAAGAACAAAGTAACCAGCATTTACCGCTGTAAGGACTGCAAGAAGGACTTCACAGCCACGGTAGGCACGATCTTTGAAGGTAGCCATATCCCGCTTTCAACATGGCTCGCAGCAATATTTGACATAGTGCAATCGAAGAAGGGCATAAGCGCTCACCAGCTGCACCGCAAGTACGACATCACCTACAAGTCTGCGCTCTTCATGGCGCACCGCATCCGCTTCGCCATGCGCAACAAGTCATTCGATAAGTTGACTGGCACGGTTGAGGCCGACGCTACCTACGTGGGTGGCAAGACTCGCCGCGGTCACAAGGTTGTCCATGAGCGCATTCAGGATGAGATCGAAATGGGTTTGCGCCCAAAGCATCCCGGACTCAAACGCGGCCAACGTCACCCACGCATGGATAAGGTTGTCGTGCTTGGCGCAGTCGAACGCGGTGGCAGCGTCCGCACGCAGGTTGTAAAGGCTGAATCAGGACCGGAAGTACGCCCGATACTGTCTAAGAACGTTGACCTCGCAAACGTTCACCTGATGACGGATGGCAGTTCTGCGTATCACCGCATAAGTGAGTACGGGCAGCACGACGTTGTGAATCACGAAGTCGAGTACGCCCGTGGCAACGTTCACACGCAGAATATCGAAGGCTACTGGTCGATTCTAAAACGTGGGATCATAGGTACGTTTCACCACGTCAGTGAACACCGCTTGCCGATGTACCTGAATGAATTTGAGTACCGGTTCAACCAGCGGAAAATTACTGACGCTGATCGCTTTGAGGCTCTTGTGTCTCAGACTCACGGTCGTCTGGACTGGTATCGCCAGTCTCAGGACTAACGTCTAAGAGCGCGTCCACAGCATCCTCGAATGTTTCTATTTCTTCGGGAAATCGAACAGGGTCGCCACCGCGACCAGGGTGTTTCCCAGCGTTTTCGCGCGTTTTCGCCATCTCTGGTGGATAATCCGTTTCTGAGACTGGTACACTAAAATATGACCGGAATCGGTGTGCGTCGTGGAAGATTAGCACCGACCCGGCCTGAGTGATGCGGGCGATCCACACCTTCTTGGTGTGGCGTAGCAGGTTTAGGACCCTCTCTGGGCGCAAGCCCAGTGCCGCATCGCTATTTTTTGACCCGGAATGGGTCAAGGTTGCCCGAAGGCGCTTTCGCGTCAACGGGGCGTAGATGGTGGCTCGTCGCTCGGCCCGAAACACTGAGCTACAGGTGAGCGGCGGGTCGCCTTCTAAATAAAATCATGACACGTAAACCTGCATAAGCGCACATGGAGGACTTATGCAATTCAAGGGTTTATCCATGATAGATAGTCAAAGGTAATAGTCAGACTGGAGGCCAGAGATGGTAGCCCAGATTAGAGAGTGGATTGAAACCACGCGTGGGATGATGGACGACTTGCAGAATCAACACTCTGGTCTAATGACCCAGAAACACACAATCGATCAAGAGATCGAAAACATAGAAGATCAAATCGCTGCGTTGGATCGGGCCTTGGATTACGCCAGAGAATCACATAAAGACGAGATTGGTGGCGGTGGTCTGGAAGATCGGACTGTCTCCCATGGTGAAATGCGGCGAGTCTACGGACAGGGTGGATTTCTAGCCGTCTACGAGTATGTCGCTGAGCGGAACGAAGGTGTAGTCAAAGCATCGTCACTTGCTCGAATGGTGGTGGATTCGGGATTGAACGATAAGTATGAATCCGCGTTGCCCACAGTTCATTCCACCTTGGCCCGTGCGGTGAAGCGACACGTTGAGGGGTGGAAGCGGATCGGTGAGGGCTGGTACGGGTTTACGCGCCCTTCGACAAATGCAGTGATTCACGACGCAGAAACTGATCGATTACCGAGTAGTGGCGCAACTGCGCATTGTTCTGCATGCGGCGAGGCGGTGGCCCTGAATGAGCCAGAGAATGTGCGTATGAAAAATGGACGCTGGCGCACCCGCGGCAAATGCTCCATCTGCGGGAGAAACGTTTCGAGATTCGGGAAAACATAGCGATGACAGAATCGCTCGACTAATGTTGGCTCTGGGCGGTGGCTTCGGTCACCGCCTTTTCATGGGAGGTGGACTGATGCCGTATGACCGCAAAGCGGAGCGCAGACAACTGTTCTTGGATTACCGAGACAACTTTGAGCTGGAATACGAATTCACCCTGATGCGTCTGATGCCGGTAATCGACTGGCTTGAGACACGACAATGGCCGCGTGACGAGCCTATTCCTTCTTGGGTGACTGAATTCGAGTCACTAACCCAAGAAGCCGCTGTAGAAAAGATACGCGTTCGGGCGCTAGCACATGCCGCCGCCGATACGATTCTGAAAGCTCAGCGGCCAGATCTGGATGATCCTCCGCCCACTGACTGGCTGAATCTAGAGCCGCACTAATTCTTTGATCTAATGATTGGTTTGCCATCACCCAATAATAGCGTTGTGTGCCATGTATCTAACTGCCATGCAAATTGACTCGGGTTGTTGGCGTTGCTAGGCTCGATTGAACATGGGTGAGTCTTCTACATCTAACAATCGACGGCGCAGGACGCGGCGGGTTGCTGGCGAGGGTCAGTTGACGCAGGCGGCTGAGAATTACCTGTTGTCGATATTTATGGTGCGCGAGCAGGGGCTTCCTGTCACGAACGGGAATCTTGTTGCGCAGTTGAAACGGACTCCGGAGTCGGAGGGGCTTGGGACTTCTCCGCCATCGGTGGCGGGGATGATCAAGCGGATGTCTGAGGACAACCTGATTGGTGTCAGCGACAGCCGGGAGATTCAACTTACGTCCAGGGGCAAGATGCTGGCCGAGAGTATTGTGCGACGCCATCGTCTCGCTGAGCGGATGATTGTGGATCTGCTAGGGCTCGATCTTGCTAACGCACATGTTGAAGCGCATCGGCTTGAGCACGCTATTTCTGATGTGCTTGAGGAGCAGATTAAGATTGCGCTGGGCAATCCGGTGACCTGTCCGTTTGGTCATCCAATACCGGGCAGTAACTATGAAGCGCCGAAGGGTGGGACAACCTCTATCAGGTCCGCGAGTCCGGGTGACGGCTACGTGGTGGACATGATTCCTGAAGAAGACCAGGAGCTACTCAAGTACCTCGTAGAGTCGGGAATCGTGCCGGGCGCACAGTTGGTGATCAGCGAGAATGCTCCGTACAGAGGTGTGTTGACCCTTGAGGTGGCTGGCCGGACTGCCGCGCTGGGGCTAGAAGTGGCGGATCGGGTCTTCGTACACAAAATCTAATCGCCGCTTGGAGTGCTATCGGCGATATGATTGAGGTCTCACCGCAATCACATAAGACTGAATTTCCGTTTTCATGGGAATAACGCAGCAGTGAAGTAGATTGGGCAGGAAAGATGCCAGGCGAACCAACCAGAAAAATAGAGCGCGTTAACGCCGCGATTAAACGCGACCTGGGTGACCTGATCACCACATGGTTGGTTGATCCGCGTCTCTCGCGCCTGACAACCGTGTCGCGTGTCGACACGACTCGTGATCTTGGGAGGGCGACGGTATATATCGTGATTCCTGGCGATGAGCACGAGCGGGATGAGACGCTTGCAGCGCTGGCTTCAGCTCGTGTGGCGCTTCGGCACGTACTTAAGGAACGGATGAGAATTCGTCACGTCCCGGAGATCTACTTCAAGTACGACAACACGATTGGCGAAACTTCTGACGTGCTGGCGTTACTGGATGAGGTAGTAGCTGAGTTTCCTGAATCAGCCCCTGAATCAGCCAAAGAAAAAGAACCAGAGAGCGCCGACTAATTTGAAACAGCCCCAACGTCCCCAGGTCCCTCAAATTTCCGGCGGGTTCCTCAATATCAACAAAGACCCCGGAATGACCTCAATGGATGTCTTGAGGCAGATCAAGCGGATCACTGGTCAGAAGAAGGTTGGCCACGGCGGCACTCTGGATCCAGATGCAACCGGCGTATTGCCAGTGGCGATTGGCAAGGCGACTCGATTCCTTGAGTTGGTGCTAACGGGCCGCAAGACGTACGTGATCACGGTGAAACTTGGGTTCGCCACTAACACCTACGACGCGTCCGGTGAGATGACGGAAACCAGTGATGCATCGGGCGTGACTCGTGAGTCAGTTGAAGCGGCCCTCGACGCGTTCAGAGGCGATATCAAACAGGTCCCACCAATGTTCAGCGCGCTCAAGCGCGACGGTGTTCCGCTCTACAAGCTGGCACGCCAGGGTATTGAGGTTGAGCGAGAGGCCCGTCCGGTCACGGTGTATCGGCTAGAGATAGCATCATGGGAACATCCAGATTTCGGGCTGGAAATTGACTGTAGCAGCGGCTTCTATGCTCGCTCACTGGCGCACGATCTGGGCGCGGCTGTGGGAACCCACGCACATCTGACGACTCTGGTCAGGACAAAGGCGAGCGGATTCGAGATTGGACCTGCGGTCACATTGGAGGATCTGGAGACTCTCTCGACCGAAGACCGCTGGCAGGATGCGATTCTTCCGATTGACGCAGTCCTGGCGAACCTGCCCAGCGTGGCGATGAACCCTCTGACTGAGGACCAGATACGGAATGGTCAGTCTGTCCGGGCAACCTCGAAAGAGGTCGATGGGACGGGAGTTCATGAAGGTGACCTGGTGCGTGTGTACGACTCCGAAGGGTCGTTTATTGCCACTGCACAGTACGATCCTACAGGGCCGTGGTGGAAACCAGACAAGGTGATTTCACCGGTGTAACGGTCGTATTCAATATTTCCCAGAATATGCAGCGAAATAACGCAATAAAATACAAACATACACAGGCTAATATTTGCAAATGGCTATTGACAGTGCGATGGCCTGCTCGTAAGTTTCCCAATCAGTAGAGGCACGCAGGGAGGTGGACGATGGCTACACAAGCATATTGCCTGAAATGCAGGGCCAAGCGTGAGATGAAGGACGAGAAAGCGACCACTCTCAAGAATGGTCGTCCAGCCACACAGGGGACTTGCCCGGTGTGTGGCACGAAAATGTTCAGAATAGGCAAGGGTTAGCAGTCAGGCTAGTCCTGTTCCGAAGCTGCCGGTCTCGCTCGACCCCTTGCGATGGGGATGTGAAGCGAGGACCGGTTTTTGTTTTAACTTGTGACTCGGGCAGGTTTCAAATCTGCCGCTACCGGTGAGGCTGGACTCGTAATCGTTGGCCGTTTGAATGAAAAAACACACATTTTGTTGCTGCATCCGAGTGGGGCCAGCGCGAGAATGAGTCTTCTATTCACGCGGAGAACCGAGGAATGCAGGTTTGAAACCTGCCACCACCGATTCGGGAAGCGTGTGATCGTCGCCGCGTCGTCTGGCACGGCCAGAAAGGGAAACTGACAGGAATTGGAGTCACCAGCAGAACTGGTAGCTGAGCTAGTGCTCCGTCTGGCGGTCATTCTCATTGCGGCCAAAATTGGCGCGGAGATAGCTGAGCGGTTCCTCAAGGTTCCTGCACTTCTTGGTGAACTCGTTGCGGGGATCGCCATAGGCCCATTCGCGCTGGGCGGCATCGTGATTGGGAGCTTTGGGCCTTTCTTCCACATTCCGGTTGAGGCCGAGATTGTGGATGGCGCGATTCACTACGTGGAATCAGTGATACCCGTTGCGCCAGAATTTTTCTTCCTGTCCCAGGTGGCCGCGGTCCTTCTGCTTTTTCAGGCTGGACTTGAAACCAATCGACCTCAATTCATCAAGTACGCGCGCCCTGCGACGATCATTGCCCTGGGCGGCGTGATCGTTCCGTTCGCTCTGGGTGTAGTTGCCACGCTCATCTTCGATTTCGCTGACACAGACAGTATTGCGGGATTTGTACCTGCCCTGTTCGTTGGCGCCGCAATGACGGCAACATCGGTGGGCATCACAGCGAGGGTCCTTGCTGACGTTAACAAGCTTCATATCCCTGAAGGCGTCACCATAATGGGCGCGGCGGTAGTCGACGACGTGCTGGGAGTCCTTATTCTGACCGTCGTGATCGGAATCAACGATACTGGCGATGTGTCCGCCGGAAGCGTAGCGCTGATCGCTCTGAAAGCGATTGGCTTCTGGCTGGGATTGACGATTGTTGGGACGGTGCTATCCAGACATATATCGAAGGCGATTACGTGGTTCAAGACAACAGGCGGGGTACTTGGCCTTGCGCTGGGCATTGCGTTTCTGGCCGCTGGGTTAGCGGAGCTCTTTGGGCTCGCGATGATTATCGGTTCATACTCAATTGGCCTTGCGCTCTCCGACACGGACCTGAAGCACCGAATCGAAGAGCCGATGGGGACCGTGAACCTCTTCATCGTGCCAATATTTTTCGTGGTTGTGGGAATGCAGGTGGACATCCCCGCGATATTTGAGGGCGCACTGTTGTTTGGCGTGGTGTTATCGGTATTTGGCATCGTCAGCAAGCTCGTCGGCGCAGGTATCCCAGCGCTATTCGTTGGATTCAACAGGCTTGGTGCAACGCGTATCGCCTGGGGCATGTTGCCGCGTGGAGAAGTTGCGCTTGTCGTTGCGGGAATCGGATTATCGACAGGGGTAATCGGGTCTGAGATATTCGGTGTCGTGATCATGATGACTCTGGTGACCACGCTGATTGCGCCGCTGTTCCTGGTACCGGCCACGCAACGGCCGGGTTCAGGCCTCAGACATCCGGAATCCGACCCCGATTCAGCCATAGTTGGCACGGAGCCTGACGAGGCGTAGTCGGTCGCACCGGTTTTGCGGTGTAATATTGCCATCTGGCCCCCGTAGCTCAGTGGATAGAGCACCGGCCTCCGGAGCCGGTGGCGAGAGTTCGAGTCTCTCCGGGGGTACCATCTCTCTCCTCAGAGGCGTTGAGCAGGTTTTGAACCTTGCCCATACCGATGTTCGAACTGCTCTTCCCGATGCTTAGTGGGAGGGCAGCGAATCCGACCATATGAAGTTGTGAGTTCGGTGGCAAACGCGTTTGATGCCTGACACATTATTGCCTCGCACCCGCGGGTTCCGAACATGAGCCCGGTCACCTACGCCCGCATCGGCAGCGAATGGTTCGACTTGATCTACACACGGATCATGTCGATTCGCGAAACCGACCCATTGGCCCCGATCACGGTACTGGTGCCGAGCTATAACAGCGGTATCTTCACGCGTCGTATGCTGGCGGCCCGTAAGCCGGGACTATTCAACGTCAATTTCATCCGTATTGACGATCTGAGCGACCTTGCCGGTGGGGGCGAGTTGACCCGTCTTTCAACCCTCAGGGCATCGCAGATCGTTCACGCCGTCATTCATGACGCGTCGGACGATGAACTGGGCATCCTTGCCCGGTCCAGGGATCACCCTTCGTTACCGGTGGCAATACACCGCGCATTTGGCGAGTTGCGTCCGGTATCGAATGAAGGGCTTGAAGAACTTCAACGACTAGATACGTCTGGTCTCGCAGGACTGGTGGTGGATTTGTGGCGCAAGTTCAAGAGCCGCACTACCGGGTTCACAGACCAACTCGTCTCATCCGAGGCCACCGCAACAAAAATACGAGCACCTGGAGGGGTATTTAAGAAGAGATTTGGCCGAACCATCGTATGTCTGTTGGAGCAGCCACCACCGGAATTCCATCCGCTTCTGGAGGCCTTACAGGATGTGGATGATGTTGAGTGGATCATAGGGGCCACCGGGGAGGCGTCACTGGACGATCCGCTAATGCGACTGGCCGGAGTGGACACCGCTGGCACGTCGGTTAGTTCGGTAAGTTCGGGCAGTTCCGTTGTCCCGGTGGAACTGGTCTCTGCCCCGGACCCGGGCGAAGAAATTCGGACGCTGGTACGCAAAGTTCTCGAGATAGCGGCGGCTGGAACTCGATTTGGTGAGATGGCGGTCGCGTTCAGTGACGTCAGCTACGCCGAGCGAGTGCTGGAGGCGTTTGATCGTGCGGGGATCCCAGCCTCCGGATCGAATCCGCGCACGTTGGCAGATATGCCAGAAGGACGGTTCCTCACCGGGCTACTTGGCGTTTATGCCACAGATTTCTCTCGCGAAGCATTTATTGATTGGATCGATGGCGGACTGGTCGTCGATCTAACGAAGCGGCCGGTTCCGTCGGTTCGATGGGACCTGGTATCGCGGCAGGCCGGTATCGTGGGTGGTGCGGGCAATTGGAGTGAGCAGCTCAGTCGATATTCCGCGGCCGCCACCCGGCGGTCGGATCGGGGCCTGCTGCGCGAAGAACTCAGCGAGAGCCAGGCTGCACGTATGAGAGGGGATGCGCACGAAGCTCTTGCGCTTGCGGATCTCCAGAAGGAGATGGTCGATGCACCTCCTCCCGAATCAGCGAGTTGGGCCGGATATGTCGAATGGTGTCGGCACGCTCTTGAACGGTTCACATTGACGAAGAACGCCGTTGACTCGGGTGACCGCATGACGCAGGTGCGGTCCGCGCTTGATCAGATTGGTCAACTGGACGACATTGCGGGGCCAGAGCCAGATCTGTCCCGCTTCCGGGAGATTCTCGCATCGGAGTTGTCCTCGTCTCTGGGCCGTGTTGGGACGCTGGGGCGAGGCGTACTGATTGGCCACTTGCGGACCCTGATCGGCGTGCCCGTGAACGTTTTGTTTGTTGTAGGGATGTCTGAAGGCTCCTTCCCTTCATCCGTGGGTGATGATCCGCTGCTAGCGGATGGGCTCCGTCGTCAGTTCAACGGGGACCCCGGCGTACTTATGACACGCGCCGCGAGGGAGCAGACACAGCGCAGAGAATTCTTGACCGCCATGGAGTCGGCCGGCCGGCGGATATTTATGTGGCCGCGATCAGATATCGGGAGCGCCGCGGCGCGTGGACCGGCGCGCTGGTTCATCGAGGCAGCCAGAGTCGTATCAGGAGATGACGCCCTTCAGGGTGGGGACCTGCTCCACAACGACAACAGCTGGTTCATGGATGTAATTGAGTCACCGTTGCATGGGATGGAGTCCGCCCCCAGCGATGGAATCACGAACGGGTCAGAGTATCGGCTGCGAAGTTTGAGTGCGCATGTCTCCAGAGGACGCCCGGCCAACGATCACTGGACCGTTTCAGCTGATGCAATCGGAGCGTTAAAGATCGGTCTGCGCGTCGAGTCAAATCGATTCGGCCCGAACTGGACTGAGTGGGACGGCAAGCTCGTTGGGGAGTCTCTGCCAGTGCCTTCGGTGGACTCTCCTATCAGCCCAACACGGCTGCAATCATGGGCGGCATGCCCATTCAGCTACTTCGCCGGGAACATATTGCGACTCGAGGGCGTTGACCGTCCCGAGGAGATCATCACGATATCGGCGCTCGACCGGGGGACGCTGCTCCATGCGATTCTGGAGGAATTCGTCGAGGAGCGCATCAAGTCAGGAACGCGGCCGTCTCGAGAGGTCGCGACTGGGCGGATTCTTGAGATTGCCGACGTTGAGTTCGACAAATTCCAGGCGGATGGGATGGTAGGTCGTCGGGCATTGTGGGAGCTGGAGAAAGAGCGAATGCGGCGGGAGGCTGCGCAGTTCGTAGATGCCGAGTTGGCCCGAGAAGCAGAGACGGGATTTACCGCGACTGCGACCGAGTTGAAGTTTGGCCTGGGCGTCGATGGCCATCCGGCGA
The DNA here is from genome assembly GCA_013204555.1 of Chloroflexota bacterium. GTDB lineage: Bacteria > Chloroflexota > Dehalococcoidia > Lucifugimonadales > Lucifugimonadaceae > UBA1151. The sequence continues at coordinate 11,598 of JABMNO010000026.1, read as the reverse complement.
TCGAGCTCTCATTGCCGTCCGGACGAACCGTAGCGTTCCGAGGTGCGATAGACCGCGTGGAGCGTGGTGCGAATGGTGAGCTATCGGTCGTCGATTACAAGACCGGCTCCCTCAACGCCTACAAGACGATGGATGACGACCCCATCGCGGGTGGGCAGCGGATGCAACTCCCGATATATGCCATGGCTGCGCGATTTATTTTTGGAGGCGATGGCGAAATCGAGGGCTCCTACTGGTTCACATCTGAGCGAGGTGCGTTCCAGACCCGCCGGGTGCGCCTGGGCGATATCGAACAGGAGGCGCTGGCTACGTTGGACCGCATCACGGAGGGAATTGGAGCCGGGGTGTTTCCGGCTATACCTGGCCCACCGGGATACGGCGGCTTTGCCAATTGCGTCTATTGCGAATTTGATCAGATCTGTCCAACCAGTCGTGGTCGCCTCTGGGATCTGAAATCGGGCGCAAGTGATATTCGAGCCGTGATGCCGCCTGACGATGAGATCGCGCCATGACCATGACGCCCAGTGACCAGGCGGCCCGCGATCGAATTACCGGTGATCTGGCGACCACGCTGGTAGTGGAGGCCGGCGCAGGGACCGGTAAAACGCACTCGTTCGTCCAGCGGATCGAATCCCTCGTATTGAATGAAGGCGTGCGAATCGAAGAGATCGTCGCCATCACATTCACGCGGGCAGCAGCAGCTGAGTTGCGTGAACGCATTCGCGCAATGCTGGAGGCCGTGGCACGCGATAGTCAGCGGCCTCCGGAGCAACATGAGGCAGCGCAGAACGCACTGGATGGTCTCGATCGGGCTGCTATCCAGACGATCCACAGCTTCGCTCAGTCCCTTGTCCAGGAGCGGGCTGTAGACGCCGGTTTGCCGCTGGTAATCGAACCGCTGGACGGCGTCGATGCAGGAATCGAGTTTGACTCAAGGTTCAGCGTCTGGGTGGACAAGATCCTTGATGATCCTGAATTGGGTGAAGTGATAGTCAATGCAGTGAGATTGGGTTTCGAGCCCCCAATTGGGAGACTGCGGGAGTTGGCGGCGGCGTTTCACAATGAGTACCACCGCATCAAGCCTCTTGATCTTTCACTCAATACGAACCAGGTACGTATTGTGGCAAAACAGATCATCTCCGCAAGGTCCGAAATTGAAGGCTTGCTGCAATACTCCCAACTGCGGGAGGAAGACAAACTCTTCCAGCATGCACAGAAAGTGATCGAGTTGGCCCGCGGTCTTGAGCGGCTGGATACAGAGTCTGACGCTCCCCTTGCCGTTCTCGCCCGGGTCGGCGGCCTGAAGGAAAACGGCGGACGACAAGCCGATTGGGATAAGACGCCGGATGGCGTCAATGCAGCGAAACTGCTCAAGGACCTGTTTAAGGAACTTGATGAGACGGCCAGAGAAGAACTTGAACAGGCACGCTCTGCCGCTCTGGTCCCGATACTCGATGCGGCGCGGACGTTCGTGCTTGATTACGCCGAGGACCGGAGGCGCACCGGCAGAGCAGAGTTCAACGATCTGCTCGTATGGGCACGGGATCTACTCAAGGGAAGTGCGAATGCCCAGACGTACTTTGCCGAACGTTACAAGCGCATATTGATCGACGAGTTCCAGGATACCGATCCACTGCAACTTGAGATTGCAGCGCTGCTTGCCGGCATCAGCGAAAGAGGTGCCCAGGCCAGATCTGGCGCTCTATTCGTCGTCGGAGACCCCAAGCAGTCCATCTACCGATTCCGACGTGCCGACCCGAAAGTGATCGGCGAACTTCCGACGACCATCGGCGCAGAGACTGTATTTCTGAAACACACATTCAGATCTAACTCGGGAATCGTCAACTGGGTGAACGAACTGTTTGAGAAGTGGATGGGCCATGAGACGACGCCAACGCAGTCGGGCTACGAGTCTCTGACTACGTCGATCAATCCTGATGGCTCAGGGCATCCGCAGGGCGTATATGGAATCTCAGCGGAAGAGGAACTGCCCAATGCATTCGCTGCGCGCGAGGCGGAGGCACGCCGAATCGCGTCGATGGCTCTGGCTGTCGGTGCAGGCCGGTGGCGGGTGACCTCTGACCCGAAGAGCGGTGAAACAAGGCCCTCAACGTTCAAAGATATGGCCATCATTTTTCCGGGGAGGACCGGGCTTGAGACGCTGACACAGGCGCTGGAGGATACCGGCGTTCCGTACAGCCTGGAGGGTCAATCACTCCTCTTCGCGTCGCAGGAGATTCGTGACCTGATAGCGGCGCTAAAAGCGATTGATGACCCAACAGATGAGATCGCCGCTGTGGCTGCTCTGCGGTCGCCACTATTTGGGTGCAGCGACGTTGAGTTGTACCGATGGGTTGATACGGGCAACAGGTTCAATCACCTGGAAGCGGTCCTCGACAACGAATCCCTTTCGGTAGCTGATGGATTGGCGACTCTCCGGGAGATGCACGAGTTACGTCAGGCGATATCCGTACCCGCATTGATCGAAATGCTGGCTACGCGGCGTGACGTGCGGCAAGTGGCGCTTCGGAGCCGGATGTCGCGTGAACGGCACCGACAGCTTGAGGCGTTTATCGAGAGCGCCCGCACTCTGGCCGGTGGTGGCCTGCACACGTTGCGGCAGTTCATTCGGTGGGCAGAGGAACGGGCAGAATCAGGCGATCGGATGCCGGAAGGTGGCATTGCTGACATTGGTAATGACGCCGTTCGCCTGATGACCACTTTTCACGCCAAGGGTCTTGAATTTCCAATCGTAACGATGACTGGCCTGCTGAGATCGGCCAGTGGCAGTGGCGGCGGATCGTTGCTCTTCGACGATAAGAACGAGGCCATGGCCGGGATCCAGATTGGCAACGCATCCGCCCGATTCGAGTTTGGGCCATATGAACTCCTTGATGGACTGGAGAAGAACGCGTCGGCCGATGAACTAATCCGTGTCGCCTACGTAGGAGCGACGCGAGCGAAGGACTATCTCGTCGTCAGCATGTACAGGCCGTCGAAGGATAAATCGTCCCTGGCGGCGCGCATTGATGAAGTGATGAACGGCTCACCGTTGTGGAGCGAGCTTCCGGATTTCGGCAGAGTCGAGCGGCAGGATGCTCCAGTGGCAACACCTGATTTCGGGTCTGAAGCTGACTTCTCGGTGTGGGAGGCCGAGCGAAAGCGCGTACTGAACTGTGCGAGTCTCGGACGGACCATCAGTGCCACGTCTCTGAAGGAGGCTGGTTCAGCGGCTCCGTACACAGAGGATGTGAAGCCGGTGTCTCCATCGGTTGTCGAACATCCGTGGCGCAAAGGGCGCGGCGCGAGTGAAGTCGGGCGGGCCGTACACGCCGTACTCCAGGATATCGATCTATCGTCCGGCGATGGCATAGACGCCGCCGCACAGTTGCACGCAGTAGCGGAGGGCGTGGGCGACCGTTCTGGCGAGGTCGCAAACTTGGCCCGCTCAACGCTACAGGTCCCGGTGGTGCAGCGCGCCGCACAGTTCAACAAACATTTCCGCGAGGCGTACGTAGGCGTGCCGGTCGTGGAAGGCGAGAGTGGGCTGGAAGGTTTCATCGACCTGGCGTTCGAGGATGAGAACGGCGATCTGGTGATCATAGATTTCAAGACAGATCGCGTTGGAGACGGTGATGTGCTCGCTGAGGCGTCTGCTCCCTACAGAATGCAATTAGGCGTGTACGCGCACGCGATCGCCCAGGCCACAGGACTGCGAGTATCCGAGGCATGGTTGGTGTTTTCGAGGCGCGCGCTAGATGGCGAGGAAGCGGAGTATCGCTTTGAGGACATAGATGACGCAGCGCGCGAGGCGGCGGAATTGGCTGCGACGCTGGTGGGCGGGACCTGATGGCTGACCGACGTAGGTGGAACCGTGACGAATTGCTAGTCGTGTTACGAATGTACTTCACGCTTGATTTCGGACAACTTCATGCCCGACACGCAACCGTGATTCAAACGGCGGCACATATAGGTCGCGGAGCCAATTCGGTTGCAATGAAGGCAAGTAATCTCGCCAGTCTTGACCCCGCGATTACGTCAACTGGCCGCAAGGGTCTCGCCGGAGCCAGCGCGGCGGATCGAGCCATCTGGGCCGAATATTCAAACCAATGGGATGATCTGGCTGAAGACGCCGCGAGTGCCTGGGAGGCGTTCGGTTCCGATGCTGACCTCGTATCAATGCCACCTGCAGGGGCATCAGAATCGCTAATCACTACAAAAGTGAGGCGACATCAGGGGTTCTTCAGGGCGACAGTGCTGGCGAACTATCAGTATCGATGTGCGATAACCGGCCTCGAGTCACCCGCTCTTCTCAATGCGAGTCACATCATTCCCTGGTCAGTGGACATTAGTCGTCGCACAGATCCTTCGAACGGTCTGGCCCTCAATGCTCTTCACGACAGAGCGTTCGATCGTGGATTGATTTCGATCGATGGGTCATCGAAAGTTATCGTCTCAAGTCGCCTGAAAAGCCTCGTCCAGAATGATTTCACGGAATCGGCGCTGCTTAATTGGGAAGGAGAGAAGCTCATTACTCCGTTCAGACATCCCCCTAATCGTGAAGCGCTTGAGTATCATCGCGATGAAATATTTGTTGCATAGGAAGTACACATGCTCTTAGAAGGTAAGAAAGCGCTCATCACAGGTGCCCGCAAAGGCATTGGGCGGGGGATTGCGGTCCGCTTCGCGCAGGAAGGCGCCGATGTTGGGATCGCCGATATTGTTGATGATGCGGAGACTCAGAAGACGGTCGATCTGATTCGGGCGGAGGGTCGCTCAGGCGAACTTTTCGTGGCTGACGTGAGCACAACGTCCGGGATTGGGTCGCTATACGAGCGGCATCTTGAAAAGTTTGGGCGAATCGACATCCTAGTGAATAACGCCATCATGCCTGATCAGTCGGCTGGATTCATAGATATGACCGAGGCGTACTGGGATCGGATGATTGATCTGACCTTGAAGGGCTACTTCTTCATGGCTCAGCGGGCGGCGCAGGAGATGGTGAAGCAGGGTTCTGGTGGTCGGATTCTCTCTTTATCCAGCGTCCACGGCTACCGGGCCTGGCCCAACGACACGGCCTATGGAATCTGCAAGGCCGGATTGCGACGCATGGTGCAAAGCATGTCGGCGGATCTCGCTGGCCATGGGATCACATCTAACTGCATCGCTCCCGGATATATCGATAACAAGATTCCGGAGGGCGACTCGTTGGAGTCGCCGCCGATGACCATGGAACAGATGCCGCGTTTGGTGGCTTACGTTGGCTCCCACCGTGGCGGTGTGCCCAGCGATATCGCCAAGATGGCGGTAGTCCTGTGCTCGGAGCTTGGCGACTACGTGAACGGCGAGACGGTGTTGGTGGATGGTGGCATGATTGGCGCCGGAACCCCGGAGGCTATCCGAAGTGTTACAGATTGAACGGCGAAATAATTCCTTTGTCGGTTGGGTTCGCACCTTGCGACTGTGTCTGTTGGAGAGGACTTCCTAATGGGAATGCTTGATGGAAAGAAAGCACTGATCACCGGATCACGACGTGGTATTGGCGCTGCAATCGCATTGAAGCTGGCCGCAGAGGGTGCGGATGTTGGGCTCAACGATATCGAGCGCGACGCTGAAGCTGAGAAGACGATGTCAGCGGTTGCAGGGCTTGGCCGCAGATTTAGCTGGCACAAGGCCGATATTGGTGACACGGCTCAGCGCGAGCAGATGTTTGATGAGTTCATTGAGGCGCATGGCCGAATAGATATTCTCGTCAACAACGCGGTCCTCAGTCGGGATGAGAACTTTTTGACTGTGGATGAGGAGTTCTTTGATCACCTCGTTGGGCACGGCCTGAAGGGCTACGTATTCGCATCGCAGCGTGCGGCAAAAGAGATGATTAAGCAGGGGGATGGCGGGAAGATCGTTTCAATCAGCTCAGTCCACAGCTTTCGCGCCTGGCCCAATGACGTCGTTTACGGGATGGTGAAGGCCGGCCTAAATCGAATGGCACTGAGTCTGGCGCTGGATCTTTCCGGCACAGGAATCAACGTCAACTGCGTTGCTCCGGGATATATCGATAGTCGTGTCTTGCCTATTGATGAGGAGCCGAATCGCGGAGGAGCGGGCTATGCATCCGATGCAATAGCGGCGATTCCATCACGCCGAGGTGGGCTGCCGACGGATATCGCGAACGCGGTCTTATTCCTCTCATCTTCGATGGCCGACTACGTGAATGGCCAGACGCTGACGGTGGATGGCGGGTTCCTTGCGGGTGGCACGCCGGTCGACTAGGTCACAGCGCGCTTAATGGCGCGGGTGAATCCGTAGTTAAATTGGTCTTAAAACATATACTTTTTTTGTTCGATTCTGTTTAGAATCGCTCTCAAAACTGAGCCGATCCCCGCGCGTGCGGACTATGGTTCGGCCAGCTGGTGAGTCTGATACATCAGTCAGTTGGAGATTCTTATGCCTAGATGCAGGTATTGGGATTGTGATCAGTCGACAGTCATCTCGGTCGAGTTGTGCTTTGAGCACCACCCGCAATCACTGGCGGGTCTACTGGACCATTGCCCGGATTGTGGGCTGTTCAAAAACGGCAGAGACAGCCTTTGCGGTCAATGTGCGAGATGGGACGAGTTCTCCGTTTCGAACTTCGGTGGCCAAGATTCCATCGAAATTGACTTCGACTTCGAAGATGAGGACGAAGTGTGGGAACGCTCTCTGGGAGATTCTGCACGCGGCGATGAGGTCGAGTTTTAGGCGTTCGTCATTGTTCCAGATGGATGGGCGACCGATGAACCTCCCTGGAACAGAAGACACTCATAGCTCAATGGTGACTACCTGGTTGCGCTGGATCCTTTTGTACCAGAATCGGTATGAGGCAGGAACCATTCCCAGAAATCCATGAGTCAATCGAAGGAATCAAACCTTTCGACTGTGTTTCCGTGCTGCGGTTTGGGTGGTGTGTGGGACAACTATCTGACCGTCTTGGATATTTCCAGCGCTAGCCTGGTGTACCGGAAGGCAGTGGAGCTGGAAGCGGGGCAGGAGTTCGGTTTCTCGGCGTAATGTTGATCGTTCGATAGTTCGTCCGCTTTCTGTGTTAACCATGAAGGCCCCGTATTTGGGACGGGGCCTTCATGGTTAGTATCGGCACTGCCGCTTATGCGGTCTTTTCAGCTGCTATCTCCACCAGTCGGCTTGCCTGGAACCTGAGGACCGTGACAATGGTCGCCAGAGCCAGTGTGATGCCGGTGAACAGGAACGCCATGCCAAGGAATTCCATCGGTGTGAGCCACGCCTTTACAGCGTTGATTGTGCCAATATCTGCCAGCAGGGCTGATCCCGCTGGTGCGGCGCTCACGTCGGAAATAGCGTTGCCATAGACATCGCCAGCAAGTCCACTGAGCCAGACTCCAATGCCAAAGACCGCCAGCAGCGTCATGACGCCCATCATCATCATCAACGGGAACACCTTCGCGATGGTTGGCGGGATAGGCAGCTTCACCTCAGCGCCCAGAGCGGCCTGGACGTTCGCGCCCGCAACTCGCAAATTCCCAAGGATCGTCGCCAGGGTCATCGTGATGCCACCAAGCATGAGGCCAACGCCAAACAGCTTGAAACCCGGCAGCCACGCGACCACCGCCTGGACGGTGCCAAAGTTCTCGTAGTTAGGGCTCGCTTCGCGCACGGCCTTCGTCTCGCCAAAGAACTCGCCAATTGCGATGCCGTTGAAGATGCCAATGATGAATGACACGGCCACAATCATGAAGCCCATCACAAGGAGGACTTTCCACATCTTTGACGCCATGGTCTGCATGGCTGTCATGGACGTGGCGTTTTCTTTGCCAGACCTGATCGCATCCAGGTTTCTGACGGGAACGGTAACTGTCTGTAATGCCATATTGATTTGCTCCGTACTGCTATTCGGCGGATTTCTGGTCGATGCCAAGAATTATTGGTAACGATTGCAACATTGCTTCGCCTCTGAGCTTCAATGAATTGATGATCACCAGAAGCATGATCCCAATGCCGCCCAGGAATGATGAGAGGCCAATGAATTTGAATGGCGTTAGCCATGCGGCTGTGGCGGCGATTGTTCCCTGTTGTGACAGGATCGAATCACCCACTGCTGCGCTGTCTCGAACCGATTTGGAGTTCTCGAACAGGTCGGCCGTAGACAACCCAAGTGCTATCCCAATAACGAACGCAGCCACGATGATCATCATTCCGACGAGCATCAACGCGTAACCCACATTCTTGAGTGCTGGCTCGCTGCCGTTTACGCGGCGTTGTAGATCTGCTGAGACCATATGCCCCTCCTTTGTTTTCTGGTGCCTTCTGGCCGGGCCGGATGTCCATGACGTGTTTCTATGGACTGAACATGTGATGCGTCACGACGCGAAACCGTTGCTGGATGGTCTTGTGGGGTCGCATCAAAATCCAACGGAATTCGTCGGTCCGCATATGCGACGAGTCGAATCACCAATGGATTTGGAATGGTTGCGCCTGGAACGCGTAGGCGCCCTCGCGAGCGCATGGGACCGCAATCGGCGGCGCAAGCATCGAATCGCCAGTAGCGGCCGGAAAATCATGCCATGAGTGGCATCAAAAGTTTCTGGACACGCTCTGACACGTGCATTCTCACGGAAGGGTGATGAGATGGAACTTGAATTCAGTATTGGCGAGGTCATTGGCGCGGGCGCAATAGCGACCCTGGTAATGACGGCGATCATGTACATGGGCAAAGCCATGATGCCGCGCCAGATGCCGATGGACATTCTGTACATGCTGGGCAGCATGATGACGCTGCAAAAAACTCCCGCCTACCTGACGGGCACGATGTTGCATGCTGGCGCCGGCATTGGGTACGCGGCTATCCATGTGGCCCTCTTCGTGGCATTCGATTTTGAAGACAACCTGTGGGCCTGGGGACTGCTTTTTGGTGCAGTGCACTGGGCAATCATGGGAATGGTGATGGGAATGATGGGCAGCATGCACCCCAGAATGAAATCTGGTGATGTGCCTGCCCCCGGATTCTTCGTGATGAACTTCCCCCCAATGAACGCAATGGGCTTCCTGATGGTGCACCTGGTTTACGGCGTTCTGGTGGGCGCTCTGTACGAGGCATTTGTGTAAATCCATGGCAGCGCGTACGGAGGACCGGGCTCGTCGTCACAGATCGGTGACACGGACCTGAGTCGCCGTACCGCGCATCCAACGGGTGACGGACGGTGCAGAGCCCCCTGGCAAACGCACCTCTGATGAACGAGAAATGGGAGTGACCTTCACTGCGCCGCTCCCGAATCAATGGAGAGTTGTAAGCATGGCAATTATCAAGCGAGAGACCACGGTAGCCGTGAAGTCCAATGACCTCTGGGACAAGCTGGTTAGTGACCCCAACATTTGGCCCGAATGGCTGACCCCCCTGCGTGGATTTGATGAGACGATCACCGTCAGCGCGAAGGCCGGATCTTCCTACTCAGCGAGGGTCGGCAACATGAGCGCCAAGATCAACGTGAAGGAAGCCACCACCGGGAAGAAGCTGCGCTGGGCTGCTGGCCCACCAATGATGCTGGCAATGGGCACCGGTATGCGGGGCACCCTTGAGTTCACTCCCAGCGGAGACTCAACGAAGGTCAACCTGACAATGGTCACGCCAATGATGTTCGCCCCAATGATGAAGATGATGACAGGTCTGAACACGGGTGATGAGATGACGAAGACGATCGGTAAGATCAAAGAAGTCGCCGAGGCGTAGCCGTTCACTGGATACCAACTCGGAATCGACGTCAAACGGGCATCCCAATGGGGCGCCCGTTGTCGTTTAAGCGGCGTGGAGAAGCCTCGTCAGAAACTAATTTTGACTGCGCCGTACTCGCCGTCGAACCCCGGTGAGATATCCACGTCACCTCTTCGAACGGCTGAGATAGCCGCCGCCACCCGCTCGCTGGAAGCTGCTGTGATGTCTGACACGCTGGCGCTGAGGAGCACATCAAACTCACTCCCTAGCTCGGCGATAAGCGCATCAGCGGTTCGTCCAACGGTTTTGGTGTTTGGCCCAACGCCAAACGCCTCCGAAAGCACGTCGTTCAGCCTGACCATCCGTCTGAACGGGGGCCTTGTTTCGTGGATCGCGGAATGCCGGATGAGCCCACCTTTGGTCATCGATACCTGAGTGGGGCGCGTCGCCAGATCGTCTATGCGTTGTACGACCCCGAGCGTCAGCGGCCGATTGCACTCTGGGCATCGGCCGTCGGCTGGAGTTTCGGAAGGCTCCAGTCGGACCCCGCATTTCCGATGCCCATTGAGGTGGTACTTGCCGTTCTCTGGGAAGAACTCCACCGTCTCAACAATGCCGTCGCCCTGAACGGCTGACGTGAGGCCGTCGAAACTCATGTCGCTTTCCACCACGGTGAATTCGCGCCCCATGGTCCCGGGTGAGTGGGCGTCTGAGAAAGAGACAATCGCCCGTGAATCAAGTTCGCCAATCCGCCAGTTCATCGCAGGGTCGCTGGATAGACCGCTTTCGATGGCACGAATTCGATGGGCATGTTCGCCAAACGCCTCTCCGATCGAGTCGAATCCGGACTTAGAACCCAGAAGCCCATACCAGGGCGTCCAAACGTGCGCGGGAATAATCACAGATCGATCATCCACCTCCCATGCCATCAACGAGAGATCGAGCGCCGATATCTTGATTATCGGTCGACCATCGCTCTCCAGCCGAGCAAGCTTTCCGAGGCGGTTAGACAGCTCATCGGCAGCGCTGAAGTCAGGTACCAGGACCAGAAGATGAACTCTGCGCCCGCGACCATCCTGTTTCCAAACACATGAGATCTCCGTCCCAAGAATGAATCGAGTGCCAGAGTCCGATGCGTATACGCCATCTCCAACATCGGAAAGATCGCGTTTCAGTTCATCGCACCACGCAGGGTGGGTGAAATCGCCAGTTGTGAGAACGTCCAGACCCTTGCGCCGGGCTGTTGCGGATAGGGTGGCGATATCGAGCGATGGGCTGGTGGACATCGCGAATCTGGAGTGGGTATGAAAATCGACGCGTAGCCGACGATTGGTCACCGGCTATCCGGAACGCTTCCAGTAGGAGTCGAGACGACTGATCTGACTATCCTCAAATTCATACACATCGCACGTTTGAAAATTGACGCGTTCACCGGACACCGACCTGCCGATCACTCGGGACAAAACCACCATCTTTTCACCGGCGTCGAGTATTTCGTGGTCTTCGAATCTGGCATTCGGCACCCTGTCGAAGAAGCTTCGGAAGGCGCCTTCAACCGCCGCCTTGCCGGAAAATCGCTGCCCGTGTGGGTATGGGCCCCGGTTGGAATCCAGTACGCACTTCTCAATGAAGTAACGCACGGCCGCGGAGGGGTTGTGCTTGTTGATCGCATCAAGAACGCGCTCAACAATCTCGACATGGGATTCTGATTCAGCCATTTCCATCCCCTGAGTACTGGCAACTTCAGTCAAGTGCTGGCCTGAATCATACCTAAACCGAATTTAAGGAAGCGGTGAAAGCGCGGTGTGGCGATATACAATTGATTCAGTCGGGGAGTGGCGCAGCCTGGTAGCGCACCTGCTTTGGGAGCAGGG
>JABMNO010000025.1 GCA_013204555.1 Chloroflexota bacterium | reverse complement strand
TTTTCTGTGTCTGCAAGAATATCGATACCCTTCTTCTGACGGGTTCGAGCATCCTCTCCAAACACTAAATCCTTTGCAGGCATTTCTTTATTCCCTTTAGCTGGCTCATCGGTCAATTATCCCGACTAGCCGATTGATTCAAACGTAGATTGAGGTTGCTTAGCTGACGGTTGCCAGAACGTCGCTTTCGCGGACTATCAAGTACTCGGTTCCGTCTTCTATGTACTCAGTACCGGCGTACTTGGAGTAGATAACAGTGTCACCAGTCTTCACTGAGAGTTTGATTAGCGTGCCTTCGTCGGTGGTTCGGCCTGGGCCAGCAGCGACGATCTTGCCTTTCTGCGGCTTCTCTTTCGCCGTGTCGGGTATGTAGATACCACCAGGTGACTTCTCTACATCATCGTCCGAAGGCTCGATGACAATTCGGTCTCCAAGGGGTTTCAGATTTAGGGTCATTGCTTGAACTTCCTATCTTCATTGCTGTGATTAATCGTAAAAGGACGTAATGGGGGAGGACCGTTATCTGGGGCTTCGCCGAGGTGGCGATTGGCCCGATCAGTCCACGTATTTTCAAATGCTATGAATTCGACATTTTTGAAGCCTTTTCTAAAGATCGGTGGTGACAGGCATTCTTATTCGACAAGTCCTGTCCTATGGGCATGCGCAACGAGTTCGGATCGATGTGACATACCGAGTTTTCGGAAAATATTCCTGATGTGGACCTTCACCGTGCCTTCGGTGAGAAATAGTCGAATGCCGAGTTCTTTATTGGTCAAGCCTTCGGCAACGAGTACGGTGATGTCACTCTCACGGGCGGTCAGAGTAGACGTACTATCTGCATGCGAATGAATCTCAGACGCGACATCTGCGAGCGACCCCACGTCCGGTCCGATTGCAACCACGTGACCTTCGGCTAACAATCGTAGAGAGGCGATGAAATCCTGAGCCCCCGCGTTCAGCGACACAAAACCCTGTACTTCAGCACTAACAGCCTCTTCCATGTGGGCGGACGACTCCTCCGTAGATATCATTGCGACCGCAGCGGACTCATCCATCTTGGCCACCGACCGCATAACTTGTTCCACGTTCATTCCGGCGATCTGTGGATCGATGAGTACCAATTCAGGTTGCTCGGTTTGGAGAATCTGCGTCAATGCATCTGAGCCCTGCCATACGTGCAGCATGGCTTCCCCACCTGATGATTCAATAAGAAGCTCCAACCCCCTTGCAATGACAGGGCTTCCGTACATCACCAAGACCTTCATCGTTCGCACAACATTTCGGCAGAATCACCTTTGTAGGTATATAGCTAAATCGTTAGGCATATAACGTATGAACCAATTATGATCATATACTCCCTGATCGCTATATATCTAAAGAGGTATATATGATGAATATGGCATCCTCGTCCGGCGCCGATCGAGCAGAGGGATCGGGCCGCCGAATGCGAATCAGACTTTGTTTCCGGGACTCCGCAGCGGTCGAGTGGGCAGCATGATCACGTAGCCGATTTGTTTGCCACCGCTTACTTTGATTTCATTGATTCCAAGGCTGTTCAGCGATCAATCCCCAGCCGCTATTCAGGCGGTATTTGAGTTCGCCACCGCTCGTGCGGGCTCCGGCGTAACTCTTCTCCAAAACGAAAAACTCCCGGCTGGTGGGCCGGGAGTTGATCGAGATTTGTGTCTGGGGTGGAGACGGGAGTGGGTTGGTCTCCCCGTCCCAAAGCCACAATAATGGATCCCATGGTGCGCTGTCAGGCGAACGATCAATCTCATTTGTTCGAGTTGACTGACCACGAGTATCTAAGTGTTTCATGTGTTTCGTGATCCCTCCATCTTGATGATGGCGCCGCAAATGAAACGGAATTAGTCGTCAGGTTTGGGCGCGTATCTCGAGTGACCAGGTGATTGAGACCAGCGCGCACACTGACTATGGCAACACAACGCGCTTACTCAGTTACGTACGATTTGGTATAGCTATATCCAAGACGAATGGAACACCCTCTACGCGTCCCAAGTCTCTCCCCAAATGGGAGAAGGGATAAGGCGGGAGCAGCCCCGGCTGCACAGGCAGATAACAGAGAGGTAGTGTCCGGCTTCTGGTCCTCCCGTTTACGCTGAGCGCGTATCCGGGATGCTTACCAGTTCAACCAGGCCCGGCTGCATTGGGCGCCGTCCTTCGCTTTGTCCGGTCTCAGATCCTGATCTCGAGATTCGGGCGAGGGCCGAGGTGCTTGTGCAGTTTTATCGGGCCTTTATCTAGTATTCAATTTTTCGACGGCCGCTCCGGCAGCCTGGCATGAGAAAAGGGGTATCTGGTGAAGCCCAGCTGGCTCACTTGCTTATTGGAATTCCGGGGAGATGCGCATTCTCCCTTGAGTTGAGTTTCTTAGGAATCTGGGGATGTGTCGAGGTGCGGATGTCGCATCTGCCATGCAGGCATTGGCCGCGGGGCGGCGGAAGGTACCTGCCGTACGGGCGAGTGCCGCGGGGCGGCGAAGGCGGGGAGCGCCCTATAGACGGGCTCCTGGGGGGTGAAGTCATGAGGCGAAACAGCCAAAGCGCCCTCACCCTAGCCCTCTATCCAAATGGGAGGGTCGTTCATAATTCAGTGCGCAGAGGCCAATCGTGAGACCGGATAATTCAGGATACTGACGATGTCATATCGTAGACGAGCGTTAGCATGCCAGTTCGTTTATCTGGCTTGCTATCGGCTTCAAAAAAGTCGTTGTGTTTGTACAAATCTAATGCCGGATTGTCAGGGTCACAGTCAAGAGAAATAAACCGAACTCCGATTGAGAGTTCACTCACTTCGTACCTAGTCCAAGCGAGTATTGCGCTGCCGATGCCCCGATGCTGATGCTTGGCGTCCACCCCAAATCGTGCAAATAGGACTGCTGGTATGGTTGAATACCCAACAATGCCATCGGGCAGTTCAGAATATTTCCGAAGTTGAATGCTGGACGCCAGCAAACTCACAAAACCGACGACTTCATTATCTAACGAAAACAGTTGGGTCTTGTTCAGTCCCTTTTCCTGCTGATCCAGCGCGTCGTCACGAAGGAACTCGGACACGTCAACCGCCCACGGCTCGGGGCCGCTATCGAAAGCCGACACATCATCTTTATCTGATAGAGGATGGGCGACGAGCCTGCTTGTCACATCGGACATATGATCGCGTCTCCAACAAAAAAGGGAAGGGGATTAACCCTTCCCTTGATCCCAAAATTCTAGCAGGTCTATTTAGACTCGCTCATCATCTCGTGAATCTTTCGGTCGTTCTGGAGCCTTCGTTTCTTTTCCGGGTCTGGCTTGGCATTTGCAAGATAAGTGGAAAACTTCTCCGCGGCCTCACCAGTAAGTGCACGGGGCTCCTTAATAGGCTTCGCCATGTAAGTTAAACCTCCCTGCGAATCTATTCCGAGTTGTAGTGATACTAGTACTTAAAACGGTACAGATTCTTGTGTGACTGTAACCACTATCACTAGTAATTATCCTAGTAAACGTACATGTAGTCAAACAGGTTTGATTTTGTCACGCGCTGCCGTACCCCCTTAAGGGGGTACGGCAGCCGCGCTTGATGATCGAATCAATCTTCTCCAGCTTCACAGGGTCCTTAAGGACCCTGTGAAGCTGGACCGATTCAATCGGTTCAATACCACTGTGTCTAATGAATCCGAGACCCTCGCGCATTTCGTACCTCTAGACACAATCCGTCACCGTCAACTCTCACATACTTGTCTAGAGGTACGAAATGCGCGAGGGTCTCACTAAAGAATTGTCGGGATGTGAGTTACGCTACCCTCCTCACGCCTTCCCTGATCGGCTTCTCATCCAATGCTTGCGCCAAAGCCCTTGCCTGCATGATCGCCACTGACATCAAACAGTGGGCAGTTAATTTGTACAGGGTTCTCATCTGGTGACGCTCCAAGCGACGGGTAGATTTCAGCAGGCCGGAGGCGCGTTCGACTGACGTGCGGCCAGCAAGTAGGCGCTTGAACTCGGTTGACTTCCGGTCAATGTTTGTCCGCAGTCCGCTGTTTTTGCGGCGCTTTTTCGCACCCGGCCTCATGGACCTGATTGGGATTATTGGCTTGGCTCCGAAATCTTCTACGATGATTCTGTAAACGTGAAGGGCATCGTACCCCTTGTCAGCGGTCACAGATTCAGGATTGAACCACGGATTACGAGAGACTGCTTCGTCAAGATTGTGAAGCCTCCCTAGGCCATTCGATACGGTTGAATCACTAGCGCAGTCGAGTAGAGAATTTGATCTGCGTCGGGTTGTCGGCGGGAATTATGAACGGCCCACAAATGGGAGAGGGAACGAGGCGGGACAGCCAACAGCGCCCTCATCCTGGCCCTCGCCCGAAATGGGAGAAGGGACAAGGCTGCGCAGCCAGGAGAACCGGGTTACTTGTAGCGGTCTTTCCACCATCTGATGAGGCGCTCTGATATTCGGGGTTCGTAGCCCTGGTCGCGCGGGTGGTAGAACCGGGCGCCTTCTCTTGTTTCTGGGAGATTGGATGTTTCGGTGAATCCGCCATCGAAGTCGTGGGCGTATTTGTAGCCTTCGCCGTGGCCGAGTTCTTTCATGAGTTTTGTTGGGGCGTTACGGAGGTGCATGGGGACCGGGGGAGAGCCGTTTTTCTCGATATCGCTCAGGGCGGCGTTGATTGCTGAGTAGGCGGAGTTGCTCTTGGGGGCTGACGCCAGGTAGATGGTGGCCTCGGCAAGCAGTATCCGGGCTTCTGGCATGCCGATCAGGTGGACGCCTTGCTGGCAACTCACTGCGAAGTTGAGTGCGCCCGGGTCGGCGAGTCCGACGTCCTCTGCTGCTGAGATGACCAGCCGACGCGCAATGAACATCGCATCCTCACCAGCGTCGATCATTCTCGCCAGCCAGTAGACAGCAGCGTCCGGGTCTGAGGCGCGAATTGACTTGATGAAGGCGGAGATTGTGTCGTAGTGGGAGTCGCCTGATTTGTCGTATCTGGCCTGGCGTTGCAGCGCGTCCTCAACGATGCCTTTCGAGATCGTTGGTGTTCCTTCGTGCTCCTCTGACTCGGCCGCCCATGCTGCAAGTTCCAGCGCGTCGAGCGCGATTCTGGCGTCGCCTCCAGCGATGACCGTGAGTAGATCGAGGGCATCGGGGTCGATCTGAACCCCTGATGCAGCAATGCCGTCCGTGGTATCGGTCAGGGCACGGTCAAGCAGGCTTTTGATGTCCTCATCTTCAATCGACCGCAACGTGAAGACGCGTGAGCGTGACAGGAGCGGACCGATCACCTCAAAGGACGGATTCTCAGTTGTCGCGCCAATCAACGTGATTGTGCCGTCTTCAACGTGGGGGAGGAGCGCGTCCTGTTGAGATTTGTTGAAGCGGTGAATCTCGTCGATGAACATCACCGTGGACAGGCCATTGCTGCCGAGACGGTCTCGGGCCTCGGTGGTGACGCGCCGGATGTCCTTCACGCCGCTGGTCACGGCGGAGAGGGTCTCGAAATGAGAGTCTGACATCCCGGCAATGATCTGCGCCAGGGTGGTCTTGCCGGTGCCGGGCGGCCCCCAGAAGATCATTGAAGGCAGGTGGCCAGACTCGATCACTGATCGTAGTGCGCGACCTTCGCCGATGAGATGGTTCTGGCCGACGACATCACCGAGCGTCCGCGGTCGCATTCGAGCGGCAAGGGGAGCCGTCCTTTTTGCGATCTCTGCCCGCCGGTGCTCAAAGAGTGTCAATTACCTGCGCCTTGGAGCCGGACGCTATCCGAGTTGTTGGTCAGTGTCTACTCGTTAGTGTCTACGGGCCCGCCACGACCGTCGATTTCACGCCGGGTTGAGCGCGATTGGCCGTACTCTAGCTCTGCGATTGTTACACCATCGCCGCCGGTTGTGGGTGGTGCGAAGTAGTACCTGCCAACCAGCTTATGTTTCTTCAGGAAATCCTGAACCGCCGATCTGAGCGCGCCAGTGCCGCGGCCATGGACGATGTGGACCCACGGCTGGGCTGCTGCATGATTGCGTCGGATGTGCTGTTCGATTCTAGGCATCGCGTCCAGCACGCGCTCGCCATGGAGGTCTAGCTCGTATTCGATTGGACCAGCGCCGCGTAATGGACCGGGGGCACTGGATGGGCGTTTCTTGCGTCGTGATTTCGGCACTTTAGTTTTTCAATTCTTTAAATGCCGACTTGATAGCGGTCAGTAACGCGTCGTCTTCGCCGGGCAGTACGGTGCGAGGGTCGAACTTGACCGTATCGTTCTCGATTCGGGCGATTACTGGTGGGTCACTTGACCGCATCTCGGCCAGGAATCGATCGGGAGATGCGGGTGGCTTGATCGATAGAGTAACGGACGGGAGTGATTCACCGGGGAGGCTACCGCCGCCAATAGCGGAACGCGCATCCTCAATTTCAGAGGAGATTTTTACTTTCCGAAGATTCTTTTGCCAGTTGACTGCGCGATCTCGAATTGAATCTTCCGTTGCGGCGATCATCTGCCAGACAGGAATTTCACTGGTGGCAGTGCCGCGCAAGTAGGGCAGCAGTGATTCGGAAAGTGATGCGAGGGTTGATTTCTCCACCCGTAGAGCTCGCATCAGAGGATGACGGCCAACCTGGGCCACGAGGTCGGACTTGCCGACGATGATCCCTGATTGCGGTCCGCCCAGAAGCTTGTCGCCTGAGAACATTGCAAGCGATGTGCCATTGGCGATGCTTTGTTGAACCATTGGTTCAGGTGCCAGTCCGTAGACCGTCGTGTCCAGCAATGCGCCGCTCCCGAGATCGTGAAGCAACGGGATACCGTGCCTAAGACCAACCTCGGCAATCTCATCGATACCGGGTTCAGATGTAAATCCCATCACCTTGAAGTTGCTCGCGTGTACCTTAAGGAAAGCCGCCGTGTTGGGCGTTACCGCGTTCTCGAAATCGCGGGCGTAGGTGCGATTGGTTGTTCCTACCTCAACAAGCTTGCACCCAGATTGGAGGAGCACATCAGGAATCCTGAATCCTCCGCCGATCTCGACCGCTTCACCACGTGATACAACCACTTCCTTGCCGCTTCCGAGTGCGGCGAGCACGAGCATCACGGCGGCGGCGTTGTTGTTAACGACGATGCCTGCCTCGGCGCCCGTTACCCGTGAAAGCAGATCTGAGATGTGGGAGTAGCGGGAGCCTCGTTTGCCTGAGTCCAGTGAGATTTCCAGATCCGTATAGCCGATGGACGCCTGTTTAGCGGCTTCGGCGGCCGCGTCGCTGAGGGGTGCGCGACCGAGGTTTGTGTGGATGATCACCCCGGTTGCGTTGATTACCCGGTTGGGCCACGACGTGAGCGTTGAACTGGCTGTTCCGATAATACGCGCCAGGATGTCGGCGTCATCGGGACGGGGTGCTCCCGCGAGGATTTCTGTCCGCACTTCCCCGAGCTTATCTCGAACTAACGCGACGACTGAGTCGTGCGAAAACGCCGACTCCAGCGCTTCGATTTCAGGCGCTGCCAGCAGTTTTTCCACGCTGGGGAGTGAACGTAGAAGTTCGTTCATGGGGTTATTTCTGGTGGGATGAGGGTAGTGGGGAGATGGTGGACGGATCGTGGGAGAAAAATCGTAGCACGGCGGGGTGTGGGTGGTGTTTTCATGCGTGACGGCTTGAGCCACGCCGAGGATTAGGTCCTCACGTCGGTCGTGGAGCCTCCCTCCTCGGGACGACGGATTGAGGGGTGGGCGAGGAAAAGCCGCGGTTTCGTGTGCGAAGTCTGAAGATGAGGTCCTCACGTCGGTCGCAGAGCCTCCCTCCTCAGGACGACGGATTGGCGGCTGCGCACCGTCGAGACGCGGCTTAGATCACCACAGATTCGCCCTCGAAGGGCCTACTTATACGCTCAGTTCAATTGACCCTCTAAATTGGGCGGGAATACAATACCCGCTTGTGGCTTGAACGGAGAGGCTAATGCTAGCTATTGGCCTGACCGGTGGCATTGGGACGGGGAAAAGCTCTGTCACTGAGATTCTCAGGGGTCTTGGGGCGGCGTTTATCGATGCTGATCAGGTTGGCTGGGAGACTTACCGGAGAGGATCTACCGGATTCAACGCGGTTGTGAGGGCGTTTGGAGACGGAGTGGTTGCCGATGATGGCGAGATTGACCGGAAGGCGCTTGGCCAGATCGTTTTCAGCGATTCAGACCGCATGAGTGAGCTGACAGGAATTGTGTGGCCGCTCATCGGCGAGTTGGTGAGACAACAATTAAATAGGAATCGAGAGCAGGGAACCGCAGTTACCGTCGTGGAAGCTGCTGTCTTGTTTGAGGCTCAATGGGAGTCGATGTTCGATGAAGTGTGGGTCGTTACGACTCCGCACCAGGCGGTCCGAGAGCGCCTGATTGAACGCGACGGGATCTCGGCAGCTGAGATCGAGGCCCGCATCTCCTCACAGATGAAAGAGGAAGAGCGGGTTAGACGAGGCAACGTGATCATTAATAACGATGGTGACCTGAAAAACCTCAGGGTAACGGTCGAAAATATGTGGTGCGAACGCACCGTTGGAAGGCGCAACTAGATGACGCAGGCAGATACGGGCTTCACCGAGACTAAGGTTGAAGAGTATTACGTCCAAGAAGAGCCGTTTTACATCCCTCACTCGGATGAGATTGAACTCTTTACAGCGGCCTATAACGAGCAGATCCCAGTACTCCTTAAGGGCCCAACTGGTACCGGCAAGACCCGTTTTGTGGAGCATATGGCATGGCTGCTGAGCACGCAGTCCAAGGGGACAGTGCGTAAGCACGGCAAGGCAGAGGGCATTCCTCTGGTGACTGTTGCATGTCACGAAGACTTGACGGCGTCCGACCTTGTTGGTCGATTTCTGATTGATACTGACGGGACCCGCTGGAGCGATGGCCCGCTAACCCGCGCCGTAAAAGCAGGCGGTATCTGCTACCTGGATGAAGTGGTTGAGGCCCGGAAAGACACAACGGTCATCATCCACTCGTTAACCGACCACCGTCGCACGCTTACGATAGACAAGCTGGGGCAGATGATTGAGGCGGCAGATGGCTTCCTTATGGTGATCTCATACAACCCGGGATATCAGTCGGCGACCAAAGACCTGAAGCATTCCACCCGACAGCGTTTTGTGGCGCTTGAGTTCAACTTCCCACCACCGGATATTGAGAAGGACATCATCATTCATGAGTCCGGTTGCGATGAGGAAACCGCTGTCCAGCTTGCCAAGCTTGGTGAGAAGGTGCGGAACCTTGGAGATTACGGCCTGAGCGAAGGAGCCAGCACACGTGTGCTGATCTACGCAGGCAGGCTGATCAAGGAAGGCGTGGCTGCCCGTCGTGCCGCTCAGGTTGCGGTTACGTGGGGCATCACGGACGACCCGCAGCTTCAGCGAAGTATCGACGAAGTCGTAACTTCGATCTTCCCATAGCTCTGTGACAACCGGCGTGGCATGGCCGGCGAGATCAATAGTTGATCTCGAGGCCATCCTGCGTCGTGTTCCATCTCAGGGTGGGGCAGAAGGACGAGGTGATTCAGACCTGAAGCCCGGTTGTGTACTGGTTCTGTTCACGGCCACGGCAGAAGGTCCGTCGATTGTGCTTACAAGGCGTTCTCTGAATGTCAGCGCTCACAGGGGAGAGATAGCGTTCCCCGGTGGCAAACCAGAGTTGGAAGATAAGAGTTCCGTGGATACTGCTCTCAGGGAAACGGAAGAAGAGATAGGCATCGCAAGATCAGACATTGATGTC
Source organism: Chloroflexota bacterium (assembly GCA_013204555.1). GTDB lineage: Bacteria > Chloroflexota > Dehalococcoidia > Lucifugimonadales > Lucifugimonadaceae > UBA1151. The sequence continues at coordinate 18,435 of JABMNO010000025.1, read as the reverse complement.
TGGGGCGGGTTGCCTGCGGTGTCTACTGTTGGTTCCGGTTTCCGGCTTGAGATTCACACGGGATTCTTGAAAAGAGACCAAACATTTCGACCAGCCCCCGGTGAAGTTGCAGAGGTGTTCATGACTCCGGTCAGCCACCTTGATAATCCCGCTAATTTCCGATCAGAACGAATCATGCGGGATGGACAGATAGTGGATAGACCTTCTTATTCCTATAATGGCCGCGTTATCTGGGGCGCGACTGCTCGAATCATCGACCAGATGTTGGACATACTGCGCAGTCCTTAGCCGCCATCAATTATGTAACGGAGAAGGCAGGGTTAACACCTGCCCAACCAATTTAGAAACGGAGCGATCACGCTGCCAGCGAAACGACAGCCCAAGCTGACTCTCCCGGAAATCCGGGAAAAACTTGAGGAATATCCAGCCCCAGTTATGGAGTCGTATACCGAGGCGCGCGAAAGCCTTGGAGGACGACTGCGGGATAATGATCTTCTGGCCTGGGCCGCAAATGGCCTGGAAGTAAGCGGGAAGACCGTGCGGTCGTGGGAAGCTGCCGCTGAGTATTTCAAGGCGAGTTCTGAAGTCCAACGCCAGTTGCCCTCAGGCCAGTTCATTCGCTGGGGCCAGATTGGCGCCAAGCTTTGCGCTGATTCTCCAAGTCTTGGCGTAGCGTTCTTCAAGTCCAGCCCGGAGGCTCTCCAACGACTCCGGCCAAGGTATATCGAAGATTGGGCCAATCTTGGTCGCTCACTCTACCGTGGGACGTGGAAATCGAGCACGTTGGCGTGTCGCTACTACGAGTCGACTCCAGATCTGCTGGAGAACCTGAATTTTATTGAGTTCACTCGATTCTCTGAGTTCCTTGAAGCACTGTCACTTCGCAGTTATGACCTGGCGAGCCAGAGTCTGACAGACGGCGTCGTTCTGTTCCGTGAGATGGGATCAGAGCGCGAGGCGTTTATTGCTGTGGCGCGCGTGCTTGCCGACAAGTCATGGCGAGATATTCGTGGCTACTTTGACGCCGCAGGAGAATCCCTTGGGCGCGTTGACGCAGGGCAACGCGGTCGATTGTTGACGCTGATCAGGAAGCTGGTCCAACTGGGGCAGGCCAATGCAGGGGAGGCTCTGGCAGCAGGCGCTACCGCGTTGTCCAGCGTCCCGGTTGATCGTCAGAGCCGGCTTCTTGAGCTTTCAGAACTTCTTCTTGCAGCGTCGCCAACTGCTACGCCGGAGTTGTTGCGGCAGATGCCTACGATTATGGGTCGAGTCAGCTTCAACCAGTTTGAGGAGTGGTATGCGGAGGGATTGGCCGCATCAAGAGAGAACTCCGACTCAGGAATGAGTTTCTTCAGGTTGGAATCTGCGCGGGCGCAAGAGATTCTGGACACGCTGGCATCAGGCGTTGAACTTTCGCGGATCCGTGACCTGTTGCGCACTTACTGTCGCGCTCTGGTTGGGGAGAGTATTGAACTTTCGCCAACCTCATCGATCGTCGAGAAGAACATCGGCTGGGTTGAAGGCGACGCCCCGACTACAGAGGGCAGCACCATTTATCTGCCAGCGGTAGTTGATCGGTTCGCGTCAAAAGACGCGAACTTCTCCTGGTACAAGGTTGTCGCTACTCACCAGGTAGGACACATTGAGTTCGGCAGCTTCAATTTCGAATACACACGGCCATCGACATCGTTCTCAGACTTGCGACCGCATATTGCGTTGCCTGTAACCTCCTCAACCCCACAGGCAATTGTTGATGAACTGCCGCCAGACATGCGCGACGCGGCTGTGGAGAAGGGAATTGAAGGGCAGTGGCTTACGGATATGAGCCGGTTCTTCGACGCATTTCCAGACCGAAAACTGGCTCACGACGTGTTCACAGTTGTTGAGGACTCACGGCTTGATGCTCGTCTCATGCACGAGTACCGGGGGATTGTGGCGGCCTATCTGAAAACACAGGGGGAGTCGCTATCTGAGCGTCCTGAGATTCAGGATCTTCCAATGCGGGAGGCGATGCTTGAGTTCATTGTTCGCGTCAGCCTCAAACAACGCAGTGGTCTCAAAGTGCCGAGGGAGCACGAGGCGACTGCCCGGAAGATCGCGCGGATTCTGGATTCAGTCGCGACATTTACAACTACGGTTGAGGATTCCGCTGAAGGCTCGATTCGGATCTACGCGTTACTCACGGAAGTGCCCAATCAGGAGATACCAGAGGACGAGTTCGAAGACATTGATCTTGATGATCAAGATGAGCAGGAGGAAGAGCCAGACGAAGATGCTCAGAAGTTCTTGCAGTCGCTGCAGGGTGACGGAGATGGTGATGGTGAGGCAGCTGATCAGGTCCCCGATGATGACAGCGAAGAACAGGAACAGATACCTAACGATGAGGATTACGAGTCTCCTGAGGATGTCTCATATCGCGGTGACTTCAAACCAGAGCTAGCACAGCTCCTCTCGCAGATGATGCAATCTTCAGACATGATGGATGGCGAGCCGGGTGAGCCGCTTACTGAAGAGCAGATCAAAGAGATGCTTGAGCAGTCCACTGAGGTGGATGGTGAGCCGCAAGAGGGTGGGGAAGGCGACCAGGAAGCCCAGATTCCAGACGAGCTTATCCAGAACCTCCTCAAAGAGATGGCGAAGCGTGATCCGCAGGATCCGCAGTCCAATTCTGGCCCGTTTGTCCATGTGGAAGAAGACGGCGGACCACTGGAGGCTACCGACGAGCGGTCATTTGTCTACGACGAGTGGGACTTCCGGGGCGCCGAGTACAAGCCGCGCTGGTGTCTGGTCCACGAAAAGGACATGGCTGAAGGCGACCTTAGCTTTGTGCACGACACGCTCTCAGACAACGCTTCGCTGGTCAGAGACATACATCGCCAGTTCGAGCGGATGGCACCCGAAACCTTCCGGAAGATCAAACGGCTGGAAGACGGTGAAGATCACGATCTGGACTCGGTGATCGAGCACTTTGTTGATCGTAGGTCAGGTAACCAACCGACGGACAAGATTTACTGGCGCCGAAACAAGGTCGAACGTGACGTTGCAGTCGCGTTCCTCCTGGATATGAGCGCGTCAACGGCAGAGGCTATTGATGAGACCGGTAAGTCGGACGATGACTGGGGCGCTCCTGATGATCCAGTCGAGTACATGGTGTGGTTGCGTTCACGGCGTGCCGAGGGGCTGCGACGTTCATACAAGCGCATTGTGGATATCGAGAAGGAAGGCATCGTCCTGCTCTCGAACGCACTCAACATGCTGGGTGACGAGTTCGGTATTTACGGGTTTTCCGGTTATGGTCGCGAGAACGTGGAGTTCTACGTCATAAAGGAGCTTGGAGAGCCGTATTCAGAGTCGGTACCACGCAAGATCGACCGAATCGCGCCATTGCACGCCACTCGAATGGGGCCGGCAATCCGCCATGCAACCATGAAGCTGCAGAATGTGGAAGCCAAGTCAAAGGTTCTGTTCATGATCACGGATGGTCGACCGCAGGACCGCGGTTACAGTCGTGAGGGAGTGGAGAAAGAGTACGCAGTCCACGATACCAAGCAGGCTCTTGTTGAGGCGCGCCGGGATGGCATACATCCGTTCTGTCTTACCGTGGACAAGGCGGGTCATGACTATATGAAGACGATGATGGATGACCTGAGCTACGAAGTTCTCAGTGACATCAAGCTTCTTCCAACCCGGCTGCCGGAGTTGTACCAGCAACTGACTACTTAACGTCAATTTAATGCCCACGCCGTCCATAACGGGTGGGTTAGTTGTTAAATGTTCCTGTAGTCAGAACAGGACGGAGTAATAACACGGTTAACGTTTCCGGTCAGTCCGCGATGAGCAAACGGGTGCTTCTGGTTGAAGACGATCCAAGCATTCTGGCGACCCTCAAGTACAACTTTGGAACTGAGGGGTACGAGGTGCTTGTGGCCTCTGACGGTGCTGAGGCGCTGACGCTTGCGCGATCACGCACTCCCAATGTGATCGTCCTGGACCTCATGCTGCCGATCATGAGCGGTACTGAGGTGTGCAAATCGCTGCGCGCCGAAGGTGACACGGTCCCAATACTCATGCTGACAGCCCGTACCGATGAAGTGGACAGGGTCGTTGGTCTTGAAATCGGTGCGGACGACTATATGGTCAAGCCATTCAGCGTCCGTGAGGTTGTGGCCAAAGTTGCTGCGATGCTCCGTCGAGTCGAGATGCTCACTGCGAAAGGTCAGGATCAGCCAGAGGAGCGGTTGGAGATTGGAGACATTGTTGTTGATCTGGCCGGGCGAGAGGTCAGCAGAAACGATGAAGTGATCCACCTCCGGCCCAAGGAGTACGACCTCCTGGTATATCTGGCGCTGAACCCCGGCCGTGCCTACTCCCGGGATCAGCTACTACAGCACGTATGGGGCTACGATTACGCAGGAGACACCCGAACTGTGGATGTTCATGTCAGATGGTTGCGTCAGAAGATAGAAGAAGACGCGTCTGCGCCAAAACACGTGCTTACCGTGCGTGGATTGGGCTACCGATTCGCCCCGCGCAAGTAACTCGGCTTAGACTGCGCACATGACATTTCACCGGACACTACGATTTCGCATCGTTGGTGCGTCCGCGATTCTCAGTGCTCTAATCGTAATCGCAGTCAGCATCTATGTAATTCAAGATGCCGAATCGAGGGCGTTGGATCTCCTTGATGAGCGCGTAGCGACGCAGGCTGAACTTGCCGCTGGTACGTCTGATCTGTCCAGCGATCCGCTGCACTTCGCCAATCACACAGCAAGTATTTCCGGCGGCAGGGTGACGGTGCTCGATAGCAATCGCATCATTCTGGCTGACTCTCATGACTTGTCTCTTGAGGGGGTGGACTACTCCCGCCGCCCTGAAATCATTTCAGACGACGTTACGCACCGGCTGAATGATCCGACACTCGCCACAGAGGTATCTGTTGCCGTGAGGCCTTCCATTGTTCCTGGCGGGTCTCGATTTTATGTGCGGTTAGCAATCCCAACTACTGATGCCATAGATACGGTCTCTGGCCTTCGCTCTGTCGCCGCTCTTGGAGGCATTATTGTCATTGCAGGGTCCATTGTGTTTGCCACGCTTCTGTCCGGGCGGCTTACTCGCTCAATTGGCACAGTAACTCTGGGTGCGCGCCAGGTGGCCTCCGGCGATCTGACTCACCGTCTCCGACCCGAGCCGCCGCAGGAAGTAGAGCAACTGGCCAATGCCGTAAATGAGATGGCGGCGCAGTTGAGCGGTCTGCTTGCGCTGGAGAGCCAGGAGCGAAATCGTTTTCAGTCCATTTTGGAGTCGATGTCTGATGGCGTCATTGTTGTGGATGCGGATGGCGCAGTCGATCTCGCGAATCCAGCAGCGCTGGAGATGTTGGAGCCTCGGGACGATTTCGCCGTGGGCCAGCCTTTGTACGCGCTCAATAGAAACTATGAGTTGAACCAGCTTGCAAGCGCGACGATGGACAGCGGTGAACGACACGAAGCTGAGATTGAGTTCCTGGATTCCCGCCGGTTCGTTGAGGCCATAGCGGTTCCGCTACCTGAAATCACGGACATCCCGGGCCGACGAAGCATGATGATTCTCCGGGATACTACAGAGGCTCGCAGGCTGGACACCACACGCCGTGAGTTTGTCTCAAACGCCTCACACGAGCTCAGAACGCCGCTCACGGCGATCAAGGCATCAGTGGAGACGCTTCAGGCAGGAGCACTTGATAATCCTGAGGTCGCTCAAGAGTTCCTGGGACGTATGGCGACAGATACCGACCGCATGAACGATCTGATCACAGAAATGCTTGAGTTGTCGCGCATTGAAAGTGGTGCGGAACCGCTAGATATCGTGAATCGGAGCGTTCGCGAAATGGTGCAGACAGCCATTAGCCAGGTCACGCCACAGGCGATCCATTCTGGGATTGAAATCGATGACACCGGAGTCGACGACGTATTCCACAGCATTGACGCACTGAGCTTGACAGAGGCGATTACAAATCTTCTGACCAACGCACTAAAAGCTTCGACGGATGGAGCTAAAGTCACGGTGGCTGCCTGGAAAGAGTCGGACGGTGCACTCACCGTGAGCGTGCGAGATGAGGGGCCAGGGATTGATGCGGAGCACCTGCCACACATCTTTGAGCGGTTCTACAAGGGAGATACTTCCAGAGCATCCAGCGGAAGTGGCCTTGGCCTGGCGATAGTGAGGCACATCGTTGAGGCGCATGGAGGCACCGTGTTGGTAGCAAGCCAACTGGGAGAAGGGGCGGAGTTCCGAATATCACTGCCAGGAACCCCACTCTCCAAGTAATAAGACGTTCCTGGATATTCTCAATAATCTGGCCAGTACCGTTACGGAGGTACCCAGGACTACTTGCTGGCAAACGGTCTCACCTGTTATGAATTGTCCAGGTTGAACAGCTGCATTCTCGCCTGATCTTCGAGCTCGGTTAACTCGAATTTAAGCTCGTCTTGGCCGCCCATTAACGGCATTCACCTTGAGCGTTAATCCCTGACAGCGACTATGAGTGTGATGAACCCGAGAGCACGACGTAACGCAGGAACCAGATATTGACATCGTGCGAGACGGGAATCCAAATCGTAATCGTCCGGATGAAATCCGGAATGGGAGAACAAAGTCTTAATGAGTACTACTCAGAGGCGCGTATTTCGTTACCTGCTGCCGTTGTTTGCGCTGGTTTTGATCAGCGCGATAGCGTGCGGCTCCGATGATGCAACGGCGGCTGCACCAACCGCGGCGCCCGCAAAGACAAGCGCACCAGCCGTTACAACGGCGCCAGCGCCGACGAAGGCCCCGACAGAAAAATTGAGCGGCACGGTTGAGATTGATGGCTCGTCCACAGTGTTCCCGATCTCTCAGGCTGTGGCGGAAGAGTTCCGCAAAGTGCAGTCTGGCGTTCAGATACCGGTTGGCATCTCTGGCACAGGTGGAGGCTTCAAGCGCTTCGCCGTTGGCGAGACCGACATTTCTGACGCATCCCGCCCTATCAAAGATTCTGAGCGTGAGAAGGCCGCAGCAAACGGCATCGAGTTCGTTGAGATACGAGTTGCCTTCGATGGCCTCTCTATCATGGTGAGTAAAGATAACGACTTCGCTCAGTGCCTGACGACAGCAGAGCTAAGTCGCATCTGGGCGCCCGGTTCGTCGGTGGACAACTGGAACGAAGTTCGCTCCAGCTTCCCCGACCAGAAGCTGCGCCTGTACGGCCCCGATACGGATTCAGGGACGTTTGACTACTTCACCGACGAGATCAATGGAGAAGAGGGCGCAAGCAGGCCGGACTACACGGCTAGCGCCGATGACAACGTTCTTGTCCAGGGAATCGCTGGTGATCGGAACTCACTCGGCTACTTTGGCTACGCCTACTACGTTGAGAACAAAGACAAGCTCAATCTTGTTGCTGTCGACAGCGGAACCGGCTGTATTGCTCCAGAGCCGAAGACGATCAACGACGGCAGCTACTCACCACTTTCCAGGCCACTGTTCATCTACGTGAACACGAAGTCTCTGGAGCGTCCCGAGGTGAAGGCTTTTGTGAACTACTACCTTGAGAACGCTGCGGAGCTCTCGGCCGAAGTTGGATACGTTGGTCTCTCACAGGCTGAGTATGACGAAGGTTCGGCAGCCGTAAACGGCGGATAACAGATAAACCCACATTGCAGGACCCAACTTCCCTGTAACGCCTACCCGCGCAGGAAAAGGGACGTCTCTCACAGGCGTCCTTTTTCTATTCATTCAAGCTCATAGGCTCGCGCTAGATCCGGTTATTACCGGACACGACCGGGGATTGGTGAGCCTCGTCCGCTTCCACACCTTTCGGCGCACAGATACCCGCTGGCGATTTAACATTTCATTCTGACTGTGAATCCTGTTGGTCTGGGCTCGCGCTGACAGAAAGTGATTGGAATGAACTTGCGCAATTTACGCTTCGTATTGCCGCTCCTTGCATCGGTGGTTGCTCTGATCGTGCTGGCCTGTGGTGGCGGAGAAGGAGGGACCGGTTCTGATGGGGCAGGTTCCGGTCTATCCGGGACCATTGATGTTGATGGCTCCTCAACGGTTTTTCCAATCACCCAGGCGGTGGCCGAAGAGTTCAGGAAGGTCCACTCCAAGGTACAAATTCCTGTGGGAATATCAGGAACCGGGGGTGGATTCAAAAGGTTCGTTACTGGTGAGACAGATATTTCGGACGCATCGCGTGCCATCAAGGACTCAGAGGCAGAAACCGCAGTAAGCAATGGCATTGAGTACATTGAACTAAAGGTCGCGTTTGATGGATTGTCGATCGTCGTCAATCCGGACAACGATTTCGCGCAGTGTCTGACCGTGGATGAGCTAGCCCGAATCTGGGAGCCAGGCAGTTCCGTTGATAACTGGAGTGAAGTCCGAGGTGGCTTTCCAGACCGGGACCTGAGACTGTATGGACCTGACACGGATTCCGGCACGTTTGACTACTTCACCGCTGAAGTTGTGGGAGAAGAAGACGCCAGTCGGGCCGACTACACGGCCAGCGCCGATGACAACGTGCTTGTCCAGGGGGTAGGCGGGGACCGTAACTCTCTTGGCTACTTTGGATATGCATATGCCAAAGAGAATCCCGACAAGATCAAGATCGTCGGCGTTGATAGTGGCAACGGATGCGTGAGTCCCACGGTCGTCACAATCAATGACGGCTCTTACTCGCCACTCTCCAGACCGCTGTATATCTACGTGAACAAGGCGGCTCTGGAACGTGAAGAAGTAACTGAGTTCCTGAAGTTTTACCTAGCGAACGCGGCAACGTTGTCGGCCGAAGTGGGCTACGTGGGACTCCCGGACGCCGAGTATGCCCAGGGTTTGGCCGCAATCCAGCAGTAGGCATCGCAGCAAGATGAAGGGCCGCCAGCGCTTGAGATGTTCAATGCGCTGGCGGCTTGTTTAACCCGTTGTTAACCGGAGGTAGCGCGCTGCATATTGCGCCGCGCTGCGGATGAGTGGAAGGTGGCTAGTGGACTGGGTTATTTGAGACTAGTTCGCGCAGATCGGTTGCCAGTTTCGGGGCCGAACCAGCAGTAGCAGGGAGATGGCATCGTTTGGCCACAGCGCCGCCGGTAAGGCGAGTTGGACGCCACAAAGCTGAAGAAGCGATCGTGGTGTGGACGCTGCGAGCCGCTGCCTTTATATCTGTCGCAACGACGATTGCCATCGTCGTGACTCTGGTCCGAGAAAGTCTGCCGTTTTTCCAGGAAATTCCAATCTGGGACTTCCTGACCGGGACAAAGTGGACCCCCAACTTCAAGCCACAGAATTTTGGGGTATTGCCGCTAATTGGCGGCACGCTTCTGGTAGCAGTCATTGCCGGTGCGACTGCGGTTGTGATTGGGTTGGCGAGCGCCATATTCCTGGCGGAATATGCCCCGGACCGAATACGCCGAATTGTGAAGCCAATTCTAGAAGTCCTCGCTGGAATCCCAACGGTTGTTTATGGCTTCTTTGCCCTAACCTTCCTGACCCCCCAGTTGCAGAAGGTTTTCCCGGACATGATCATTTTTAATGCGCTTAGCGCCGGGTTGGTGATGGGCCTTATGATCATGCCAATGATCTCCACCCTGAGCGAGGATGCGATGTTAGCGGTACCGCGCTCATTGCGGGACGCTGCGTACGCGCTGGGCGCCACGAAGTTTGAGGTTGCCGTCAAGGTTGTCGTTCCCGCTGCTCTTGGTGGCATCGTAGCCTCCTTCATCCTTGCCTTATCGAGAGCGATCGGCGAGACGATGATCGTGACGCTGGCGGCTGGCGCAACGCCAAATCTCACATTTAATCCTCTTGAGAGCATCCAGGCGATGACCGCGTTCATTGTCCAGACGAGCCTTGGTGAAGCGCCCCACGGAACGATTGAGTTCCAGACGATATTTGCTGTGGGGCTTGTCCTGTTCGTCATGACGCTAATCATGAACATCTTTGGCCGATACGTGGTCTCGCGATGGAGTGAGAGGTACGAGTAATGGCGACTGAATTCAACTCGAAAAGGTCTGTGCCCGGCAGGAACCTACGGTATCGCCGTTTGCGAGATCGATTTTTCTTGCTGCTCTTTTTCTCTTCTGTTCTGTTTGGCATTGCAGCTCTGGCCGTTTTGATCACAGACGTGTTGATCGACGGGCTCCCGTTCTTGAGCCTGGATTTCCTCACCCACTACCCCTCACGACACCCCGGTGAGTCGGGCATTAAGGCGGGCCTGTTTGGGACACTCTGGGTGGTTGGTCTTACCGCAGCATTCACCATCCCAATAGGCGTTGGTGCTGCCATATATCTTGAGGAGTTCGCTGGAGATAGCTGGTTCAAGCGAATCATCCAGCTAAATATCGGAAACCTTGCTGGCGTCCCATCGATCATCTACGGGCTTCTTGGGTTCGCTGTGTTTGTTTCAGCGTTCGGACTTGGCAGAGTGGTGCTGGCCGGAGCGCTCACAATGACGTTGCTGGCACTGCCTATAGTCATCATCGCTTCTCAGGAGGCGATCAAAGCGGTCCCGGACTCGTTCCGAGCAGGGGGCTTTGCACTTGGGGCTACGAGATGGCAGGTTGTTAAGACCATCGTCCTGCCGCAGGCGATACCAGGCATCATGAGCGGAATCATTCTGGCCATGTCCCGGGCGATTGGCGAGTCTGCGCCCATGATTGCGATCTCAGCGTTGGTATACCTCACATTTGTTCCTACGAGCCCGCTTGGTCGATTCACCGTGATGCCCATCCAGATATTCAACTGGGCGGCACAGCCGCAAGATGAGTTCAGGCAAGTTGCTGCGACTGGGATCATCGTTTTGCTGGTTGTGCTGCTGACTATGAACGCAGGGGCGATATACATCAGGAATAAGTTTCAGAAGCGGCGCGATTGACGGAGTCCGTGATCAAGGTGCTGTTGGCAGTCGTGGGGTTTTCGTAGTCACGTCCCCATACGAAGGCGGCGGCAGCTCTATCAAACGCGCACTTGCGTTCAGCGTGGGGCCGGGCCCTTTGATCGGGCTCAGGAGACCCAAGCCCGGCGGCTACCGCGATTGCGTGCATGTGGAATCTCAATCCCCATGCGCGAAAGAAGGCCGGATATACCGGCCTTCTTATTTTGTTTCCCAGCCTAGTCTTCGATGATCTCGATCGTTTGAATTGTGTCTGGTGTGAGGCCTCCGCCGGTTACGTTGAGGCTATCGACCACATCCTGTCCGGATATCACTCGCCCGAAAACCGGGTGGCATGAGACCACTGGTATTTCACATGGCTTGGGGGTGCCATCCGCCTCGAACCCGTCAAGATGCGGGGTTGGGTTATGAGTGATGAAGAACTGGCTGCCGCCTGTGCCAAATCCTGCGTTAGCCATCGAAAGTGTGCCAGGAGTGTCGTGACGCAAGGTTGGGTCGAACTCATCAGGGATTGAGTATCCCGGTGAGCCTCCACCGGTGCCGGTTGGATCTCCGGACTGGACCATGAAGTTGGCGATTACACGGTGGAACGGAATCCCATCGTAATAGCCGCAGCGCGCCAGGTGGACGAAGTTGTTGACGGTGACAGGTACCTTGTCATCGTACAGTTCGACTTTGATATCGCCCTTATTTGTCTTGATGACGGCCTGGTAGCTTGATCCCTGGTCAATGCTGATACCGGGCGTGGCCTGGACTCTGGGGCCGCCAGCCGCAGCCGTGGGACACGGGGTGCCAGGGTCGTTTTCGTTTATATGACTCTTGGCCGGGTCATTGGAGGGAGCAGACGTCGGCGCTGTGGTCGGAGCGGGTGCCCCCACACGTCCGGATCCCAATCCATCATCGTCTGAGCCACATGCCACGGCAATAATTCCGGCGGTAGCAGCCAGCAGGAAAATCATCCATCTTCTATTCACAGGAAAAACTCCGTCGTCCACTCGAGTTAAATCATGGTGAGCAATGATTAGTGTGTTCTGAGTATAACTGGGTGGTTTCCCAATTCGGAACGGAAGCAATTACTCGATTTTCCCGATTCCGATGAGGTCCCGGCTTTTCAGCAGTTCCACTATCTCACCGCGGTTGCGCCATAGATGCGTGATGATCACCACCAGAGACAAAGTGAGGCACAGGCCCACGGCGGAGGCCGCCTGTCCCGTCCCGATAGTCAGCGCGTTGAGGACCACAAAGGTAATCAAAAACGACCAGACGATGCTCCTGGTTATGAGCCAGGAGATGGGCAACGCAGCGAGCGAGATCACGGTCAAGATGGGAAATACGACAAGTGACAGGCCGAATACGACTGCAACGCCTTTGCCACCAGCGAATCTCAGAAACAGGCTGAAGTTGTGACCCAGAGTAACGGCAAGCGCCGCAGCGAAGGCTGACTCAGGCCCAAGATTCAGCGCGAGGATCAGAGCCATGACCAGCGCTCCCTTGGCGGTATCGCCCAGAATCACCAATACGCCCGACCAGGTCCCCACTTCTTTAAACGTATTGACCGCTCCGACGTTTCCATTGCCGAGCGTTCTGATATCAACCCCCGATCCGAAACGGGAAATAAGCAGCGCAATTGGAATTGAGCCAAGCAGGTAGGCTCCGATTGTCATGAGGGCCATTTCCAACGTGTTTTTTCTTGCCTTTTTCGAATTGGATGTCGATTAATAGGGAATACGTGCAATATTGTGGCTACGTCCCAAATATAATGGCTGAATGTCCATTGAAGAGACCATATCGAGACGAACCGGATCCGGTAAGAATGATCTATCGGTCCCGCCGCTGACAGAAGATGATCTGCTGGAGATGTACCGGACCATGGTGCTCAGCAGGACGCTGGACGAACGGGTCTGGCTTCTGAATCGCCAGGGCAAGGCGGCAATCGTTGCGTCAGCGCAGGGACACGAGGGCGCGCAGGTTGGCGCGGTCAAGGCGTCGGATCCGTCGCGTGACCACTATCTGATCTATTACCGCGAACTTTGCACCATGATGGCGCTGGGCGTGACGCCTACCGAGATGTTGCTTGGCTTCCTTGCGAAAGAAGGGGAACCAATGAGCTCGGCCCGGCAGTTTCCACTGCACGGCTCGATGGACCGAGTGGACATTGTCTCGTTCTCCAACGTGGTGGCGACTCAGTTGCCGCATGCCGTCGGTTTTGCTCTTGCGGACCAGATGCGTGGAATTGATGCTGTGACCATCGCCTACTTCGGTGATGGCGCCGCCAGCATGGGCGACACCCATGAGTCGATGAACTTTGCAGGGATTCACAAGCTGCCAGTTGTCTTTTTCTGCGAGAACAACCGTTACGCCATCTCAGTCCCGCTGAGCAAGCAGATGGCAATCGATAGCGTTGCAGATCGCGCCGAAGGCTACGGGATGCCCGGAGTCACCGTGGACGGGATGGACCCGGTGGCGGTGTACGAGGCGATGTACCTAGCGATAGCCAACGCCCGCAACGGCGGAGGGCCAACTCTTGTTGAGGCGCGGGTTGAGCGCTTCTATCCTCATACGAGCGACGATGATCACACTCGATACCGATCAGCAGATGACATCGAGACGATGACTCAGCGCGATCCCATCGAGATCATGGAGCAGCTACTGGTCAGCAGAGACTTGCTTGGCGAGGCTCGAAAAGAGCAGATCTGGGATTCAGCCACACGCATCGTCAATGAGGCAACCCAGGCCGCCGAAGATGCTCCGCTTCCACAACCGACGGGTGATAACGATATTTACAAGCATCTGTACGCGGACTCCAATGGCAACTAAGACCGTCATTGAGGCCGTCCGCGATGCCATGCATGAGGAGATGTCGCGCGACCAGAATGTGCTGATCATGGGCGAGGACATTGCGGAGCGTGGTGGCGTTTTCCTGGCTACCGATGGATTCATCGATGATTTCGGGTCGGCGAGGGTGATCGATACGCCGCTTGCTGAGTCGTCAATCGTGGGCATCGCTCTCGGGGCGGCGGTGAACGGTCTGCGGCCGATTGCTGAAATCGAGTTCGCCGATTTCGTTTGGCCGGCGATGAATCAGATCGTTGGCGAAGCATCGAAAGTGCGCTACGGCACAGCGGGCAAAAAGTACGCTCCAATGGTCGTTCGCATGCCATACGGCGGGGGCGTTCGCGGTGGTCTGTATCACTCTCAGTCGATAGACGTTGTATTTGCACATCAGCCGGGGCTTCAGGTCGTGGCGCCTGCCACACCATACGATGCCAAGGGCTTGCTGAAGTCAGCCATTCGGTCTAATGATCCCGTCATATTTCTGGAACACAAGCGCACGTACCGCCTTGTGCGCGGGGAAGTTCCGGATCAGGAGTACACGCTGCCAATTGGCGTTGCCGACGTGAAACGCGAAGGCTCCGACCTGACAGTTGTCGCGTACGGATTGATGGTTCACTACTGCCTTGAGGCAGCGAACATGGTTGCTGAATCAGACGGCATCGACGCTGAGATCGTGGATCTGCGTACTTTGAGCCCACTTGATCGCGAGACAATTCTGAAATCCGTTCGCAAGACCAGTAAGGCACTGGTGGTGCAAGAGGACTCGCTGTCTTACGGGATTGGGGCGGAAGTTGCCGCCTCCATCGCGACCGGAGCGTTTGAAGATCTGGATGCTCCCGTCGCCCGACTGGCGGGACCGGATCTACCAGAGATGCCATTTAGTCCAGCACTTGAAGCGGAATACATGCTTTCGCCAGAGAAGATCGCAGCCGCAATCAGAGATTTAGCAGCTTACTAACCGGACGGAGTCGTTGTGACCTACCCGATTCAGCTCCCACACGTTGGCGAGTCAGTGACGGAAGCTATCATTGGCAAGTGGCTGGTTGGCGTTGGAGACCATGTCGATAAGTTTGATCCCATGGTTGAAGTGGTCACTGACAAGGTCAATATGGAGTTTCCCGCACCGGAGTCCGGGACTATTATCAGCATTAGTGCTGTGGAGGGGGATAGTGTTCCGATGGGATCATCCATAGGCGAAATGGATCCGGACAATCCAAACGCCGTGCCTGTGGCCGGGACATCCGGTATGGCGGGTTCATCTTCCTCTGGATCCGTTGCCCCGGGTCTTGTTGGCGAAATGATTACTGGTGCAAATGTTGGCCCCACGGGTGGAACGTTCGCTGATACCAGCATGGAAACTCAAACTGCGAGCGATGCCTCCGCTCAAGATGATGCAGGTGAAGGACGAAATCGGAGCGATTACTACTCTCCTGTGGTGATGCGTCTGGCGTCACAAAATGGTGTTGATCTCTCCGCTATTACAGGCACCGGAGCGGGAGGACGAGTCACGCGATCTGACGTGCAGGCAGCGATAGAAGGCAGCGGCATGCAGGTTGAAGCGCAACCCGAGTTGAGCGCGGCTTCAACCGACGACTCGCTCGTTGAACCGACGCCCATTCGCAAGATCATTGCAGCGAATATGGTGCGAAGTTGGACTCAGATACCGCACGCATGGACCTCGGTAGAGGTGGATGTCACGGGCCTGGTAAAGCTCAGGGACTCACAGAAAGAGTACTTCAGGAGTAGGAACGGCGTGAGCCTCTCTTACGTCGCATTCAGTCTGTCCGCGCTGGCGGCTGCCCTTCGAAAGAATCCACTGGCCAATTCAGCCTGGATTGACGGTAAAATCCGTATGAACGGACGAGTAAATATTGGCGTTGCAGTGGCCTCTGACGATGGTTTAGTGGTGCCGGTTGTACACGATGCCGACCAGTTGAGCGTCGCCGGACTTGCCGGAGTAGCCGCGCCGCTGATTGAGAAAGCGCGCAAGGGCAATCTCACTATCGATCAGGTTCAGGGTGGAACGTTTACCCTGAATAACACCGGTCCACTGGGCTCTGTTTGGGGCGGATCAATCATCAGTCCGCCACAGGTCGCTATTGTGAATACCGAGGCAATCGTCAAGAGGCCTATTGTGGTGGAGTCGGATACCGGCGACAGTATTGCGATACGGCAGATGATGAATCTGAGCCTATCGTTTGACCACCGGGTGCTCGACGGCGCAGAAGCGGCCACGTTTATTCAGGATGTGAAGGCTGGCCTTGAGGCATTTGGGCCAGGATCTGATATCGGCTGATCCAGTAGTTTCATCGGTAGGGGCAGGTTTCAAACCTGCTCTCCCCGGTATCCAATTCCTACGGTAGGAGGGTAAATGTTGAGCAGAGACTCACCAAAGCAAATCCTCCGTTACGCGTGGCTCGGCAACGTTGGATATCAGTCCGCGTACGAACTGCAACTCCGGCTGCTTGAAGCAAGGTCTCGGGACGAGATTCCAGACACGCTACTGCTTCTTGAACATCCTCACGTATTCACTCTTGGTCGAAGGGGTGTGCAGGATGACGTTCTGGCTGATGAGGCGGATTTGAAGTCTCTTGATGTGGAAGTGATTGAGACCGACCGTGGAGGCCAAACCACGTATCACGGGCCTGGTCAGCTTGTCGCGTATCCAATCCTGAACCTGCGAGCGTTGCATATTGGGCCGGTCGCGTACGTCCGCGCTCTTGAGGACGTGGTCATGAATCTTTTGACCGGGCTTGACGTAGAGGCTCACCGGGTTGATGGAGCCACCGGCGTGTGGACACATGGTTCGTTGCGCCCTGATCTCGCACCACCTCTGGAAAACGCCGCAAAGATTGCAGCCATCGGCGTACGGATCAGCCGGGGTATATCAATGCACGGCGTGGCCATAAATCTGAGCACCGACCTTACCTACTTCGGCAAGATAGTGCCCTGCGGAATGCCGGACGTACAGATGGCCTCCGTGGAGTCGATCTCCGGCAAGGCTCCCAATATCGAGGACATTGCAGCGAAGCTCGCCGAGTCGCTCGCCCGCGTTCTTGGCTCAGAGCTTGAGGGCATATCTCCAGACGCCGTCGCTGCCTGACCGGGCCCATCGCTAAGTTCGGCTTTCGCAGGCACTGTCGTGAGAGTATTATCTGTCCTTCAAGAACGATGAGGCGCGGTGGCAGGTAGATCGCCATTTTGCCAGTAGAAGAGGAGACGATTGTGGTCAGTTCTGACTGGGGTGATATATACCGAGAGATAGGCGCAACTCCTGTGATCAACGCTACCGGCAGCGTCACGCTGCTGGGTGGCTCGACTCCGGTCCGGGAGGTTCAGGAAGCGATGGATCGCGCTGACAGCGCGTATATTCCGCTTATTGAACTGCAGGAGCATGCGGGAAGAGCGATCGCCGAGATGGTGAATGTGCCCGCCGCCTACATCACGTCTGGCGCCGGATCAGCCCTCACGCTGGTAACTGCCGCGCTAATGGCAGGTGAGGACGACGACAAGATCGAACAACTCCCAGACACCACGGGAATGAAGAATGAGATTCTGATTCAGCGTCGCCAGCGGTACTGGTACGACCGCTGCCTGGAACTCGCCGGTGCGAAATTGGTGGAGTACGGCAGTGATGATGGCACGACGCGGGAAGACCTTGAAAACGCGATCGGTCCGAACACCCTTGCAGCACACTTCTACATGACCGAGCAGTTCCCCGACGAAAACATCCTCCAGCTTGAGGAAGTTATCGAGATCGCCCACGCAAATGACACTCCGGTCACTGTGGACGCGGCCGGTCAGGTCTACCCGCTTGAAAACTTTGGCAAGTACGTACGGATGGGCGCCGACTTCCAGTGCATCGCAGCGAAGTACCTGGGTTCGACCCAATCGACCGGACTCGCGCTTGGTACGCAAGACATGATCAACGCCGTCGCCAAGCAGTCGTTCGTAGGCTACGAGAGCCGTCGTATTCGAGGTGTTGGCCGACCGCACAAGGTCGACCGACAGGAGATGATGGGCGTGGTGGCCGCGGTTCGGCGGTGGTTCACCATGGACCACGAGACCAGACTGGCTGAGGTCGAGCAAGAGTGTCAGGTGATGCTCAAACCGCTTCAGGGCATCGCCGGCGTCTCAGCGAAGATGCTCGAAAATACCATAGGACACCAGCCGTTTGGGGTTGAGTTCACCGTCGACAAGGACGTGACGGGCCACAGTTCTGACGAACTGGTTGAGATTCTTCGTGATGGTGACCCACGGATATGGACCCGGACTACCGAGCCAGGCGGGTCGATTACGCTTCACGCATTTGGTCTCAACCCGGGTGAGGCGCAACTGGTTGGCGAGACCATCGCCAACATTCTTTCTTAGGGAGAGCATGTTCGATTTATGGCCGCCGGTGAGCACCGGCGGCCATTTTCGTTATCCGGTGCGGTTCATGCCATCAACAATATCGAGCACACATTTTGGCCATTAACCCCAAGATGACATTTGGGACTTGGCTGATCGACAAGCGTCATTGTGGGGGGGGCGATGGTTGATTGAGTGTGGACGGTGGTCTTTGTAGAGATCCCGCATGCCGAAGCGGCTGTGGGATGACGTTGTTGGTGGCGGTCGGGGGTGGCGCGTTGATGGTCGTGGGTCGGGTGATGTCGCGCTTGGGCGCAGCTATCGCAGCCGCCCCTACGGTG
>JABMNO010000024.1 GCA_013204555.1 Chloroflexota bacterium | reverse complement strand
GGATTGCCGACCGGGCTGATCTGGTTCACACCGTCTGGCGTCCACATCACTACCGCTGTTCCGATCTCGTTGACTGCGGTGATGTTGCTCACGCCGTCAGGTGAGTAGTTGCCGCCGTTCATGTAACCCATAACTACTGACTGTGCGACCACAGGGTTGCCGACCGGACTGATCTGGTTCACGCCGTCTGGCGTCCACATCACTACCGCTGTTCCGATCTCGTTGACTGAGGTGATGTTGCTCACGCCGTCAGGTGAGTAGTTGCCGTCGTTCATGTAGCCCATAACCACTGACTTTGCGACCGCAGGATTGCCGACCGGACTGATCTGGTTCACGCCGTCTGGCGTCCACATCACTACCGCTGTTCCGATCTCGTTGGTTGCGGTGATGTTGCTCACGCCGTCAGGTGAGTAGTTGCCGCCGTTCATGTAGCTGAGTACCTGTGAAGAGGCTCCATCGTGTCCGGCAGCCCGGATGAAGTTCACTCCATCCGGGGTGAATCCAGGAACTGCGTCTGCGGAGGTGGGTACAACTGTGCTGATGAGTGCTGCGGTTGAGATTGCTACGACTGCTGCGGCTGATTTGATGCTGATCATTTTTTTCTCTCCTGAGGTTTGGCAGGTCGCCGTCCCTCTTGTCGGGTTGTGTCGGAGCCACTTGCTCCTGACACATCCAACTTTCGGGTAAATATGAGGTCCGTACATCGACAGAAATAGGAATCTTCGAAAATCAGATTTTGGTGGTTTCTGAAACGGCGCGTACATATATCTGTGTACGCGGAAATTCCAAGTTGATTTGTATTGGAGCGGCGAGGCTGGAAATGGCCGGATATGCAGGGATTTCGGGTGGTTTACGGGCAGTACTGAAATTGCGGGTTTTAGCTCGCGTACGCGTTTGGCCTGGTGCGATTCGCGGGGTTGATTTGACAGGAAGTTGGTGGCGTAACTGACACGATTCCTGCGTATAAGTAGCACGCGAAAGCCCGCCTCGCATACTGGAATGTGAGGCGGGCTTCTTTGCCGGGACCACCAGAGGGAACGAACCACGGCGTCCCCAGCGAGATCCGGTGCCGGGTGGGGCTATTCCCTCACACCCGGCGATGAGGTCAGAAGGAGAAGCACGGGATTGTCTGGGAATACCACTCCCCGTCAACTTTCTCCCATGATCGGTTCGTCGAGCGCACGAATAGATCGTTGTTGTAAACGTCATATTTCGTCTGGCCAAATATCGGCTTACTCAAAAGCTTCACTTCCACGTTCCTCGCGTTGTAACCCGCGGTGAAAATGGACTCTCACTACCGGTATCTCCCTCACCGAGCATGTTGAGTTCCTCATGAAATCGCTCCGCTACAGGCACCGTCGGGGTTTTGGTGACGGGGTAGCAGGTTTTTTGAAATGCCACATAGTCACCGGCGTTGACGGCGCGCACTTGCGTCTCCAGGACCGCCAGTATCTGTTCCTCATCTGAGCCAGCGTCCGGTACCGTTATTGGGGCGACCGCTACTTCAGGAAGTTGGGCGGCTGGTACTGGTGTGGCAGTTGGTTGCAGCGCAACCGTTGGCTAAGCCGCAGGTTCTGAGTCCCCACATGCGATGAATACCAACATCAGCACTCCGATTGCTGATGCAGCGATCCGACTGAACTGCGAGCGCCGCCCTGAATATCTACTCCAAATACGCTTGGTCATCGTTCCCTCCATTGGGCTGTCTGTGAGCCCATACGGTCTGTAGTGCCCGGTACATCTGTCCGGGACACATCCAATTTCGGGGAGAAAACGGCGTGACACATCGCCGGAATTAGTGATCCTTCTAATCGGCCTTCCAGACCGGATTTGAGGTTCTACTAATTACAATTGATTACGCGACTCAGGAACTTTGGTCGCAGTATGAATTGAGATGGAGAACTGTGATCTGAAAGCAGGTTAGACCGGTCGTTTTCCGGCGCGCCGGTCAGGCTTGTCCTAGTCCTTGCCGATTGGCGTACGCGGCTGCTTCAGTACGATTCGCAGAGTCTGTCTTGGCGAGGATGTTGGCAACGTGCTTCGCCGCTGTATTCGATGTGATCACAAGATCATCTGCGATCTGTGCGTTAGTTCGACCGGCTGTCAGGAGGCGTAGCACCTCAACCTCTCGCTCGGTGAGACCGTCAGGATATGCGCCTGTAGGCACTGAGAGCGACTCAGCCTTTTCTTTCAGTGCGGTGAGCGACTCTTCGAGCTGGACCATCCCCAGATCCTGTGTGATGCCAAGGCTCTCGACGAGGATGGCCATTGCTCTTTCGGAATCACTTGCTTCTGCGCGCTCTACCAACAGCTCCGCGTAGTCGTGGCCAATCCAGGCGACCCACGGTCGCGAGCCTGTCTCTCGAGCGCGATCAAGTGCTGATTCAAAATGGCGTTCCGCATCTCCTGTGCGTCCCATGATTTTGGCCAGCAGAGCTAGAATTCGGTCGGGAGAGCCGGGCCCGAGATCATCGTGGAGCATTCCCTCGTACGGCTCAAGCACCGCGTACTGCTCTTCTGCCGCCTTTGCGTCGCCACGAGCAATGGCGATCAAACCAAGGATTCCCGCTGCATTCAACTTGAAGACTTCAGGAAAGGGTCGCTGCAAGACCGAGTTGGCCCACTGCTCGCACTTCGACAAAGTAGCTTCGTGCTTCAAGATGAGACCGGCCTCGGCGAGAATAACCGCGCGCCCCATACTGAACCACAACCAGTTGGACTCCTCAGATGTAAAACGCAGCCGGGGGAGATTCTGGTTGATGACTGAGCGTGGATCGCCGGTCATCAACTCCCTGAGGAGCGGGAGATCGCTTGTGGCCGGGAATGCCACCTCGTCAAACTGCTGCGCCAGTTGAGTCGCCTCATCCCACCGGCCTTCGAATGTGGCAATAGTTCCTGTTGAATTGAAATACACCAGGTCGGCCCAGAGTCTGGCGCCCGGATTCCGGTCCGTCACTTTTCTTGATTCTTCAAGGTGGTGCTCACCCTCAGCGGAGCGTCCCAATCCCCTGAGAGCACGGGCCGCTCCCCAGTGGCAGTTCCACAACGTGACGTTGACTCGCCAGCCGGTCATTGAATCAACGCCGTCAATACCATTCAGAATTTCGATCGCTGCGAGATGGGAGGCGAATGATTCCTCAAGCTCTCGGCTGTCGTACAAGCTTCGGCCCAGGTGCATAAGCGCCATGCTGTGGAGCAGCGGGTCATTTTCGTGTTTGGCGATTTCGATGGCTTCGCTGGCGGCGGCTACAGCACCATCGTGATCATCCGTCTGCCGCTCAAGGGCGCTGGCGTACTCGTTGAGTAACATCCCTGCTTCAAGAGATCCTGGCTTCACGAGGTCCAGACCGAGCGAGTAGAACTTGACCTGCTCTGGAGCTTCGCCGATCCCGGCGCCCATGCCCATCGTGACGGCCTGAATGGCCTTTGGCCGGTCATCAATCGCCATGTATATATTGAATGCCTCTGTGCAGCTGACGATCGCTTCTCTAGGCCGGAGGAATGCGGCAGCCTCTGCGAGTCCTTTCTTGAGCCACAGGTCAGCCATCTCTCGATCTTTTGAGCCTGGAGTTTTGGCAGATAGCGCTCGCTCGAAATACGAGCGGGCCTCTTCCCATGCATAAGCCAACATGGCACGTTCCCCTGCCATTCGGGCGTAGTGGATGAGCTTTTCTTCGCCCACCACCGTCTCCGCTTCTGTGCAGTGGTGCGCAAGTTCGGCGTAGTGCTCCTCCAGGTGGTCTCCGTATAACACCTCCATTGCATCGACGATTCGTGAGTGAAGGCGTACCCGTCGACCGGTCGTCAACTCCTCTGCCAGTGTCTGCTGAATCAAGGCGTGAGTGAACTGGTATCTATCGCCCCGTCCTGCCACCGCCTCAACGACGCCAGCGTCGATGGCCTCCTCTATCAGGTCCAGCAGCGCCTCATCGTCATTCTCCTGATTCAACGCCGCGAGCAGCGTGAAGCCGAACACTCTGCCGATCACTGCGGCCGATCTGAGCAACTGATTGCACTCTTCCGACAGGCGGTTCAGGCGGAGCCCGATCGCCTCACGCACGCCCTCCGATATCCGGAATCCTCCGACAGCGTCGAAATCACCACCGCGATCCGCTGCCTCGCGAGCCAGGTCGCGCGTCACCTCAGCGACGAAGAACGGGTTACCCTCTGTGCGATCGTGGATCTCTTTGATCAGCGCAGGGGGAGGTGAGATGTCGCCGACCACCTTGACCAGTCGGCTGACCTCATCGCTATCGAGACCGCGCAGGGGGATCCGATGGAATCCGTGTACGCGTGCAAGAATCGCCAGCGTATCGGAAAGCGGATGCCGACGCGAGAGTTCCATATCTCGGTAGCCACCGATCAGCAGCATCTGTCTGGTGGCGATATCCCGGGCGATGAATTCAAGTAGATCCAGTGATGATCTGTCAGCCCAGTGCAAATCATCGAGAACGACGACCAGAGACTGCGACGCGGAAACCTCGACCAGAAAGGATGTAACTGTGTCAAACAGGCGGAATCGGGCCTGTCCGGGGTCGGCCTCGGAGGCCGGTTGAAGATCCGGCATGATGTCCCTGATTTCTGGGACGATCTCCGCTATCACTGTAGCTCTTGGGGCCAGCGCGGCCAGCGTGGCCTCTGAAGGTGCGATCAGCAGCGATCGAATTGCCTGTGTCCACGGCCAGTATGGAGGTGCGCTGCCACCCTCGTAACAAGTGCCCCTGGTACTCAGTGCGCCGCGGCTTCGGGCGATAGCTTCCGCCTCTTCCGTCATTCGGGTTTTTCCGATTCCGGGTTCGCCCACCAGCATCACCAATCCGCCACGGCCTTCCAGAGCGTCGTCAAGCGCCGCCGTTAGTTCGGCGGTCTCTCGTTCACGACCAACGAAGGCGTATGTACCTGAGGTAGGCGTCATCTGCGGCGTCTTCCAGACCAATTGGGATCACGCCGTGATGATAAGCGATATTTGCTGAGGCCGCGATCTAAATATCGTGATTGTGGTTCGTGATTATCGGCTCAGAGGGGCGACTACGATGAGCTTTGGGCCAACGGCCCGCCCGCGTCGTGAGCGCGTGGCGGGCCGTTGGCACGGTGACGCTGGTAGGAACTTTCGTTCACGCCGCCGCAATATATCGAAAGAATACGGACAGTGTTGGCCACGGCTTCTGCCATTTGCATCCCAATGCCGAATCAGGCGAGAAAATAGAGCGCCCTGGTTCAGCTACAGCTCACTGACCATGCCTTCACATATGGCAATCTCAAGCTCGCACAGAACCACCACGTTGCCAACGATCATGTAGTCCTTGTAGCCGCGAGCATAGACGGGATTGGATTTGATCTTTTTGATCGCTGCCCTTGCTATGGGAGCACCCACGTTGGTCGCCCCCTCATTGGTCTCGTATATCCAGAGCCAGATGTCGCGCTGATTGTGGAAGCCATACCAGGCAGATGTCGCCCCATCAACCTCATCAGCACCCAGCTGTTTAGATGTCTTCCAGCCAGCATTCAGAAATGAGTCTTTTGTGAATGTGTCGCCCGCCCGAACGATGACAGGGATTTCGTTATCCGGTTCACCTGGCTGAACAGTGAGAGAACTCTTGAAAAGACTGCCCGAAGATGCATCATCTGGAGCCGCTGCGTTGTCGCTGCCGCAGCCTGCAGAAAGCACGATGACCAGGGCGGCGATAGCTGCGGCGATGATTGGGGCGCGCACTCGACTCGAAGTAACTGTTCTTACCATTTGGTGCCTCTTATTCGTAACGGGTCTCACGGGTGGGGCCCGTAGGGCAAAGCAGCCATAGGCCTCTCGGCGCTATCACGAGACTACTGTGCTGGTATCGATGATCAGGCTTTTCGTGCTCTGTTTCGCCATCAGATATGGGTATGTTTCGAGGCTAAACCCTGCCAGAACCTTGTCAGAGGGCTCTCGTGGGATTCCCTGGTTGGTTGCACCGGCACCCTGATATGACCGTTCAGGAATGATGAGTGGGGGCTGCAGGGTGATGGCCGACATCGCAACAGTGGAGGTATTCCGTCCGCATCCGGGACCTGTTTCACGCACTAGAAGTATCGAGTAGATCTTGCGCACCGGCGTAATTTGCTGCCTCAACTCGATTGGCGGATTCAGTCTTGCTAAGAATGTTTGCGACGTGTTTAGCTGCCGTGGACTCGGTGATGATGAGGTCTTCGGCGATCTGACGATTACTTCTGCCGGTCGCTATCAGGCGAAGGACCTCTACCTCCCGAGGTGTGAGCCCATCGGGATACTGGGGCTTTCCACCAAGTGCAACGACTGCGTCACGCAGTTCTTCAAGCCGTCTTTGTAATGAGACCATCCCCAACGTGTTGGTGAGTTTGAGGCCCTCATCAACCATTTTGAGGGCTTCGGAACGGTCAATACGACCGCCTTGTTTCAGTTGAAATGATACGAAATCGTGATAGGTCCACGCCAATTCCGGTCGCAGGCCGGATTTTTTGCAGAACGCGATTCCCTCCGAAAAGTGAACTGCGGCAGCAGTTGGGCTGTCAGCGACCGCTGCCGACAACGCGAGCGCTCGATCTGCCCCAATCAATACTCCGGCGTTCGCCCAGGTTTGCCGGTACTTCTGGAGCCCATCATGAGCGAGTGCCGCGGCATTCGAATCTCGGAGTGCAGTATCACACAGATAGCGGACAATCTCAGACGGTTTCGCAAGCCAATCGGTGCCATACGGGCTGCCGAAATCCGCGTCCGCAACCTCGGCTGCTAGTTCTATCGCGTCAGAGTTGTCAGACATCAGGCCCACTGCCGCAAGCATCAGTGTGTGGTGGGCGGTGGACTCCGGGTCGGTATTCGCCGTATCCCGCACGATATCGGACAGCGTAGCGATAGCCGTCTCTTCGCTTCCAGTCATGAACTCCAGATGCGCGTCCAGACCAAATTCGGGAGCACTAGAGTGCGCAGATAGCCTTCGGCTTGAAATATGTCGGGCCTCATCCCACTGTCCCTGTGCCAGAGCGGCCTGACAGAACATTGCGTAATCATGATCGGCCTTCCCTGTCCCAGGCAGGCTGAGACCGTACTTGATCCCCGCCTCAAAATGAGGTCTGGCTTCTTCAAATTCGCCCAGATGGCAGAAGGTTGTTGATGCGATCCGATGGCCGAGTCCTACGAGGGATTTTGGGTCATCGATCTGGGATGCCAGGTCCAGAACCTGAAGCGCCGTCGTTATCGCCTCGGCAAATCGATCAAGGTGACCCAATGTAAACGCAAGGTTCGCGAGACAGTGCGCCTCCAGGAATACCTCCTCCTCCCGACGCGCTATTTCGATTGCCCTGGCGAGCGTCTCCAGGCAACCGGCCAGGTCGCCCGCTGAGCTAAGCGCAGCTGCATATTCACCCAGAATTCTTGCCTCAGCCAGTGAGCCCGGCTCTACCAGTGCGAGGCCCCTTTCGCACACGGCCACCTGAGCGGGAGCTTCGCCCATGCCCCTGGTTATCCCAAATGAGGCCACCTGGATCGCCTTTTCCGTCTCTCCCTCTTTTTCATAGATATCAAACGCCCGGGTCAGAGCCTCAACCACCTCAAACGACTTGTATATCTCATTCCAGGCCCGGCCCAACCCGAAGTAACGGTCGCCGGTTTCGGCGGTGTCCGGGAGGCCAACGTTCAGATCAATCGCTCGCTCAAAGTGGTTGATAGCTTCTATCGGTGAGTATGCAGCCAACGCCTGCTCAGCAGCCAGCGTCGAATATTTCACGGCGTTCTCTACCCCAAGAAGGCTCTTCGCCTCGTTGAAATGCATGGCAAGCTCGGCTGAGTGTGCGGCAGCGTTATCACCGTGTGATCGCTCCAGTTCCTCTGCTACGCGAGCATGCAACCGTAAACGACGACCAGTCGGCATCTCGTCGTACAGGAAGCGGTGGATGAGGGCATGGCTAAACTCGTAGGTGAGCCCCGGACCATCGGGCTCGCTGACGACGCGCGCATCCAGCGCCTCGTCCATCAGTTCCAGGGGATCTTTTTCAAGGTCAGGATCACAAGCCGCAACCAACTGCTCGTACTCAAACCGGTATCCCAGTACCGAGCCTGTTCTGAGAACGCGGAGGCAATCATCAGATAAGCCACTGAGACGGCGTTCAATCACATCTTTTACAGAGGCGGGGAGGGCCGACGGTCCAGTCCTGTTGGTCTGACTGTTTGCAGCGTAAAGGCGGCTCATCTCTATGGCGAAAAACGGGTTCCCTTCGGTCACTGAAAAAAAGTCATCTGGCATACTGCCGGTGGACATTCCCTTGGAATCCAGGTTGGTCAACCGGGAAACTTCGTCTCTGGATAATCCATCGAGTTCCACCCGGCTGAAACCCCGGCTACGGGCTAACTCTGCCAGGGTAGAAGCAAGCCTTCCGAAGATCGTAGGGTCCACAGTTCTCGCAGTCCCAACAACCATGATCTGGCTCGACTCGATCTCGGCCGACATGAACTCAAGCAGCCCCAGCGTGGCGGCATCGGCCCAGTGCAGATCGTCCAGCACCACGATCAGTGGAGCATCGGATGCTGCCGCCTTCAGGAGTCGGGTAAACGCATCAAAAAGCTGGAACTGTGAACTCTCCCGCGTTTCACTCGGAGTCAAATCAGCGTGATTCAAGAGAGATGCAAACTCGGGCATCGCAGCGGCCAGGTCGCGAGCGTTCTCCAGAGATAGGGCGGTCGTGAATTCGGTTCCTCTTTCATCGACGAGCGCCCGAAATGCCTGCGTCCACGGCCAGTACGGCGGCGCACCCTCAATGTCCCTGAATCTCCCCCACACAGCGGTGACTCCGCGTGCTTCGGCGCGGGATGTGAGTTCCCGCGTGAGGCGAGTCTTGCCGATTCCCGGCTCTCCCAGAATCATGACAACCCGGCCTTCACCAGCGATTACATCATCAAGAATTAGCTCAAGTTGGCCGCGCTCTGCATCACGGCCAACAAATTCATCTCCTGGAGACAGTAAAGCGACGGGCGCGGGTCCGGCGGGGACGTGAGGGTTATCAGGGGAAACGGATTTCGCTGATGACACGATGGGGCGCTTGAGAGATAGACCGCCACGGCGTCCAGGCTCGGTAACGATCTCTACGCCGATGTGCCGTAGCGCTTCGATTTCCCGATGAACCGTGCGCTCACTGCAACCCAGGCGCCTCGCCACTTCGGGGACTGCCACCGGGCGCAACTGGCCACTCAGAAGCTCGATGATCTGAGATTGTCGGTCAGTAGGTACAGGATCCATGGCGTCGTCCCCGGTTGGCGCTGATCAAGAGTGTGTCGACCCGCCCCGCCAGCTTTGCTGGCGAGAGCATAACGCAATCGGAGAATCAAGTGAGGTGGAAGGCCGACGCGATTACTTCGACCGAACACCGCCTACCAAACTTGGAGGCCACCTCGGCCAAAGTTGGAGGCCACCATCGATATGTCAAGAATGTTGACGATACCGTCAGCATTCAGGTCGACGATGCGACCTAATGGATCGGTGCGAAGGGGGTGTGTTTTCAGGAATCTGGCAGCGACGGCGCTGATATCCAGGATGCTAACCACGGAATCGCCATTGACGAGTCCTGCTCTGAGTTGGACGGGGGGGAGATCAATCCCATAGTCATCGACATAGACGCCGCTGAATCTGGCGGGCAAGAAACCCGCTGCTGTGATCGTCACGGTGTGCTCTCCTGCGGGAACACCACCCACGCGATACGTGCCGTCGTCGGCGACATAGGCAGCAGCGAAGAATCCGTTGCTCTCGACTCGAACGATGACCGGAATTCTCTCGACCCCGGTCGCCTGGAGGGACATTGTTCCCATGATGTCAGGCCCGACGATGACTCCACTCTCCCACGCAATATTGGCGGTTCCACCGGCGGTGATCAACTCCTCAACACCGCCTGATGAGAGAGTTGTGCCTGACGAACTTTGATCAGAAATTCGGATTCTGCTTGAAGTTCCCGAGCCGAGATGAGTGACGTTGAAAGTCATCACAGCGCCGGTTGAGGTGGAGGCCGTGCTGGACAGGAGGAAACAACTCACCACAGAACCTGACGACGTCGTGATTGGGCCAATCGTCGACCCACCGTTGAACAGACCCGTACATGTGGGGTTGGAGACCACGATATCGCTGCCGTGCAATAGACCGATTTGGATGCCATCCGCACTCAGGGGCGATTCCGCTATTGAAACCTCAAGCGTCGCAGTCGTATCGCCGGGGTTCAGCACCGTTGAGTCTGCGTCAGTGAATGTGACCAGCGCGGCTGTAGGGATTGCGGAGGTTCTGCCAGAAGGCGACCAATCAGCAGGACCGGCACCTGTGGAGTTGGACGCGGAGATAGATGCGATGTATCTGACCCCGTTGGCAAGGCCGCTAAACGTGTGACTAGAATCTGAGGCTGTTTTGGTCGCGATTGCCACGGTCGTTCCGGTCGCGCCTGCCAGGTGAAGTGATACGTCGTACGACGCCACCGGGCTCGTACCTGAATCGGTCGGTGGAGTCCATGTGACGGTCACGGTGGCGTTGCCAGCACTGAGATTCACCAGTTCCGGCGCGGACGGCACGGTTAACGATGGGGTCACCTGGTTGGATGGGAGGGATGACGTACTGTCCCCAACTGCGTTTGTTGCTATCACTGTGAACGTATAGGTAGTCCCGTTGGTGAGGCCGGTGATGACGGTGGAAGTAGCGGTCGGGGTCGACGTGAGACCATCAGGGGACGAGATCACCGTGTAGCTCAGCAGCGGCGCACCATCATCATCCGGCGGTGCCGTCCAGCTAACCGACGCCTGCTCAATTCCTGCCGAGGCGGTCACGTTCGTTGGCGCGTCCGGTTTCGTGAGCACCGCGATCGCGTTCGAGTCCGCTGACCACATGCCGGTACCTTCAGCGTTGGTGGCCTTCACTTTGAACGTGTAATTGTTGCCAACCCCAAGAACAGAGGTAGAAATACTGGTGGCAGTTGTGGTCGCAATGAACCCGTCTGGCAGCGACGTGATCGTGTAGAAGTCGATCGGTAAACCGCCATCGTCGGCGGGGGGAGCCCAGTCCAAGTCAACCAGCCCATCAAATTCGTCAGCTACAACGTTTGTGGGCGGATCAGGTGGGACGGGTGAGCCCTCTGCTTTGAGCGGATTGGTGACGATGTAGACGTCATCAGCATAAACGTCGCCACCCGGAAAGAGAGTGCTCGGACCTTTGAAAATTATCCATCTACCATCTCCGCTGATGTCCGGTTGATTCGAGTAAGCACCCTGCACATTCGTTCCTACGATGGCAACTCGCGCCGTCTGGCCTGTCACCCAATCGTGCACGTAAACGGATGTCGTGTCTGGCACATGATCTGGCAGCAGGAGTGCGTAATCCGACATGAAAACCACATATCGTCCGTTATCGTTTTGCTTCGGATACGGGATGGGATGATTGTCGATGACTCGGTTGGAAGAAAGGTCGAGACGCGTAACAACATTCGTTTTCAGGTCGTGCCTGTACACATCGCCATAGGTGATTCCAGTGGGCGCTGGAGAGAGGTAGGTGACCACATATCCATCTCCGCTGATGGTTCCAGAATGAATAGTGCCCAGTTTCGCTCCCGATTCATCCAAGCCCACACGCCTCAAGCTCAAGTTCTGTCGATCAAGCACGAATATCCCGCCGGCCAATGATGAATCCTCGCCTGGTAGAACTGTTGTGATGGATCTGTAGAGCACGAACCGGCCATCGTTGCTGATGTCCAGGATGGAACTATTTTCGAACCACTGTTCTCCTGAAGGGGAAAGCGCCAGTTGGGTAGTTAAGCCGCTCTGTACGTCACGCACAAATCCATCTAATTTTTCGTTGGTATCTCCGGGCGTCAGATTCGAAGAAGCCGAATTGAAAAAGACGTAGCGACTATCAGCCGTGAGAAATGGGGAATAAGACCCTGAGTCCCCTAATTCTCCATCCGATGATCGGGAGACTAACTCGAGTGCATCTGAATCCCGATCGTAGAGAAAAATATCTTCGGCTGAATTGGTGTCCTCTCCTGCCTCATCCCTAATTTTGGAGTCGAATGCTACATACCTACCATCTGCACTGATGGTCGAGTTCCGGGCGTATATCCAGCCTTGCCCCTTATTGACCATGTTCGACACGAGCGTTATCGCTCCAGATGCGATATCAACGGTGTAAACAATCAAGGCCGTATCGGTCTCTATGGTGCCCGGCAGCGTATGGGTGGTCTCAAAAACGGCAACCGACCCGTCAAAATTCAGATGGGGCTTTGCCCCAAACGTTCGCAGAAGGGTTCCATCTGGCCGGAGAGCAACCGGTCGCATTGCCTTTTCGGATGGAGCTACCGCTGCACTCGGAGCGCTGGGAGCGCTATCGCCATCACCGTTGCGGGCCACGACGGTAAAGGTGTAGTCAACACCGTTGGTCAGGCCCGGAATGAACGCAGATCGACTCCACTGGGTAGTAGTGGATTGACCTCCAGGCGAAGCGGTAACAACGTACCACTGGGATATGGAGCTTGTACTGCTGTCTTCCCAACTCACGCGAACGTGCTGATAGCCGGGGGATGCAACCACGTTGATGGGTGGGTTCGGTTTGTTGTGTGAACTGGCCTGGGTCGATTGAGCCGAAGCTAATACGCCCACTGAAATCATGACCAGCAACACAACGGATATGGCGGCCCAATGTTTCATGCCATCAGTATAGTTTCGGTAACGTGCATGTCCAGTGATTGTTCGGCAATATTAGGTAAACAATCGCTCGCTTGAGGAGACAGAGCCGATGAATCAGCTCTTTTTCCGCCTCCTCAGAACCGGCAGCGCTATAAATGGTTGGCGAGCACCGTCGCGATCTCAGCCGTCGTCGCCGCGTACTCAGCCGTTGCGCTGACGTCCACCGCGTCCGGCCAGCGGTCTGCCTGCTGGTGGAAGGTAGCGTGGTTACCGACGATCGAGATGTAGCGACCACCACGGCTATGGATTTCTTCCGATTCGCCGCCAACGACTGTGCCGGTTGGCACGATGTTGAGCCTATTGTCTTTCAGATGGTTGAGGGCGAGTGTCTCCAACTCTGGGTCTGATGTCTGGAGTGATGGATGCCAGTTGACTGCGGCGCCTATCGAAGCTCCAAGATGCACCCATACCGCCGCACCCGTAGGCAGATCAGGGTTATTGTCGATGTACGACCCCAGCCCGATGTGCCCAAGCTCGTGGCCGGTGGACGCAATGAACTTGACCGTCCGCAGGGGAGGGGACTGGCTCAGTGATCGCATGATCTCCAGCCACGCAGCAATGCCACCGCCACGTTCTGCCGCACACTCCCACCAGCCACTGCGCGGCGTCATGACGACCACCGGCGGCAACTCAGGACTACGGCCAGCGATCTCAGCGACAACGTTGAACGTCCTCGCCGGAGTGCGAGTCGCGGTTGCTACCACGGTCGCAGAGGTGCCCCTCGTAGCTTTCGACCGCAACCACCCCCGCTCCTCGGCGCTCACCTGCAGCACGGGCAGGCCAAACGGTTCGGTAAAGCTGGGAGCGTTGCTCGGCCCCAGCGCCGGCGGACCACCCGTAGTTATCGCAACGATGGCCGCCAGATCGGCATCTCGTCGAGCCCGCTGATATTCCTCATCGCCGCGATTTGGTGGCAGGTCGAACAGCCGGATGTCACCGTCGGCACCCAGACTGCCCGAAACGCCTTCCGGCCCCGTGTACGAGCAGTCGAACAGCGGCATGCCGCCGATACGCCGCCCGTCCACTTCGACAAAGCTATCGCCAGGCTCAACCCGCTGCAACGGCAGCGACTCAAGCGTGGCCTCAACACCAAGCTGCTCGGCGCGCCCCACGAGCCAGTGCGCCGACTCGTGATCGATCTCCGTGCCGGTGCGATGCCAGCCCTGAGCGTCGTACTCACGGATGATGTCGCTGACGCGCTGTTCGGTTTCGGTCAACAGAGTGGTCTCGGAGGCCTATTCGCCCTGAAGCGCCCGAACGATCTGCTCGCCCTGTGCTTTCCAGAACTCGAAAAGGATGGAGATGTCGGTGCCAACTGAGAAGTGCCGTACGCCCATATCAAGGAACCTCTTGGTCTGATCAGCGGAGCCAATCTCGGCTCTTGGCGGCACGCCCGCTTTGATCGCCGCTTCAAACGTCTTCTTCTCGGCGGCAACAACTTCCGGATGGCCTGTATCACCGGGACGACCAATGCTCATGGCGAAGTCGGATGGGCCCCACTGGATCATTTCCACGTTTGGCTCAGCAAGGATCTCATCAAGAATATCTACAGCGCCCTTCTTCTCAATCATGAACGCGAGCACCGTGTCGGCAACGCTACTTACGTATTCCTGAGTGGAGTCGTAATCCGGGTATGAGTTGCGGCGGGTGGCTACACCGTACGTGCCACCGTAGTCGGGATGGTCGGGGCGAGCGGCGGTAATGCATTCGCGAAGTTCATCCATGTTCCGAACGTCTGTGAAAAGCACACTGGAGAATCCAGCGCCAATGCCACGCTGTGCAAGGAACGGCATGATGCTCTGGTCGATCTTGATCATTGAACCCAGATTGTGAAGCTCGGCTGCGCGGCACATATTGTCGAAGTCATGCAACCCGGAGGATCCGTACTCGGCCACGAACTCCACGTAATCGTAGTGACCGGTGAGGCCCAGAACTTCGATCTCCGCGGGCCACACGCTATGAATGTGCGTACTCAGCGTCGGCTTACCCGCCTCCAACTTCTGCCGCAAAACGTTTGGTCTCATGACGTGCGATTCTCCCCTGCCAGGTGTATCTGTTCATATGCGAGCCGCAAGCATAGAGGAAAACAGGTCAACAGGAGGGTGTTGTCGAGTCACCTGGCGTAGTGTGGGCGGGCGGGCCATAGTGGATTTGTAGCCTGGGATGACCCGCGGCTAGCGCAAGCGTGTGCCTCAACAGGATGTCTGTGGACAGTGACATGTGTGCACCCACTGGATCCCCGCCTCCGCCAGGAAGACGATGTGAAGCGGCTGGCATCGACGTCTCGATATCCGAATTCGGTTGCTACCGTGTGGCGTTTAGCGCCTGATCGAGGCCGCGGATGTGGCCCACGGCGTAGGCCCAGTAGCGGTGGCCCCAGTCTGTGTCGCCGTCGAGCTGGATGGCGTGGTCGGGGGTCATCCAGCCGTCGAATCCGACTTCGTGGTATGCCTGCATCGCTGCGGCCATGTCTGCGTTGCCGGTTTCCGGGAAGGTCTCCTGGAAGTTGTCCAGCGTGCCTTTGATGTTTCGGAAATCGACCGAAAAAAGTTTGCCCTGCTCACCGAAGCGGCGTATCTCGGCTGGAATGTCACAGCCCATCTCGGTAAAGCAGCCCTGGCAGAAGACGACGCCCGAGTTATCGCTGGGGACCAGGTCCACGAACTTCTGGAACGCGTCGGCACTTCGCATGATGCGGGCCACACCGGCGATCTCCGGCACGGGAGGATCGTCTGGGTGAAGGCCCAGTCGGACTCCCGACTCTTCGGCCACCGGTACAACCGCTTCCAGGAAGTAACGCAGGTTGTCCCACATCTGCTCGTCAGTGACAGGTCTCCGCTCGGCTTCGGGAATCAATGAAATATCGACGCCAGAGTTTGGATGCTCCATGAGCGGCATATTCCTGGCGAGATTGATATCGAAGCTTGTTGAGCGCGCTCCACCCCGTTCTGGCGCCTGGTTGGAGGTGCGGTAGATGCGCAGCGCGTGCATGTTGTAGATGAGGAAATCGAGACCGGCTTCTCCCACGTTGCGGATTGTTTTTTTGTAGTTCTCAATCTGCTCGTCTCTGCCCTCTAGTCCCAGCATCCACTTGTAGGTCCATGACCATGGAACAAGGCGAATGCACATCAACTCAAGGCCGTACGACTCCACCTTAGATTTCCACTGTTTGAGCGATTCGAGGGTGTAGTAGCCATCATCAGCAGGATTAGGTGTTGGAGCGCCCGAGACCCCATCGACACCAATCTGGGCTGCAAACTTCAGGCGGTCATCTGAAAAGTCCGTCGACAGGAAAACTTTAACCACGGTGACCTCGATTACCTCTAACTGTTTCTGCCGCGATCATATGATGAAGCTGCGGAGTCGAGTATCGTCTCGACGCGCTCCGAGTGATTCCGGTGGAACTGATGTATGGCCTCGCCAACCGCCGCCCTGAGATCGTCTGATCGAGCGCGCAGTTCCTGATACGCCGTGTCCGAACGATCCTCGGGCTCGCCATCCAGCGTTACCGCATCGCTCGCCACGTACACCAGTGCTCCAGCGCCATTCGGCAGCCGGTCTGGATATGCTTCCAACTCCTTCAGAGTGGGGCGTTCGAAATACGGGTGATCCACGCAGTTGCCGTAGCGATTGCAATCCCCAATGTGGTTGAATCGCCACGCGAGCACGGAACCTACGGGTGGATTGCTACCCAACAACCAGATTCAGCAGCTTGTTCGGGACGTAGATCTGTTTGCGAATTTGCTTGCCTTCAGTGTGCGCCTGCACATTGCTCTCAGCCATGGCGACGGCGGCCACCTGATCTTCTGTGGAATCGGCGGGCATTTCGAGGCGGGCGCGCAGCTTGCCGTTGATCTGCACCACTATGGTCACCGTCTCAGCCATCGTCAGGTCTTCTTTCCATGACGGCAGGCTCTGCGAGTGTATCGAGAACTCGTGGCCCGTCCGCTCCCACAGCTCTTCGGTGATGTGGGGTGCGATTGGCGCAAGGATCAGCAGCGTGCGCTCGATAGCCTCACTCCACGTTGCGGGAGACACACCGCCAGCGTCCCACGCCTTGGCCAGTTCGTTCGTGTACTCCATCAGACCGGCGATAACGGTGTTGAATTTGAACGCCTCGAAATCGACGACGGCCTTCTTCGAAAGGGCATGGCCACCGCGCAGAATTCCACTATCGACGGCGTTATCGACAGGAACCGAGCCGAGTCTCTCAGGATCACGATTGGCAAGGTCCCACACACGGTTTAGCCAGCGCGACGGGCCGTTCATCCCTTCGTCTGACCACATACCACCATCGCCCCAGGGGCCAAGGAACATCAGGTAGGTGCGGACTGTGTCCGTGCCAAATCGCTCCACCAGCGGGTCGGCAGGCATTGGCCGGTTGCGCTTGGAAATCTTGCCGCCTTCGGTGGTCATGATTCCCTGGTTGAACAGGCGGGTGTACGGCTCGTCGAAGTCGACTATGCCCAGATCGCGGAGGGCCTTGTTGAAGAAGCGCGAGTAGAGCAGGTGCATGACGGCATGCTCTACGCCGCCCATGTAACGGTGGACCGGCATCCAGTTTTTCGCCCGCTCAAGATCGAATGGTGCGTCATCGTTATGAGGATCGGTGAAGCGCAGGTGATACCAGGAAGAGTCCATGAACGTGTCCATGGTGTCTGTCTCACGCTTCGCTGGCTTGCCGCAGCGGGGACATGTTGTGTTGACGAACGACTCATCGTCGATCAACGGCGAGCGGCCCGTGGGTTTGAACTGCGCCTCACGTGGAAGTTCTACCGGCAGCTGGTCAACGGGCACTGGCACTGTCCCGCAGTCATCGCAGTAGACGACCGGAATCGGCGTGCCCCAGTAGCGCTGTCTGGAAATCAGCCAGTCACGCATCTTGTATGAAATAGTCCGATGACCCCAGCCCTCAGCCTCAATCTTGTCTGAGATCTTCTGCATGCCTTCGGTGCTGTTGAGACCATCAAATTCGCCGGAGTTCACCTGCGCGCCTGGAGCCAGATATGCCTCCTCCAGATCCGAGCCATCCCACCCATCAGGTGCGACAACAACCCTGATTGGTAGGTCGTACTTCGTGGCGAAAACGAAGTCACGCTCATCGTGAGCAGGAACGCCCATCACCGCGCCAGTCCCATAGCTGGCCAGCACATAATCGCCCACCAGAATCGGCACACGATCGCCGTTCAAAGGGTTGATCGCGTAGGAGCCAGTCGGGACTCCAGTCTTCTCGCGTTCCGTGGAAGTGCGCTCCACTTCAGAAGCAGCAGCGGCAGACGCGATGTACGCCTGCACAGCCTCGGCCTGATCCGGTTGCGTCAAAGATTCAACAAGTGGGTGCTCCGGAGCAAGCACAATAAACGTCACTCCGTAGACAGTGTCGATACGGGTTGTGAACGTCGTGATGTGCTGCGCTTCAATACCGTACTCAGAAATATCGAAGTTGAAATCTGCGCCTTCAGACCGACCAATCCAGTTCGTCTGCATCAGCTTGATGCGGTCAGGCCAATCGATGTTATCCATGTCGAGCAGCTCATCGGCGTAGTCGGTGATCTTGAAATACCACTGGGTCATATTTCGACGTTCGATAACGGTTCCACAGCGCTCGCAGGCACCGTCCTTCACCTGCTCGTTGGCGAGCGTAGTCTGGCAACTGTTGCACCAGTTCACCGGACCGTCCGCCCGATACGCAATCCCCTTCTCCATGAACTTCAGGAAGAAGTATTGATTCCACTTGTAGTACTCAGGCTCGCAAGTGATGATCTCGCGATCCCAGTCATATGACGTGCCCATGAGCCGGAACTGACGACGAGCGTTCTCAATTGTCTCGCGCGTGAATTCGGCGGGATTAATGTTGTTCAAAATCGCCGCGTTTTCGGCGGGCAGTCCAAATGCGTCGAAGCCCTGTGGATGCAGGACGTTGAACCCCTCCATGCGCTTGAATCGAGCATGCGCATCCGCCCCAACGTACTGAAACCAGTGCCCCACGTGCAGGTCACCCGATGGGTACGGGAACATGACGAGCGCATACCAGTTGGGCTTGCCCTCAACCGTGTCCCGTGTCTTGTGGAGGCCGGACTCATCCCACCGTGCTCGCCACTTGAGTTCTAGATCAGAAGGATCATAGCGATCGACCTCGAATTGCGACTCAGTTTGCTGTCGTTCAGTGCTTGTCACGCGCGGCTACCGTTGGGTCTATCGCGCCTACTGGCGCGCAAATGTGAAGACGTAATAATTAAGATTACCGCAATGAGGCAAGCGAACGGGGGCTTTTGGCTTCTGGTGCGCCGATAATTTCAAGCACATGCGTAGGGGTGGCTGCGATAGCTGCACCCAGGTCATTGCATCGCGAACGGTACGGTCAAAGCACCCTGCATTCGGTTTGAGAGTCGTGGATGCGGTGTACAGATGTGGCTGCGTTCCAGGGCGCAGCTATCGCAGACGCCCCTACGTGTAGTTCCCGTGGACGTAGGGGTTGCGCGTTGGAATTGGTCACTCGTGCAATATCTGCTTCACAACATCCGTCATGTCGGCGCCTACAATCTGTGGAGTCGCGTCTAGCGGGCCCAGCACCATGCCGGGGCGGGCGACGAACGCGGCCTGCCATCCTGCGGCTATTGCTCCGGACGTGTCCCAGTTGTGCGCCGCCACAAGCATCAATTCAGCCGGCGCAACATCGAGCCGACGAGCCGCCATGTCGTAGGCCGCCCTGTGCGGTTTAAACTTGCTTACGGCGTCAACTGATAGGGACATCTCGAACATATCGGCGATTCCGGCGAAGGCCAGTTGGGCATCAACAGCAGCAGGAGGGGAGTTGGTCAAGGTGGCAAGCCGATAGCCGGCAGTCTTGAGTCGCTCAAGAGCCGATGGAACTTCAGGATGCGCCGGCATCTCGCGTATCGTCCCCAGAATATTCGCACGATTATGATCCGAGAGTGTCACCCCCCGGCGCTCAGCCACCATCTCCAGTGCCGCTCCCCCAATCACGCCAAAGTTGCTGTACCGACCAATTGCGTTGCTCGTCATTGCCGTCTGAAGAACCTGCGCAAACCACAGCCCCCTCGCCGAAGCATCGCCAAATACCTCAGCAAACGGCACAGCAAGCGCCCCAAGATCCAGCAACGTCTCGTTCACATCAAAAACTATCGTTCTGGGCATTGATCACTCCAGTATCATCTACCTCTCGCAACCTGAAATTGTCACGAGCTTTTGATGCTCAGTTGTCGGAATCGCCGCCGGTTGATCAAAGCGCGCATATACTGCGCACTCTCAGGAACTCCACAGAAAAGGACCGATTACCTTGGCACTCAAAGTTGCATCAATAGGCCGCCCAAACCCGCGCGTAGACATCTTCAAAGCCGCTGGAATTGAGGTTGTAGAGGCTGAACCCACCACAACTGCAGAGGTGATCGACATTCTTAAGGACGTCGACGGCGCAATGATTGGAATCTGGCCTTTGACCGACCGTCAGGTCCTTGAGGCGTCCCCAAAACTCAAGGTGGTTAGCAGGTCAGGTGTCGGCGTCGACTCAATAGACCTTGATGCGGCGACTGAGCTTGGCATCTGTGCCTGCAACACTCCCGGTATCAATACGTCCGAAGTGGCCGATCACGCGATGGCGCTGTTGCTATCGATCACACGGCTTGTTCCAGAGCAGCGCGCCGCTATCAAGCAGGGCAAGTGGAGCGATGATCCAGCGCAGATGCTTGAGTTCCGGGGCAAGCTGAGGCGTATTGCCGGACACACGGTGGGCATCTTTGGACTTGGCAACATCGGCAAGGCGTTCGCCAGTCGAGTGCGTGGCTTTGGTCCCGAGCGGATTATTGCTTATGACCCATATGTACCGCAGACGACTGCTGACCTGTACGGCGTTCAACTGGTTGAGTTCGACGAGCTACTGGCCGAATCTGACTACATCACAATCCATACTCCCGCCACCGCGGAAACTAATCACATCTTCGACCGCACAGCTTTCGACAAGATGAAGCCAACCGCAGTGCTGATCAACTGCGCACGCGGTCCAATTGTCGATCCGGCATCCCTGTTCGTCGCCCTCAAAGAGGGATCAATCTCAGCGGCCGGAATCGACGTCACAGAGATCGAGCCAATTGACCCTGAGGATCCGCTTCTCACACTGCCTAACCTGACGATCACGCCGCACACCGCTGGCTCATCGCCAACTTCGGGCGCAGCAGGCTCCATCAAGCAAGCTGAGAACGTGTTGCGAATTCTTCAAGGTCAGGCGCCCCATGGACTTGCCAATCCTGAAGTGATCAAGACGATTGCTGTGATGCGCGCAACCGACCCTGGTCGCTGGGCGGGATGTCCCGATTTCTCTACGGCGCTGGCGTTGTAGGGGAACGCGGCATAGAAATTCTGCCATACGCCATTCAGTTTTACTTCGCCTGAAGTTCGATGAATCAATATCTCGGGACAACATGAACCGTCTGGTTCAGCGAACGAGCCTTATTGCACTTTCAGGTGTCTCCGATAGGACCGAAACTGCTACCAGAGGTACTCAGTTTTGGGGATGGCAAGATGAACTCTGCAGGCGGAGATGTTTCCTTCTTTTCGGCGGTTCGGGGCAGCGGCGTTCGTGTCCTTGTAGTCGATCATGATCCCGACTCCAGGTTGAGACTGGCGACCTTGCTGGAGGATGACGGTCTTTTGGTAACTCAAATTGTTGATGGCGGCGAAGTTCCGGGCGCTT
Source organism: Chloroflexota bacterium (assembly GCA_013204555.1). GTDB lineage: Bacteria > Chloroflexota > Dehalococcoidia > Lucifugimonadales > Lucifugimonadaceae > UBA1151. The sequence goes on along the minus strand of JABMNO010000024.1, from coordinate 110,527 downwards.
GCGAGCACCGGTTGCCCGATCTTGTGTTGATGGACGTTGATACACCAGACGTCAGCGGGCTTCAGGCCCTGGTGCGAATGAAGGCGGACGAGCGAACAAGCGAAATTCCGGTAATCCTGATGTCTACGTTCTCAGATCCAGATCTGGAACCGGACTTCATAGATATGGGCGCCGAGATATGCCTGGACAAACAGGCCCAGAACGCCGTCATACGCGGGGCCGTCGAGGCGGTTCTGGCCTAGCTCACAACCGGACGTAAGCCCGCCCACGGCGACACCTTCTCGAGGGCGGCTGAAAGCCACAGGACGCCCAGATCATCGCCGTAACGGCCTGCTATCTGTAGGCCTACCGGGAGTCCGCCCGTTAGTCCCGCTGGGACTGAGGCCGCAGGCTGACCTGTCATGTTGAATACATACGTGAACGGGAAGTAGCCGTACACGCCATCGAATTTGCGTCCATCAACTTCCGTTGGCCTGTTGTTGGGGTCGAACGCGGTTATCGAGGTTGTTGGAGAGGCGATGAAGTTGTACCGCTTCATTACAGTCGCCATATCTTGCTTGAGGTTGGCGACCCTTCTCAAGGAATGTGCATAGTCAGCGCCTTTGATTTCCGCCCCAAGCCTCATCGCCTCAAGTCCGTCTGGCCCCAGCAGCACCGGGTGCTCATCCATGAGATGTCCGAACGCGGCGAATGCGTTCGCTGCAAAAATCGTCCAGAAGTGCTCAATTAACTCCGCCTCAAGAGGCAGGTCAACTTCTTCTACAACCGCGCCGAATGCTCGCAACTTCTGAAGCGCTATGAGGACGGTATCTGAGACATCGGGATCCACCACGCCATAGCCGAAATCAGGTGACCAGCCAATCCGCACACCGGCCAGGTCAGGCTCGCGCTCCGTGGCCAGGTTGATGCCGGACCGGTGGACCAGAGAGTTTGGGTCAGCGGGGTGTGGACCAGAGAGAATACTCAGCAACAGCGCCGCGTCTCGCACGTCCCGAGTCATTGGGCCCGATTGGGCAAACTGGTTTGGCTCAGCACCGCCGTATCCGTTGCCACGCGGCACTCGGCCATGCGATGGCTTGATTCCGTAGACGCCGCAGAAGCTTGCGGGGATGCGAATCGACCCACCGCCATCCGATCCAGTCGCAAACGGGAGCATGCCTGAAACTACCGCCGCCGCAGACCCACCACTGGAGCCTGCGGTCGTTCTGGCGAGGTCCCACGGATTGTGGCAAACGCCGCTGATGGGGTTATCGGTTGTCGTGTTGAATGAGATGCCGATCTCAGGCGTACTCGTTTTTCCAACGATGATCGCCCCGGACGCCCTGACTCGCTTTGCCACCACCGAATCTCGTTCAGGCACGTGGTCACGCAATGCTGGGGAGCCCATTGTGGAGCGGAGTCCGGCCGTCATTTCCAGGTCTTTGAGGGCGATGGGCACTCCGAGCAGTGGAGGGACATCGCCGCCCGCAAGGAGCCGACTCTGGGCTTTGCGTGCTGCATCAAGCGCCTGATCCGCGGCGACGGTTATGAAGGCGTTTAGTGTGCCGTCTAGCTTTTCTATGCGCCCCAGAAAGTACTCAGTGGCTTCTACGGGCGAGAGATCGCCGGAACGGATACGTTCCGCGATTTGCCATGCTGGTTGGAAGGCGAGTTCGTCCGTGGTCACTGAATACATCTCGCATGTGTCATGCCGAAATGCCTATCGATCAGGGTTTCGATCGACGATTGACAGGTAGCCGAGGGGCTTGCCCCTCCAGCGTCACATCCACCGCCACGGCTCAACGAGATACTCGCATATACCGACCGTCCGGCCGGGCAAGCCCGGTGGCTACCGGGTCCGTCAAACATCTGGCATGTTTTCAAGAGAAGGGTCTCATGTGCGAGTAGGCGCTTTCTTCAGACGTCATGAACTCCAGCAACGCGGCTTCTCCGTTTCTGTTGGCTTCCACCGCTCGCAATATCGCTGGCCCCACATCTGCTGGACTGTCTACCCGCTCCGACCAGCCACCCAGAGAGCGGGCGATGTCGGCATAGCCGCCGCCCAGATCTCTGGTGCCGTACAGGGCGTGAGACGTGTCCATGTTCTTTTCTTCTACAGCCATGGTTCCATTATTCAGGACAATGGTGGTGATTGGCAGATCTGAGCGCACCGCCGTCTCGAAATCTAGCCCGGTCATGCCGAACGCTGCGTCGCCCATGAAGTTGACGCAGATCTTCTCCGGCTCGGCCAGCTTCGCTCCAATGGCAAGGCCCAGTCCTGTTCCCAACTGGTGCGACTTGCCCCAGCCCAGGTATGTTCGAGGGCCGTTTGAGCGGTAGAAGGGCATGATTTCGAACCTGGGATTGCCGGAATCGTGCGTGACTATCGCCTCAGCGGGGTCGACGTTCCACATGAACTCCCGGATAACTCGATACGGGTTGATTGGCCGCTCATCCGATTCCAGCAGGGGTATCCACGAGGCCATCCACGCCGAATGGCTGGCGTCAATTTCGGCCGCCGGACCATCGTTAGGGTCGATGGGCTTGTCGCCAGTCATATCTGCGATCACTTCGATCAACTGGCGCAGCACATGTTTGGCGTCGCCCAGGATGGCGTGATCCACGTCGTAGCTCTTGCCGATATCGGCCGGGTCGTTCGTGGTGTGGATGATCCGTTTTCCTGCGGGAATTGGCGTCACCATTCCATGAATGGTCAGGCTAGTGCCAATGGCGAGGACCAGGTCTGACTCACCGAAGAATTTGAATGCCGGGCCACTCATTACGCCGGAGATACTGCCCAGTGCGAGCGGATGCACCTCCGAAAATGCGCTCTTCCCTTCCATCGTTGTTACCACCGGAACCTGCAGGTACTCTGCAAGTTCGGTGAGCTCATCCCACGCCTCCCCGTACAGCACGCCTGCACCCGCCAGTATCACTGGTCGCTCGGCGCGTAGCAATGACTCAGCGGCAGCCGAAATCTCCTGTGAATCGCCCATCGATCGTACGACCGGTGCGGGACGGTATGCGGCGATCAGCGCGGGATCGATCTCCAATGCTGCAACGTCTTCTGGTATCTCCACCATCACTGGTCCCGGTCGGCCGTTTTGTAGCTTGGAAAATGCCCGTCTCATCGCGGCCGGCAACCTCTCCGGCAACACCAACTGCTCAACGCTCTTGGTAACGGATCCAAGCGATCGCATCGAGCTGAAGAGCGGGAATGTGTCCTGTATCGCACGGCTGTGCCCCAGTGGGAGCAGTAGAACTGGCGATGAGTCTGAGTAGGCCGTGGCGATGCCGGGATACGCGTTCTCAACGCCCGGTCCGTACTGCATTGCGAAGACAGCAGGCGTCCTTCCGTTGGTCACTCGTGCGTAGCCATCTGCGATGCCGACGCCTACGCGCTCCTGGCGACAGATGATTGGCCTGATCCCAACCTCAGCCGCTGCCTCAATTACGGGCGTGGTGGGGAAGCAACTGAGGTACTCAGTCCGTTCCTTCTTGAGTATCTCTGCTATCGCCTGTGTAACCAGCATTTCCAACCTCCGGTATGGATTGGGCTTCGCAATTTCCAGCGCAAATCAAGGCAAGCATCGCATTCGACCGGGCGGCTGTCGAGATGAGAGCGTGCGTAAATGTGAAAAAGGGCAGGTTTCGAACCTGCCCCTGCCGGGCATCGCTATACGACTTCCTGACTCAGCACGGTGCCGTGATCATAAAACGGCTCTTGTGATCGATGTTTCGGGACTACTCGCCCATCAATACGTCGATTGCCTGTTGGATCTGTTCAAGATAGGTCTCATATGGGGTGTTCTGATACCCAAGGGCGGCCTGTCCGTCGGCCGTGTCATACCAGGCGAAATGACCGGGTAGTGCCTGATATACGGCCTCTTCCGGGTCGACTTCGAGCAGGTTGAAGTAGTCGGAGACGTACTTTGCGCCAGTCATCCGCCATGTGGGTCCGCCTGCGATGTTGAAAATCTTTCCAGCGGCATTTGAACTGTCGACTGCGGCAACGAGCGCGGAGACGGCATCATCCCTGTGTACGAACTCGATCTGCTGGTCAGCGAGGAATGGCCATGCCGCGGGCGGCTCCTGGAAGACCGGTATCGCTACACCGGAAATTCGCACTACCGCCCAGTCCAGCGCTGAAGCCGTTACGAGCGCTTCAGACGCTGCTTTACTCTCCGCGTAGACATCGTCCGGGGCAACCGGATTATTGGTGCCCACGACGCCGCTCGTATTACCCGCCCCGTATACGCTGACCGATGAGCTGAAAACGAAGCGGGCATCCGGCGCCGTCTCGGTTGCCGCTTGAAGCAAAACGCGGGTGCCCTCGACATTAACTCGATTCGTCAGTTCGGGGTTAGCCTCGGCGACTGGCGGCAATATCGCCGCCAGGTGGACTACGGCACTAACGCCGGCTGTCGCATCCTGAACATCACGCCCGTCGGTCAAATCACCCTTCGCTATCTCAATGCCGGGCATTTCTTCCAGACCGGAGAAATTGGCCACGGGCAGGTCAAAGACGCGAACGTTTTTGCCGTCCGCCACAAGGCGATTCACTACCAGACGGCCCATGCTTCCGGCACCGCCGGTAATCAGGACCGGGCCGGTCATGTCAACACGGTTCCCGGCGCGTCAGACTTTTCTTCAATCTCAGCGACGATGGCTTCCAGCGCGCCAATAGTCGAATCATCTGCCGACGATGCGATCACCGCCGCGGCTTTTTTCGCTTTGTTGGCAAGCGGAACACCGGCAAGAGACATAAAAAAGAACTTGTCTGACTGAGCCTGCATTCTCTCTATCAGGCCGCTGAGGCGTTCATCGCCGCTACTTGAAGCAGCGCCCTCCGTTATAGAGATCGCCTCGTTCAACATGTCCTGAGCCCTGGGCATCGGTTTCCTTTCGGGTTTTCTGGTCTGGTTTTCTGGTCTTTGATTACTCTGGCGTTGCCTACGCGGCTAATCGCCGTCCACTCCCGGTGTCGCTTCTTCGCCCGGATGCCACACGTTCCGCTCTTGGCCGTTTGTCGCCGGGTGCTGAGTCCCATCGCCATGGTAGGGAGCGTATGAATGCGCGCTTACCGTGGGGCCGTCATGGGGCTTCACAGCGTCCAGATCAACTTCTGGCAACCTGTTGTAACCCTGACCGTCGTACAGCTCACGAGGGAACGGGGGGATCTTTTCAAAGAGTTTGGCGAACTTCTGGCCGGTTGGCCGCGGGTCTGGTGGGAACTGGAATCTGGCGGCTCCGGCTGGCTGAACGTGAATCAGCTCATGGTCTCGGCTGCCAAGCCCAATGACTACGCCAGTATTGATCGTCGTCTGCTCACTGAGGCCTTCGATGGCCGCGCCTGCAAGATCAAACTTCCTCTCGCCGGGCTCATCAACACCCATCTCCTCCGAAAGCGAGCCGGGTATGCCCGGGGCGTGCTGCGCCGCGTCAACACAGGCCTGATCGATAGCCACGGGGTCCTTGCTGGCGAATACGCCAAGATGCGGAACTATCGGCACGTCTGAGAAGCCGGCGCAATCGCACTTAGGCGAGACATCCACGGCAACCGTAACGAAGCCAACCTTGTCGCGCCCGACGGCCTTCACCACACCAAGCGCAGCATCAGCGATCGCTGCGTCAGTTGCGTCAAAAGTGCTCTGGTTTGGGGTGAATATCCCGCGCGGGTTCATCACGCCAAGACAACCAAGGCATGTCACACATTTCTCTCGGTCCCATTCCAACTTGTCATCATCGGTGACCTTGAACAGACCGAACGGGCAGCAATCCTCAAGCAACTTCCAGTCCGGGTCGCCTTCCTTGCCCTTGAACTTCTCAGGCTTGAACTCAACTGCGGCGCCCACGCCGTACAGCGGGTGGCCGCCCATGTGGACGTTGAACTTGCCTCGTTTGGACTGCGCTCCGATACCCAGATTCTTCAGCGCACCGCCAATCACGCCCATGCCGTGGCCTTTGAAATGCGTCAGGGTGATGAGCACGTCCGCCGCTGCAATCGCTTGCGCCACGTATGCCTCTTTGAGCAGGTATCCCTCGGGGATATCGACCCGGAAGTCGCTGGTGCCAACGTAGCCGTCAGCGGAGATAAATGGACAGCCAAGCGTTGCTGATGTGTATCCGTTCCGCTCCGCAGTTGTAAGCAGATCCAACTCCGTCGCCCGGCTCGCGTACGGGCCGTAGGTGAGCGTCGTTGTATCGCAGACGAACGGTCTGCCGCCCAGTTCTTTGATCCGGTCCGCAAGTGCTCGGGCGTATACGGGACGGAGGTAAGCGCTACTGTTCCACTCCCCACAGTGGACCTTGATCGCGACCACATCGCCGGGTGTGACCAACTCGTCCAACCCAGCGGCGTCGAAGACTGTGATCGCTTTCGCTATGAGGCTTGTATCGGCGGAATCACTCCGCGCATCCATGAAATAAACGGCCGGATTCATCACTGGCTCCTTGTTGGCTTACGAAATAGCTCCGTACGCGTTCCGGGGAATATACCGGATTTTTGGCCGCCTGACGTGAATCTGCATAGGGAATCTCGATACTGAGTTCCAAGCGGTGAAGGCGGCAGGCCTTGAAGCAACCCCAATTTCCCCTACGCAGTTGAGTAGTGAGGGAGCGTTATTGGGGTGAGCTCCAATCTGAACATAGAAGGACATATCACGTAATTTGATACATGAAATACATGTCATGTATACTGGTTGGGACGATATGCAACACAAGACAGATCTCAAAAACCCCAGCACCCCAACAGGTTGGACATTCTTGACCAACCACGCACACGTGTTTCTAGTGATAAGCCGCGACCCAGATTCGCGAATCCGTGAAATCGCTGATCAGGTGGGGATTACTGAGCGGGCGGCGCACAGGATCATCTCTGAACTGGTGAGTAGTGGCTACCTGAGCAGAACCCGTGTGGGTAGAGAGAATCGCTACAAGATAGACAGTAGCGCTCCGCTTCGGCACCCGCTGGAGTCGCAACACACAGTTGGAAAACTGATTGAGTTGTTATCGACAAGCGAACAGACGTCCGCCCAATGAACGATTCCGCCGAAGGTCCCACCAAATTGGGGAACTCGATCGTTGCGGGAGATCCCCGTCGTCTGGGCTTATTTGCTGCTCTACCTACCTCCTACAGGCACCGTCGGCTCGAGCGTTCAGCCTTCGTTGGTCAGCGCATTTCGCGCTATGAACCTTCTGAACCTGCCAACGCGGACTAATCCGCCGCTCCGCTAACTGGCGGCGCTACTCGCCCAAATATTAATTACTGATTCCTCGGCCTCTCGCGCTCGCGTCTGGATTTCTGGACGTTCAAAGTTGCCAGTGGCGAATGGAGATTACATTGGACGTACCCATCCTTTTCTGGATCCTCTTTCATGTCTTTATTCTGGGCATGCTTGCCCTGGATCTTGGCGTATTTCACAGAAAATCCAAAGTCATCAGCACACGTGAGGCGCTCAGCTGGAGCGGTGTGTGGATAGCAGTTGCGCTAGTTTTCAACGCCATGCTGTACGTATGGCAGGGAAGCGAGGTGGGGCTGGAATTCACGACCGGTTATTTGATTGAGAAGTCGCTCAGCGTAGACAACCTTTTTGTGTTCCTGCTGCTCTTCACTTTCTTCAAAGTTCCGGCGGCACAACAGTACCGAGTCCTTTTCTGGGGCGTAATTGGGGCACTGGTGATGCGCGGAGTCCTGATTGCGACGGGCGCTGCGCTGCTCTCCAACTTTCACTGGGTGATCTTCATATTCGGTGGGTTCTTAGTGGTAAGTGGAATCCGAATGGCGTTCCATAACGAGTCCAGCATGGATCCGAACCGAAACGTGGCGATTCGAGTTTTCAGGAGGTTCGTGCCGACCACCGATGAGTACGACGGTGGGAAGTTCATCGCCAGGGTCAATGGCAAACTATTCGCAACACCTCTGCTCGTGGTGTTGGTCGCGGTAGAGGCAACCGACCTCATCTTCGCGATTGATTCGATTCCAGCGATATTCGCAGTGACCGACGATACGTTCATTGTGTACACATCGAACGTTCTGGCGATTCTAGGTCTGCGGGCGCTGTACTTCGCGCTGGCCGGAGTGATTAGCAAGTTCCACTACCTGAAGCTGGGACTTTCTCTGGTGCTGGTATTTGTAGGGGCGAAGATGCTCGCTTCAGATGTGTATAGCTTCCCGAATTTCGCGTCTCTGGGGGTGGTAGCAGGGATCCTGACTTTGGCTGTGATCGCCTCATTCTTGAGGCCTCAGCCGGACCTGGAGCCATCTCAAGGATCGGGGTCCTCACCAGGAGTTCCGAGCGATTCAACAGCCAACCAAAACGCCAGAATTTCGGTGTCTTCAGTTGAAGGTGACGCATGACAGGCCTTATCCAATCAAGACTCTTCGCCTGGTCAGAGAATGGGCTGCTCCGATGGCTGATTTACGCGGCCGCTGTCACGCTATTCGGTCTGGCCGGGTTCGCCCTCGGATTCAATGCGGACCAAGTTCAATCCTTCACGGTCTTCGGAATGATCGTGATGGGGGCGCTAATGTTCTGGCGGTTTCGGCTCGCGTTCGCACTAGGTGGGCTTGGGTTGCTCCTGTTGCTGGGGCTGACAAACGTTCCCAATATCGTCGAGTTCGCGGGAATCGAGATCATTCTTTTCCTCATTGGAATGATGATTCTGATTGGGTTCCTTGAGGAGCAGCATTTCTTCGAGCGAGTTGTTGACGCCATCACGGGACTGGTTGGCCCAAACCCACGGCGTCTCACAGTGGTTCTGATGGTGATGTCCGCCATATCCGCGGCACTGGTGGATGAGGTGACATCCATCATGTTCATGGCTACCACTGTCTTCCAGGTTTCAAAGCGATATGGAGTGAACCCGATACCACTCCTGATTATGGTGGTGGTTGCGACCAACATTGGCAGTGCTGCAACCGTGGTTGGCAATCCGGTGGGGGTGATGATCGCACTACGTTCCGGGCTGGGGTTCACGGACTTCCTACGTTGGGCGACGCCGGTCGCTGTTGCTGGATTGGTGATCGCTATTCCGATCATGATGTGGCAATCCCGGGATTGGTTGAACGAACTTCGTTCAGCGATGCAAGGTGAAACAGGAGAGGGTCAGAACAGTCAACCGTCATTGATGGCATCCGTCCTCAGTCCGGAGATGAGGCTGCCATGGGGTCTGTTCATAGGGACGATTGTCTCCCTGGTACTGCATACCCAGATTGAGAAACTTCTTGGACTTGAGAAAAACACGATGCTGCTGGGTACTGCGCTGATCGCCGGAGGCATCGTCCTGGCACTTGCACGTGACAACGCACGAGAGTTGGTCGAGAAGCGCGTTGAATGGTGGTCGCTTACGTTCTTTGTGTTGCTGTTCGCGTCAGTGGGGACCCTTAGCCTCACGGGCGCGACGTCCGTTTTCGCAAATCGGCTCGTTGATGCAACCGGAGGTGATCCAACGGGGCTTTTCCTGGCATTTGTCTGGGTCGCTGGCCTGGCCAGCGCTCTCATGGATAACGTTCTGGCGATTGCTACGCTCATTCCGGTAGTTCAGGAGCTTGAGACGATTGGCGCCGATGTAACTCCACTCTGGTGGGGCATGCTCTTTGGCGGTACGTTCTTCGGGAACCTGACGATGATAGGCAGCACAGCCAACATCGTCGCGATCGGAATGCTGGAGCGCCGCCAGTTGGGCCACGTAACGATGGTGCACTGGGTAAAGTCGACGGCGTTGGTCTCTGTGACAACCCTCGCACTGGCGACGCTAATGCTTGGCTTTCAACTCGTTTGGTAGAAGAATCTGCGCCGCGTGAGAGAAATTGAGGTGAGTACCAGCACGCACCGACAGTAATATGGCGACGGGCACACACGTTGGTGGCGGGGCCAATTGAATAGCGATGAGAGACTGTTGAAGACAACTCAACACGCGTGATTGGAATGTGAGATTTGACAGAAACCGCAGCGGCTCGCGAATGGGATGCGCAAGTCGAATTCGCGCAACGTCAGCACAGGCGAGTGTTCCGGGATGAAGATGAGTCAGACCACTGGAGTGGCTTAGTGTCCAGCTTCAGGCCTCCTCCTGATGCTGGTTCTGAAGACCCGGTAATTGGCTATTTGCGTTCTGTGCTTAGGAAAGACTCGATCTTGCTCGACGTGGGCGCAGGGGCAGGACGGCTTGCCGTCCCGGCTGCCTCGCTCTGCGGGGGCGTGATTGCCCTTGAACCTTCACCGGCAATGTCAGCGGAACTGAATTCCCAGATTGCGCATCGCGGGATCGAAAATATCAGCGTTGTGTCCAGCCAGTGGGAGGAATGGGCAGAGGAGCCGGTGGACGTAGTGTTGATGTCGCATGTGCTCTACGGTGCGGCTCCAATCGCGCCGTTTGTACGGAAAGCAGTGGAGGTTGCCAGAGAGTGCGTAGTTGCTGTGCTGGGGCTATCACCGCCGGGCGACTACTATCACCCGCTCTGGCAATCCGTACGAGGTGAAGACCGGGTGACAGCGCCGAGTGCGCGCGAGTTTGAGAGGCTGTTGGAAAGCTGGGAGTACGTCCCCGAGATCATTGAACTCCCCGGCATTGCGGCGAGGAGCTTTCGTGATCGAGAAGAAGCGATAACCCGGTCGGCACGGCGTTTGCGGGTGAGATTGGGTACTCCGGCACATGACGAACTGGAAAAAGCGGTCGATCTGGCTCTTGTCGCTTCCCAAGACGGGACCTGTCATTTCCGGTGGCGCCAACCATCTGCATCCCTACTCTTTCGCTGGCCCAACTCCAACGATTAATGAGAAGAGTTCGTCATTTTCGATGGCGACATTCACGGAATACTCACAGTCCTAACCGCCTTGATCGCTACGATGTTGCACCTTGCAACCTCCCGAGTTGACGCCGGGAATGGAGAACTCATATGGCGAACGGATTCATGGGCCGGATTCTATCGATCGATTTAACGAATGGGTCGCTCACTGAGCAACCCGTGGACGATAGCCTCGCCCATGACTATCTGGGTGGTTATGGGATTGGAACAAAAATCCTGTATGAGCGGATGAAGCCAGGCGCGGATCCACTTGGCCCGGACAATATTCTGGGATTCACGAGCGGTCCCCTGACCGGGACTCCCGCACTGACTAGCGGCCGCTACACAGTGGTTGGCAAGTCACCCCTGACCGGTACCTGGGGAGATGCCAGTTCAGGCGGCGATTTTGGGCCTTTCATGAAGTTCGCCGGATATGACTTTGTTTTCTTCACTGGCGTGTCCGAAAAGCCTGTGTACCTACTGCTGGATGAGGGCAAAGCGTCCCTGCATAATGCGGCGTACCTCTGGGGCAAGGACACCCAGGATACCGATGACATCCTTCGGGAAGAGTATGGGAAGCGGTACACCCGAGTCTCGTGTATCGGTCCGGCGGGCGAGATGCAGTCTCTGATGGCGTGCGTGATGAACGATAAGGGGCGCGCCGCTGGTAGATCCGGACTGGGCGCTGTGATGGGTTCAAAGAATCTCAAGGCCATCGTCGCACGAGGCAAGCTCAAGGTGCCGATGCACGATGAGAAGGAAGCGGCACTCCTGCGGCGTCGCTGGATTCCGCGCCTCAATGAGGCAGGGAATCTTTTCCACGATTACGGGACGGCCGGAATCACAGAGGGAGCGATCCTTACCGGCGACTCACCTGTCAAGAACTGGAGCGGTAGCGCGGTCGACTTCCCAACAGCCATCAACATCGGCGGCGATGAGGTGATCTCGGAGCAGGCGAAGCGCTATGGATGCTGGCGGTGCACCATCTCCTGCGGTGGTCATATGAAGCCGGGCGCCGGTCGGCTGAAGGAGTCGCACAAGCCTGAGTACGAGACTCTCACGATGGCGGGAACCGACATCCTGAATGATGATCTGAATTCGATCATACGGTTCAACGATATCTGTAACGCCTACGGTCTCGACACGATATCGACTGGTGCTGCAGCGGCGTTCGCTGTTGAGTGTTTCCAGAACGAAATACTGTCTGTGGACGATGTGGGATTTGAACTGAAGTGGAGTGATGGCGACGCGGTTGTTGCTCTTACGGAACTGATCGCGAAAAGGGAAGGCATAGGCGCGTTGCTCGCTGACGGCGTAAAGGTCGCAGCAGAAAAACTAGCTCAGGGTTCGGAAGAGTTCGCTGTCCATGCCGGAGGACAAGAGCTACCGGCCCACGATCCCAAGTTCGTACCGGCCCTCGCTGTTACCTACAGGATGGACGGAACGCCCGGTCGTCATACACAGGGCGGCGTTGGCTGGATCATGGGTGACGGATACATGGAAGATACGCGCTCCGACAAATTCAGCGCAGAAGGATTCGGAGAGCTTCACAATAAGGCAGCTTCCATGGTGCATGTTGCGAACGCGACTGGAATATGCCTGTTTGGGTTCAATGCATACAATATCGACTTCATCACACAGTTCCTTGAGATAGTAACTGGCCATGGATACACCATGGAGGAACTTGAGCTTGCTGGCGAGCGCATTGGCACGTTGCGACACATGTTCAACCTGCGAGAGGGACTGAACCCCCTCGAAATGGAGTTCAACCCTCGTGCACTGGGCAAGCCAGCCCAAACGGAAGGCCCCAACGCTGGCGTGACTATTGACGATGACGCCTTGATAGGAGACTATCTGCGCGCAATGGACTGGGACCCGGTAACGACCCGGCCGAGTGATGCGAAGCTGGAGAAACTGGGGCTGAGAGAACTGGTGGGAGCCTCATGAGTTGACGCCGAAACATAGTGATCTGTCTGCGTCGGTTTCACTCGCAGGCCAACGGCTTATAGTAGTGATCCCATGAACGTGATCATAGAACCTATAGGACCGCTACGCAGGCATCTTGAGGAAGGCCACAAGAGCGCCACTGTGACTCTGCCCGATGGCGCCACGGTAACCGACGCACTGTCGGCTCTGGGCGTAAGCGAAGACGCGCAGTGGAACGCGAGTATCGAAGGACAACTGGTTTATGGCGATGCGGAGGTTTCAGATGGGGATCACCTGTTGGTGTTCTCCCCGATTGAAGGCGGATAGATAAGAGATAGGACACGGCATTCGTAAGGAGAATTCAATGCAGGGAGTTGCCGGAAAGATTCTGAGAGTCAATCTCACAGAACGGAAGATCACGACAGACGAGCCGGAAGAAGATTTCTATCGGAAGTATCTGGGGGGCGCCGGATTTGTCTCTTACTTTCTTTTGAAGGAAGTCCCTCCGGGGATAGATGCGCTTTCGCCAGAAAACAAAATTATCTACGCCCTTGGACCTATGACTGGGCTCGCTATGCCCGGGGCAACGCGTAACTGCATTGGCGCAAAATCTCCACTTACTGGCGGCTATTCCAAGACTGAAGTAGGCGGCTTCTGGCCGATGGAGGTCAAGAAGGCTGGCTACGACGCCATAATTGTTGAAGGTCGTGCCGACTCACCTGTGTACCTCCTTGTAACCAACGACGGGGTTGAGTTGAAGGACGCTGGACACCTCTGGGGCAAGACGGTCATGGATACCCATGACACGATTGCGGAGGAGACCGGAATCAAGGGCATCCGCACATCTGCAATTGGCCCCGGCGGCGAGAACCAGGTGCGCTACGCCTGTGTGATCAACGACTTGAAGGACGCCGCTGGTCGCGGCGGCCTAGGCGCCGTAATGGGATCAAAGAACCTCAAGGCGATAGCGGTTCGCGGACGCAAGAACCCGCAAGTTGCAGACGCAGCCAAGCTACGCGAACTGACCTTGTTCATGAACAAGGAGTACTACGACCTCCCCCTGTTCAACCCGTCTATGCACGATGTTGGCACGGGCGAGCATTCGATGATGATCTCCGGAAACGCAGTGGGCAACATGCCGTCCCACAATTTCAGAGATAACGACTTCCCAACCGTTGAGAAGATCACCGCAACCACCACGATGGACGTATACGGAACCGGGATGGAGGCCTGCGCTGCTTGTGCCATCAGGTGCAAGAAGACCGTTGCAATCCAGGAGCCGTGGAATGTGGATAAGCGCAACGGAGGTCCGGAGTATGAATCTCTGGGCGCCCTTGGCTCAACCTGTGGTGTCGACGATCTCGCCGCCATCATTAAGGCCAACGAACTGGCCAATCTGTACTCCATGGATACGATTTCATTGGGAGTCTCCATCGCGTTTGGCATGGAGTGTTTCGAGAACGAAATCATCACTCTGGAGGATACCGGCGGTATCGATCTCAGGTTTGGCAACGCCGAGGCAATGCTTCAGATGGTTGAGATGATTGCCAGGCGTGAAGGCATTGGTGCGACTCTGGCTGAAGGAACCAAGAGAGCTGCGGAGATCCTGGGGCACGGCTCAGAAGAGTTTGCCATGCACGTGAAGGGCCTGGAACTTCCGATGCACGATCCGAGAGTGAAGCAGGGTCTGGGCATCGTCTACTCCTTTGAGGCTCACGGAGCGGATCACTGCGCAGGCCTGCACGATACGGCAGCGACACAGCCTTCTGCCGGGTTTGAGCACTTGAAAGGGATGGGCGCGACAATCCCTCTGCCAGCAAATGACCTCAGCGGCGATAAGGTCGCGAACCAGAAGGCTTCCCATCTGTGGAGCCTCTTCAGGGACTCAGCGGTCAGCTGCCAGTTCGTCCCATGGACGTTCTCTCAACAAGTAGAGATCATTGCTGCGGCAACCGGTTGGTCTTACACCGCCCATGAGGCCCTACAACTGGGTGAGCGCGTGGCCACGCTAGGCCGCATATTCAACCTGCGGGAAGGCATTGACTCTTCCCAGGATGAGTTGCCAAAACGGTTCTTCAACGGAACCAAAAGCGGCGGACTGAAGAACGGCGGCATTGATAAAGAGAAGATGGATGAAGCTGTCCACACCATGTACGCCATGATGGGATGGGATGAGCATACCGGTGTACCGACGAGGGCCAAACTTGCGGAGCTCGGCATCTCGTGGGCCGAAGAAGAGATACCAGCGACCGTCGCTTAACGCCGACTACTTTCGTTTCAGGAGCCGATCATCGCCCCCCGGATGATCGGCTCCAATCTTTAATATCGATGGAGAACGATTACAGCAGTTGTTCTGGCCAGTCCAGCATCTGCACGGTAGCAGTATCGCCGGACACCAGCCCATCACTGTCCTCTGGGCATATGGCAAAGCCGTTTGCCGCAGCTGCCGCGGTGAGAACTCCTGAGCCCTGACTACCGCTCAGTTTCGCCCGATAACCGCCTGTTTTGACGTCCGCGTAGACCTGTACCCGTGCAAATACGCGTCGGTGATCAGGATTCCTGATGGGGTCATCGAGGGTGGCCTGAATAGTCGATTTCTCAAGACTTGTGTGGCCTGACATCGCAAGAATCGCAGGCCGTGCGAACACCTCGAAAGCGACGACAACGGCCACTGGATTGCCGGGCAAGCCAATGTGAGGGATGTCTCTGCCTTCGCCTGTCAGTGCCCCGAATGCAAGCGGCCGAGCCGGTTTGATACGCACCGACCGGTTGACGATGTGGCCTCGGGACGCGAGAACGTCTTTGACCACGTCGTAGTCTCCGCGTGAAACGCCGGCCGAGGTCACTACGAGATCAGCGTCCATTGCGCGGTCGAGAATGGCGTTCAATGAGTCGGCCGTGTCACGCGCCGTGCCAACAATGTGTGGCACTCCGCCGTAACGTGTGACGAAACTGGCGATGGTGTAGGCGTTGGAGTTATAGATCGCGCCGGGTCTGCGTTCCTCTCCAGGCTCCAGGATCTCGTCGCCCGTTGAGATGATAGCGACGACTGGCTTCCTGATTACCGGAAGGTGCGTCAGGCCAAGCGAGGCCGCCAGTCCGATGTCGCAGGGGCGCAGGACCATACCTCTGACCAGCACGAGAGCGTCGGCGCGGATGTCCTCGCCCGCTAGCCGGATGTTCGCTCCTGCTTTCGGTGTCTTGCAGATGCCGATAGAGGTGAGTTGGCCATCCTTTGCCCGCCGTGCTAGCTCATCAGTGTCCTCGAACGGTACAACCGCGCCTGATCCAACAGGAACCGGTGCTCCAGTCATGATGCGTACCGCGGTTCCGGCTGCCAGTGGGACGCTTGGAACGGCGCCGGCCGCGACCTCTCCCGAGACAGGTAACTCAACTGGCGAAGACTCAGAAGCGTTCATCACGTCCTCAATACGTACCGCATACCCGTCCATGCCTGAGTTTGGAAGGGGGGGGATATCGAATCCCGCCCTGACATCCTCCGCAAGTACGCCACCCAGAGACTCGAGCAGAGGGCGGCTCTCGGCAGGAAGAACGGATGTGTAAGACAGCACCTTCTCCAGCGCCTCTTCAATGCTGAGCATGTCGCCTTCATCGGCATGGACATGGTCATCGTGATGAGGAAAGTCAGTCATCGATTTTCTCCTCCGGTCGGCGGGGCTCAGGACCTGGCCGCCGGTCAATCACTTTTCGATCAGATCACGGTCTGTCGCAGAGCGCGGTAGCTGTCCATTACGGATCACGTGAACCGCGCTGGCTTTGAACGACGCCACTATCGGAGCGCCCGGCGATAATCGCAGGTCAACAACGGAGCGGCCGGTTATCAGGCTCACGAGTGGGAATCCGCAATCGACTACGACGCGGGCTTGCGCGCCCATTTCGAATACCCGGGTCACCGTGCCTGAAATGCGGTTTCGGGCACTCGTCGTGGTCGCATAGCCAGTTGGATCTTCCAGAACGATGGCTTCAGGGCTAATACCCAGCACAAGTTCCTCGCCTATCGGGAACTCTCCGATTAACGTCACGTGACCGCGTCCAACACTCATCTCGGTCAACCCGTTAGAAGATTCAATTACACGCCCCGATAAGACATTCTCAACGCCCACGAAGGCGGCGATTTTCTCTGTCCGCGGAGCCGAAAAGACCTCCTCTGGAGTTCCCTCCTGCTCCACCTTTCCCTCAAGCATGACCGCCACGGTGCTGCCGAGCGCCTGCGCCTCGGCCCGATCGTGTGTGACAAGAATCGTGGTGGTTTGAATCTCTTTCAGTATCCGCCACAGATCGTCCAGGAGCGCCAGTCTCGTCGGCTGATCGAGTCCGTTAAATGGTTCGTCCAACAGCAACAGATCGGGTTCAAGGACGAGTCCTCTGGCCATGTTTACCCGCTGTGCCTCACCTCCAGAGAGCCTCCTTGCGTTGCGGTCGGCCAGATGACTGATTCCGAACCTGTCGAGCCACTCCCCGATCATTCGGGACGCCTCGGCCTTCGGGGTATGACGGAAATGGTGGCCGGTCGCCACGTTCTCCCACACACTTGTGTTGCGGAGCAGTGGCTGCTGCATAACCATGGCCAGTCGACGGCGTCGTTTGAGCGCGTCGCCGCCCGAGTGAATCTCATCGCCATCGTGGATTATCGTCCCGTCTTGTGGGCGGTCGAGGAGAGAGAGGACACGAAGCAACGTGGTCTTACCTGCGCCGTTCGGTCCAATCACAGAGAGAGTTTCATGTCCGGTCACGCGTAACGAGGGGACATCGAGCAAAAGTCGCCCGTTCCGCCTGAACTTCACGTCCCTCAACTCAACGGCCGGCGTCTTCGTCATCGAATCCTTGCCCTTTGCTGGACGATGGTCAGCGCAGCGATCACCAGGAATGTGAGAGTTAGAAGTATGGTGCCAAGCGCTATGGCCGTGCCGAACTCGCCCCGGTTGGATTCAAGAACGGTAGCCGTGGTGAGTACCCGGGTCTCGCCTTTGATGTTGCCACCAACCATCATCACAGCGCCGACTTCCGAGATCACCGCACCAAACCCGGCCATCACGGCGGCCAGAATTGCGAGTCTGGCCTCGATCACCATTATCCACAGCGCCTGTGATCTCGACGCGCCCAGAGCCAGCATCTGCTGCCGGAACGCGGGATCTATCTGAGCTATCGCTGCCATCGAGAAGCCGATGACGATTGGCAACGCGATTAGTGCCTGTGCGAATACCATCGCCCATGGCGTGTAGAGGATGTGCAGCCCACCCAGAACGCCGCTGCGCCAGAGCAGGATCATCACTACGAGTCCAACGACGACGGGCGGTGCGCCCATTCCTGTGTTGACGATGCTAATCAACACTCCGCGACCCTTGAACTGCCAGACGCCAAGCACCGCGCCAATTGGCACTCCGATGAGCGTTGCCAGTACGGTTGCGGTAGCGGATACGCGTAGGGTCAAAAGCACTATTTCGGCGACCTCTTTGTCGCCGCCAAAGATCAGTCGAAATGCCTCACTAACGCCGTCCCAGATCAGATCCATTTCACTGGCTCGTCCCTGGGGCTCTCCCTGGGAGTTCGGTGATGAATAGGGGCTCACCGTACTGCTCAACACCGAAGTCACGGATCATCGCCTGAGTCTCAGGAGATACCAGGAACTCGGCGAACGCCTTGCCGCCCTTGACGTTGATCTCAGGGAAGCGATCACCGTTCAGTTCAATTACCGAGTACGTATTCAGCAGCGCGTCGTCCCTTCCCGAAACGATCGCCAGATCGAGAACCCCGCTCTGGGCGAGGAATGTGGCTCGATCAGAGAGTGTGTAAGCGGCCTTCTGGGAGGCTATTTGCAGCGTTGCGCCCATCCCCTGCCCGGATTCCTGGTACCAGCTTCCGGCAGGAACTACCTCCGCAAGCTCCCACAGGCTCAACTCCATCTTGTGCGTTCCAGAGTCGTCTCCTCTCGATATGAAGTCCGAACCAGAGCTCGATATCCAGTTCAAAGCAAGTTGAATCGCAGAGGCGGCGCGAGCACTGGCCGGATCGTCAGGGGGGCCTGCGAGTACGAAATAGTTGTACATCACAGGTTTTCGGCTTAGAGCCGCCCCACTTTCCAGCAACTTAGCCTCTGCGGCGGGAGCGTGGACCAGGAGGACATCGGCCTCCCCGCGCTCGCCCATAGCGAGGGCCTTTCCGGTACCTACGGCAATCGGTTTTACATTGAACCCGGTCTGCTCCTCGAACACAGGGAGAAGCATATCGAGCAATCCGGTGTCATATGTGCTCGTAGTGGTCGCGAGAATGACGTCTGAACTCTGGGAGTCTCCGCAACTGACTGCTCCAAGGGTGATCGCAACCATAGCGATGAGCGCGAGCCAGAGTCGGATCACTCGTGACCAGCTTACTGATCCCGAATCAACATCGACCTTAGTTGTCATATTCACGATTACCTATGAGTCTCCATCCTGTCGATCCAGTCCGTCCGTCCGATCATCGAAACCGGCTAAATTTCTGTTGAAACTTGCTTCGATCTGGTCAACGGAAAAGCCCAGGCTGAGGGCGCGAACCAGACTCCGTGTGAGGATGGAATCCAGTCGCACCTGCCGCTCGGCACCCAGATCGCCTGTCTCCGGTGGCACGAACGTTCCTCGCCCGGGCTGAGCGATCAACACGCCATCTCTCACCAGGCCGGAGTAGGCGCGTGCGACCGTATTGGGGTGGATTCCAAGTTGGTCGGCAAGCGCACGGATCGTGGGCAACCGATCGCGTGCTCGGAGCTGTTTCATCGCGATGGCGGTTTTGATTCCCTCGTCGATCTGACGATGGAAAGGAGTTGAAGAGGTCGAGTCCAGCGTCAGCCATTCAATGTCTGTTCGATTCACCATGTGGCAAGTGTGATGTCTAAGGCCTGAGAAACGCGTGAAGATTTGAATTTTTCTGGCCGGGGCATTCAAATCGGATCAGGAGTTTTGGCTCAGTTAAGCCGGTCACACCCTGACCGGATCCGGTATCTCGCCTTATTCGACGATAATGTCGGACACATCATGCACGAATGGAGCAGGCAATATCTATGAGTAACGAGACAGGCCACGTAAAAGCATTGGTGTTTGACGTATTTGGCACGGTGGTCGATTGGCGAACATCTATTTCGCGTGAGATCAGCGCCGTGGGAACGCGTCTGGGAGTGGATGGCGACTGGAACGCCTTCGCCGATCGGTGGCGGGCGGGTTATCACGATGGGATGCAGGCGTTCCGTGACGGTGATCGCGAATGGATGACGGCCGATCAGATGTACCGGGAACGACTGGACATCTTGTTGGCGGAGTACGGAATCACTGGCCTGTCTGAGCCGGGGACCGATTACTTGAATCGGGCGTGGCACAGGCTTGACCCGTGGCCGGATGCCGTGGAAGGGCTGACCCTTCTGAAGTCGAAGTTCATCATTGGCACGCTATCCAACGGCAACATTGGATTGCTGGTGAACATGGCGAAGTATGGCGGTCTGCCGTGGGACTGCGTCTTTGCTGGCGAACTGGCGGATAGCTACAAGCCGGATCCGAAGGTCTACTTGATGGCGGCGAACCTGCTCAACCTTGAGCCGCGCGAGGTGATGATGATAGCGGCGCATAATGGCGACCTGTTAGCGGCACGGGACGCGGGGCTCTCCACCGCATTCGTTGCACGTCCAGCGGAGTATGGGACGGGAGGCAGGGCGCCTGATCTTGAAGCTGCGGCGGGGATAGATGTTGGTGCGGCTAGTTTTGTTGACCTCGCACGCAAGTTGGGAGTCGACGGGTAGGACGGGTCAACCGTAGACCCCGCACTCCAACCGTCACCCTGAGGCCCGGCTCCGCGGGCCGTGAGGGCGTCTGCCGGTCACGATATTCGGCCCAGTTCATCAACCGGCGGCGGCATTCTCATCAGGGGATAATCGGCAAGTCTGGACGTTCACCACATCCACCCCGGCAGAGAACCTAGCGTCGGTCGCAGGTCTTCTTCCTCAGGGTGACGGTGCGGTACACGGTCGCGCAGTTCGGCTCATTTTCACATCGTGGCACAAGGCCATTTGCGCTAACCTTTCCTCTCAATGGAGAACTTAATTCGCAAAGTCAGCACCGCCTACTATGGGTGGTACGTAATCGCGGCACTCTTCTTCACGATATTTATTGGCGTTGGAGTTCGTGGCTCTTATGGCGTCTTTGTGAAGACGTGGGAGGATGAATTTGGCGCTTCCGTCACCCTTATATCCGTGGCCGCGTCGCTGGGGTGGCTGATGAACGGCGCGTCCCAGCCGATATTTGGAAACCTCACCGACCGCTACGGCGGCCGACCTGTCATCATCCTCAGCATGATTCCCATGGGTCTGGGCGCAATCGCAATGGCCTTCGTTACCAACGCCTACATGCTGATATTCATGTACGGCTTCGTGATCTCCTTCTTTTCCGGAGGCATCATGTTCTCCACGGGTGGCCCTGTCGTCGCAGCGTGGTTCCGTGCAAAGCGCGGCACCGCCATGAGCATTCTTGCGGCTGGAGGCTCCGTCGGCGGACTGATCCTCGTCCCATTCGCGGCATATCTCCTAATCCAGTTCAGCTGGCAGACCGCGTGGGTCGTAATGGGCGTCATCATGCTCGCACTTGGTGTGCCACTCCTAATTTTGGTCCTAAAGAGCAGGCCCGAAGACATGGGTCTACAGCAGGATGGTTACACCGCTCCTCGGGATGTATTCGCTACTCCACCCCAAGAGGCGCTGAGCGGGCCACTTGCCACCGATCGATGGCAAGACTCCTACTCCTCCGCGCCAATGTGGCAACTCTCGATGGCATACGTCGTCTGCGGCATCACCACCGCCAGCATCTCCGTTCACTATGTGCGCTGGGCCGTCGATCAGGACATCTCCGCAGGCAAAGCGGCAATCGCATTCGGCCTCCTGATGGGAATCAACGCGATCGGCGTTCTCACCATCGGATACCTCTCGGACAAGATGCCGAGAAAAACCCTCCTTGGAATCGTCTACCTGATCCGTTCGCTCGCATTTCTCTCGTTCCTCGTCTTGCCCGCCGGCGTCGCGCTCTGGGCATTCGCCATAATCGGCGGAGCCTCATGGCTCGCAACCGTCCCGC
Organism: Chloroflexota bacterium; assembly: GCA_013204555.1. Taxonomy (GTDB): domain Bacteria; phylum Chloroflexota; class Dehalococcoidia; order Lucifugimonadales; family Lucifugimonadaceae; genus UBA1151. The sequence continues at coordinate 88,726 of JABMNO010000024.1, read as the reverse complement.
TAACGACCTCGTTGACTGCCGATGTTTACGGAGTGAAAGCGCTCGGCACGCTCTCCGGCCTTATCAACCTCGCCCACCAGTTGGGCGGAGCTGGCGCTGTACTCGCGTTCGGCATCGTGTTCGATAGATTCGACACCTATGACCCGGCCTTCTTCGGCGGCTTCCTCACATTGCTAGCCGCAGGCGTGATTAGCCTCTCAATCAACGAGCGCAAGTACTCCGGCCGCTACATGAAACCCGGCGACACAGTCCTACAGCCCATCGAGGGAGATTAATCGGCGATGGCCGCACCACTCGCACCTGTCGCTCACCACTCCGAGTCTGTCGACCCTACGCTATGGTCTTGGATCCAGCACCAAATTGATGTGACCACGGGTTTGAGTGCAGCGGCCATAGTGATCATCCTCGGCGTCGTGATCGTGGCGATTCCGGTGATCGTAATTGTTGCGGCGGCGCGTAGTAAAAAGCACGCACAATCGGAGAGCCGTTCGAGTGATCCCGGGGATCAGTCCGCATAGTGGACCGATAGGCCCAGAAACTGGTGAGCACCGTACTTACTTACCAGGACTCACAGTCAGCGAACGGTAGATATAGCTTGATGACCAGAAGACGAAACTACAGGCAGATCTTGCTGGCGGCGTTTTTGGCGACGCTTGCAGCGGATGTGTTCTCAAAGGCCGTGGTCGCACATTTCCTTGGCAACTCGGTCGTCGAGCTCTTTGGCGATGTCAAACTGCGGATTCTGTACAACTCTGACGCACCGGTCGGTCTCGGGAACAGCCTCTACGGCGTAATCGCCCTCTCCATCACGGCCCTGGCCGTCGTACTTATCGCCAGATGGGCGTGGCAGGCCAACAGTTCCGGGTCGCTCTACGTGGGGATTATGGCGGGCGGTGCAACTGGCAATCTGCTCGACAGGCTAATCGGAGGGTCCGTTCTGGACTGGATAGACGGCGGCTTCAACGGAGTGTTCAACCTGGCGGATGTCGCGATATTCGTTGGGCTGGGGCTGTTCATCGTGACCAGCGTGTTTGATCCGCGTAGCGAAGAACGCGGCGAGATGACGTCGGATACGAGGATGGTGGACGAACCGGTCTGACGGACCTGACGGACCTGACGGAATTTTACGCACCAACGTTCAGTCGCCCCTCCGCCTATCGATCCATCTAGCAATGCGTTTACTATCAAGCTGGCGACCTGGGCATTTACTTCAAGAGTTGTGAGTCCGTCCTAGTACCCTGTGCTCTGAGGCTTTCTTATGCATGAATCGTTGGTTATCCATGAAAATTGAGGCGATCGAAACCTACCCCGTCGGAGCTGGCTGGAAGAACTGGCTATTCGTTCGGGTGATGACCGATGAGGATGGTCTCTATGGCGTCAGCGAGGCCACGATCAATGGGTTTATCAAGACGACCGAGGCCGCCATATCCGAACTCGCTCATCTTGTAGTCGGGCGCGACCCTCGCGAGGTCAATGCAATCGCTGAATCAGTGATTGGCACGGTTCAGGATGCCGGGCACATTCATCGTCTCGCGATGTCAGCCATCGAGGTTGCGTGCTGGGACATTCTGGGCAAGTCACTTGGAGTGCCGATCTATCAATTGCTTGGTGGGAAGCACCGCGATTCGGTTCTCGGGTATGCCAACGGCTGGTACCGAGCAGAGCGCACGCCTGAGGCGTTTGTAGCGGCCGCTGAAACGGTTGTTGATATGGGGTTCAAGGCGGTGAAACTCGACCCGTTCGGGCAGTCGTTCGGGACCATTGATGAGTCAGATTTGCAGGACACGTACAAGATACTGGCCGGCATTCGCGAACGTTTTGGTCCTGAATTCAAGATCCTCATTGACGTGCATAGTCGATTTATCCCGTCTGAATCTCTCCGTGTCGCTCGATTCCTTGCGCCGCTGAATCTTTACTGGTGGGAAGAGCCAACGAAAGATGAGCGCGAGGAGATCACCAATGAAATCGCCTTGCAGTGCCCCATTCCAATCGCCACCGGAGAGCAGTTCGACAAGATCGGTCAGTTTGAGACATTGGCGCGTGGAGGCGGAGTCAGTATCTGGCAGCCTGAGCCAATGTCTCTTGGCGGCATCACGAACACCATTGCCGTAGCCAATATCGCCCGCGCAAACAACGCCTGGATTGCCCCTCACCAGAGTGGCGGGCCGGTTGCCACAGCGACATGTCTACAACTCGCGGCCTGCGTCCCAAATTTCCAGATCCAGGAGCACTTCGACGCTACGAACGAGCCGTGGACTCGAGATCTTGTCACGTGGCATCCAGAGATAGACAAGATCAATGGCCATCTCAGCTTGCCGGAGTCACCGGGACTAGGAATCGACTTGAATCTTGAGGCAGTCAAAGAACACCCTTACGATCCAAATGCCTTTTTCAATCTGCACGAGGAGGGTTGGGAGAAAAGGATCGGTTCTCGGGACGGTGACTAGCGGCTAGTGATCGATCACTCCACGTAATCGTTAGGCTGCCGCGCCAGTCCTGGAAGGCCTTCCAGTAGTTCTAGCGCGTTGATGGCGTGTCGCCGCTCCACCAGCAACGTCGCACTCATCGCCGAATTGAGCGCGCCGTAGAGGTACTGGCTGTTGTCGCCGTGGAGCACGTGCGGCACCTCGTGGTCGGTGAGAATTTGAGCAGCGATTGCCAGCGAGCCAGGGTCCGTCATGGACATAATTCTGATGAGGCCGTGGTCTTCATCCACTTGAACTGATCACCCGCCGCAACCTTTGGCCCACGCCTGTGAAGCCCACTCTTCCGTAAAAACGCTCGGCATCTTCACCATCAGGTGGAGCGCCCAGTTCGACTACTTTGCAGCCGTGACGGGCGGCTTCCGAAACTGCAGCCTCCACCAGCCGGGAACCCAGGCCATCGTTCCGATGCTCTGGCCCAATGTACATCTCCTGGATGATGGCGTACTTGCCCAGCGTTCTGATCGCTCTCTGGAAGGAGATGGTGCAAATGCCCGCGAGTTGATCACCATCGTCAGCGACCACGACCGCCCCGTCAGCGTCACAAGAGATGACGCGAGCGCACATCTTTTCAGCTTCTGACAGGGGCAGAACTGTACCGCCCAGTTCCAGAATCAACCGGTTGACGGACTTTGCTATTTCGCCCGCATCAGATGGCTTAGCGAGTCTGATATTCACGGGGACTCTGTTGCCAATTCGGGAGGGCGGAAGCCCACGCTATTCCTAGCCTTTCCAGGTGAAGAATTCAGACACTTCTGCGAGTAGCCGATCGAGTTCGGCGGAGTCTGTGCTGTCCATGTGGCGGCGGGCCGGGCCTCGCATGTGCGGGCTATCGATTACGCCTCTGCGGTGCAGCACGTTCTTATATACGGCTGCGCCGAACGCGTTTTCGAACAGCAGCATTGGCGCCATTTTGTTGTAGATTCGGATGGACTCAGCCTCATCACCGCGTTCCAACGCGCCCCAAAGGGCGGCGTGAACATCTGGAATGTGGCAACCGGGCATCGTGCCGCAGGCTCCGCGTCCGTATTCGTCGAGCAGGTACCGTCCGCCCATTCCACCCATTACGCCTTCCAGCGCATCGCCAGCGGCCGCAAACTCTGCGGTGATCGCCTGGCCGGGGGGCATGGTTTCCTCTTTGATGTACGAGATCGTGTCGACTTCTTTGAGGAGGCGAACCATCACGTCAAGCGGGACTTTCTGCCCGGCTGGCGGATCGTGGTTCTGGATGAATACCGGCAGTTCAACCGCCTCGCCAATTCCGCGGTAGTACTCCTCCATCACGATTGGAGACACGTTGCGTGAGATTGGCGGCAGCGCCATGAGGGCGTTTGCGCCGGCGTCCTGCGCCATGAGAGATAGCTCGATGGCGTGTTGGACGGAGACGCCGGATATGCCAGCGACAAGTGGGAGTTGGCCAGCGTTGGCATCCACACCGGCCTTGATAACGGCGATTCTCTCCGTGTCTGAGAGGGTGAAGAATTCACTGGCGTTCACCGGCATGACTATTCCGTGTGAGCCGGTCGCGACGCAGTATTCAACGCACTTCGCCACGCCTTTGAAGTCGATTGAGCCATCTTCATGGAACGCGGTTACGGGAATCGCGTAGACGCCCCTGAACTTCGCTCTAGATCGCAGCATCTCCGCATCTGTGACCAATGGGTTATCTCCTGAATGCTCCGGCGTCGCTGCCCTTATTTTACGGTTGGCGAGCCGGGCCTTTGTTGCGCAAGAACTCGACTGTATCGCAATCGAATGCGCCGGCGCGGGTACAATCCGGCATTCACACGACACTACTCCACACAAAACAGGTAGCTCATATGCCCGAAACAATGCGCGGTGCTCTCCACGATGGCGGCGACAAAGTAAATTTCCGCGATGATCTGGCGATGCCGAAGTCGTTTGTTGGCTCGGCACTGGTCCGCGTGCGACAAACAGGCATCTGCGGCTCCGATCTCCACATGAACAACGAACGCACTGAAGAGCAGGTGATGCCGAGCGGCCATGAGGTTGCCGGTGAGATCGTTGAGTTGCCCGAAGGTGAGTCACGGCTACAGGTGGGCGACCGTGTGGCCATTGAGACTATCGGGGCGGGGCAGGCGTGCCTGGATTGCTGGTACTGCCGGTCTGGTCAGTACCGCCACTGTCGTGACAAAGTCGGCGACACCGGCGGCGGATTTGCTGAGTACATGACACGCAAGCCAGCGGGGTTGTTCAAGCTGACGGATGACATGGATTGGACGGACGGCGCGCTCGTGGAGCCTCTGGCCGTCTCGGTTCACGCTGTGCGATGGGGCGGCATAGCGCCGGGTGACACGGTAGCGGTTGTGGGATCGGCCACTATCGGCCTGACCGCAATTGCAGCCGCTCGTCACCTTGGCGCAGGCAAAATCATTGCGTCGGCCAAGTATGACCAGCAGAAGATGGCCGCGGCAGCAATGGGTGCGGATATCGTTGTGGGTTCTGAGCCTGGTGAGCTGGAAGACACCGCCCGCGCCGAGACCGACGGCCGCGGTGCCGATGTAGTGCTCGAATCGATTGGTGGCACCACGCCGGACACGCTGGTTCAGTCGTTGGAGGCATGCAGGCCGCAGGGTAAGGCGATCATCATTGGTGGGTTCCGCAACCCGTTTGAATTCGACTTCCTGCGCCCGATGCTGGAGGAGAAGTCGATTCTGCTGTCCTCATGCTACGGAGTGGTGGATGGTCATCACGATTATGAGGTCTCAATCGACATCCTCGCCAGCGGTAGGGCGCCGTTGCGGGAGATGGTTACGCACAGGGTCCCGCTTGAGGGTATACAAGAAGGATTTGACCTGGCCTATGACAAGGCCTCAGGGTCTCTCAAGGTCCACGTGGAAGTCTGAGCCGATGATGAATACGGCAGGGAGTGAGCCTTTTGGTGCGCGCCACTGAGCCTATTTGAGCCTCTTTCGCAGCACACATGCGAGATGCTTAGGTTCGTTGAAGTCGCAGTTACATCTCCTTGGCCGGAACAACTGCAAAGTAATGGGAACCTGCAAACATGACTACGATTGAAGTTGTCGAGAGAGTTGAACGCCCAGCGCGAGCCATTGGCGGACGCGCAATTGCCGTCTCAGCAGCAATACTGGCAATTGGGATAGGCACTATCGCCATCCTTGCCGTCCTATTCGGCGGCGGCACAACGCTGACTATCTATGAACAGTCGCTCACGCCGCTTGTGGTCCAGCACAACGAGATTGTGGGCCAGTGGAACGCTTTCCTGGTCGACTACAACGGAATCTCTCTTGAGACCCCAGAGCTTTACGATGAGCGCGCTCTAGAGGGCAAGACACTCACACAGAATCTTGCCGACGATACGCAGGCATTGATTGTTGCGTGGGACAAAGTGGATGTCCCCGAGACCTCTGCGACGGCGCATGGGCTGGCCCGAGACGCCATCCGAGAGACACAGGACGGGTTCATTGAACTCAGCATCTACTTTGGCAACATCATTGAGTACGGAGTTGCATTCGACGAGGACCTCAAGGCAGGCACATCCAGGCTCAACAGAGCAGCCCTCATCTGGGCAGAGGCGAAGGCAGCGGCGATAATCGCCAACTAACCGGACGCCACCTATTTCGCAGGCCCGCCAGGTACGGACCTCTCACTAACTAAGCACCTGGCGGCCCCGTTCCGGCCGTAGACGACGGGCACTATGCCCGTCGTTTGCATTTAAGACGAAATTAACGCCGCCACCGCATGAAACCGCATCCATCTCAATCGTCGACCTGAGGTTCGGCTCCGAGGGCCGTTATGACCACAACCGGAAACGATGGACAGAGGGAGGATTTGCTCAATCCATGACGCGAAGATGAACTCCTTGTCCCCTCGCTTAAAATGTGCAGCGGCGCAGCCGCCTACTCCATATCACCCCATGTTGGGCCGGACTTGGTTTCTATGTTGAGGGGGACGTCCAGGTCCATTGCGCCGGGCATGTACTCGTTTGCGAGGCCGGTCATCTCTTCTAGCTCGCCCGGTGCGACTTCGAAGATCAGTTCGTCGTGTACCTGGATGGACATTCGCGACTCAAGTTTGCGGCGGATCATTTCTTCGTCGATGTTGATCATGGCGATCTTGACGATGTCCGCAGCCGTGCCTTGAATTGGCATGTTTACGGCCATGCGTTCCGCTGCGGCGCGGTGGCCTGGGTTGACGGAGGTGAGATCGGGAAGCCGGCGGCGGCGTCCGGTTAGCGTTTCGACGTATCCGTTCTGCTTCGCCGCGTTTTTGACGCCTTCCAGATACTCCCGAATGCCCGGATACTTGGTGAAGTACATATCTATGAACTCCTGACCCTGCTTCCGGCTCAGATCGGTCTGACGTGCGACGCCTACTGGTCCCAGACCATAGATCACGCCAAAGTTCAGGACCTTGGCAATTCGCCGAGCGTCTGGGGTTACCGCCTCGTCATCGTCGATCTCGTACATTGCACGGGCCGTGGCAGCGTGGATATCTTCTCCGCTGTGAAATGCAGCCAGCAATCCCGGCTCCTGGGACATGTGCGCAAGGATGCGAAGCTCAATCTGCGAATAGTCGGCGCCAAGTAGCAACCAGCCGTTGGTTGAGTCGGCTACGAACGCGCGTCGGACCTGTCGACCGAGTTCCGTGCGCACAGGGATGTTCTGCACATTGGGATCAGCGCTGGAGAGCCGTCCTGTGGCCGAGCCAACCTGGTTGAAACTGGTATGGACTCTGCCTGTATCGGGAGCCACCAACAGCGGGAGGGCGTCAACGTATGTTGACTTGAGCTTTGTCAGGCTGCGGTACTTGAGAACATTGCCTATCAGTTCGTGCGCCTCTGGACGGATGTCTTCCTTATCCAGAAGGCCTTCCAGTGTGTTGGCGTCCAACGTGTAGCCGGTTTTTGTCCGACGAGTCTTTGGCACGTCCCATTCATTGAACAGGATCTCAGCCAGTTGCTGCGTTGAGTTCAGATTTAGATCGCGTCCACCGAGTAGTTCAGCGGTATCGGAGAGTATGTTTGCGATCTCCGTGCCAAGGACGTTCGACATGTCGCTCAACACTGTGGTGTCGATCAGCATTCCATTCAGCTGCATCTTCACGATCACCGGCAGCAACGGCATCTCAATATCGTCAAATACGTGGCGGGCTCCGTGTTGATCAAGCTGGGGTTCGAAGCGCTGGCGTAGCCGCCACGTGAAGTCGGCATCGGCGGCGGCGTATGGCGCGGCAGCGTCCACTGCTACCTCTGACATTGGGATTTGCTTCTTGCCGACGCCGATAAGTTCTTTGATGGGCGTCATCTCCACCTGGAACTGGTCAAGAGCAAGTGGCTTGAGGCCGATCTGGCGACGACCGGTCAACGCTGCAGCGATCATGGTGTCGAAATCGACCCCCTGACAATGGATGCCGACCTTTTCGAGCACCATCAGGTCGAAATTCGCGTTGTGGGCGGACTTGGGGATGTCTGGACTCTCAAATAGTGGCCGCAGCGCGTCCAGCACATCAGCCATCGGAAGCTGCTCGCCCTCCGTGTGGCCTACGGGAATGTACCAGCCCTTGTCCTCCGCGTTCGAGACAGAAATGCCAACCAGATCGCAGATAACAGGGTTTGTGCCGGTGGTTTCCGTGTCGAATGCGAATCCTCTGCCGTTCGATAGCTCCTTTACGAGATCGGCAAGTTGCGATGCTTTAGTCACGGTCGCGTAGTCGCCATCAACCTGTTTCGCAGGTGGTGGTTCTGCCGTATCGAATCCCAACTGCATGGGCTGATTGGCTGCTGCCGTAGGGGTAGTTGGACTCGTACTGGCGCTCGCGTCGCCGTCGGCGAGCTTCGGTATGCGGGCGATCACTGTATTGAAGTCGAGTTTCAGGAGTTCAGCGACGACTTCTTCGCGATCATATTTCCAGAACTCCGCCTCATCCAGGTTGAACTGCAGTCCTGGCACATCGGTCACGATAGTGGTCAGTACCTTGCCGCGGAAGGCTTCCTCGCGGTGCTCCTCCAGCAGCGCCTTCACCCGCTTAGCACCACGAATGCCCGTGTCCAAAACGGCATCGAGGTTCTCGTAGAGGGCCTCCACGTGACGCGGGCCCATCAGCACGCCCTGCGCCGCCTTCTGACCAACGCCTGGAACCCCCGGAATGTTGTCGGACGGATCACCCATCAGTGCTTTCAGGTCGGCGATCGAATCGGGGCCAAGGCCACCATATCGCTCGAAAACCGCGGCCTCATCATAAATTTTGGTATCTCCGAAGCCGGTGTACATCAGCAGTTTCACGCTGGGAGTCACAAGCTGTAGCTGGTCAGCATCGCCCGTCACAATCAGCGTGTCGATGCCAAGCTCCGTGGCCTGCTTCGCAATCGTTCCAATAGCGTCATCAGCCTCGTACCTGGGGATCTCAAACACCGGAACGCCAAACGCTCCCATCACGTCTTTCAACATGGGAATCTGGGCATGGAGATCGTCCGGTGCTGGCGGCCGCTGAGCCTTGTATGCCGGGAACAACTCATCCCTGAACGTTGGCCCTTTGGGATCGAACGTAAGCACGACGTGCGATGGCTTGTGGTCGTTGATCACCTTGATAAAGGTGTTCATGAATCCGTAAACACCGCGCGTATCGACGCCCGCTGTGTTGGACAGCCGCTCAGGTATCGAGAACCACGCCCGGAAGACCATCGCATGGCCATCCATCAGTAGAAGAAGCGGTTTTTTCGGCGCCACGGCAACCTCGTGTCAAGTTCAAAGTGAGATAGCCGGATTATAGGCGCAGCAAGGTGTAACGGTCTCCACGACCACGTCCTGGCGCACGTCAGCGAGGTAGCTGCGGGGCTTGGTTCTCCTGAGCCAGTCGAAGGGCCCCGCTCTTCACGTGCCAACGCCAGGTCACCCACGACCGTCCATCCAACTGCCACCTTCGCTGCGTCTTTCCTGCGTAGGCCGGAATCCAGGCACGCCCTCCTAGGAGATCAAAATACGTCAGATACGCGACCGAGATCAGAGTGCATCAAACGCAGCGTGGCAATCTACCGATGGCGCGCTAGCCGTTTTCCGATGGCATCAACGCCGCCGTCACCGCAAAGTTGGCCGGCGTTGCAATCCCGTGTTGGGCACCCAGCTCAACCACACGCCCGTTCAGCAACCCAATCTCAATCGCATTCCCTGCGATTACGTCATGCCCCATCGAACCAATAGTGAACGGCTCACGCGCCTGCGTAGTCTTCAAGATGTTTGACGCCGCATTCTCTGGCATCGCAATCCCCTCAGCCCGGGCAATCGCCGCCACCTCTTCTAACACCAGCAAGTACATCGCAGTCGTCGTCTCCTGAGCAAAGATGTCGCCAATCGGCTTTCGCGTCATCGCCGTCATACCGCTCAGCGCGCATATAAACGTGAACTTCTGCCAGATCCCAAGCTCGATATTCTCGTGCGTTGATGCCGCGATCCCCGCGTCACTGCACGTCGCCACCAGCTCTTCAACCCTCTCCGACGTGTCCCCCGCCATCTCGCCAATCTCCAGCGTGCCGGGACCGCCCGCTTGCGTCACCACGCCCGGCGCGGAGATCTTCGCCGACACAGTGGCGGCGCAGCCCAGGATATGGTCCGGCCCAAACGCCTCGGCAAGCAGTCGTTCGCTATCAATGCCGTTCTGGGTTGAGATGATCATCGTGCCTTTTCCAACCAGCGGCGCCATGGCCGTAATAGCGGCATCCGTCCCGTTGCTCTTCACCGCGAAAATAACCAGATCGACCGACCCAATCGACCCCATGTCATCCGTCGCCGCAACGTCCAGATGGTAATCACCCATCAGCACCGTATTCACCTGCAGGCCGTTCGCATTGATCGCCGCCAGATGCGGCCCCCGGGCAATCATCGTCACCTCATGCCCCGCCTTAGCCAGCGCACCACCGTAATACCCACCAGTCCCGCCAGCTCCAACAACCGCCACACTCAACTTGCTGCTCAAGATCACATCCTTAATCCCCGTAATCGATGCCCAATACACCGCCGGAAATCATACTCCCGCAATGTCGACCACTTACACCCGCGGTAGCGGCGGGTCTATGACCCGCTCTTCCCTCAGACGCACATTGTCATTAGCGAATCGCACTATCCGTCTTTCCGGAATCGGAGGCTTTGCGGAGATGTCCGGAACCCAGGCACGTAACGCTAGATTGCAGCGCCTGCCATATCTGCCGGACCGATTTTTAGCTCGCATCGGGCGTCTTCTGACTTCCAATGTGCGTGCCTGGATTCCAGCCTCCACCCTTCGACTAAGCTCAGGAGAACCTGGAAAGACTGATGAGATGAGCGCGTGATCAGCGTGTGTATAGATGTCGGCTGCAGAAGAGCGGGGCAAGCCCCGCAGCTACCGTGATGTCATCAGGCCGTTGACGCGCCCGCCACTGCGGCGCGATGATACCTAGCATAGCTATATATAGGAACACTAGATATAAGCACGCTAGGTATGACAACCACTCTTACGAACATCAAAGACCTCACAGACGAAACCTACTGGGACGGACTTAGCACACGCGCTCTTGCCCGGTTCTTCTTGCTTTCGTCGTTGAATGATGGACCAAAGCACGGCTACGAACTCAAACGCTCCATCGCCGAGTGTTGCGACGGCTGTTGCGACCCTACTGACGCCATGATCTACCCCGCACTCAAGGAACTGGTGTCCGGCGGATACGTGGAGTGCATAGAGGAGTCGACGGGTGGCCGGACAAGAAAAGTCTGTCACCTGACACCACTTGGTGAGGATGCGCTGGCCGCAGGTGCGCGGGTCTGGCAGAAGGTTCTTCCCTCACTTGAACGAACAGTTCAGCAAATCATTGGATAGCAGTACACTCAGACGCCTCAGGAGATTCGAAAATGACAACCGACGAACGTAACGCTCTCAACTCTGCCATCGCGTCAGGCGATGTCCAGGGTCGGCCTCCCCTCACCGAGACCGAGCAGATCAAAGCTGCGGTGCAGGAGCACTACTCCAAGGTGGCCGACCGCGGCACCGAAGCGGGCTGTTGTGGCCCGGAGGCCACAGCCGACGACTGTTGCGGCACCGCCGCCAACGGGCTCTACGATCTCGATGAGATCGCGGCAATCCCCGCTGAAGCCGCCGCCGCATCCGCTGGCTGTGGCAATCCAACCGCCATCAGCGACCTGAAGCCCGGCGAAACTGTCGTGGACCTCGGATCTGGTGGAGGCATCGACTGCTTCCTGGCCTCCAAGATGGTGGGCGAGACCGGCAAGGTAATCGGCATAGATATGACTATCAAGATGGTCGAGCTCGCCCGCGAAAACGCCCGCAAGCTTGAAGCGCACAACGTCGAATTCAAACTCGCGCCAATTGAGGCCATCCCGATTCCAGACGGGCAGGTTGACGCAGTTATCTCAAACTGCGTATTGGCCCTTGTGCCCGACAAGCCACGCGTCTTCGCAGAGGCTTTCCGCGTGCTCAAGCCCGGCGGTCGTATCTTCATCTCAGACATGGTGACCATTGGTGACCTGCCGCCTGAGGTGGTGCAAGACGCGGCCCAGTGGGTCTCATGTGTGGGTGGCGCTGAAGACCGTGACAAGTACCTGCAGCAGATCGTTGACGCAGGGTTCGAGGCCCCAGAAACCATCTCCGAAGTTGCTCTCTCTTCTGGCGAAGGCACAACCTGGGCGGGCAGCGTCTACTCGCTGTCGCTCAAGGCAGTGAAGCCAGCGTAGGGGACGGCAATTCCAGACGAGCCGATCACGCCGCCAGAGCCGAGCCATGCATACGCAGATTCGGAACGTGAGGTTCCGGATGATGTCCGTGCCTTCGTACGATCCACACTGGGATCGAACGCAGGCACGGGTTTTGGCTACAACTCCTGGGTGTTCATTGGGGACCAGCGCGTTCTAAAGATCGACCCAACAGAAGACCGAAGCGGCGGTTTTACTCTTGATCAGGAGCTATCCGGAGTCAGGCTGGGCGATGTCACCGCACCGGAGGTTGTTGGGTCTGGAACAGTCGGCGGTCACGAGTGGCTTGAGACGGCGCGTATTGCCGGAACTCCGGGACACATCGCATGGATGAAATTCGGCGCGGACGAGCGCTCCATGTTCTGCAGCCAGATGAGAGATGTCCTCGCCCGGTGGCGGCAGATTCCGATTCCGGCATCGGTCAACGACGCCACCGAGCACCTCGCCACCCATGAGGCCATGCAAATTACCCTCATCGAAGCAACCCCCTTCCTCCCGACCCGATACATAGAGCCGGTAACGCATCTAATGTCGCAGGTCCAAAATCTGCCCGTGCGGCAGGCACCCGTTTTGGTACATCGGGACTTTTGGCCCGGGAACCTTCTCGTAGACGCCCACGGCATCATCACGGGCGTCCTCGACTTCGGCCACACAGTCGCTGCCGAGCCGATAACCGAGCTAGACACACCGCTCCGCTACTGGCGCCATCCATGGCTATTCGTGGAGGAAGAGAACGAAGGCTTCTATGGGGCGCCCCTCGAACGGTCGCTGATTATCGGCCTGGTTGAGGATGCCTCGGTGGGCCACGACGAACATGAGGCGGCGCTGAAAGTCGCCGGGCTTGACCTCTCGTACCGCCTCCGAAAGATAGGCCAGTGGGGCTGGAATGATGACCAGGAGGTGTTCCTGCAGAACATCCTTGATGGCGGCCTGCTGGAGTGGCTCAGGGCCTGACCCGGCTCACTCACCTACTCTGCTAGACTCCCGCTCGACTAGCCCTTGACTATCCCCGAAAGTCCCTCAGATGAAAATCACAGACGTACGTGCCTATATAGTCGAGCCGCTCACGTGGACGTGGGCTGGAGAGACGAAACCACTCCGCTGGATGTTCGTCCGTATCGATACGGACGAAGGAATCACCGGATGGGGTGAGGGCAGCTCGTTCCCTCACCACGGATCTGAGTTGATCGGCCTGGGAGTTCTGGCTGCTCGTGATGCCTTGATTGGCGAGGACCCCACCAACATTGAGCCGCTGTGGCAAAAGCTCTTCCGTCGATACACATCAGTAGGTGCACGCGGTGTCACGTCATCCGCGGTGAGCGCCATCGATATCGCGCTGTGGGACATCACCGGCAAGGCGGCGAACAAACCGGTGTACCAGCTACTCGGCGGCAAGTTGCGTGATGATATTGATCTCTACGCCAACGGATGGTTTGACGGCTGCGAGACACCGGAGCAGTACGCTAAGGCCGCCCGAGACGTTGTACTCGCAGCCGGTCACACGGCCATGAAGCTCGACCCATTCCCGGAGCAAGAAGCTGGCTACATGAGTGGTGGCCTCTCGGAAGCCGGAACCGAGTATGCATGCGACATTATCGCGGCCATTCGAGAAGTAGTTGGCCCTCACCACGAAATACTCATTGACGCCCACGGCAGGTTCAATGTCCCAACGGCGATACGACTCGGCAACCGACTGTTTGAGGAGTCGAACATAGGCTGGTTTGAAGAGCCAGTACCCGCTGAGAGCAACGCAGCGTTGAAACTGGTCAGAGACCATCTGGCTGCGCCAATCAGCGTGGGAGAGCGACTCTTCACGCGCTTTGATTTCGTGGAGATATTCGAGAGCAAACTGGCCGACTACATCATGCCGGACATCTGTCTCGCCGGCGGCATCTCAGAGATGCGCAAGATTGCCAACATGGCAGAGGCGTACCACGTTCCGTTCAGCCCGCACGATGCTCAGGGGACGCTGCAGATCGTGTCCGGAGCGCAACTCTGTATGAGCCTCCCCAACTTCTACCGACTAGAGCACTCGATGGGCTCAATACCCAGCTACAACAGGTTCGTCACCGAGCCGCTCAACTTCCACGACGGCAAGATCACGCTTTCAGACAAACCTGGCCTGGGAGTCGAGATGAACGTTGAAGAGATCGAAAAGGCATCCATCGAACTAGAGTGGCCTGCGAATCTGGCATGACCTTGGCCTCACACGAGAAATACACATGAAAATCACCAACGTACGAGCCTACGTAGTCGACCCACTCACACTGACAGCCGGTGGCCGGACCAGACCACTCCGCTGGATGTTCGTGCGGATCGATACTGACGAAGGCATCACCGGCTGGGGGGAGGGTAGCTGCTACCCCAACCACGGCTCAGAAATGATCGGCTTCGGCGTCCTTGCCGCCCGCGACGCCCTGATCGGTGAAGACCCCACCAACATCGAGCCGCTCTGGAACACGCTCTGGCGCAGGCACACTAATGTAGGCGCACGCGGCATCGCGTCCGGCGTAGTCAGCGCAATCGATATCGCCCTCTGGGACATCACCGGAAAGGCGATGGATAAGCCCGTCTACAAGCTGCTCGGCGGCAAGATGCGAGACGACGTAGAGCTCTACGCAAACGGCTGGTTCGACGGCTGCGTCACGCCGGACGACCATGCAAACGCCGCCCGCAGCGTGGTCCTTGCCGCTGGCCACACTGCGCTGAAACTCTCACCGCTCCACCAGGATGAGGCCCACGCCCGTACCGGCGGCATCTCGCCGGAAGCAGCAGACGTCGCATCAGACATCGTTGCCGCAATTCGGGAGGCCGTCGGACCAAACCACGAGATCCTTATCGATGCTCATGGCTATTTCAATGTTCCCACGGCAATTCGTCTCGGAAACAGGCTTTTTGAGGAATCAAACATCGGCTGGTTTGAAGAGCCAGTCCCCGCCGAGAGCAATGCAGCACTCAAACTGGTGAGAAACCAGATGGCTGTGCCAATCAGTGTTGGCGAACGACTCTTTACGCGTTTCGATTTCGTCGAGATATTCGAGAGCAAACTGGCCGACTACATCATGCCGGACATCTGCCTCGCCGGCGGCATCACTGAAATGCGAAAAATCGCCAACATGGCGGAGGCGTATCACATCCCGTTCAGCCCTCATGACGCGCAAGGTCCGCTTCAGATCGTCTCCGGTGCACAACTCTGCATGACCCTGCCCAACTTCTATCGACTCGAGCATTCCATGAGCAGGATAGCCAGCTACAACCGCTACCTTCAGGAGCCGCTCAACTTCCACGATGGCAAGATCACCCTCTCCGACAAACCCGGTCTCGGCGTAGAGATGAACGTAGACGAGATCGAACGCACCGCAATCGAGTTGGATTGGCCTTCCGAACTGGCCTGACTAACCACCTGAATTCGTCCCATATCGTACTGACACTGCTGAATTCAGTTATGATCACCGCCCTATGCCTTCTGATCGTATACAGAGGCGTATCGACGCCCTCCTAGACGAAGCCGACGCTGCCATAGCCGCCGGCAATTGGGACTTGGCCCTCCAAAAGTCTCAAGACGTACTCGCGTTTAATCCCGAGGACCACGATGCCCTCGACTACGCCCAAGCAGCTGAACGTCGCCTGGCCATCGACGGACATCCCGCAAAAGATTCCCAGGCCATCGAAGGGTACTTTTCTTCTGGAGCGACCTCGATCCCTTCGCCTGCTAGAGGAGTGGTAGGCGCGGAGCGGGCCGCTGCATCGTTCGCCAACGGCCGCTACACCGTCACCGACTTCCTCGGCGAAGGCGGCAAAAAGAAGGTCTACGTCGCCCACGACAACACCCTCGACCGCGATGTCGCATTCGCCCTCATAAAATCTGAAGGACTCGATGCCAGCGCACGACAGCGCATCACCCGAGAAGCACAGGCAATGGGCCGACTGGGCGACAACCCCAATATCATGCCCATCTTCGACCTTGGTGACGAGAACGGGCAGCCTTACATGGTCCAACCGCTAATGCGAGGTGGCGATGTTGAAACGTTGATCAACAACGCGGAAGATGGCAGGCTCCCACTCGAAGTAGCGTTGCGCATAGCCATTGAGATCTGCCGAGGCATCGATTTCGCACACGGCGTCGGGATCATCCATCGCGATCTGAAGCCAGGAAACATCTGGTTGACCGATGACGGAACCGCTCGCATCGGTGACTTCGGTCTCGCCATCGCCACCGATCGCTCCCGCCTCACGCAAGAGAAGATGATGGTGGGTACCGTCAGCTACATGCCTCCAGAGCAGGCCACTGGCGGTGAGATTACACCTAAGGCTGACCTCTACTCGCTTGGCGCAATGCTGTACGAGATGGTGGCAGGAAGGCCTCCGTTTCTTGGTGACGATGAGATCGCGATTATTTCGCAGCATGTGAACACACCGCCGGTGGCGCCGGCGTGGCACAACCCGGAGATTCCGGCCCAGCTGAATTCTTTGATCATGCGGTTGATGAGTAAAAACCCCGCTGAGCGGCCGGATTCTGCTGGTGATGTGCTGGCTGCATTGAACGCTATCGACCTGAGCAGCGTGCCCTCACCCCAGCCCTCTCCCGGGGGAAGAGGGCGCCAAAACGGGGCATCGGGTTCGCTGGACTCGATGGCCGCCGGCGTATTCGTCGGGCGTCATGCAGAAATGGACCAGCTAAAAGCCAAACTGGAGAACGCTCTCTCAGGCCGCGGCGGCATGGTCACCCTTGTGGGTGAGCCGGGAATTGGCAAGACCCGCACCTCACTCGAACTCGAAACCTACGCCGGTCTCCGCAATACCCAGGTCCTGTGGGGTCGCTGCTACGAAGGTGGAGGGGCACCCCCGTACTGGCCCTGGGTGCAGGCGATCCGAAGCTTTGTCTCATCCCACGATCCACAAGAAGTCCGCTCGCAGATGGGCAGCGCCGCAAGCATCATCGCCGAAATCGTGGACGATGTCAGAACCACCCTCCCAGACCTGCAAAAACCGCAAAGCCTCGACGACCCTGAATCCGCCCGTTTCCGGCTCTTCGACTCAATCGCTACTTTCCTAAAGAATGCGGGCCAATCAAAGCCGCTCGTCGTCGTTCTCGACGACCTTCACTGGGCGGACAAACCTTCGCTCATGCTGCTGGAATTCGTAGCCCGCGAACTCGCCTCCAGCAGAATCCTCATCGTAGGCACCTACCGAGATATGGAACTTAACCGCCGCACCCCCTCTCCGTCACACTCGGAGACCTCAGCCGCGAGCGCCTCTTCGAGCGCGTGCTCCTACGAGGCCTCAGCCGCGCCGATGTTGGCCGCTTCATCGAAGTGGCAGCTGGCATCGATCCCCCGCGCGGCCTACTTGACGCGGTCCACACCCAGACCGAAGGTAACCCATTATTCGTAACTGAAACCGTTCGCCTCCTCGTCCAGCAAGGAGACCTGACCGCCGAAAGAACCTCCGGCCGAGACTCTTGGTCAGTCCGAATCCCGGAAGGCGTCCGAGAAGTCATCGGCCGCCGCCTCGACCGCCTCTCCGAACGCTGTAACGACGTGCTCACCCTGGCGTCGATAATCGGCCGCCAATTCACGCTTTCTCAACTCATCGCCACCCTCAACTATGGCGATGAAAACCGAGGCTCCCCAACCTCAGAGACCCAGCTACTGGACGTCATAGACGAAGCACTTGCCGCACGCGCAATCGAAGAAGTCCAAGCCGAAGTCGACCGATATCAGTTCTCCCATGCCCTCTTCCAGGAGACGCTTCTCGATGAAATATCACTAACCCGCCGAGTCCGCATGCATGCCAACGTCGCTCAGGCCATGGAGCAATACTATGGCGATGATACCGACGCCCACGCGCCGGAACTCGTCTCCCACTTTGAGCAGGCACAGTCCATCCTGGGCACAGAAAAGCTGGTCCACTACGCGTATGTCGCAGGTGAACACGCCATGGCATCCAACGCGTTTGAAGAAGCATTACTCCACTTCGAAACCGCCCGAAGAGGGCGGGCAGACGATGTCATGGACGATCAGCTTGCAGATGTGGAGTTCGGACTCGCGCGATCAAAGTTCGCAGCTCTCTCCCCTGAGTGGATCGTTGAAGTTTTTGGGCACATGGACCGTGCTTTCAACTACTTCTCTCAATCAGGAGCCAAGGAGAAGGCGGTCAGGGTAGCGATACTCCCAATTTCACCTCGTCCCGGTTCTTTGGTCGAATCACTTCCGATGCTTGAGAAAGCGATGGCACTGGTCGAGGACGACGGCCCACTACTGGGCCACGTATTGGCGAGGTACGCCCATGCACTTGGCAGAGAGACTGATGACTTTGACGGGGCTAACGCGCTCTTTGATAGGGCTCTGGAGATCGCCGAAGCCACAAATGATGAATCGCTCAGAATCTGGACACACATCGGCGGTGTAAATACCGGACAGAACCACCTCCAGCTTGATATGGCCCGCGAGCATGCGAAAAAAGCACTGGAGTTGACTGCCCAGCCTTCATGCCCGCCTACAGACCGGGCGCGGGCCATCATGCAGGTGGCACTAATGCTCAGCAACACCGGGGAGATTGGCAAAGAATTAGCCCTAATGAAAGAAGGCGTAGACGCCGCTGAACGCTCCCATCGGACGAGTAACGTCGTGGAGGCACTCTGGGGTCTTGGAATGGCTCACATGAATCGGGGAGAACTCTCCGAGGCGCTGACACACAACGAACGCGGCCTGGCGGATTACGCGGTCGGTGGGCGTCTGCTCAGCCAAAGGGTGCAACTCGACGTTTACCTCGGGAATTTCGAATCAGCGCGGGAGCATCTGGTCCGGTTGGATGAGGCTTCAAACAGCATCGCCCGCAGCTTGGTGATTCGATGTCTCTATGCCCCGAGCGCTGCAATGTACGCACGAGATTCAGGTGATACCTCAGTACTTGATGGCGCCATCGAAAAGACGAGAAACGCCTATGAGAACGCCCACGTTGGAGTCGCCTGGATTCAGCAGGGCTGGGCAGGCGTCGGACTGATCGCCGCAACGATCGGTGATGAGGATACCTGTCGAGATATTTATGAGAATTCGATCTTTACTTCCGGAACCAATGTAGTCGGTCTCCCGTTTTCGGTTGATCGCTCACTCGCGATTATGTCGGCCGCGCTTGGTCGATTGGATGAAGCAGCCGATCATTTCGACCGAGCTCTTGATTTCACCGGCGAAGGTATGAACGTTCCTGAGCATGCATGGGCATGTTCGAATTATGCCGAACTATTGCTGGAGCGAAATTTCAACGGCGATCGCGACCGCGCAAACGAGCTTCAAGAAGCGGCAATAACCACAGCTCAAAAACTCGGCATGAAACCGCTGACGGAGCGGGTACTCTCCCAGCGGGAATTACTGAATTAGGTCACCTCTCCAGACCACCGAAAGGACTGACGCCAAATTGACCGGACAACCTGAACCAACCGTAATCCCAATCCCAGATGACTTCCCGGTCGAATGGGCTGCGCCCGAACAGGTGGACAAAACCTGGATCCAGGGTCGGCAGCATGCCCCCGCTCCCATAACTTCTCTCGCAGCATGGCTACTGATCAACCCGTGGACGCAAGGCAGCAACCGTGGATTCGCTGAGGCCAAACAGCCGGTCAAATTTGAGATGGAGCAATTCAACACCTACGCCTACAACGCCACGCAACCGGCCCATCCGTTGGATCAGATGGAGGCCGCCGGAGCTGAAGGTGAGCGCGCGCTTCAAGAGCAAATCACAACCTTCGCCGATAAGTGGGAGAACGAGTGGTTGCCGGAAGTTAAATCTGTTCTAGCATCGTGGACCGAGTTTGATCTGGAGGCAGCGTCAGATACTAACCTCCTCGAACACATGGGTGATGGCATGGAGAAATACGCCCGCCTCTGGGACATCCATTTCCAGGTCGCTCCCCTGTTTTTGGGTGTTCCCAGTATGTTCATTGATTTATATATGGAACTGTTTAAGCCAAAGGATGAACTCGAAGGCTTTTCGCTCATACGCGCCGATCACAACATGAGTCTGGAAGTTGGGTACGCCCTCTGGAAACTGAGCCAGCAATACGTCAATGACGCGGACGTTTCAGAACCCATCATTGGGAATCCTCCACACGACGCTCTCGTCCGGCTGGAAGCCACCGAATCCGGCCGCAATTTCCTGAATGACCTGCGGAACTGCCTAGATATGTACGGCCACCGATCCGACGGTATTGTGGAAGCCGCAGATCCCAGCTGGACAGAAGATCCCTCTCCCGCTCTCGTCGCTATCCGCGAAAACATGAGGCCAAACGCTGAAGATCCTCAGGCGACCCATGATCGACTGCTTCAGCAGCGTGACACTGCAACGTCTGCCGCTCGAGGGAAGTTGGAAACTCATCCCGTATCAGTTCGGGATGAGTTTGAGAAACTACTCGCTGCGGCCCGTTCCGCGAGCAGAATCCAGGAAGACCATAACTTCTGGATTGATCAAAATAGCCTCCACTTCATGCGCCATATCTTTCTGGAAATTGGTAAGCGCCTGGCAGCTAATGGGAGTATTGAATCAGCTGGTGACGTCTTCCATCTTGTGCCAGACCAGATCCGTGAAGCCATGGCAAGCGGCCAGAGCTACGCCGACATCGTTGCGAGCGACAAAGCAGAAATGGCGGAGTGGGCCCGTGTTTCTGCTCCGAGTATGATCGGTACCGAGTACGGCCCACCACCAAAATCCACAATGGGCCGTGCACTGGGCCGGTTTTTTGGCACCCCTCCACCTGAATCGACCTCGTCAACGGAGGTAAGAGGTCTACCGGTATCCGCCGGGGTGGTACGCGGCACCGCCCGGCTGATCATGAGTCTGCGAGACGCCAACCGCCTCCAGAGAGGAGACATCCTGGTCACGCCAACCACCGCACCCCCTTGGACGCCGCTTTTCGGCATCGCAGCGGCCGTAGTCACTGATGTTGGCGGCGCACTCAGCCACTGCGGCATTGTCTCCCGTGAGTACGGTATCCCCTGCGTAGGTGGCACAGGCAATGGCACTTACGCGATCAAAGACGGCCAGCTAATTGAAGTTGACGGTAGCGCAGGAGTAGTCAGAATCCTCAGCGACGTCTGAAACCCGCATCTCAACCAACGTCTGACGTCACCTCAAGTCAATAGCGCATCCTCTGCCTGTAGTCCGAATTCGGAATCAACCGGGCACTATGCCAACAGAACGCGTACAACGGCAGATTGAGTCGCTTCTCGATCAGGCCGAGTCGGACATCAACAAGCAGGATATAGAAACGGCCTCCCAGTAGATTCGCACGGACCTGCGGATTGATCTGGAGAATGAGGACGCTTTGGCCTTCCAGGCGATGCTGGAAGGCGAAGTTTCCGGCGATGTGTCGTCCACTGCAAATCGGTCGGATGAAAGTCATCACGTCGGAGACCCTGGATCAACCGCGAAGGCAGAAAAGTATCCTGAGGCCCTCGAAGGGCACTTTTCTTCCGCCAATAACACCCCAACTTCCTTCGCCAAGGGGCGATACGAAGTAACCGGGTTCCTTGGTGAGGCTGGCAAGAAGAAGGTGTATCTGGCGCACGACACCACGCTGGATCGGGATATCGCCTTCGGCTGATCAAAGCGGACGGCCTCGATTCCGATTCACGCCAGCGCATCACCCGCGAGGCACAGGCAATGGCGCGACTTGGAGATCCACAGCGGTGATCGACTCACATGGCGTAATGCACATCGTGGGCGGGTAGGGCGTGGAAGTCAGAATGCTGGACGGCGATCTGATTGGACGGTGCGGCGAAAAGGGCGAGGGACCGATCCATTTCACCAACGGGCCGCATCGTGCATATATCGATAGCGAAGAGTCGATCTATGTGGCGGAGGTCGGTGGGAATAACAGGTTGCAGAAGTTCGCTCGGGTTTGATTTAGCGGTGGGCACGGCGAAGCGGAATACTTCGAGATCACAAGGCGGGATAACAGTGTTTTTAGTGACTATAATCTTTCTTATCGATCGGAACATGATCGCCGAAAGTGATCTGAGATGACTGGATCTTGATTGCCCAGGGCATAAAACTAGCTCGGCAGGGGTATCGTTAGTGTCGATTCCAGATGGTTCAAGAGCCTCCAGCGGCCAGGGCCTGATATATGCGTCACTGCGTGGGATTCCTCCTCTTCCCCCAGACGCCAATGAATATGAAAAGATCCTCGCTGGTCTTCCTTTTCTGTCCAGGACGTTAATTCAGGCTGAGTACGCGGCTCTCACCCTCACGGACGCTGAAGGCCACATCCTTACGATGTATGTTTCAGGTCTGTCTCCTGAACAGGCCGGTGTGATCGGTGAACCGCCCGTCGGGCACGGTGTTCTGGGGATGCTGAAACCAGGGGCGGCTCCCGTCCGGGTACACGATGTCTCTCAGCATAGTTACTCAAGCGGCTATCCTGTCGATCATCCCGCGATGGGTCCGCTGATTGGCGCCGCTATCGATGAAATTGGAAAACGGTGTGCGAGTCTCTATCTGACGCGTTCACCCGGAAGTGAATCGTTCACGGCGGATGATCAGGAGCTACTGGATCATTTGCTAGCCCAGGTTCGTGTGGGGCTTGAGATCCATCGGCTATACGAAGGCGAGGCCGTTCGCAGGGAGATCGCTGAGGCGGCAGAAGCGGCAAAGTCTGATTTCCTCTCCATGATTAGTCACGATCTCCGCAGTCCATTAGCGGCAATCAAATACCTGACGATGGAATCCCGCACTGGTGATGATGAAGATCTGGATGAAAATCTGACGCTCATCGATTCCAATGTCGAACTGATGACCGGAGTCTTCACCAACCTGCTTGATATGTCCCGAATCCAATCAGACGTTTTGATGTTGGACAGAGAGCAAACATATCTGGTTGATATTGTGGCTGACGCTGTCAGACGCCTCACTGCTTCTGCCCTTGGCAAGGACAGGAAAATGACCACTAATGTCGATGCAGACCTGCCAGCTATCTACGCTGACCCGCTCTTCATAGGCCGCGTGCTAGACAACTTGATAACCAATGCCCTTAAGTATTCGAAGGGGGACGTTGAGATTACTTCTAGCAGCGATACTTCAAAGGGTTTGGTATCAGTGAAGGTGTGGGATGAAGGAAACACCATAGAAAAAGAAGATATTCCGCGCCTTTTCGACAAGTTTGTCAGAGGGTCAACGGCAGCGAATGATGGAAATGGCACAGGGCTGGGACTAACTATTTGCAAATCGATTGTCGAAGCACACGGTGGTTCTATTGATGTCACAGCTTCCCGCACTGGCACGGCGTTCACGTTCACGATTCCCGCAGATTTGACCACCATGTCTATGGAACGCGTCACAAGCCATTAGAAAATGGCGTTCTGCGAATTGATCACTCCCACGCACAGCCTCTCAGCGAGTCCACAAACTAATCCCGTCGCGGTGAGCATCCTCACGTCTTGTGGTTGGCTTGGAGGGATGAGAATCCGCAGGCACTGGCCAGAACCTACCGTCCCTTGATATCTGGTTTCCTGCGTTCCAGGAAGGCTTTGCGGGACTCCTTGCCGTCTTCGGTGGAGAACGCTTTGCCAATGCTATGTAGCTCGTAGCGGGCCTGCGCCTCAAGGTCGATCCTGGTGGCTTGCCGGACTACTCGTTTGGTGAGTGCGGCGGCGATGGGTGAAATGGTGGTGAGTTCGAGGCAGTATTCCGTGAGGCGTTCCTGGAACCCATCGTCTGGGACTACCTCGCCGATTAGCCCGAGTGTGTGTGCTTCAGTTGCGTCCACGCGCTTGTTTTCCAGCAGGAACCGGATCGCACGCTCGTAGCCGATGGCCTGGGGGAGTGTGTAGGAAAGGCCGCCGTCCGGGGAGGCCCCGATGCGGGAGTAGCCGGGGAAGAGCCATGCACTCTCAGCAGCGAGCCGGATATCGCAGGCCATCGCGATTGCGAGTCCGGCGCCCGCGGCCACGCCGTTCAGTCCTGCGATTACTGGTTTATCGCACCGCTCTCGGATCGCCAATGGCAGATGGCCAACCCAGTCGAGGTCTTCCAGCAGCGCCTGACGCTCGGACATGGGCCCATGAGCCGGCTCATTGCCCTCCGGGGACAGGTCGAGGCCGGAGCAGAATGAGTCGCCACTACCGGTGATCGCCAACACCCAGACATCGTCGTCTGCCGCGGCTTTATCGATCGCGTTGACCAGTCCCCAGGCGAGGGATTGCGAAAGGGCGTTTTTTTGTGGGGGCGATTAAGTTGGATGATCCTGACATGACGATCGTCAGTGATCCGGATTTCGGTGGTCATGCCAATTCCTTTGTGTGCCTGCCGCACGGGCACTGAATGCGGGGAACGCAGGCGTGTGGCGAGTGCGCGTTTAGTGCTGGCGCATTGTAGGCAGAATTATGCATGGGATGCTTGAGTATCTGTCTCAGGACACCTTTGCAGCTCAGCCGACTGGGATTGAACCGCTATCAAAGGGGCTGCTCTAGACGCCGTAATCTGGGTGCCTTATCCATCCAGCCCTGGGCGAGATTGAGAGAGCGGCAGTTACCTACCCCGTGGCGATCAGCACTATCGCCGTTACGATCAGGGCCGTGGCGCCGAACTTGATCAGGAAGTCTGTGCGGTTGAACACTTCGTCGAAGAAGCTTGGATAGACCTTGCTGCCAACGAGGCCAATGATGAACATGAAGCCGGGGCGTGTCCCGAATATGGCCGCAACGAGGGAGACCGGCCCACGAGAGATTGCGTAGATCAGTTGCAAACTGGCCGCGACGGCCAGCGTTCCTTCGGTCAGCGCTAGCAATCCGCCCTGTTTGGGCACCCGCAGGAAATCTTTCAACTCTCGCAGGTTCGTCTTCCGTGCGAAAGCGACGCTCATGACTGCCGCCATACCCCAACCTCGTAGCGACACCGTGTTCCAGACCGACATCTCGTCTGTCGAGATCTCCAGAAATATTTGAGAAACCGCGACCGACGCGGCGGCCAGAATCAGTACCGCAAATATCGGTTTCGGTCGGAAACTGCCGCCAATTGACGATTTCGTGGTGGACGCTGCGATAGCGCCGATAACCGCCATGAATACGGCCGCCCACTGGATAACGCTGAGAGATTCATCAAGGAAGGCCGATGCAAGAAGGGCTACGAAGATTGGGCTGGTCTGAAACACCGGGATGACTCGTGACGCCTCTTCTCGCTTGAGGACGTAGAACATGAGGATCAGGCCCAGCCCCTGGAACACCCCTGCTCCAACTCCGCCGGTCACTCCGCTCCATCCAACTCCCTCAAGAGGTGCGAACAGCAGAACCACGGTGCCAAAGAGCGCCTGATTAAGGCCAACAAACAGCGTCAGGCTTGATGAACTGAGACCGAAACGGGAGAGGATTGCCTTGTCGCCGAAGGTGACGACGGAGAAGGTGGCGGGACTGCCAATTGCGGGAACGAGCCATTCAATCATTTTGGGAGATCACACTAACAGGAGCGGCAGGCCATCGGCCATAAAAAAAGAGAGCGGCCCGGAAGCCGCTCTCTAACTAATATTTCGGTGAGGTCTAGTGACCGCCGCAGGCGCATCCACCAGCCTGAGGTGCCTCATGGCCGTGACCGTCGTCTTCGCCGTGGGCGTGTCCACCGCCGCCACCACCGCAAGCGCAACCACCCCCTCCACCGCCGCCACAGCCTTGCTGGGCCTCAGCGCCACCACCACCGCAGGCGCAACCGCCCGCTCCACCGCAGCCGCCGCCGCTCTGGATGTTGGGGTTTGAAATGACGAAGCCACTGCGCTCGAAGCCATCGACGTAATCGATGTTGGTTCCTTCGATCAACGGAGCGCTGTCGGTGTCGACGAGTACGCGCACTCCACCTGCGTCAACAATGGTGTCTTCCTCGTCTGCTTCGGCCTCAAGTCCGAGGATGTACTGAGCTCCACCGTGGCCACCCGGAGCGAGGGTTATTCGAAGAAATGCGTCAGGTGTTCCCTGCTCATCAAGGATCTCTTTCAACTTGATGGTCGCTGGCTCTGTCACGGAAAGGAGGGTGGAATTTTCAGTCGTCATTTATGACTCCCGGCGAAATCGCCTACTGTGTCGCATCCGAACGTTTGTTGGATGCCTCACTAATCTTACCGCTAGTTCTCGCTATTATCACGGGCATCGAAATTGACCCATCGACGGATATCGTAGAAATAAGCTCTTCCGTTGGCTGCCACTCGGCGGTATCATTACGGAGTGGACCCATTATCTGCTGAATCATTCGATAAAACCGATTTACCACACCGGTAATCGGCCACAAATAAGGTAAACAACGTCAATGGACAACCTCGACCGTCAAATCATACACATACTTGAGGACAACGGCCGCGCGTCCAACGCACGCATCGCTCGTGATGTAGGTGTTTCGGAAGGCACGGTACGGCGTCGGCTCAACCGCCTGGTGACCGAATCGATCATCAAGGTTGTTGCCCTTCCCGATCCAAAGTCGATGGGTTTTGAATCAGAGGCATTGATTGGCATTCAGGTTGATCCAGACAAGATTGACGAGTGTGCTGACAGCCTCGCGGAGTTAGAGGCAACTCGCTGGGTGGCCGTTACAACCGGCTCATTTGACATGTTTGCCTGGGTTGTCATGCCCGACCCTGAGCACCTGGGACGATTCCTGCGCGAGAAGGTTGGCCGTATTTCAGGCGTGCGCAAAACCGAGACGTTTGTTAACTTGACGGTTCGCAAGCGAGAGTTCGGCCTACCTGTATAGTCCTCGCTGCTGATTGAGCGCGGATAGGACTCGAAATAGGGTCGCCATCCGATTGACGTCAAATCGATATCTGTCACTGGAGTTTATGAATGCAGGCCACTGCCACCCCTCGGGCATCGGTCGCGACCAGATCATGGAAGCGATGGGTCCTTCTTGAAGACGAGACTCCGTCACTGCTGGAGTCCCTGATACCGGGCATCAACGTTATCGGCAAAATCGCCGTCACCGTTGCGTTCATCGCCGCTGTAGCGCTACTGGCCCGCGGCAAGTTCTTCCTTCCTGATAACCCTGTGCCGATCACGTTCCAGACGTTCGGAATTCTCATGATGGGCGGTGTGCTTGGCTGGCGATGGGGCGCCGTGGCTGGTGTGGGCTACTACCTTGTTGGGATGGCAGGCCTTCCGGTGTTCCAGAGCGGAAACAGCGGCTGGACTTACGTAGCTGAAGGTGTCACCGGTGGCTACCTCATTGGATTCATTCTGGCTACAGTCTTAGTTGGGTATCTCTCACAGCATGGATGGAATCGCAGTAGAAGCCTCTGGCCAATGCTGCTCGCCACCCTGCTCCTCTACGCCCCGGCGTTGATCTGGCTATCAGTGTTCGAGTTCAGTTGGCCCGCAGAGGGTGAGCTTTTCTCGGCCGCTATGTATCCGTTTCTACCGGGAGATCTTGTGAAGCTGATGCTCGCCAGTGTGGTTGTGGGAGCGGCGTGGCGTTACATTGACCATAGAAGTGATGCGGCAGGCGGCCAGTAGTTCTGTTGCTAGCGGTTCTCGCTAACATCCCGGCGGGTTCTACGCCTGATGCAGATACCGGTATAAAATTTCGAGGTCAAAACATTCAGGAAGGATCAATCAGAGGTGCTTAGAGACACCGAGTGCGGTGAACCCCGAGTAAGCGACGTCAGCAAGACGATTACGCTCGCCGGGTGGGTTAATCGTCGGCGGGACCACGGAAACCTGATCTTTATCGATCTGCGTGATCGCACTGGCCTTATCCAGGTTGTTTTCAATCCTAAGACCAATGAAGAGGCACACCGTCTCGCTGAAAACCTGCGCTCAGAGTGGGTGGTACAGATCCGTGGCGAAGTGGTGAAACGACTCGATGGCGCCGAGAATCCAGATCTTCCAACGGGAGACGTCGAGATTTCCGCATCTGAACTGATTGTGCTGAACCCATCCAAGACGCCTCCGTTCGAAATCAGAGACGATATTGAGGTAGATGACAATACGCGACTGACCTACCGGTACCTGGACCTCAGACGTCCAAAGATGTACGCCAACCTTGAGTTGCGACACCGAGTGGTCAAGCTCATGCGGGACTACCTGGACGAGCGCGGATTCCTGGAAGTCGAGACCCCAATCCTCACAAAGAGCACGCCTGAGGGTGCTCGTGACTACCTCGTCCCAAGCCGTGTCCACCCCGGACAGTTCTACGCCCTGCCACAGTCGCCCCAGCAGTTGAAGCAGCTTCTGATGGTTTCTGGAGTGGACCGCTATTTCCAGATTGCCCGCTGTTTCAGAGATGAAGACCTGCGGGGTGATCGTCAACCAGAGCACACACAGCTTGACCTGGAGATGAGCTTTGTTGAGCAGGAAGACATCCTTAAGCTGGTAGAAGCCTTGTATATCTGGGTGACAGAGAAGGCGATTCCGGGCGTACAGCTACAAAAGCCATTTCCACGGATGAGCTACCACGAGGCTATTGAACGGTTTGGCTCTGACAAGCCAGACCTGCGATACGGGATGGAACTTTGCACGCTGTCTGACCTCGCGGAAGACTCTGGGTTTGGCGTGTTCAAGACCGTGGTTGGTGGAGGAGGAACCGTGCGCGCCTTCACCGCGCCCGGTTGCGGCGATTATCCCCGTAAGACCGTGGATGAGCTGACTGAGATAGCGAAGTCCAGCGGCGCCCACGGAATGATGTTCATCGCCCTCTCTAATGAGGCTGAGTCGATTGACGCCCTGGAGCCTGATCACATCAGGTCAGTGATCAAATCACATGTTGAGTTGGACACGATCAAGGCGATGGCGAACCGGGCTGGAGCGAAACCGGGCGATCTTATCTTGATGATCGCCGGGCCAAGCGGAGTTGTGAACACAGCGCTATCAAACCTGCGTGGTGAGATGGCGCGCCGCCTCGACCTGATTGATCCCAACGAGGTCTCCTATCTGTTCGTGCTTGACTTCCCGCTCTTCGAGCTCGATCCGGTAAGTGAGAAGTGGGGAGCGATGCACCACATGTTCTCGTCACCACGCCCAGAGCATGTGGATATGATTGAGACAGATCCGGGGGCAGTGATTGGTCAGCTCTATGATCTGGTCTGCAACGGTATTGAGCTTGGAAGCGGAAGTATTCGCATTACGGATCGCGAAATACAGGAGCGAGTATTTGCGTTAATTGGATATTCTCGCGAGGCTGTAGAGGAGAGGTTTGGTCATCTCCTCAGAGCGTTTGAGTACGGAGCACCGCCACATGGGGGCGCGGGTCTTGGGATTGACCGGTTGTTGATGGCCCTCACTGGCCAGAACATCCGCGAGGTAGTTGCGTTTCCAAAGACGCAGACCGCCGTGGACCCGTTGTTTGAGGCTCCGTCAAGGGTAGAAGACGAACAATTAGAAGAGCTAGGAATAGTAGTTCGCGAAACGGCGAAATAGGTGCCTTAAAGGACGAGGGACTCCAGATAGCCCCGTGCTATAGTGGATTGAGTCCCGAATCTAGTTGGCTCCTCGCTTTTTCGCGTCCCGCCGGAGAACTGAGTGAACGTTACTCAAGATGAAATCGTTGACCGACAGGCGACCCTAAATATAGAGGTCGACGCCGAGTCCTTAGAGGAGCATATGGCCAGGGCTTATAAGAGCCTTGTTGGCCGTGTGAACGTCCCTGGATTTCGAAAAGGCAGAGCCCCGCGCCTGTTATTTGAACGCGCCTTTGGCAGGGATCGCCTGATTGAAGAAGCGATGGAAACCATGGTCCCAGAGGTGGTCCAAGAGGCCATTGAAGAGACCAAGATCGAAGCGGCTGGCACACCTCGTGTGGAAGTGCTGGAGCGAGATCCTGCACCAAAGATCAAGGCCATCGTACCTCTCACGCCGACAGTTGAACTTGGCGACTACAACGCCATCCGGTTCGATGACAAACCCGATGAGATTACTGACGTACAGATCAACGAGTCTCTTGAGCGCATTCGGGATGGCAATGCCACCTGGGAGCCAAAAGAGGCAGCGGCCGAAATTGACGACATGGCGGTACTGGTAACTCTGTCCGCCATGGTTGGCGAGAAGGAGATCATCTCATCAGAGAACGTTGAGTACGTGATCTTCGCTGAGGCCACCTACCCGGTACCCGGCTTCTCCACGGAAGTCGTTGGAATGTCTGCGGGAGAATCAAAAGAGTTCTCGCTGATAATTCCGGATGACTACCCAAACCCGGATGCTGCTGGTGAAACCGCTGTATTCTCTATTTCGGTCTCTGAAGTGAAGAGCAAGGTCTTGCCGGACCTCGATGATGATTTCGCAAATGGCGTCGGTGAAGGCTTTGAGACTCTAGCCGAGTTGAAAGCCAAGATCACTGAGGATCTTGAGACCGAGGTGAAGAATTTCTTCACTCGTCAGATTGAAGATCGCGCAGTAGATGCGGTGGTGGAAACTTCCAAAGTGGAGATCCCACCGATAACCATTGAGCACGAGTCTGAACATGTGTTGAGCGAACAGCAACAGCAACTATCCCGATTCAACATGTCATTGCAGGATTACATGACTGGCATAGGCAAATCCCCCGATGAATTTGTCGCTGATGCTAGAGAAACTGCTAGAACACGGTTGATCAGGGCACTGGTTGTGGAGGAACTCGCTAAGGCAGAATCGATTGAAGTTTCTGAAGAGGATCTCAGAGTAGAGATCAATCTGATGAAGCAGTCGGCGACCTCTCCTGCCGATAGAGCACAGTACGAAACCGACCGCGCTCGCGAGTCGATTGAGACGATGCTCAGGAGGCGGTCGGCACTAAGTCGGCTGGTGGAGATCGCAACTCAGGATCAGGCTGAAGCAAAAGCTGAGGCTCCTGCGAAAAAGGCGGCTCCGAAAGCGAAATCTGGTACAGCAAGCAAGAAGAAGACTCCAAAAAAGTCTGACTCACCCACCGATGATAAAAAGTAACCCCGTAGCCCAACCCGTCATCCGAGAGAAATAAACATTGTTCCAGCCTCAATACATAGCAAATAACCCGACCATCAACGACATCATTCCGATGGTCATCGAAACCGGTGCTCGTGGTGAGCGCGCGTACGACATCTACTCGCTGCTCCTTCGCAACCGAATCGTGTTCCTTGGGACGCCCATCAACGATCAGGTATCAAACCTGATTGTTGCGCAGCTCCTCTACCTGGCCCAGGAAGATCCTGACAAAGACATTAACCTGTACATCAACTCACCGGGTGGCGTTGTCTACTCTGGTCTGGCGATCTACGACACAATGATGTCTATCCCATGTGACATTGCGACCTACTCCATTGGCTTCACTGCCAGCATGGCAACAATTCTTCTCACCGCCGGTACCAAAGGGAAGCGATTTGTGCTTCCCAACTCAACCGTCCTGATTCACCAGCCATCCGGCGGCGCACAGGGACAGGCCAGCGATATTGAAATTCACGCTCGTGAGACGCTTCGAATCCAGGACCAGCTTCGGCGAATCCTCTCGGAACGAACCGGGCAGCCTTACGAACGAATTGCAAGAGATACGGACCGGGACAACTTCCTGACTCCAGAGCAAGCAGTGGACTACGGTCTGGTGGACGAAGTATTCGATCCCCAGTCGCAAAGCGAGGAGTCTGAGTCTAAGGACTAACGGCGTACCCATTGGTCGAGTGGCCGGTGGGTGAAGGGCGCGGGGTAACCCGCTTGGACACAGGGGCATTAGCCCGGGCTGAGAGTGGTATGACCAGCAATTCCGGTAACGGCGGTAACAACACAACTAGCGGTGGCGACGACACAGGGGTGTCCGATCGTTATTCGTGTTCATTCTGTTCCAAACCTCAGCGCCAGGTACAACGCCTGATCGCAGGGCCGGGCAAAGGGGTGTTCATCTGTGACGAGTGTGTCGTTCGATGTCATCACATCGTCACAGACGATCGCACGGATGTAGCGCCGACAGACCGGCCCAAGACTCCGAAGGATATTTTCGAGCGCCTCAACGCGTACGTTATTGGCCAGGAGAAGGCCAAGCGCGTGGTATCTGTAGGCGTCTACAACCACTACAAGCGCATATGGCGGCCAGCGGAAGACCCCGAAGTGGAGCTCCAGAAGACCAACATCATGCTTGTTGGGCCAACCGGCTGCGGCAAGACGTACCTCGCCCAGACACTCGCCAAGATTCTTGATGTTCCGTTCGCCATTACCGATGCCACCTCGCTGACCGAAGCTGGCTACGTTGGTGAGGACGTTGAAAATATCCTGCTGCGTCTGATTCAGGCGGCTGATTTCGATATTCCACGCGCCGAGCAAGGCATCATCTACATCGATGAGATCGACAAGATCGCCCGCAAAGCGGCGAACCCGTCAATCACGAGAGATGTCTCCGGTGAGGGCGTCCAACAGGCGCTTCTCAAGATCCTGGAAGGCTCCGTTGCCTCTGTACCGCCACAAGGCGGACGGAAGCATCCGCACCAGGAATTTCTCCAGATAGACACATCAAACATCCTGTTCATTCTGGGTGGTGCGTTTGAAGACCTTGAAGGTGTCATTGAGCGACGCCTCAGCAGGGATATGTCCAGCTTCGGATTTGGCTCACGATCTCTCGGCAATACTAACGAGGATGCCCCGACCCAAGAAGAGTTGATGACGGCGGTGACGCCTGCGGATCTGCTGCAGTACGGGTTTATTCCTGAGTTCATTGGAAGAATCCCGCTGATCGTCGGACTTGGCGACCTGACTGAAGAAGAGTTGGTCAAGGTGATGACTGAGCCACGAAACGCGCTCGCACGCCAGTATCAGGCATTGCTCAAGATGGATAACGTCGACCTTGAGTTCACCGAGGAGGCTCTGGTCGCTACGGCTGCGGAAGCCAAGCGACGTGGCACCGGCGCACGTGGATTGCGCTCTATCGTCGAGGAATCGCTGCTTGACGTCATGTACGAGCTTCCATCCATGGAAGGCGTCCAAAGATGCATCATCGACGCTGACACCATCGACGATGGCGCTCCGGTTGTTCTTCTGGATGTGGAAGGCAAAAAAATGCCACCGCTGCTCGGCATAGGCTCCAATCCTGCGGACGAGGAGTCGTCGGCAGCGTAAACTTCGCGCTGATCGCTCTATCCCTGTAACCAGCGCCGCGCACGTAATTGCCGCGCGGAGCTACGGTCTCGCTGCACGTGAGCGCTACGCAGCGACGGCTCCATAGTCATCCCGGTCTATCGTGAGGCTCACGAAAGGCGTAGTTGAGAACCCGCATCACGGGCGGATCGGTAACACTCATTCGCCCTAGACCTCCGGTGTCTCGTGCAGGATTTTGCCGTTCACCTCAATTTTGACCCGCTGCAGGTACTTCCGGACCGTGTCGAGGTTTACGTCGACTCCCAGCCCGGGAGCCTCTGGACAATCGACCATGCCTTTCTCGTTGACCGGTAGCCCGGTTGGAGCAGTGAGTCCCAGGATGAGTGGCGAGTCACCGGCCGGATACTCCATCAGCCGGAATTGCGGCACACCGGCGAATACGTGCAGTGACGCCGCTAGCTGCAAGTGCGACTTGAATGTGTGGTTTACGTACTGGATGCCGAGTTCCTGCGCGCGCTTGCAGATGCGGTCGCTCACGGTAATTCCACCGGTGCGGCCAACGTCGATTTGAATGAAATCGATGCCACCGTTCAGCATCAGATCATCGGCGGAACGGTAGAAGTCTGCGCCCTCACCAGCGGCTATCTTCACAGGAGGTTTGCGATCTGTAAGCCGCTTGTATGCGTCGACTTCTTCTGAGAGAAGTGGCTCTTCCAACCAACTGATGTCGTACTCGCTGAACCGAACGGCGCGGTCATAGGCAGTTTCATCGTCGTCGCCCCAGACGACGCCTGCATCCACCATCACCTGGGCATGCTGCCCCATACCCTCACGGGCTGCGGCTACCAGCGCTACATCGTTTTCAGCCGTTCCATGCCCCATCGGTCCCCAACCAAACTTGGCCGCGGCAAACCCTCGGCCGCGCAATCCTTCAGCGATAGTACGAGTCTCATCTGGTGTATCGCCAAATAGCACGCTGGCATACGGGAGCTTTGGATGAGCCTTGTCATACCCAAGCATCTTGTAGACCGGCTGTTCGAGGTGTTTGCCCACAAGATCCCACAGCGCTATATCTATCGCTGCCACAGCGTGGTCGAGTTGCTGGACATCAAGCCCGTACGCGCCGGCCTTTGCTCGCAGACGGCGTACGTCCTCTACTGAATCAACGGTCTCTCCTAACAGCGCCTCGTTGATGTTGATGATGTTCGAGTGCGACATTGGGAACACGTAGGCAGCAAGTGAAACCAGCGGCGATGAGTCGCTCTCCCCCCAACCGTAGAGGCCGTTATCAGCCCGTACACGGCACAGAAGAGTGTCCTGTGTGCCATCGGCAGCGAGCTTGATTTCAGGTAGAGCGACGTAAAAGAGATCGATCGCTTCGATTTTCATGTGGAACTCGGTCCGATCAGCTAATTTGGAGTGAGGGGGCAATCATAGCCGCGGCGAGTCGCAACTGCCTGTTGAATCAGGCCGATGTTGATGGCGGTGAGTCTTCGTCCAGTTTGGCGGTGCCGGATAGCCCCTGCAGCAACTCGGTAGCCTGATGCGCGAGGTAAGCAGGCACCTTGATGAGCGTCTCGCCCATTAGCGGACCCAGCGTTGCGCCAAGAAAGGTGCTTGCGCCGAATTTGCGGAGACCAGCTCCACCCAACGAGTACTTGATGCCCTCGTTTTCCAGAACGTCGCGCGCAATTGAGATGGCGATCTCATCGTTTGTCGCCATCACAACCACCTCTTTGTCCGGGTCGCTCATCCCCAAGTCTTCACATCAACTCTCGCAAGAAGCTGTCTTTCCATTTGCGCTCCGCAACAAGTTCGCCATTGCGCGTCACATTGAGAATAGCAGTCCAATTGAAATTACGCTCATCACTTTCAATGCTCTGCTCGACATGCGTCTCGAACGTGTCCTCGGCCTCACGCACAGTTGTTCTGTGAGTCCCATGAGCTCTGGCTATCGCGGGATTGGATCGAGATACCGACAACTCCAGGTGATCTGAACTCGCTGTCTCGGTACCTTCGGCAGAAGTTGAGATCGCAGAGCGTCCGATGGTCCAGCAGATATCACCACTGTACGTATCGATCTCATAGCTCCACTCATCCTTCGCCGGGTCGAATCCAGCCCTCGCCAGGACAGGCGCATCGCGAAATTCGACTGAGCTTGTGGAATCACCGGGAGTGATAGGCAGCGTTACCGCCGCCGGCGTCGCTGAGTCAAAGAAGAACGTGAGTTCACCTGTTTCCGGCGATGGCCATGAGTTTGGAAAATCAGCAGTGCTAAGAGCAAGACGGATGCGGTGACCCGACTGAACTCGCCACGCTGTCGCGTCCAACTCGATCTGGACATCGTAGCGATGGTCCGGATCCATCGGCTCGCTCGCACCCAGACCGTTTCGTCGAGTTAGATTGAACACTCCTCGCGTTATGAGTGCAGCCTGACCGTCCGGTGCAACATCGGATAGCTTAGCCACGACGCTGGCTACCGTCATCGTAGATGACAAAGTCAATGTGCACGTCGGGTTGCCAACGATGCGCATCTCGCCATTCAGCGGTTCGGAAACGAACACTAGTGATGAAGAGTCCTCGCTTCGCTGATCACCCGGCAGGCCAAAAGGCAGGCCGCCTGACCACAAACCTCCAGCCAGCCCACTTGTCGGATCATGGCTCAGCGTCAATTCGCCAACCTCGGCGGCTTCCTGTGAAATCCCAGACGGTCCTATGTTCCAACTGCTCAATGCCTGATTCGGCGCAGGCCAATGGCTGTAGCTGATCCACTGCCCCGCTGTCTCGGTCCTCGATGGGTCAGGTAAATCGAAGTCCTGCAAATAGACCGTAACCGGCGGCTCTGCGCTGATCCCATCGTCATGGTCCTTTAGATGAAGATCAAACCACCGCCGCATCTCGTGCAGGTAGTCGATGCGAGGCCCCGGAATTGCCACCGCGGGACGGGCATGATTCCATGGCCCCACGAGAACTTTTTTCTGGCAACGTAGGTGGGCATACGACCGGAGTGGCGGGTTGGGATAGCCATCTTGCCACCCTCCAATAATGAACGTTGCCGCCTCAATCGACTCGTAGTTCCCGCGGAGCGAGCCCTGCCGCCAGTATTCGCTATCTGATTGGTTTCTGAGCCAGTTGGGTACGTAGGGTTGGTTGGCTTCAATACGGTCCAGCCACGCCTGCTCCCAGCCCGCTCCACGAGCATGTGGCCCGGGTGGCAGCCCGTTGAGGGCGACCATCATCGTGCCGTACGTGCCAACGTCGTAGTAGCCCTTAAGCGCACCGCCTTTGTAGTGGCAATCGTCCGTGTAACGGTCATCGGTGGCATAGATCGGCACAATGGCCCTGAGATGTGGCGGTCGGAGCATGGCGACCTGATAGCTCGTGAAGCCACCGTATGACGACCCGAACATGCCGACGTTTCCATTCGACCAGGATTGGGATGCCAGCCACTCGACAGCATCGTACCCATCCGTGGTTTCGACGGCCATGTACTCGTCTGTGTTAACGCCCTCGGATGACCCGGTGCCTCGCACGTCCAGACGAACGCTCACGAACCCGTGCTGGGCGAAGTAGTCATGATCAGCGGCCCGCGCCGCTGACTTGTCGTCTTTGCGGTACGGATGGTACTCAATCAGAGCCGGATATGTGGCCTCTCCCGCCCGAAACCCGGTCGGCCAATGAATGGCGGCGGACAAGCGCGTGCCATCACGTGTTGGGATCCACACATGTGGCGAAACGACGAGATCTTCTTCGGTGCTAATTAGCCCTTCCAGGTCATCAGATCGTCAATCCCATCTAGCAGCTTAGTCAGCTCCTCGTGATCCTGGCGGTCCATCTCCACGCGGCCGGGAGAGCGAATGGTTGCGGACGCAATGACGCCACGGCGAACCAGCACTTCTTTGAAAGCGGCGACGCCGTAGATGTTTTCGAAATTGATCATTGGGAGGAAACGCTGGTGGTCTGCTCGGCCGCCATCGATATCACCGGAGTCGAACTTGTTCCAGATGGCGCCAATCACGTCTGAGAAGTGCGATGCAGGCATATTTCCGCACATGCCGCGGTCGAATTCAGAGGGCAGGAACCTGCCGCTTGCGCCGCCCATGATTCCCTTGCAAGCATCACCTGCTTTTTCCAACACCTCTGTGGTTACATGGGAGCCCCATGTGGTCTCCTCTTTTAGCCACTTGATGTGAGTTGAGCCGGACATCACTTCAATGAGGGTTCCGGCGTCCAGTCCGAACCCGGCGTTGTGGTTCTGGATAAACACCGGAACGTCCATAGCCTGATCCAGTTGCTCGAAGAATCGAACCGCTTCACTTCGATTGGTTGGTCGACTGTGTGGCGGCATGGCTATTACCGCGTCCACACCGGCGTCCTGAGCGACCTTCGCCAGCGCTATGGAGTGTGGATTGGAGATGCCTGTCACACCCGCAACCACAGGAATTCGGCCGTTCGATATCTTCACCGACCGCTCAAATATGATCTTGCGCTCATCGTCAGTGAGCACGTTGTACTCACTCGCCATCACAGGCGCCACTATGCCATGCGCACCGGCGTCGATGGTGAAATGCAGGATGGCGTCCACACCCTTGAGATCAAGGGACTCATCAGGATTGAAGGGCGTTGGCGTAATGCCATAAATGCCGCGGAACTGCTGGTCAGCCATGATTGCTCCAGAAATTAATACGAGCTAGATCGTAAGCGGCAGCGTACGCCGCTGGATCATGATCAGGCAACCCGGAGATCAGGCACTCGGCGTCCACTTGCCGTCGCACGGGACAGCCTCATCGTCGCCGGGCCACGGTGGTACCGTGGCGATCACGATCTCCAACGCAGCATCACTATCGTTCCTGAACTGGAATCGCGTGCCGAGTGGGATGTTCGCACTGATGCCTGGTGAGAGATCCGTCACCGACTCTGATTGATCATCCTCCCGCCACAACCGGCCCGTCCCGCCGATGCAGTACCAGAGCTCTTCCACGGTGCGATGAAAGACTGCCTGGGTAACGGCTCCCGGCGGCAACTCGGCGTGAACCATACTTGCGCCTTCGACCGTCGGCAGTATGCGCACCGTTGAGCCATCAGGGGCGATGACCTGCTGAGCCGTTGTGACATCGATCTGCTGAATCGCGGTCATGGAACTTCGCAGCACCTAATCGCCAGAGCCTGAATCGCCGCCTTCCACACGAAGATCTGGCAACCATTCAAGGAAGCCGGGCAGATACCAGTTGCGATCACCCAGCAATCTCATACTGGCGGGAACAAGCACTGAACGCACAATCGTGGCGTCCAGAAGAACGGCCACAGCTAATCCAAATCCCATCTGTTGGAACATGGCTAGTTCTGCCAGAGCGAATCCCAGGAACACCGCGACCATGATGATCGCCGCTCCCGTAATCATTCCAGCTGTGGATTGCAGGCCGAACGCTACGGACTCCTCATTGTTACCTGTTTCATCAAAATGCTCGCGGATCCTGCTCAACAGGATCACGTGATAGTCCATGGAGAGTCCGAAAAGGACGGAGAACAGGAAAAGCGGAATCCATGAATCGATAGCGTCAACTTTGGTAAATCCAAAAAGATCGACCCCAACCCCGTTGATGAATACTAGCGTCATCAACCCATACGTGGCTCCTACCGATAGCAGGTTCATGATGATCGCTTTTACCGGAACCACCAGAGACCTGAATACCACCGTAAGCAATATGAAACTAATGGTCAGCACGAATACGACAACGTAGGGCAACCAGGTATTGCCCAGGTTGATGAAATCTACGCTTGAAGCGGCTGACCCACCCACATAGACATTAGCGGGGATCCTTGCGGCTGGGATGTAATCAGATCGCAGTTCCCTGACGGCAATGAATCCTTCATCGTTACTGGCAGTATTCACCGGCAGCGCAAGAATCCCAATATCTCTGGACTCGTTCACTACAAGATCAGCGGGAGAGAATCTTTCATCGGCGGCCAGAATTTCGTGCAGCCTGTTGATACCAGCCTGCACCTCGGGCGCGTCAATATTGGGAGCATCAATAACCACGTCCGTAGTCTCAATTAATCCAGATGAGAACTGATCTACAAGAATGTCATATCCGCGTATGACATCGTGATCATCTGAGAGTGACTCAACACCTGCCGCGCCGGTTTTCAAATCGAGTGCAGGAACTGCACACAGGACAAGAAGACCGACGGAGAGCAGGAGTCCTTTTACGGGATTGGCCATGACAAGACGGGTCACACGCCGCCAGAAACCGCTGTTCATGCTATTTCCAGCAGCCCCGGGAACTGGGATACGTACGGCGTTGACTTTATCGCCCATGAGGCTCAAAACCGCTGGCAATAACGTCATGGCCGCTATGACAGCCATTACGGCCGCGAGTATCGCTCCCAGGCCAAGGCTGAAATAGATACTTGCTGGTACAGCAAGCATTCCAATAAGCGACACAACGACCGTTACACCTGAGAAAAACACGGCACGCGACGCCGTTGCTCCGGCCCGGGCAATGGCGTCGATCTTTTCAAGGCCTTTTGATCGCTCCTCACGATACCGCCCAACGATGAACAACGAATAATCGATTCCTACCGCCAGACCAATCATTGTGATCATGTTGATAATAAAAAAGGAAACCGGCTGGAGTTGGCCGATTAATGTCGCCCCAAAGATCGCCATGATGATCGTGACAATGGAGAGAAATATGGGAATGGGCGCCGCCCCCAAAGCTCGAAAGACGAGGATCAGAATTAGCAGCGCCACAACGATCCCAATGCCTTCGCCCTTTACGAGGTCGCTTTCAGCAATCTCATTGAACGTCGTGCTGAAACTGCCGTTTCCGACCAAATAAACCTCGAACCCATCGACGCCATTTGCTCCATCCACGATTTCCTGGATTGCGGGCAAATTGTCGATGACATCATCGATTTCGCCCCTCATCTTCACAAAACCAATGACGGTGTTGCCATCGACGG
Source organism: Chloroflexota bacterium (assembly GCA_013204555.1). Lineage (GTDB taxonomy): Bacteria > Chloroflexota > Dehalococcoidia > Lucifugimonadales > Lucifugimonadaceae > UBA1151. The sequence continues at coordinate 48,568 of JABMNO010000024.1, read as the reverse complement.
AGACCATTGATGGATCGTCTGCCTGGAAGTAATGAGCGGTGCTGACAACCACGGATTTGCCGTCGACGATCTTTGCCCCGGCCTCATCGACAGCCCCGAATATTGAGACAACCTTGTCGCGGAATGCTTGATCGTCGACGGTCAGGTCGCGCGCTCGAACGATCAGGATTTCTGAGGCGGATTCAGCAGCAGCACCTTGAGAAGATCCACCGAACGCCTCGTCTATAAGATCCTGTGCGACCTCCGACTCCGGTTTCTCTCTGAGTGAGCCATCCGAGTTGGTGATGGCGCTGGAACAAAGGCCACCAGCTCCCAGAACGGCAAGAACCAGGATTACGAGCCAGATCCCAAATATGCGCTTGGGACGTTGGGCACAATACCGGGCCATCGATTCCGAAGATAACTTGCTCATTATGCGTAATCCTCTTCGAATGCAGTTGAGCGGACGCCACAAGGCATCACACTAGCATTGAAGTTGCCCACTTCAATGTGAACATATGAAGATCACATGACGATCTTGAGCCCCGGTACCCCCGTCTTTACTACTCGCTCAACGCCACATCGCGGCGTTCCCAGTCTGGGCGGAACATCCGTAAGAAATGTTTCGGTGAGTATGGGTGTTTCATAGCCTCTTCCTCATCCAGTTCCACGCCGATGCCGGGTGCATCTGGCATTTGGAGGTGGCCGTTTTCGACCCGCAAGTAGCCGTGCAGGACATCCTCCGTCCATGGCTCAAGGAAGTCGTCGAAGCACTCCTGCAGGAATATGTTTGGCGTTACGGCGCAAATCTGCAGGGCCACCATGGTCTTGAGGGGACTTTCTGCGTTGTGCAGGGCGATTTCTGCGTGGTGAGCCCTTGCGAGACCGGCGATCTGGATGCTGCGCCAGATGCCGCCGACGCCCAACGGTTCCGGATTGATTACGTCGGTAACATCGGCTGCGAGGAAACGTGCGAAGTCGTGTAACTCGTGCATCCGCTCGCCCGCGATCACGCGAACGGGAACCTTCTCTGCCACGGAGATCAGCGCCTGTACGTCATTGGACAACACTGGGGTCTCGAACCACGTGACGTCGTAATCGGCCAACCAGTTGCCAATCTTGACCGCTTCGCCAACGCTGAATCGATCATGCGCCTCGATTAGCAGATCCGCCGAGTCGCCGATTGCGTCGCGGACTGCGCCCACGATGGCCTGTGCTTCCTTATGTTCGTCCCGTGACATCTTGATGTACGCAGTGCCAAACGGATCGAACTTGAGCGCTGTGTAGCCCTTATCGACCACCTCACGCGCTTTGTCCGCCATCGCCTTCGGATTTCGTCCGCCTGAGTACCAGCCGTTCGCGTAGACGCGGACTTCATCCCGAACCTTTCCGCCAAGCAGCGTGTGGACGGGAACGCCCATCGACTTGCCAAGAATGTCCCAGCACGCCATCTCGATGCCTGCCATGGCAGGTGTGATGCTGAGGAACGCCGACAGGTAGAGAAAGTTCCATATTTCATGAACGTTACGAGGGTCTCTTCCAATGACGAGGTGCTTCGTCTCTTCGATTGAGGCGACCCGAGGCTGCGTCTGGAGACCGCCGGTTGCCTCACCAAGCCCAGTTACTCCCTCGTCAGTCTCAACAACAACGAAGACCCAGTTCTTCCATGGATTCCCAACGACAACGGTACGAACATCTGTGATTTTCATGTGGCTAGCCTAGTCATGATTCTGCATCACCGCGACACGTCGGCTGGGAGTAAGTCGTAATATTCAGCCTCCCATACCTCCCTTCTCACGATTCCAACACTATTGGAGCAGACGCTTGCCAGACCGAATTGAGCCCGACTACTTTTACGATGTGATCACGGTGGCGCAGCCAGCAATGTCACCCGACGGCGAAAAGGTCGCATTCGTCAAACAGTCCGCCAACCGTGAGGCGAACAAGATCCAGTCGCATATTGTCATGTCGATGGGTGAGGAACTCCGGGATTACACGAGCGGGCCTTACGACTCCTCACCCCGCTGGTCCCGCTCCGGCAACCGCCTTGCCTTTTTGCGCAAGGACGACAGCGACAAGAATCAGATCTGGGTTATGCCGACATCGATGGGCGAGGCGAGTCCGCTGACCACCCAGCCGGGTGGCGTCTCAGGGTTCGAGTGGTCGCCAGATGACTCGACGATCTTGTTTCAGTCCACCGTTGATCCACGGGACGAGGACCCCGACTCCCACAAGAAACCGGTCGTGGTCAATCAACTTCGATATAAATCTGACGGATCCGGTCTCAACGGCGCCGGACGATCGCACCTGTTCACGATTCTGTCGGACGGAGGGGACGCAACACAACTCACGCACGGCGACATTGATCACTACGCGCCAACGTGGTCGCCTGACGGCGTTCGAATCGCGTTCATCGCAGCGAAAAACGTGAACAGGGAGTTTGAATCGCGTACTGAGGCGTACACGATGAAGATCGACACCGGCCTTGCTCGTTCTGTCACTGACGGGCTATACGCCGTCGGTGGAGTCACATGGTCGCCAGATGGATCGAAGCTGGCGGTGTTCGCAACCGCCTCACTGGACGATGGCGGCTCATGTTCGCCGATGTGTCAATCGTGGATCTACATCATCGAAAATAACGTTCCCGTGAGGTCGATTACGGATGACAGCATCTACCCGCACCTCGACGGCTACTACGATTACGCAGCCGGTGCGATGCTGTGGACGGAAGACGACCGGATTATCTTCTCCGCAGCGGACGCGGGGCAGAGCTACATCTGTTCAGCAGATGTGAACTCGGTTGACGTGCATCGGCTCACTGAGGGCGGCGTCTCGATCACCGGTTGGTCAGCCACGGCGGATGCAGGCAGAGTCGCGGTCGCGGCTGGAAGTCCAGATCGCATCTCAGACCTGGTAGTCCACGAAATTTCGGCCAGCACCAGGGAGACCATCACTGATTTCAACTCCGAATGGCTCGCTGCGCACGAGACGGCTCACATCGAGAAGCTGATGTACCAGCGAGATGGGGTCGATCTGGAAGCTCGTATCTACTTCCCGCCTGGATTCGACGAGACCGCGAAATATCCGTTGTTTCTGGATGTTCACGGAGGACCACACGGCGTTTTCGCTGATACCTTCCTGCCGATACACCAGATCGGTGCGAACCGAGGCTACGTGGTGCTCGCTATCAACCCGCGCGGATCATCGAGCTACGGTCGTGACTTCGCCTGCGCGGCGCACAAGGATTGGGGTGATGGGCCGTACGAGGATCTGATGGCCGGGGTGGAGCTGATCGCCACGCGGCCGTACATCAATGAAAACGCTGTCGTGATGCACGGCTCCAGCTACGGTGGCTACATGGGAACGTGGATGGCTGGACACACCGACCGCTTCAGGGCCATAGCAGTCGCCGCACCGGTCACCAACATGATCAGCTTCTGGGGCACGTCTGACATCGGCGTCCACTTCTCTGAGATCGAGTTGGGCAATGGAGCCGGATTGGAGAGCTTTGAAGAGTACGTCAAGCACTCACCCATCTTCTACGTACCCAACGTCAATACGCCAATTCTCATCCTCCACGGCGAAGACGACGACCGTGTGCCAATAGAGCAAGGCGAGCAGTACTTCACTGCGCTCCGTCGGCTGGCGAAAGAAGTGGAATTCGTCCGACTGCCGGACACCTCCCACGGCCTTTTTGCCAACAAGAACCTGGCGATGCGGGAAGAATATTTCACCCGGGTGTTCGGATGGCTGGAGAGTCAGCTAACCCCGGAATAGTGCGGCGTGAGTAGTCCTCAGAGAAAACGTCGGCAGGGGCAGGATTGAATCCTGCCCCTGCCGACAAAATTGCTAGCTACAGTGCGTCAGCATTGGGGTCCGCTACGCGCACCGTTATCAGTTTGGCGCTACCATCGTGGCGTTCTTTCGGAGCGCAATATTGGCCCGAACTTCGGGGTTCTGGCCCGCCATTGGCCACTGGCCTCGGAGGACTGCTGCCACCTGTGCGGCTGCTCGATGCGGTGCGAGTACCGATGACCGGGTTGAACCGCCGGCGAGGTGGGGCGAAACGATCACGTTGTCCATCTTGAGCAGCGGGTTGTTGGGGTCGACCGGCTCCTGCTCGAACACGTCGAGGCCTGCACCGCGCATCTTGCCTGCGTTGAGGGCATCGATGAGCTCTGGCTCACGGACAATGGAACCACGGCATACGTTGATGAAGTAGGCGGTGGGCTTCATTACGTCGAAGTGCTCTTTGCCAATCATGTGGTACGTATCGTTGTTGAGCGGGAGGATCGTAACGACATAGTCGGACCGGGAGAAAAGGTCCTTCAGGTCGAACACCTGCTCAACGCCGTACTCCTTGAAGACCCAGGGGCCAACGTAGGGGTCGTACACGATCTGCTCTGGCCTCCACCCGCTCATTTTGCGGGAGATGGCTTTGCCAATGTTGCCAAAGCCGATGATGCCAATTGTGGACTCATCAAGAGGCTTCATTGGAAGAACGGTCGAATCTCGCCACGCGCCAGCTTTCACCGCGATATTGGCGGGGACGATGTGGCGGTAGAGGGACATGATGTAGGCGCATGCCTGGTCCGAGACTTCTTCGAAACACATACCAGCGCCGTTGGTGACGATGATGCCCTTGTCGGTGCAGGCTTCGGAGTCGATGTGGTTGAAGCCGTGGGAGTAGACGGCGAGCACCTGGCAATTCTGGGTGGCGTTGATCACTTGCTCGGTGCCCCAGGGCCCGCGCATCAGGATCGCGTCGGCGTCTCGAACCAGTTCCATTGCCTCACCTTCGCTGGTGGGCTTGGCCTGCACGATTTCACAATCGATGTCTGCGAGTTCTTCTCGTTCCGCCTCAAGCGCCTCATTCTCTGCGCCGAGTACCAGTACTTTGTATTTGGACATTTTTCTCTCTCCGCTGCCTTTTTAGCTAAAACTTATTTTGGTGGCACCACAGGGGTGACGTTTTTAGAAAGTCCCCCATGCCCGAGCCGGATCGCGTGGCGGAATTGTGGCCTGAACAGTCGGGTTAATCAATGACATTGGCCACTGTCCGAGGGCAATCCGCACGCCCTCCTCGCCCAATTGCGTGAGTCCGCGGGTGAAGGCCACCTCCGAGTAACTGGCATAGTGGGACGTAACTGACACGTTGTCCATCTTCAACAGTGGATTATCGGCGGGCGTTGGCTCCTGTTCGAACGTATCCAACCCTGCACCGGCGATCTCGCCGTCGTTGAGTGCCCGAATCAGCGCTGCCTCATCCACGCACTTACCTCGGCTAACGTTGATCAGGTACGCCGTAGGTTTCATGATCTTGAACTGTGGGTCGCCAATCATCTGGAACGTATCTTCATTGAGCATGGTGTGCAGCGTCAGGTAGTCGGCCTGCTCGCACACCTCATTGATACTGGCCGCTCGTTCGAACCCCATCTCCTTGGTGTCCCAGGAGCTGACGTACGGATCGTACGCGACCACACGCAGGCCGAATGCCTTCGCCTTCCGGCCCACAGCACGGCCGATGTTGCCGGTCCCGATTATGCCGAGGGTCTGGAACGGCAGATGCCCCATTGGTGCGAGGTGCTCCCGGGTCCAGGTCCCGTTTTTGACCAACTTGTCATGCAGCACGAACTTTCGCGAGCAGATCAGGAGGTGCATTATGGCCTGGTTCGACACTTCGTCGGTGCCAAACGACGCTGTGTTGGCAAGAATGATGCCATTATCGACCGCTGCATCAAGGTCAGCGCCATCGAATCCGTGGCCGAAGCCCACCCAGCCCTGGCAGCGATCCATCGATTCGAAGATGGACCGGGTCCCCGCAGAACCGAAGGTCATCGCAACGTCAACGTCCTTGACCGCCTCGATGATCTGGCCTTCATCTGGATTTTCCAGGACGATCAACTCGCCGCCAACAGCGTCAAACGCCTGCTTTACTTCTTCTACCCCGCCGCGAGCGGTGACGAAAAGTCCTTTGATCTGTGCCAAATGTTCCTCCTAATGTTTCGATGTTTTGTAGAGAAGGTTTCCTGAGGCTCTCGAAGGGCACTTTCTCTACAAAACACCTTTGTCCTTGCCAGGTGATTGTGTGCACTCAGGCCTGCTAGCCGGGGGTGATCAGGTTAGTGGGAGTTTCGCCGCGCGAAACTCGAACGAAATTATCAATTGCGTAGTGTGTGCGGCGAGGGTAGCTCTCGGCCGTTTGTCCTGCGATGTGCGGTGCCATCACCACATTGTCGAGCTGGCGAATGGGGTTATCGTCAGGCGTTGGCTCCTGCTCGAAAACGTCTAGCCCCGCACCCCAGATGCTCCGACCCTTGAGCGCGTCGTAAAGCGCCGCCTCATCGACCACCGGGCCCCGGCATGTGTTGATCAGGATGGCCGTTGATTTCATCATCGAGAGTTCAGGAGCGCCGATTATTCCGCGGGTGGAGTCATCTAGCGGGGTATGGATCGTGATGATGTCTGATTCTGACAGCAACTCATCGAGATCGACTCGCCTGGCGCCAAACTCTTTCTCGGCCTCCGGCTTCGCTTCGATGTCGGTGTAGAGAATCGTCGGGTTGAAGCCCTGGATTATTCGCGCCGTGATCTGGCCAATGTTGCCAAGCCCAATAATGCCAACCGTCTTGTCCTGGATCTCATACGAATCGTCGCCGTTGGCCCTCTTGAGCTTCCAGCCGCCGTCCCTGAGCTCTTCGTTCACCCACGTGAGGTGGCGGTAGAGCCCAAGCATCAGCGTCAGCGACATTTCAGCCACGCCCTGAGCGTTGGTTCCGCTGGCGTTGCAGACGGGTATTCCCAGCTCGCCTGCTTCCACGAGTGGGAAGCGATCAAATCCGGCTGACAAGAGGTGAACCAGCTTCAGATTGGGTCCTGCGCGTAGGGTGTCGGCTTCGATATTCGCGGAGTAGATCATCAGATAGTCGGCATCCGCAACGGTCGCGTTCAGGGCTTCGATACCGCCGACGATTGGGTCGACGCGATCAAGTTCCCATCCAACTGGCAAATAGTCCTCGGTAAAGCCATGGACCGGGGTGGATTCTGGAACGTAGGCGACGATCTTGGGCATCTGCTGTTTCTGTGGGTTGAATAAGGCCGGGCAGAGGTTGGATTTGTTGCGGCATTGTATAGCCGGTTTGGCTGTCGCGGGATAATGCGGCGACTTACGATTGATGCTGGTGTTCCGAAATCGAAACAAGAGTGCCCTTCGAGCCCTTCGACTGGAGTCCGTCGCAGGCGGACGGAACGCAGTTGAAGGATCTCAAGTAGTCGTCCGCCAGGAGGAGCAACAACCAACCGCGCGTACGACATCAACCGGCTTCGAACATCGAACCATTGCAGATCCTTCGACTACGGCCCAGAGCTGCCTCCGCTCTGGATGACATTGCGCTGGGCGAGCGCCGTGCCGGCATGAACTGCCGTTGGGGGTACAACGGCGACGAGACGAATCGCCACGCGACGATAGGCGAGTGCCTCAGTTTCGTCTGGGCGGCTCGCCTGGTCGCGGTGAACGTGCGTGACACAGACCCGAGGGTACGAGGAGCTAACAGTGGTCGTTTGCATCAGGCAACCACGGGGGGTTGCCGCTACGAGGGGGGACGACCAGATATTGCGCTCACTCCGGTTATACGTCTTTTTTTGGGGACTTCTGACGACGCTACGGCAGGTGGCGTCCCGGTTTGGCACGGCCCAAATCGTCCTTGACGATTTTCTGGCAGGGTCGTGAATCTGGTCCCATGCTGGGTCACCGCATGCAGCATTGCCGGAGCTGTCTACCAACCCGATGAAATCGGGATGTGTGCGGTCTCTGGGGGACGGTATAGGTTTTGTTCCCGCGTCGTGGGACCGTCCGCCTGAGGCGGGCTGCCGTCACCGTTCGGCGGGATTGGGTATGGTGCTCCTTAGCCCCTCGGGTAGTGCATTAGCGAAATAGTTATTTGCGAGAGGTGTGCACGTCTCTCATGGGTTGAGTTTCTGGCGGATTGCGGGATCTGTCGAGGGGCGGATGGCACCAAATTGCGTTTGGATGCTCATGCGGCTTCCAGCGTCTGCGCCGGAATGACGGGGTGGTGTTGATGTTTTTCAGCCGTGGGCGACGACTTTAGGCGCTTGCCCGCGGCTCCCCACAGGTTTATCGTGCGCCTGCGGGCACGTCGCAACGTGCCCCTACCATTCAAGGAGACAAAACATGAAGATGATTCGGTTGGAGCACATCGATATTGTGTGCGAGGATCTGGCGGAGTCGGTGGCGTTTTATCGGAAGCTGGGGCTTACGCCTGAGGGGACGATTGACGGTGGCACGACTGTGTTTATGTTCAATGGCGATTCCGACTCTCCGGTGAGGGTGGAGCTGCATCAGAAGGTGGACGACCAGAAGACGGGTGTGGATCACATTGCACTTGAAGTTGAGGATACCGATGACGCCTTCGCTGCGGGCAAGCATGCGGGTATAGATTTCCTGTTTGAGCCTTTGCAGAACATGCAGTCCGGCCGGCGAGTGGTGAATATGCTCGATCCAGACGGCGTGCAGATTCAGTTCGCGAAGTCGACTCGACGCGGCGAATACAAGGACTGGGGCTAGACATCTGCCATGCAGGCATTGGCCGCGGGGCGACGAACAGCCCCCTCACCCCAACCTTCTCCCGAACTGGGAGAGGGAGAAAAATCTCACTACAGCGCGCGAGGAGCGACTAGCTAATGGGTAGTCTTTTGGCAGGAGCTGCGTCGGCAGTAGTTACGCCGCCCGTCGGGTATCGGATGGGCGCGTGGGGGTTGCGGCAGGGTCGTTCGACTGGCGTGCATGACGATCTGTTTGCGAAGGCACTGGTGCTGGAGAACGACGACGTTCGGCTGGCGATTGTTGCGATGGACGTGGCGGGGATCACGCGGGAAATCCTTGAGCACATTCAGGATCGTGTCCTGGAGCTCACGGGCATCCCGGCGAGCCATCTGCTGGTCAACTCCACGCACAACCACACCACGCCAGATTTCATCAACGCGATTCCCGAGGAACTTGAGACGTACGCGAAGGTTTTCGCAGATAACGTGGCAGGTGCAGTCCTTGAAGCGTCCGCGCACATGTCGCCAGCTACGGCCGGGCACGGGTGGGGCGACCTGCCGGGGATGACGATAAATCGGCAGTACAAAGAGCAGCCGATCGACACATCCGTGGGCGTGCTGCGGGTCGATCATGCCGATGGGGCGCCGCTTGCGCGTGTCATCAACTTTGCGTGCCACAACCTGTGCGTTGGCGGGCAGTACCTGGACTGGAGCGCTGACTTCACCGGAGTCGCAACCGGCCAGGTGGAGGTCGATGATCCCGGCGCGGTGTGCATGTTTATTTCCGGCGCGGGTGGAGATATTCATCCATTCGACTGGTGGTTCGGAAACACTGACTCGGAGCACATGGAGACGTTTGAAGACGCAGCGGAGTTGGGCACAGCGCTCGGTGATGTAGCTCTTGGGATCATCGAGAAGATCGAGCCCGTGAGTGATGTGCCTCTGAATGTTGCGACTTCGATGGTGAACCTGCCGCGTCAGAAGCCATCGTGGACCGTTGAGGCGGCGCGGCAGCAGCATGAAGTGCTGGTAGAAGAGCTTGGCGTCTATCAGGGAGAGACGTGGGCGGTGGGGACGAACACCGCGAATGCAGGGATGCTGAATCCGGCCATCTACGGTAACGGTATGACTCAACTGCTGATGGCTGAACGGCAGGACATGCCGCCAATTCGTGCCGACTTGCAGGCGTTCCAGATTGGCGACCTGTTGATCTCAGCCAGCCCCGGTGAGCTCTTCAATGAGCTGGGCTCCCAGATAAAACAGGGCGGGGGAGCGGAACGGACGTGGGTTGCCAGCTACACCGGCAACTACATCGGCTACATATCCACTCGGTTGCCGCACGAAGAAACCGCGGTCATTCCGCTGGTGGAGATTGTCGATCAGACCCGGTTCCGCAGATACTACGGAACCACCACAAGCCCATTCGCACCAGAGGCGGGAGAGATGCTCGTCGCGGAGTCGATTGCGCTCCTGAAAAAACTTGCCTGATACGGCATCAAAAAACGCTGAATAAGAGGAGATTTAACACCGTATGAAAGTTCTGCTGCTGCCGGAATTTGGAAAGCCGTTCTACCCGGCGCTGGAAGAACAGTTTCCGGGGGTCGATTTCGTAGAGGCGTACGAGCCTGACCAGATTGAACGCGAGGTGCGCGACGCCGACGTGGTGTTTGGTTACCTGACCGGCAGCCAGTTTGAAGCGGCCGAGCAGCTCAAATGGATACAGACGCTTGACGCCGGGATGGAGGGCCTGTTCAACGCCATTCCGGGGATAGCTCATTCTGACGTCATAGTCACCAACGCCCAGGGCGCCGGTGCACCGCAGATTGGTGAGCACGCGATAACGATGATTATGATGTTCTCCCGGGGTATGGAGCGCTTCATGGCGAAGCAGCGGAAGCGGGAGTGGGCGCAGGATTACGGTCTGACGATTGTGCAGATGGCGATGGGAAAGACTGTTGGCATCATTGGGCTTGGGAAGTCTGGCATGGAGATTGCTTGGCGTTGCCAGGCACTTGGCATGGAAGTAATTGCAGTTGACGCGCACGATGTTGAAGCTGAGCCGGTGTTGGATGACGTCTGGCCGCTGAGTCGATTGGACGAGTTGCTGGAGGCGTCCGATTTCGTCGTCGTGACGGTGCCGTATACGCCTGAAAACGAGAACATGATTGGCGCCGAAGAGTTGGAGCTGATGAAGCCGACCTCGTATCTAATCGTGACCTCTCGTGGACGCATCGTGGAGCACAGCGCGCTTGTGAGGGCGCTCAAGAGCGGTGGAATCTCAGGCGCTGGACTGGACGCGGTTGTTACAGAGCCACTTCCTGCGGACAACGAGTTGTGGGGACTCGACAATGTAATCATCACGCCGCACATTGCAGGTAACTCGCCGGAGCTTGACGAACGCACGTGTGAGATCTTCGAGTGGAACCTGCGCCGGTTCGTGAACGACGAGCCGCTGCGGAACGTGGTGGATCTGGATCTGCAGTATTAGGGGGCGTTCTACGTAGCATGGACATCTCAGCCCATGCGAGTGCGGGGCGTGTATGGCGCGTCTATCGAGTGTGGGCGACCATCGGCTGTGACGGCCAAGTGTGATCAGCCTGGACCAATTCGGGTGATGAGGTGTGTGCGCCGACGTTAGGTGTGAGTGCCTGGATCCCGGATATCTCCGCGAAGCCTCCGATTCCGGGACGACGGTGGGGGCGGGCACAAAACTCCGGCGCTGGTTACCGGGCGTTGATGACCAGTTTTTGGTTCGACGTTTCAAACTTTTCGAATCGCGCATCCACCATGCTGCGATACGGCTCGTACATCACCATTCCGATCAACTGGTGATCTCCTGGCTCATCGGGGAGCGCGATGGTGGTGTCAATTGAGATCATCTCCCCGGCTGCCAAATCCGCGAAATGCACAGTGTCGCCGTTGAACGGGATCATCTTGTAGTCCATGAAGAGCATGAGGACTTGCGTGCCGTCGCCAATGGAGTCCCACCGACTCGACCAGGTACTGAAGTTGTACTCTTCGCCCGCCTCTCCTTCACCAACTCTGAGATCGCTTTCGGCGCCCCAGGGCCTGCTTGCGCCTGATTGAGCGAAATAGGCAGGCCGCCCTAATTGGATGTCGGGCGGCGGCGGACCAACGACGCCGTCTATCGAGAAGGCGCGAGCCGGAGTCTCATCGCCGCCCACAACGACTCTGGTTCGATAGGCGAGCGGATGAATCGAGAGCACGTTATACCTGTCATAGTCGTTCATTGAGCGAATCGCCATCTCACCGTCATCCCGGCCGTATCCCCTGTAGGGGTCGTTGATCGCTATCACCTCAATATCGTGCGCACCTGGCCCGAAACTGCCGAAGTTGATTGGGATGGCCAGCATGCGCCCGGGCAGTGTTTTGAACTCGTGGAGTAGACCACTAATCCCGTCCATCTCGAATTCGACTTGCTCATAATCCACGATGGCGGTTACCAACACAGTTCCCTCGAAAGCTGAATGTGTGCCAAATAACAGGTAGGGAATGAACTCCTGCCCAACTTCCAGTGAAACTTCGTCTGCATCACTCAGGGGGAATGGTTGAGTAGCGCCGATTGGTGTTGCATCAGCATCCTGAGACCAGAGCCAGCTGGAACTAATCCCCAGAGACTTTTCGCCCCCGCCTCGAGGTGCAGTGGTCGTGTTCGAGAGTCCACGTATTCCAACATTGGGAGACAGCGTCCGATGCTGCACCACACCGTCAAGGAATGCGGGGCGCTCGGTGGTTGGTGAGGTTTCCCAATCGTAAGGCTCGTAGTAATCGGAGGGCGCCGATAGAAAAAGCTCTCCTTCTCCCAGCTTGTAGGGGGTGACGGAGACTATTGATTCGGCGACCACTATTTCAACCTCGCCAGGATCGGCCGGAGCGGCGACTGGCAAAGTGGCGACCGGGGGAAATGCCACATCGACGTTGGATGTACTCGCGGGTTCGGTGCCGCAGGCGAGCGTAAGGGCAAGCCCAAGCATAGCCATGGGCGTGATTGTGCTTCTGAATGCCACCAATGAATTTCTCATGCCACTACCTATCATCTACTAAAAACGATTGGTAGTCATGTGTGGGAACGCCAGTGTCAGGTGCTCCCACGCGCAACGCGGCGCTGGGTCCTGGACATCTCAGCGGGCCTCCGATTCCGGGATTACGGTTGGTGGGTGGACATGCTCATGGTGGTAGACGGCAACGTGTCATCAACCGAACTCAGTGGTGGCTACACTCAGTGCACGGCGCAGCCGCTATCCCCCGTCCACGTGGTCCATTTCTGGTCTCAGGTCCCAGCGGTGCGTGTCATCTGGCTTGACGGCGCTTGCCCATGATTTCAGTACTTCGCCCTCGGCGGTCAATTGTTGGATCTGTTCTTTGACTATTTCGGGATCCCAGTCCTGTAGGACCAGTCTCATTAGTTCATCACGCTTTTCTGCGTGGTCCGGGTTGGCGGCGAGATCGGTCATCTCATGTGGGTCGTCGCCGAGGTTGAAGAGCTGCGGCTCGAAGCCGTGGTAGTAGCTGAGTTTCCAATCGCCTTTCCGGACCATCCGATTCTGCCAGGCGCGATCACCATCGGAGTGGGAGGGGTCACCGGATTCGGTGCAGTATTCGACGAATATCGTGTCGTCCCAGGAGTCGGCGCCCTGACCGTTGATGATGCCGTTCATCGTGCGGCCACTTGATCCGGGCAGCGCGGGCGCGTCGACGAGGTCGAGCATCGTGGCGTTGAGATCGATCTGGCTCACGACGCGTTCAGTGCGCATTCCCTGTGGCAATTGGTCCGGCCACGAGACGATCATTGGGACACGAGCGGCTTCCTCGTAGAAGGTCTGCTTCCACCACAGGCCGTGTTCTCCGACCTGCTCGCCGTGATCGGTTGTGTAGATGATCAGCGTGTCATCCAGCAATTGATTCCGTTCCAGGACTTCTATGATCTGACCCAGCATGCGGTCCAGACTGCTGACCAGTGCCCAGTAGGCGGTACGTGATCGCTCAATCTCCGCCTCCGTCACCTCCTCAATGCCAGTGTGGCGGCGCCACCAAGCGAGGTACGGATGGGTTGAGTCCGTGACTGCCTCGGGATGATCCGGCGGAGGGACGCGTCCTTTGAAGTGTTCGTAATCTTCCTTTCGGGCCACGAACGGCTGGTGAGGGAGCATCAGGCCGACGGCTACACAGAACGGCTCTTCAGTCTCGCCTGAATCAAGCGCGCTAGCGTATTTTTCGAGATATTCGACCGCTGTCGCGGCGACAGATTCATCGTGAACCTCATAGGCGCTCTGGCCGTGTCCAGACTTCTCCAGGCTGATACGGGACGGGCCTGCGGTGCCCTCAAGGTCGCCATGATCGACCGGATTCCCGCCCATGAAATTTGGGCTGTGATCACCTATATAGCGCTCCGCAAACCCATGAAGCTGGTCGGTACCAACAAAGTGCATGCGGCCAATCTGCACCGGCCGGTATCCCGCGGCCCCCAGAGAGTGGGCGAAGGTGGGAATGCCGGAGTCCAGGATGTGGCTATTGGTCCAGACGCCGTTCTCATGCGGCATCCGCCCAGACAGCATCGACATCCGCGATGGGACGCAGATTGGCGAGGCGCAGTATGCGTTATCGAAGATCACGCCGCGCGAGGCAAGCGCATCAAGCGTCGGCGTCTCAACCACGTCATCGCCGTAGCAACCCGACACGAACGGGCTATGCTGGTCTGACTGGATGAAAAGTATGTTTGGTCGGTCGCTATTCATGAGATTCTCGAGTCAGGATATCCATCCATTATTGCAAGTTTCGTGGCCGGATCAATTACTCCAACATATTGGCACCGCTCTCCCAGTTGATAATATTGGCGATACATCACCATCCGATGGGTAACGATTTTGTACCGACAATTGATCCTTAGCGCGATAGCAATATCTATTGCATTTGGCTGCAATTCTGAGTTGGATGCGGTATCGGTCTCGGCAACCGCTCAAGCGACGTCATTTCAAGTCGCTCGTACCGAAGTCAATGCTTACGTCATCGCAGCGGACCCGATTGTAGAACGGACTTTGAATACTGATGGGAAGGTCATTCAGGCGCTTCAGTATCTTCAATTGGTGACCGGTCAAGCAGATCCTAACAATCCTGATCGTACTCTTGGCGAGATGGTAGGGCCCGTTGCCCCTAAAGTCGTCTTTCTTGATGATCTGAGCGTCGAGCAAATCTTAGCAAATCTTTCCACTCCTTCCGATATCTACATTCCAGAGGCATTGCAGTCGGCGCTTCAAGGCGCCATATCAGTCCTTGATAGTGCCTTGTCTAAGTTGGACACGTCGATTGAGCAATTGCAGCAATTGGAAATCTCAACAGAAACCGCATTGTTGCATCGTCTCCAATTGGACCATTTCATCGCGCTTTCTGACTCATACAAACAAATTCGATTCAACAAGGCTCAGTATTTGACGACTGGATCAATAACGGATGTTGAGCAGATGAGAGGAGTACTGCTACTTCAGTCTGAGGGGCGGGCACTCAAGTCGGTCCGAGAAGAATTCAAACGTCTGGATCGGTACTACGGTTCCTGAACGATAAACAATTTGTTGGGTCGGTCGCTCATTCTGCTTCTACCTTCAGTATGGAGTTGTCGACGCGGCCTTCGCCGTTCAGACCGAACACCTCGGCCAGCAACTCGTATGAGCGCTGGCGTTCTGCGTAGTCGTGGGTGATTGTCAGGACGATTACATCGTCTGTTTCGTACCGCTCAGCGAGGTTTTCGATCAGTCCTTTGACCGTCTCCGGGTCGCCTTCAATCGACTTCGCGCGTTGCTGCTCAATGAATCCTTCATCAGCGCCGCTGAAACTCATCGCCTTGATAGCTTCGACGGACGGGATGCCCTTCATCTCCTGCCCTTTGTTGCGCATCAAGCGCATTACGTGTCGGCAGGTTGCGAGGTCATGGGCTCGCGCTGCGGTATCGGCCGTGATCGCTGAGATTCCAATGTTTACGCGTGGCTCATCGAACCATCGGGACGGCTTGAAGTTATCCCGATACCACTTGACGCAGCCCGGTCCCCCATCCTGAGAGATGAAGTGTGCAAAGGACAGCGGGAGCCCCAACTCGGCCGCGATTCGCGAGCTACCCATTGAAGAACTCAACAGCCAGGGCACTGCCCAGTCCGGTGCGGCGGGCATTGCACGCAGGTTGCTAAACGGATGCTCGTCCGGGAACGTCTCGCTGAGATAGCGCATCAGGTCGTACACCTGCTGCGGATACTGCTCAAGCGGGTAGGCGTTGGGGCCTGGCTGCAGGGCGTACGTAGCAACCTGATCTGATCCGGGCGCCCGTCCAAGGCCCATGTCGATACGGCCAGGGTAGAGCGCCTCCAGCATTCGGAACACTTCAGCCACTTTGAGTGGGCTGTAGTGCGAAAGCATCACACCACCGGATCCAATCCTGATGTTTTTCGTGTGTGCGCCAACCGCTGCAAGGAGGATTTCCGGGCTGGCGTCGGCAAGGGTGCCGGAGCTATGGTGCTCGGCAAGCCAGTAGCGGGTGTAGCCAAGTCGATCAGCCGCTTCGGCAAGATCGAGTGTCGCCTGCACGGCTTCATGCGCCGTTTTACCTGAGCTAATTGGCGATTGATCGAGGATGGAAAGTTTCAAGATTGTGTTTGAGTCCCGATGCTGAACTTGCGAGTAATCGTGTGTGGGTCGAATATACCGCAGGCGGAACTTAAGTTGGGGGTTCTATGCAGTGAACCCGGGGGATCGGAGTAATCGATGAAAGTTGTCGGGCATTTTGGTGATGGTCCTCTTGAGAAGGTTCCGGAGCAGGTAAAGCGCCTTGAACGATTGGGCTTTGATGTAGCCGCCACCTCCGAGGTGATGAATGAGGCGACGATGCGGTGGACGCTTGCAGCGCACGTCAGCACCAGCATTGAAGTCAGCACGCACGTCATCATTGCCTTTCCACGAAGCCCGTTCGTGCTGGCGCAGATGGCGTGGGAGCTTCAGCGGATGACCGGCGGACGGATCTCTATCGGCCTCGGCTCGCAGGTCAAGGGACATAACGAGCGGCGGTTCAGCACTGGAATGTGGCGGTCACCTGCGCGGCGGATGGAAGATTACATACGGACCATGCGTGCAGTCTGGGCAACGTTCCAGTCGGGCGAACTTGTGCCATATGAGGGCGAGTTCTATAACTTCACGCTTTGTCCGCCAGCATTTAATATGGGACCGAACGATGAACCCACGCCGAAGGTATATCTTGCGGCGGTCGGACCCGAGATGACTAAAGTGGCTGGCCGCGTAGCTGATGGCCTGCTGCCGCACGCATTCACTACGTCGAAATACGTGCACGATGTCACCCTTCCAACGCTACGCGCTGCCGCGATTTCAGAGGGGCGCGATCCATCTGAAATCGAGATATCGGCGGGAGGACTGATGGCACTGGGCATGGACGAGGACGCGGTGGAGCAGGAGCTTCACTCGCTGCGCTCGCGGGTGGCGTTCTACGGTTCAACGCGCACTTATCACGGCGTGTTCGCCGCGCATGGCCTGGAAGACCTGGGAGTGAAGCTGCACGAGATGTCCGTGAACGGGCAGTGGGAGCAGATGCCAGACGAGATATCACCCGACGTGGTCCGCGAGTTCACCGCCCACGGAACGTTTGAGACGATGGCAGAGACGATTTCCAACCGATTTCAGTACGCGAGTCGGGTGTCACTGCCGGCGACTGTTGGCTCGGACGACCAGGTTGCCGAGCTCGTTAAGAGGGTGAAATCGGCCTGATCGCCTTCACAATTTCCAGTCCCTTACTTTCCATGCAATCGCACAGAGTGTACCGTGCTCGCAATCGGAAATATGCTGATCGGCCGCAGGAGTAGACGCCATGAAGTTGGAGATGTTCCATCTGGCCCCGTATAGAGGGCTGCCTGAGGATTTTCGCGAGAAGTACAGGAGCGTCTGGGTCGATGTGCCCAGCCATCTGTTCGACCCGAAATTGGCAAACCAGTACTACAACGAGACGCTGGATGAGTTGGTCTACGGCGCTGAGATGGGCTATGACGGTATCTGCGTCAACGAGCACCACCAGAACGCCTACGGCATCATGCCATCGCCAAACCTCATGGCATCTGTGATGGCGCGACAGACCAAAGATGTCGCCATCATCGTGATGGGCAACTCAATAGCGCTCTACGACCCGCCGATTCGGGTGGCTGAGGAGTTCGCGATGCTGGACTGTATCAGCGGCGGGCGACTGGTGGCCGGGTTTCCCGTTGGCACGAGCATGGACACTACCTACGCATACGGAGCGAATCCATCGACCATTCGCGAGAAGTACGCCGAGGCTGAAGACCTCATTATCAGGGCGTGGACTGAAAAAGAAATGTTCTCGTTCGATGGGAAGTACACACAACTTCGCTACGTGAACATCTGGCCCCGTCCAATGCAGGATCCGCATCCGCCAGTCTGGGTGCCGGGCGCCGGCTCAATCGAGACGTGGCAACACTGTATCGATAAAGATTTCATGTACGCATACCTCTCTTACAGCGGCTTCAAGCGCGGTAAGACAGTCATGGACGGCTTCTGGAAGGTCGCGAACGCGGCCGGTAACGATAATCCGTACCAGGCGGGGTTCCTGCAACTGGTCTGCGTCGGCGATTCCGAGTCCGAAGTCAAAGAGACCTACGGGCCGCACATTGAGTACTTCTTCAACAAGATGCTGCACGTGTATCCCGGCTTCTCCGACTCACCGGGCTACAGGACAATCGACACCATTAAGGCAGGGCTGATGGCCCAGACCTCGACGTTTGGTCGAGCCGGTGCTGAGTACCAGACGTGGGATACCCTCATTGAGCAGGGCAACGTAGTTGCCGGCACGCCTTCACAGGTCACGGAGCAGCTGAAGTCGGTCGTAAGCGACCTGCACATTGGACACCTGATGCTCCTCAACCAGATTGGCTCAATGCCACACGAACTGGCGAAGGAAAACATCCGGCGGACGGCGACGGAAGTAGTGCCAAATCTGCGCCACATCTGGGATGACAAGCCGGAGTACGTAGACAAGTGGTGGCCGTCCGGAGCGGTCACTCGTGCAGGTGAAGGCGTCGCATCATGAGCAGTCGCATCTTGGATGTGAATGGCGGCCAGTTTCAGATCGATGTCGCGGAATCAGGCTCCGGTGATCCGCTCCTTTATCTGCATGGAATCGCTGGCAAACAAGAGGGCGATTTCATAGCGGAGCTTGCGACCAGTCACAGAGTCATCGCGCCGTGGATTCCCGGGTTCGGTAGTTCGACCGGCTCCGAGCAGATAGCGGATTTTCACGACCTCATCTACCTCTATCTTGATCTGTTGGATGAGTTGGAGTTGCGAGACCTGCCCGTGGTTGGCCACTCGCTGGGCGGCATGCTGGCTGCAGAGCTTGCAGCAGTTCAGCCGGAGCGCTTCTCAAAGGTGGCGTTGATTGGGTCACTTGGCCTGTGGGATCAGGATAATCCCGTGCTGGACTTCTTCACAGTTCCGCCTGCCGAATTCGCGGAGGCGATGTACACAGATCAGAAGTCTGAAGCGGCGCTGGCAATAGCGACCGCCCCTCAGTCGAAATTGCCGGAAGTTGATCCCGAGACCGACGAAGGCAAAGAGATAATCGACTACTACGTCGAGCGGGCGAAGTCGATGTCGACGGCCGCCAAGTACCTGTGGCCCATTCCAAACAAGGGTCTTTCGAAACGCCTGCATCGCGTCACCCAGCCAACGCTACTGATTTGGGGCGAAGGCGACGGAATATGTCCGCCTGTATACGCCGAGTATTTCGCTGCTGCGCTCAGCAATGCGTCGTCGCAGATCGTTCCGGGCGCGGCGCACATGGTCCACGTGGAAAAGCCCGGCGAAGTGGCGGCAATCATCAACAAGTTCCTGAGCACGTAGAACCCCCTTGGGGAGGATTAATAGCATGCCAAATATCAACGCCGGTGAGGTAGTTCCAGACTTCACGCTGACATCGCTGGATGGTGATGAGGTCAGCCTGTCGGACTATCGGGGGCGTCGATTGATCCTGTTTTTCTGGGCATCGTGGTGAGCGTGCCGAGAACAGTTGCCCGTGTGGCAGCAGATGTACTCCGACCTGAAGGTCAACGGCACAGAGTTGCTTTCAATTGCGGTGGACCTTCAGGGTCCAGACAAGGCTCGCCCGTATCACGAGGCCGCGGGGGCGGAGTTCACGACCATCGTGGATGAGGAGAATGCGCTCGCACGGGTGTTCGGCTACAACGCCATACCTAACGGGGTGTTCATAGATGAGGACGGCATTCTCAGGTTCCAGTACTACGGTGGATTCAACGTCAAGAAGGACGATATGGCTCAGCTGGTCACAGCGTTCGCAGAAAGTGGCAACGTATCGCCAGACGGTTCAAAGGCCGCTGATGCGCCCGTGTCGGATCATTTCGAGCGCGGTCTTAGCCTCTTCCGATCAGGTGACATAGACGGAGCTAGTCAGATCTGGAGAGATGGCATTGTCCTGGATCCCCAGAACTGGAACATGCGAAAGCAGCTCTGGGCCATCGAGAACCCGGACAAGTTCTACGCCGGGGATGTTGACTACAGTTGGCAGAAAGAACAGGTCGAAGCGGGGCGGTAGCGGGCGCGCGCTGCTGCTTTTTTAGCAAATCGTGCGGACGTCTGATGCTGGGGGAAAGATCCTCACGCTCCTCCGTCGTTCTGAGGAGTGAGGCTCAGCGAACGACGTGAGAATCTCATCTTTCGCCGCCGAACCCTTAGACGCTCGTGATCCGATGGCCCAGATACCTTCACGGAGCAAACGGAATCGGACATCAGGACAGAGCGTATATACTGCCCGCTTTCTGAGTTACGGAGATGCTGGTCAACTCTGGAAATGTTCTGGTTGACTGTGTCTTCCCGGACCCACCAAACTCTACGGCTTGCTCCAATATCGACGCCCCGCCAAATTCGTCACTTATTACGGATACGGAATTCATGACACACCGGAACACCTCCACCAGAATTTTGACCGTGTTGCTACTGATAGTCATTATCTGGGGTGTTGGGAGGGCTTCTCATCTGGTCGTAACTCCTCGGGTGCAGGCGAGTATCCCCGATCTCACTGAATTAGTGAAACTTGATCCGGTACCGAACGACACTCTTTTTGGAGGTGGTTTTGGAACGGCAACCGCGATTGATGGCGATACCCTGGTTGTTGGCGCTCCCGCAACGAAAGTGGATGGCATCCGTACAGGATTGGTACATGTATTCGTGCGCAGCGGGGCTACCTGGAGCCAGCAGGCAGTTCTCGCTGCTGATGATGGCGAGAACGACAATTTCGGTGGATCTGTTTCCATAAGCGGAGACAGGGTTGTGGTGGGCGCTACTGGCAAAGAGGCAGCCTACGTATTCGTGCGCAGCGGGACTAGCTGGAGCCAACAGGCCAAACTCATTGCCGCCGATGGCGCAGGTTTCGGCGGGAGCGTATCGATAAGTGGGGATACGCTCGCGGTAGGCGCCAAGTGGACGACTGTGGGTGGTAATAGCACTCAGGGGTCGGTATACGTTTTCGCGGGGAACGGGGCCTCCTGGACCCAACAGGCCAAGATCGTGGCTTCGGATGGCGCAGCGAATGATGAATTCGGCTCGGCCATCGCTATCAGCGGTGAAACGATAGTCGTCGGCGTGCCAAACGACGCGGTTGGGACGAACGCCTACCAAGGATCAGCCTATGTATTTCTGCGTAGTGAGGGTGTCTGGAGCCAGCAGGCTCACTTGATAGCCGCGGATGGCGAAGAATTCGACGAATTTGGCAACTCTGTCTCCTTGGACGGAGACACGATTGTGGTGGGTGATCCTCGCGACGATATAGGCAGCAACGTTAACCAGGGATCGGCCTATGTATTTGCCCGAAGCGGTACCGACTGGAGTCAGCAGGCTCACTTGACAGCCACGGATGGCGAAGCGCTTGATGGCTTCGCCACTTCTGTTTCTGTTAGCGGGGACATGGCGGTAGTGGGTTTTCAGTCCGACCACGTGGGCAGTACGCTTCGCACGGGATCAGCATATGTGTTCGGTCGTAGCGGAGATTCATGGAGCCCCCAAGCGCGACTCACGCCTTCAGGCGGCAATGAGGGCGACCGGTTCGGATCGGCGGCTTCGATCAGCAGCAGTACCGCTGTTGTGACCGCCACCCGTCGCATCGACCTAACCCAGTCTCCAACAGAATGGGGCGCCGCTTGGGTGTTCTCCGTTGTCCCGCCAGAACCTCCGCTCCCGGTGGTCTTCGTGCCTGGTGTTGCGGGGAGTGTGCTTATGGACAGAAATGGCCTGGGCGGAAGTGATGTTTTGTGGATGCCAGCTGGGGCAAACTTCCTGTTTGACCTTAACGATATGACCCTGTTCGATGGCGGTCAGGGCGACGATATTGTGGCTCCAGACGTTCTGCGCGCGGTATTGGAAGGTACATCGCATGAAGACGACGTCTACGGCGGATTCCTTGAAGGTCTCGCAACCAGAGGATTCCGAGAGTACGACCTCAATACCGGGCCGGTTGGAGACTACTCAACCTTCGACTCTTCCCGGCTGACCTCATCTGGTTGCGATGTTGATCAGAAGGATGCCGACGGTAAGAAGCCAAATCTGTTCTTGTTTCCGTACGACTGGCGGCTGGATAATGCTGTGAATGCCGCAAAGTTGGACGACTACGTTGACTGCATGCGGCAGATTTATCCTGATAGTGATTTCAATCTGGTCACCCACAGCATGGGCGGTCTCATTGGCCGACGGTATGTCCTGGATCATATGTCCGACCATCACATCGACCGCTGGGTATCAATTGCCGCGCCGTGGCTCGGCGCTCCAAAGTTAGCCTTCGTACTGGAGACAGGGGAGTTTGTTCCGGAGATCAAGCACGTGCCGCCGGTCAAGGCTGTCCTGAAAGACGTTCTCGGGTCGTTTGACGCTGTGCATCAATTATTGCCGTCCCAGGATTATTTCGACCTTGGAGGCCCTCCGGTAATCGAGGAGTTCGGCGTCGATTTGGACGGGAACGGCGTGACAATCGATGCGTTCTCCGGCCAGGAGCTCTACGATCTTGCCGACATTCGGTACGGCCGAAATGGATTCTTCCCTGGAACAACAGCAAAGACCTTCCACTCGCTAGAGCAGGACGACTGGCGGACGGACACTTCAGGGATTGAGTTTTTTCATCTACTGGGAGTGCAATCTGCGGCGAATACCATTGAGGGTTTCACCATGAAAATGGAAACGGTGTGCCTGATTTCCAACTACGCATGTAGTGAGCAGCTTGTGGCTGATCCCGGATTTACCATAGGCGATGGAACGGTACCCCGGCTTAGCGCTGAGAGGATAGGAAACGCGGATTACAACTTTCCTGGCGCCACATTGCGACCGCTCTTCAATGCAAACGACGATCTTGTAGACCATAACCACATGATGAGGAACCCGGAGATGGTCACTGCACTCCTTGATTTCTTGGCCGGAGGAAGCGGATTTGGCAGCACTGAGCCATTTGGCAGTTCGGCAGCAGCGCTATCGGAAACCCAACAGCCTGCAATAGATAGTTCGCATATAACGGCCTATCGCTACGTAAAAATTATTGGACCGTCAACCGTTACGGTTCTCTCTGGAAGTGGCGGATCCACTGCACTGGCAAACGAGGTGTTGGCCCAGAAAATCCCGGGTGTGGACGTTCTTGCTATTGGCGACAACGCATACATGGTGTTGCTGCCAGCGGAATCAAGCGAAACATTCGATCTGGACTTCAACGCTACTGGCCCAATCTTCATTGAGGTTCTAACTGGAGACGGTAGCACGCCAGATGAGGCAATTCGCTACCAGGACGTGAACCTGCCTGACAACGCTGCCACCCGACTTTCATTCACTCTCGCCGGGGCCAGGGATCTGTCCTACGATAGCGATGGTAATGGTTCATTCGACGCCACGAGCACGCCAACAGCGATCCTCACTGGAGCGGCAGCGGCAGACACCGAAGGCCCGGTGATTACCCTGACGTCGACTTCTACGGGCGCACTGACTCAGGTAACTCTGGCAGCCACTGACAGCGTGTCAGGCGTGGCGAGTTTGTACTACTCCACGGACGGTGCCAGCTTCATCCCGTACGCAGCCCCATTCACCGTGGACCTTCGGGCGTCATCTACTGTCCATGCCTTCGCCAACGATGGGGCGGCCAACCGCAGCAGCATCGTCAGAATTCTCGCGTCCACCATCACGGGACAAATCTCGCTTCAGGGCGTGAAGGATCAGGGGGCAATCACGTCAATAGGGCCGACGGCGACCGCCGATAACGGCTCTACGAGCACCACTGTTGCGGTAAATGCCGATGGGACGTTTGCGATCACCGGACTATCGGACGGCGCTTACTCGGTGACAGTACAGGCACCTGGTTTTGTACAAGGAGTGCGAGCATCTTCAATTACGGTGGCGAAATCCACCGCAACGGTGTCCACGTTCGAGTTGCGTTCGGGCCTCGTTGATAGCGATGGAGTGGTCAGTATCCGTGACATCAGCGCAATCGCCGCGTCGTTTGGCGTCACCGGTCTCACGGACCGACTCGACGCGCAAGGGCGCATTGTTGATCTCAACGGTAGTGGGAACGTGGACATCCTGGACATTTCAGCCGCAGCGTCTAACTTTGGCGCTGTGTCGCCACAAAATTGGAACTAAGGCGCCCGCGATTTCTGATCCAGGGCAGACGCTAATGCTCGCGACGTGGCCGATGTTTGGCGTCGTCACACGGTGCTTTTGCGGTCCACAATCGTGGTCGGACAGACACCTCGTTGCGACTCCTGTGTGGCAGAAAACCTGATGGCCCGATAGGAATCGGACCTCGGGCGGCGTTGTGTGTGGGCTTACATGAAATCCCCGCGATTCTGACGACGATCAGGCTGGCGCGGAGTTGGGAGTGATGGCCGCTCGTGATCCGTCAGGGACTTCCGCTCTGATATACCCTTGCGGTCATAAGTGCGATCCATTACCCCGATCCGCTCAGAGCCAGAGACAGATGTCACAGGAAAATACAGCAATGTTGGGGCTAAGCCCGGATATGAGTATTGAGGGTCTTGTCCTCGATGTCGACCGTTTCGCGTCGCATGATGGGCCCGGTATTCGCACGACTGTGTTCCTGAAGGGTTGCCCTCTTGCGTGCGTCTGGTGCCACTCCCCGGAGTCCCGTGGGGCCCATCCAGAACTGCTGTACCAGGACGAGCGATGTGATGCATGCGGTCTTTGTCCCGAAACGTGCCCGGAGCATGCCCTGTCTATGGGGATGAACGGGGAACGACATGTGGCCGTACTTGATCGGGATGCATGCACCGTCTGTGGCAAATGCGTTGAGGTCTGTTATCCCGGAGCTCTCCGGATTGGCGGTATCGCAACATCTGTGGGCGAGATGGTGCAACAGGTAGAAGCGGATGCGCCGTTTTTCATCAGTTCCGGCGGAGGCGTAACTCTCAGCGGTGGCGAACCCGCCAGACAGCCCGATTTTTCTTTCAATTTCCTGCTGGCCTGCCAGATGCGCGGTATTCACACGGCGATGGAAACCACCGGTTACGCTCGCACCGAAGTGATGCAGCGGCTCGCTAGCGTTGCCGATCTGCTTCTGTTTGACATGAAGCTGGTGGACTCTGCCGCCCACATGAAATATGCGGGAGTGCCAAACGAATTGATTATCACTAACCTGCGAATGCTGGCTTCCGAAGGCCACGATATCCAGGTCCGCGTGCCCTGCATTCCGGGCATAAACGACTCAGCTGATCAAATTCGCAGTACTTCGCGACTGGTCGCAGACAGTGGGGTAAAGCGAATCGCGTTACTCCCGTACAACAGTGCAGCGGGGGCGAAATACGATTGGATTGGTACCCCATATACGCTTGGTGGACGGACGACCCAGGAGGAGGAATACATGGACGTACTGGCCGGCATCTGCAAAACTGCCGGTCTTGAAGTACAGATCGGCGGTTGAGACTCACTCGCTGATCACGGACGTAATAGAGCAACGACGCCAACATGACAACCGGACAACACGGAGTTAATTCATGGCGACCATTGCTGGTGCACGAGATATACCGTCCACGCTGTCTGATGATGCGCTGACCGTACTCAGCGCGAGAGTGCAACGGCTGCAGGATGTGCTGCAGAAACGAATGACCCAATCTCAGATCACCTGGGGTGGCGATCTCACAATCCTCTCAGAATCCAGCGCAGATAGTGAACCCATCGTTGTTCGTCACGCAATGGCGTTTACTCGTGCCCTTCGCGAAATGCCCATCGCGTTGGAAGCCAACGATCTGATCGTTGGGAACTCACTTCTTGACGGTGTAATCGTAAGAACGCGTATGCCTGGATTCGCTCTTGACCATGAACTTCAGGATGCCGCCGATAGCGGTGCAAGTATCGCGTCGCAACTGGGTCATAAGACTCCGTATTACTACGATGTGATGGACACCGGAATAGGTGCGGTTTTCCTGCGTATCCAGGCAGGGCTCAAAGACGTTGAAAACCTTCCGTCAGGCTCCGAACGTGATGAGAAGATCGGTTTCTTCAGGGCGATGAAGCTGGAGTGTGAAGCGGTGATAGAACACGCCCATCGCTACGCCGATCTCGCTCAATCGAAAGCGCACGAAGAATCCGATCCGTCCCGCCGGGAAGAGTTGAAATCAATAGCTGAGATATGTCGACGCGTGCCTGAACACGCCCCCCGAACTTTCCAAGAGGCGGTCCAGTCGTTCTGGTTCATGCACTTCGTCATGTTCTCAACCGGCACGAACATATCTTGTGGTCGCATCGACCAGTACCTCTACCCTGCCCTCAAGCGTGATCTCGACAGCAACGCGATCACTCTTGAGGCCGCCCAGGAACTCGTAGATTGCCTGTGGCTGCGATTCAACGACCGCGCCCAGATTGATCGTGACATCTTCTTTGTTTCTCCCGATGACGTAGACAGCGGTGACGCCAAAGAATCACGGAAGGCCGGAATCGTTGTCGACACGGGTCCAGATACCTGGCAGGCAGGGCACAGACGTCGGTTCAGTTACGCAACTGACCATGCAGACGCCATCAATCATTTTGGTCAGAACATACTTCTGAGTGGCATCAAGCCGAACGGGTCCGACGGCACCAACGAACTAACGTACCTTTGCCTCAACGCCCAGGAAAAGTTCGCTTACACAAGCCCCGTCGTAACCATCCGGCTTCACGGCGGATCTCCTCCAGAGCTGATTCGGCGCACGGCCCAGGTTCTGAAGGCCGGAAGCGGCATGCCGTACGTCAATAATGATGACGTAATCGTCCAGGCCTACGTCGACCTCGGCGTAAAACTTGAGGATGCCCGCGACTACGCGAATTCCAACTGCTGGGAGACGATGATCGAGGGCAGGTCAGACCAGGAGTTGATCCGTGGCATGAACTTCTTGCTGTTCCTTGAGCTTGCCCTTAACAAAGGTGAATCGAAGGTACACGGCAAGATGGGAGTAGAGACCGAGGCACCGTCCAAGTTCGAAACTTTTGAAGATCTGATGGACGCCTGGAAAGCGCAAACCGATGAGCAACTCAGGCAGGGCATTGAGTACATCGGCAACGCCATAAAGAACGACACGCTAGAGCACAGTAGCCACGGCAAGTACAACTGGAATCCGTTCCTATCGGCGATGACGCTGGACTGCATCGAAAACAGACAGGATGTAATTCGTAATGGCGCCCGTTACATCATCTGGCATGTGATGGGTGAGGCGGTTTCCAACGCGGTCAACTCCATGTCCGCCATCAAAAAGATGGTCTACGAGGACAGATCTCTGACCATGTCTGCACTCAAAGAGGCGCTTGACTCTGATTGGGGAGGCCACGACATCCTGCGACAGCGGCTTATGGCGCGGGCGCCGAAGTGGGCCAACAATGACCCCTATGCTGACGACATCGCTCGCGAAATGATGGACTTTTTTGTGGACCGTAGCAGACATCATTCCGCCCAGTTCCCAGACGTAATCTTCCCCTGCTCGGTCGGCACATTCTCCTGGTACTCCATGATTGGCAAAGAGGTGGGTGCCTCTGCCGATGGACGTTATGCAGGCGAACCGATAGCACCGAATTTCTCACCTGCCCCTGGAACGGATATTTCCGGCCCAACTTCAGCGATCAATTCGTACGTCAAGATGCGGGTCACAGACCTGGCGGCAGGCGCTCCACTGGACCTGCGATTCTCATCAAGTGGGCTCAAAGGCGACACAGGTACAGACCGTCTGGCCGGACTTATCCGGGCATTTATTGCCATGCGAGGCAACATGTTGACCGTCACCGTCACGGACGTCAACGAACTCAAGGCCGCCATGGAAGAACCGGAGAAGTATCGACATCTTCGGGTCCGGATGGGCGGGTGGTCCGCCTACTTCGTGATGCTGGGTCGGGAACAGCAGCTACTCCACATTGGCAAAGTGGAACACGGGCTCGTGTAGCGCCTGGCGGATCAATATGGCTGAGCTGATGGCCTCACGGTCCCATGGGGATCGTGAGCCCGCATGTAGAGAATTGCTGGGTGGAATTAGGTGCCCTTCGAGAGCCCCAGGGTACCTAATTCCGCCCAGAATTATCCGCTCATAACTCCAAAGATTTAGAAAATCTTTCCGCCGTCCACGGCACGAATTACGCCTCTATCCGTCTGGCTTTGCAAGACCTGACTCTGGATCTCCGCGGGGTCTCCCCACTCCTGCATCAGGAGGTCCATCATCTCCTGCTGCTTTGCGGCGTGGGCAGGGTCGTTTGCCAGATTGTTGAACTCTCCGGGGTCGGTATCTAGATCGTAGAGTTCCAACTCTGGCGGGTCGCCGTGGCCGTAGGTTAGTTTCCAGCTTCCGCGCCGAACCATCACTAGTGCGCGTTCGGTTCCGTGCGCGAGATGTTCTACGAGGGCGAAATTCTTCCAGGATGCCTCATCGCCGTTCATCAACGGCACGAGACTATCGCCGTCCATCTGCCATTCAGCAGGATCGAATCCGGCGATGTCTGCGATAGTGGCAGTGACGTCCACGTTAGACATCGGCTGCGATACCCGTTTGCCTGCGGGAAGGTGTCCGGGCCAGGCGATCTGAATGGGTATGTGCGATGACGCCTCAAACATACTCATTTTGCGCCAGAGACCGTGCTCACCCAGGGCGTCGCCGTGATCAGAGGTGTAGATGATTACGGTGTTTTCGGCGAGTCCATTTTCCTCCAGCGAATCCAGTAAACGGCCGATCTTCGCGTCCATCCATTCGACAAGGCCATAGTACGCGGCGCGGGCCCGTTTAACCTCGTCGTCGGTGTACTTATGGTTGACGCCAAACATACCTCCAAGGCGTTTCGCCGCCGGGGGCAGATTGTCGAGATGTCCATCCGGGATATCTGGCATGTCCACGCTGTCTGGATAGTATTTCGAGAAATAAGGCTCCGGGACCACGAAGGGGAAGTGCGGAGCGATGAAACCTACACAGATGGCCCAGGGATTATCGTGTCGGCCTGGTTGCTGAAGGTATTCGAGCGCGGCCTTCTCCATCTCGTCGTCAGCTTCGATCATGGGCGTGGTACCGGGACCTGCCTCAAAAACCGACGGCCATGGCGCGTCTGATGTGGGACATCCGTCTTTCCACTGATAATGCTCGTGTACGAGTTCCTCCGCATGTGGATCGTGAGCGAGTTGACGGTCGAATCCATGCAGCGCGTCAGGGCCAATGAGGTGCATCTTCCCGTCGAGAACAGCGTCGTAGCCTTGTGATCGCAACAGATACGGCCACGTGACGGCATCGACGCGCATCGGGGTCGAGTTGTCATAGGTCTTTGTGTTGCTGACGTACTGGCCGGTCATGAATGACGCTCGGGATGGGACGCACAACGGGGAGTTGCAGTAGCCGTTATCAAACGTCACACCCATCGCCGCTAGGCGGTCCATATTCGGCGTGCTAACCAGGGGGTGTCCGTACGTGCCGCTGAACTTGGCTCCGTGTTCGTCGGACATGATGATCAGGAAATTCGGGCGTTCGTCAGTCCCGCGAGTGGTCATGAGTATCCTCTTTTCCAGGAAGGTAGTTGCATGGACTACCCCTGCCGGATGGGTGGGCAAGGCGTCTGCTGGTGCGGGAGGATTGTAGACGATGAGTCCACAGTGAGCGCATTAGGCGAAACTCCGACGATTGGGCGTGCCGTCGGAGTTTCGGAGGACATGGAGCCTCGACTATCTAGATCTGATCCAGCGAGATGATTAGCTCTGTGTCTGGATGGAACGCGGCCCAGGCGAACCAGAAGTGGTCGCCGTTGATGACTGGATCGAGTTGCGTTCCGGCGAGCTCGCCTTCAACCGCCTCGCCAAAGCGGTCCCATATCGAATTCGTTTGCTCATAACGGAATCTTCCATCGTAATTACCAATAAACATGAGCACCTGTCCGTTGGCCTCACGCAGGTAGGTTGTACCGGAACTGGAGATACTCGGCGCGTATGCTGACGATTGAATCTGACAACGAATCCCTCACATATCCGTTCGATCGGCTCAAAAGCGAACATGTTCTGAATGATCAAACTTGCGGTCTCACAATCACGGCCTTTTTTGATCCTGACGCCCTCAACGCATTTCAGTCCAGATCATCAGAGCGCATAGCCGGGGCACCCCCCATGTTCAACAGAAACGTGGGTGATCAAACGCTCAGGTTTGAGGCCCACAACGGAATTCTGGAGTAGCTTGGTCGGGCTGATGCCACCTAGACCGCGCCTGAGTCTCTGAGAGCGGTGATCTCATCTGAAGATTTGCCCAGGATATCGGAGAGGACTTCGTCCGTGTGTTGCCCGATTTCAGGTGCGGGTCCGACTGGCATCCCCGACCGGCTGAACTTGATCACGCGGCCGGTGACGTGCATGGAGCCAGCGCGGGCGTCTTCCACCTCAACCATGACCTCTCTTTCGGTCACATGTGGGTGCGTTGCGGCCTGCGATATCTGGTTCACTGGCGAACTTGGGATGTCTGCGCCGTTGAGTTCGCATGAGGCCGCCTCAGCAGTTTTTGCTGCGCACCACCCGATGAGGGCTGCTTGAACGATGCCGTTGTTCTCTGCGCGACTCGATACGCTGTCGAACCGCGAGTCTGTACTCCAATCTTCGTGGCCGATTGCCTTCGCAAGACGCGGGAAAATATTGTCGCTACCGTAACTCGCGACGTAGACGAACCCGTCGTTTGTCTCATACATGTTGGCCAGCTCATACTCGTTACCGGTTCGGTGGGGTTCCTGCCCATCGTCAAGGTATGCCGACACGGGAATCTCAACTGTTGTGTAGGCGGAGTCTGCGAGGCAGACATCGATCGCCTGTCCTTCACCGGATATATCGCGTTCTCTAAGTGCTGCCAGCGCGCCGATGGTTGCGTGCAGTGCTGTGATCCGATCGACAATTGGGAATGGAACGACCATGGGCCTTCCTTCTGGCTCACCGTTCAGCGACATCAGGCCGCTCATTGCCTGGCCAACCTGATCGAACCCAATCTGCTCAGACAAGGGTCCATACTGGCCGTAGGCAGAGACGTTGATCATCACGATGCGCTTGTTGATTGACCTGAGGTCGTCATAGCCGAAGCCCATTTCATCGATGACTCCCGGCCTGAAATTCTGAATCAAGATGTCGGACTGTTTCACGAGATCCGAGAGTATTTCTTTGCCGACAGTAGATCGAAGATCGAGGGTCACGCTGCGTTTTCCAGAGTTGTACTGCACCCAGTAGGCGCTTTGACCGCGAACTTTTGGGTTGCCTGAACGACTCTCGTCACCTCGGCCAGGTGGCTCGACCTTGATCACATCCGCGCCAAGCCGTGCAAAGATGAGTCCGGCGCGTGGGCCAGCCTGGTACCGGCCAAGGTCCAGCACGCGAATCCCGTCCAACGGCCCTTTGCCACTAGCATCCTTGAATCCGTCACTCCAGTGCGTCATCGTTGACTCCGAAATAGATTTACGACAGTTGTGAGAAATCGGTACATGTAGTGCCAGAACGATTCTGGCACGCATCCGCTGATGTCGATATTCTGCGGTATAGAACATGAGCCGTGGGCAAAAAGAGTGGAGTGCAGGCGTTGATCTCAAGAGTGGTGTGGCGAACGGCGATGCGACTTTGGCGCACCCGATGAGTGTTTCCGCCCGCGGTTCCATCGTGACGCTATTCGCTGTGCTCGCCCTTGTCGCATGTGGAGGAGGGGACAGTGAGGAGCCCGTCGGCGGCATCACGCCGACTCCTGAACTCTCAGAATTGTTCTCACCTTTGATGGTTGATGGCGAGCCAGAGGATGATTTCGTAGCGCCCACCGCGTCGCCGCTACCCGCGAGATTGGCTCCCACCATTGAGCCTGTAGGCGGCCTGTTCAGCATCAACGAATTGATCTGTCTTCAAACGGAGCTTGGCGGTAATGTTGAGGCGATAACAAAGGCCATCGAAGGAACGGAAGTGCTCAGTCTTTTGGCGTTGCGTTCCCTTTTGGTTTGCACTGGCAGTACGAGCCTTGAGCAAGGTGATGCGCCTGATTTCACGGTCGAGCAGATCGATTGCCTGATCAATAACGGCAGTCTGGAGATGCTTCAGAACCTGTCAATGGAGGAATCGGAAGAACTCATTGACACCTTTGTGGAATGCGGGATATTCGTCGCAGATCCTCGCGTTGCAGAGCCTGTAATAACGGTTGATGCGCCTCCAACCGCGGAGAAACCAGTCGGAGGCCTACCTCCATTCTTTGCTCACAGCGATCTGGATTGCGTGGCGGAAAGGGCCGGTCAATTTACGAGTGATTTGAGCAGGAAGGCCACCGACCTCAGATCACTTAACTATCAGGTTGGTATTGCCACATACTGCCTGGAGAATAGTGCGAAATCGGTTCCGAATTATCTCGCGCTTACGGTGGTGGCTGGAGTTACTGTCTGCCAGAACGCGCACCTTGCCGTTCAGGCTCTAATTGACAAAAAAGTAGATCACCCTTTGCTGTTCACTCTGTCGATCTCGTTCCTGAACTCAGGTTGTACTTTTGACGAGTTGCGCGTGTTGACGTTCACTGGCTAGCGGTGTTGATTATCCCTAACGGCTGCGGGGATTGGGTCCGGTGAGATTGCGTGAGCGCACGGGGCGTAGTGACTACCGATAGGCTTTGCGTTCATTTCGACACGGCTATTGAGCGAGGGCAAAACAATGCCATTGGAGTTCGTCATATTTGATGGCCCGGCTGAGTTCCTGGCCACCGTTGATCCGCTGTTGCGCCGGCGGGAGGCCGAACATAGCCTTTTGCTGGGAATTGCCCGAGGGTTGGCAACTGGAGAGATTCCTCAGGAGTCGTACACGGGTGATCCGGGTTACTACGCGGTGCGGGAAGATGGTCGGCCACGAATAGCAGCACTCAGAACCCCGCCACACAAGCTGTTGATGACACGCGCCTCGGGAGCTGAACTGGATTGTCTGATTGATGGAATCCACTGCGCGGACGGTGATAACCCCGGGGTACAGGCAGAATCAGAAACAGCGCGGGAATTTGCGGAGCGCTGGTGCCGGAAGTCACGAAAAATAAGTCGCGCCGGAATGAAGATGAGGATTCATGAGCTGACGGAAGTGATCCCTCCGGTCCGACCTCGGGGCCACTTTCGCGCGGCCACAGATCGGGACGTGCCCCTTTTGGCCGAATGGTTGGTGGCCTTTGCGAAGGACGCCGGTACCAAGCCTCACTCATCGCCATCAGACGTGATAGCTACCGCCATCGCTTACGAACAGGCATACCTATGGGAGGATAGGGAGGTTGTCACAATGACCCTGTATGGGCGTGCGACCGAGAACGGAGTCTCTATTCGTGGCGTCTACACCCCGCCGGATCGACGAAACAACGGCTACGCGAGCGCTCTTGTGGCCTCAGTGAGCCAGACAATGATCGATCGTGGAAAGCGTTTCTGTTGCCTTTTCACTGATCTTGCGAATCCAACCTCGAATCACATTTACGCAGCGATCGGCTATCGGGCGGTGGCAGATGTCGATGACTACTGGTTCGATTGATCGCAGGGGCTGTGTCTGCAGGTAGAGTCAGGCCAAATTTAGGTCTCGTCGATCAAATGACCGGACGGCAAGCAGGTATGAACCTACGATGATCGCAACCAGAACTAGAGAGTGCCAGATCTCGATTCCATTCACCAGCGGGTCGTTGCCTAAGTAGTAATGGAACGGCGTCAGCCATCGAAATGGCTCCAGCACGGTAACGCTCTGCGCAAGGCCGTTGATCAGATAGGTGGCAACAGCGAAGGCTCCAATGACTCCGTAACTAAGGCCTGTGTTGCCTGTGATGCCGCTCGCGCAGATTGCGAGTGTTCCGAAAGCCCAACCCAGCAGTATGAGGCTGATAGACGCTTGCGTCAGCGCCCAGAACGACAGTTCGGGCCAGACGTTAAGGGGAATGCCGCTTGCCAGTACCGCCCATATAACCACTCCGAGCGCCGACGTGGAGAGCAGCATCGCGGCCGCTCGCTGGCTCAAAATGTGGCGTCGGGATATCGGATTCGACAGCAGCAATTCCATCTCGCCACTCCGTTCCGAACCAGCGATCGCACCGATTCCCCGCGCGATGGCGAAAATCATCAGGAGCGCCGGTGCGGTTACCGAAAATAGTTCAACGTTGAGGAACCCTTCTGGCGTGGCAAGGTCTGCGGCTCCATCGACCCCAAACGCCTGCAGGAAGTCGGTGGGAAGTTCCTCGGAGTCGGCGAACACGTCGCTGATCGCCGGATAGACCAGCACGTAGATCCCTGCAATCGCCGCAACCCCGATACTCCACCAGAGCAACGAACGACTTTGCTCGCGAAGCGTCTGCCGGAAGATGTCAGACCTGCTCGTCATTGCCACCCTCTTCATAAAACGAAAGGAACTCTTCTTCCAAGTTGGGTTCGTGGCTAATGAGATCGGTAATTTCAAATTGCGCGAGCGCCTTTATCAAGGGGTCAATACTCCCGGCGACGGTCACATGGGCGCTGGATCCATTGGCCTCAACCGCACGTACTCCTTCCACATCTCGCAGCGCCTGTTCGGGCAACTGCTCAGCGAACCTGATTTCAAGTTTGCGCAGCGCCCGCGATTTCAGGTCTGCAATCTTCTCAATCGCAGCTAACTCGCCTGCCTTGATGATCGCCACTCGATCACAGACGCGCTCTACCTCGGGCAAAACGTGGGAACTGAGTAATACGGTCCGGCCGCTGGCGCGAGTTTCGGTTACGAGTCGATAAAACTCCTGACGGACTATCGGGTCGAGTCCGGCCGTTGGCTCATCAAGAATCACGAGGTCCGGCGCATGCATGAATGCGTTGACTAGCCCGATCTTTCTCCGGTTTCCGGTAGAAAGGTTTCGCAAAGGCTCATCAAGATCGGCGCCAAATCGCTCGCCTAATTCGTTAGTTAATTCCCAGTCCACGCTATCTTTGAGCCGGGATTGGAAAGCCAACCACTCACGCCCGGTAATACGATTCCGGAGAGTGAGATCGCCCGGGAGGAACCCAACTCGACGCCTTACGTCCGGTCTGCCTTGCGCATCTACGCCAAAGAAACGGGCAACGCCGGCTGTTGGCCTGATGAAGTCAAGAACCGTGCGGATGGTAGTGGTCTTGCCGGCCCCGTTCGGTCCAAGCAACCCGAATATCTCACCACGTTCCACCGTGAAGC
This sequence comes from Chloroflexota bacterium, assembly GCA_013204555.1. Classification (GTDB taxonomy): domain Bacteria; phylum Chloroflexota; class Dehalococcoidia; order Lucifugimonadales; family Lucifugimonadaceae; genus UBA1151. Next base: position 13,320 of record JABMNO010000024.1, on the reverse strand, counting down.
TAAGATTGTGAATTCCTCTGCCGTTCGGGAACACTTTGCTCAGATTGGAGACATCAAGCGCGGGTAGCGTTGATTCGTCCACCGAGGCAACGCGGGAGGACGTAATTGGGCCAGAAACTGGCAGTTCCGGTAGCGCTGTAGAACTCATCGATGGCTCAATTCCAAATTCAGCTTCATTTAACGATAAGGCGGCGTATGCCCGTACCCGTATTAGACCAGTGAGGGAACTATGAGAGGTTCGTGAGACGCCTTTATCTGTTTTCGGAAGACCACTTCTTGCGCAACCAGGTTTGGGCGAAGTCCACGGCCTCGCGCTGAGAGAACAGGCGCGATTCGGCCTGGCCAACTTTGGCAACCGAAACTCGACGCGACTGTTCAAACGCATCTCCCAACTCCAGCAGCCACGCGTCATTCATATTGTCGATCTGTTCAGTCGTTCGGAACTCCCGACTACCGTTCTCATCGACCAGAGTGTGAGACTTTTTGAGCGGTGTCTCGTCGATTCGATATTCGGCCAGATGAAACGAGGTGTTCCGATCGTAGCCGACACCCATAAGGAGAACTTTGCCATCGAGATCGTAGATGCGCGCGAGCGGTGACTGATTGCCCTGCAACATGTCATAGGAGTGGTTAGCAGTGACAACCTCAGCGTTTTTCCCGTTCGCGCAAAATGAGGTTTCAGGGTGCCGACTCCGGAGCGTGCCCGGCCACGTGCGGAACGTCTCAACGATTCTCCCCATTTTTGTCGTCGGCGTCGTCTGTGGATCAAACGACGGAAGGTGCTCGCGAATCGTGTCCAGCCACTCTGGCTGTACCGGTGGGCTTGTCCACGTAGCGGGATCACTGTGGCCGTACGAATGCGATGGCGTGACTATGGTCCCTTCGGGGCCGACTGCGTCGAGGAGTGCGGCAACAACGGCTACCGAGCCGCCAACAACGTAGCCAAGCGCCTTAAGCGACGAGTGGACGATGACGGTGTCGCCCTCTCGTAATCCCATCTTCGCGAGGTCTCGCTTCATCGAATCGCTCGTGATGGGCCTGTCGGTTTTGGCCATCAATTCCCAGTTAGTGCTCAAAGTCCCTCCATCAATGTCTCATCATGCGCAAATCATATTCGTGAATTCCGTCAGAGAACTCCCGAATCTACCCCATGTGTCAGTATGCCCATCTCCTGCCTAATGGAACCATAGCTACGTGTGGTGTGGGGCCACCGCGTGCTAGAACGGACGGTTATTGGGGGCATTAATCATTGGGCTCGTCGCGTTCGGAGTAATTATCTCCGGTGTAACGGCGTTCGCCCGGACCACTTTGGATGAGGTGAGCGGATCATCACAGGCGATCCGCGCTGCTGCAATTTCGCTGGGCACATCCAACCGCACACGGGTATCCCCCGTTGAGGTCTGTGAAACGGCTCTTGGGACCACCATATCGTTTGGCGTAGAAAACGCCGGTCCGTCCCCTTTGCATAGTCCATCCGAGTGGGAATTCATCGCTTTCTACAACACGCCGGCTGGCGAGCAGGTTTCACGCCTGACGTACTCCACCGACATCCCATCTGCCGGCGAATGGACAGTTTCCGACATCCTTGGGCCCAGTGGCGCATCGGAGAACGTGGGACGGGGCGTTGTTGACCAAGGCGAGCGATTCCAGGTCACGGCTGAATTCCCATCGTCCGTGTGGGCCTCCAGTGGCAATATGATCCGCCTTTCTTCTCCGGTCGGTGCGAGTGTTGAGATCGATATCTCAGGCTCGAATCCTTGCGCCTTCTATCTTCACAACTCAACCACTGTGCCAACCGGAACCACCACGGCTTCGGTCGATCTCCCGGCTACCCGGTTTTACCCCAGTCAGACCACGCTTTATAACTACGACTCCGATATCGACGCTCAAGCTGGCATAGTTATTGCAACCGGTGGTAGCGGCGCCAGTGAGGCAACAACAACCAGGTATCAGAACTGGCAAACGGCGGCGATGAGCGCAGACCTGGAGTTTCAGGGGACCGTGAGTTTGAATCTCTGGGCGGCACTGGAGAATTTCAGCACATCATCCACCGGGAGCCTTGTGGCGTATCTGCGCGACTACAACGGCTCGACATACACGGAGATCTCCAGTTCCACACTCGTCGCTGGGCCGTGGGACGCCGATGCAACAGGGACGTTCGTCGATACAACACTCTCGTTCAATAACCTCGACTACACACTTGTCCAGGGCAACCAGCTCGAGATAAAGGTCATCGTTGGCGCATCGTCCACAGCCCCAATGTGGTTGGCCTACGACACGGTGACGCATCCATCAAAGGTGCAGTACCCGCTGGTTAGAGATCTGTACGCCCATGGTGAACAAGTAAAGATAGCCACGTCCACGTACTACGAGCTTCTGACCGAGTATCACGATAGCGGCTACTACCTGAACAACAATCCAACTCCACCGACCGCCACGACAACGGCACAGACTGGTCTTGGGATGACGCAGACTTATCCCAGTGCGTCAACACTCTGGGACTACGATAGCGATATCGACTCTGGCGCTGGACGGACCATTGCCAAAGGTGGTTCAGGCTCGGGCGAGACTGACATCACCAAGTACCAGAACTGGCTTAGCCCGGTGGTGGCGTCAGATACGCTGATCAACGGTGAGGTCATCGTGGAGATCTGGGGTGCAGCGCAGGGATTCAGTTCAACCTCTACTGGCGAGATCGTGCTTCACCTGCGCGACTACAACGGATCGACATATGCGGAGATAGCCAGCACGACGATCAGCGCCTCCGCGTGGGACAGCGCCGCTTCAGGCACATGGGTGAAGAAGGCTGGCGAAATATCCGTCTCCAACTACACCGTCGCCAACGGCAATCAGCTGGAGTTGAAGATCACCGTTGGCGATGGATCAAGCGGCGGGATGATGATTGCCTACGACACGCTCAGTTACCCATCGGTGCTCAAGTTGCCCGACACGGATGAGGCGGATCCGAGGGGCAATCCCACTACGTTGACCGCTGACAGCGGAAATACCGTCGCCAGGGCTCAGCCGACTGAAAACGGCGGAAGATTGATCTTCCCACTTGATGGTTTTACAGCGATCAGCAATTCCACCTGGGATGTTACCTATCGGGTATGGGCTGGAAACTCCGGAGATCTCGTCGCAGATTTACATGTTGATATGGACGTGCTGGTTCGCACCGAATCTGGCGATACCAGGGCAACTCTTGGCTCAAATGTGGCGGTGAGCGCAAACATTCCAGCCTCCGGTTGGATGACAGTGACTGGTACCTTCACGCCGAGCGGATATGACATCGTGAATCAGACCGACTATCTGGAGATCAATGTGTACGAGGACGTCACTGCACAAGAAGCCCGCCCCACGGTAATGAAGCTCATGTTGGATGACAAAACGGTCGATCTCATCAACTGGACGCATATCGAGAACATAACGTTCTTGAGAGATTGATCGATGTCTAGTTAGCCAGGGCTACCGGGACTGGTTCGGCGAGCAATTCGTCAAGGATTTCTGTTAACCGCACGGTGTCGATCGGGCCAATCCACTTTCTTACAAGGTTTCCTTCGCGGTCGATGAAGAACTTCTCGGGCAGGCCCTTCACTCCGTAGTCGATCGTGATTGCGCCATTCGGATCGAGGCCCGTCGGGTAGTCCCAGCGAGACTCCCTCGCGAAACGCTGTCCGGCGCCTACCTTATCTTCCCAGACGTCGATTCCAACGAATACGACATCCTGACCAACGAACTGCTCAGAAACATATCGCAGGGTAGGCGCTTCGGCGCGGCACGGCGGACACCATGAGGCCCAGAAATCCAGGAACACCACCTTGCCGCGCAACTCGGCAAGAGTGACGACTTCGCCCTGAAAGGTGACGAAGGTAAAGTCTGGCGCGACCTTGTTTTTTATCTCAACTGCGCCGCCCGCGTTGTTGACGAATATGCCGCCCGGTGTGCCACCGCCTCTTACCGTTCCCCAGATCAGCAATGCGGCGACTAGAACCAGCGGAACGAACGCGATTGCCATGACGAAGTACTTGCGTCGCTGGGATTCCGGCTCATCATCCAGGATCAGTGCTTCGTCAGACTCGGGGTCGCTATCGGTACTGAATGTCACGCTGACGGAATTTCTCCCACTATTGACTGTCCACGCAATTAGATTTTACGGTTCCATCTCCGATTCCGTAACAGGGGGCACGCGAAGTTTCGGTTGAACTTCTGGGCTCAGCCCAATAGCGAAACTTCCTGGACGATTCCGGGCAGGATTCTTAGTGGCGCAATCTTTTTGCTAGGAAGCTGCGATTAGTTCCTTGACGAGTTCGCGAAGCTTTGCTTCGTTGATAGCCCCGGTCCAACTACGAATTGAATTGCCATCTGGCGTGATAAATAACGTGGACGGCATGCCAAGGACCTTGTACTTGCTGACTACCTTCGCGTTTTCGGTGTTGCCAGCAGGGTAAGTCACCCCAATCGCCTCGATGAGATCTCGGCCGTCTTGCTCGTTTCCAAGCCCGGTAAACGGCCCAATATCCAGACCGAAGAGGATCACGTGATCCTCGAACTCTTCAAAAACTGCCTGCAATTCCGGCATCTCTGCCCGGCAAGGTGGACAGAGACCCGCCCAGAAGTTGAGCACTACCGGCTTACCCTGCGCCACTATGTCTGAGAAATGCAGGTTTTGTCCACCAAGGATATCTTCACGCTGGTAAACGTTCACTTCGAAATCAAGTTTGAGGTTTTCTTTGATCGTCTCAAGTGACGCCGCTGATGCCCCGCCGGGGTTGGTCGGCGGCGCATCAGTCGACGCTGGCGCCTGTGTTTCCACAGGCGCGCTAGATACCGGGTCTGAGTCTTCGGTGCCGCACGCGACCGCTGTGATAGCGATTAACCCGGTGAGAAATAGTAAGTTGCGCTTTCGACTGAATATCCGGGACATGAATCCCGTAGTCGTCCCAACGCTGGCGATGCCGGTCAATATGATCCTCCATGTGCAACCCGCGATATTGATATTACGGGTGCGGTAACCCTTTAGGCGATGCGCCCATGAACAGGTAATACTGCGTCGACCGTCAACTTAGATGCATTTTGCAACGGTGAGGCACGCTTATTTATCTGCTCGTTTGGTTGGTTTGATGTTTGAATCCCCAAGAAAATCAGGAGGGCTGTGGTTGAAGATGCAGGGTCTGCAGATGCCACCATCATCAATAGGTACTCATCGGCCGGCCAGGATGTCTTCTCCCATAGAAGCGGGGCGATTCGTAAATTTCCGTTACGGATTTATCGTCGTTGGGCGCAGTTGCCGGAAAGGTGCCCTTCGAGGGCCTCAGGATACCTTTCCTCTCCTCGCGCTGGGTCATGGTTGCTGTCACGCGTGGCGTATGTTGTGACGACCTGCTGGCCGGTCGCCTGCGCGTGGCTACGTTTTGAGCGTGGATAGAAACCACCTGATGGTCTCCGCGAGCTGTTCCGGGCACTGGGTCACGGGGTCGTTACCGCAGGATTCCAGTTCGACAATTCGGCCGTGTTCAAGGCGTTCGAATTCAGCAACTTCTTCGGCGTGTTGTACGTGTTCAGATTGCCTGCCACGCACAAGCAATACCGGGCATGATGGAATCGGAAGATCTGCAGGTGGGGTGCAATCGACAAGGATTAGCGCGCCAACTTCGTTCACGTCCGGAGAAGAGTAGGCCGTGCGGGCAGAGGCGTTATCGAACGCGATGACGGCTGTGTTGGCGATTGTGGCGGCCTCACCCTCGTCATCGCGGACGTGTAGCCATGAGGGAAGACTTTCCCGAAAGCGCTTTCCACCCACATCAGATATTTCCTCATCGTGGATGAGTAGTAACTCTGTAATCCGACGGTCCTTCACGGCGTTATCTGTTTCAGGTTCCGTGATTCATCTCCATTGCAATGCTGACGATTCTGAAAATCGTAGCAGCCAGAGACTCTAATAGCGTGTGGATTTGGGTTGAGAAACAGGTCCGTTTCTGCGGACTCTGCGTGTACGCTTAACCTCTATGGACTCCTCTCTCATCCGCAACTTCTGCATAATCGCCCACATCGACCACGGCAAGTCGACTCTTGCCGATCGTTTGATGCAGGCTACGGGCACTGTGTCAGATCGCGATCAGAAAGAGCAGTTGTTGGACAGCATGGACCTTGAGCGAGAGCGTGGGATCACCATCAAAGCTCAAGCGGTCCGCCTCGCTTACACCGCCAGCGACGGTGTTGAGTACCAGTTCAATCTCATCGATACACCGGGCCACGTTGATTTCTCCTATGAGGTCTCACGGTCGCTGGCAGCTTGTGAGGGCGCTCTGCTTGTCGTCGACGCGGCGCAGGGGATTCAGGCTCAAACACTCGCCAACGTATATCTGGCGCTTGAACACGATCTGGCGATCATTCCTATCGTCAATAAGATCGACTTGCCCTCGGCAGAACCGGATCGTGTGGCCGCTGAGATGTCCAGGACTTTTGGATTCAACGATAGCGAAATCCTTCGCGTCTCTGCCAAGACGGGGAAGGGTGTCGACGAGGTGCTTGAGGCGATCGCATTCCTGATGGAGGCGCCACGTGGGACCGCAGATGCGCCCCTGAGGGCGCTGATATTTGACTCAAAGTACGACGTATACAAGGGCGTTATTGCCTACGTACGTGTTTCCGACGGGGCGGTGCAGCGGCACGACAAGATTCGGATGATGTCGTCGGGCCGGACTGCTGAGATTCTGGAGACGGGCTACTTTTCACCGGAACCACTCGGCGGTATGGCTCTGGGAAGTGGTGAAGTTGGCTATCTAGCGACCGGATTTAAAGACGTAAGAGACTGCCGAGTTGGTGACACCGTAACGCTCGACGCCAGCCCTGCTGCTGAACCACTTGCCGCGTACGAACCCATTCTTCCAATGGTTTACACAGGATTCTTCCCCGTAGAAGGCGATGACTATCCCGAACTTCGAGAAGCGCTTTCCAAGCTCCAGCTAAATGATGCTGCTCTTGTGTATGAGCCAGAGACGTCCGGCGCGCTGGGCTTTGGGTTCAGATGCGGCTTTCTGGGCTTGCTTCACATGGACATTGTCCAGGAACGGCTTGAGCGTGAGTACGACCTCAATCTGATCGCCACTGCCCCCAGTGTTCGGTACCGGGTTCGAATGACGAACGGCAGCGTCGTCGATGTCAGCAACCCGTCTGATTTGCCTGATCTCGCTCAGGTCCAGGCTATTGAGGAGCCATGGGTCAATCTGAGCCTGATTGCGCCCGAGCGATACATCGGCGCAATCATGGAGCTTGTTACGGGGCGACGCGGCACTTTTGAACGCATGGAGTACCTGCAAGGCGAGACCACCGATTCCAACGGCGACTCCCGCGTACTTCTGGAATACAAAGTCCCGTTGTCCGAGATACTTATTGATTTCCATGACGCACTGAAGTCAGCCACACAGGGTTACGCATCCATGGACTACTCACATGATGAGTACCGGGCAGCCCGATTGGTCAAATTGGACGTGCTTGTAAACGAAGTCTCAGTTGACGCGTTGTCGCTGATCGTTCACTTCGATCATGCTTACCCGCAGGGTCGGCTATTAGTGAAGAAGCTCAAGGAACTGATCCCTCGCCAGATGTTCCCGGTGCCAATACAGGCGGCCATTGGGTCCAAAGTGATTTCACGGGAAACGGTCAAAGCCCTTCGCAAGAACGTCCTTGCCAAGTGCTATGGCGGTGACGTTACCCGAAAGCGGAAGCTCCTGGCCAAGCAGGCCAAGGGTAAGAAGCGGATGAAAATGGTTGGCTCCGTGGAAGTTCCGCAAGAGGCGTTTATGGCTGTCCTGTCGTTGGACCGATAGCCGCTGGCGGTTAATTGCTTACGTCCGATTCTGCATGGGGCGAAGGGAAAGGTATCCTGAGGCCACTCGAAGGGCACCTTTCCGACATCACGTCAACGTGCCCCCCCATGTCGTCCCGGGTTTATTGGCCTTCCTGAGTCGATTCCGGCTTTGCGTGCGTGGGGCATTTCGCGCCAGTCTTCAAGTCACGCACTCTGGTCATCCGCCGTGGGGCCGGGCAAGCCCGGCGGCTACCGGGGAGCTGGCAGGCTTGCCCACGCTATGAGAGGGCTACTGTCGCGCCAGTTCACGGAGGTAATTCACCACGTGCCACATCTCGTCTTCCGTCAGGACGTTGCTCAACGCCTTCATGGGCGTCCCCGGTATTCCATCTCGGATGAATGAGAAAAGGTCACCATCGAGATGGAGTGGGACGTGCACCGTGAGATCTGCCGGTGGAGATGAAAGCGTCGCGGCGGATGGCCCATCGCCAATGCCTCGCTCGCCGTGGCAGGCTGAGCAGGTAGTCGTATAGCCAACTTTTCCAAGTGCGACGGAATCTGCGGTCGGCGGGAACGGGTTCTGAAGTTTCGAGACGTCCTCTCCAGCATCGGAGAAGTTAATCCCGACTATGAGCACCCCAGCGATTGCAACCGCCACGCCCGGTCCGGCAATGGCCAGGCCACTCCGGGTGTAAATGGAGCCGAGGGGGACGCTGGAGAATAGGAATAGTAGGCCGGTGATAAGCATCACACCGCCCAGCAGCACTCCTGCCGTCTGCGGGTTAGCTGAGAAGAGCGTGCTTCCTCCGTCTCCAATTCCTCCAAGGTCGAACCGGAATGCCGTCCTCGCATCGAAGTTATTCGGCCGACGTACTATCGTCTCAATCTGCCATTCACCGGCCACGCTGAGGCGGTAATCCTCCAGAATCCAGACGCCATCTCCGGTATCTACAGGTCGGGCGAGGTCGCTGGGAATATCGGCGCCGAGACCGGTGAGGATGAACTCGACGCTGCTGGCATCATCAATGCGATCACCGCGGCGATCAGTCAACATGGCCGTGATGACATTGGGACCGACGCGTGAGTGGCTCAGGGATGTTTCAATCGTCGCTCCCTCCGCGGTTTCAACGAACGATGGCCCCTGTGCTGCGGCCTCGCGGGAGGCGACCTGTCGACCAGGTTCGAGCGCCGTTAGATACCCGGCAGCGAGCAAGACCGCCAGCATGACCACCGCTTCTGCGGTTACCAGCCGCCGTAACAACACGGCTGATTTGGATGACGTATCACCAAGCCTGGGACGCACCCAGAGCAGGTTGATCGCCCCAAGCGCCAGCAGCGGCGTGATGAGTATCAACTTGGATATCAGGGCATACCCGTACGCGGTATCTAGAGCCTCCCAGGCTGCCAGTTGTGTCCACCCACTCACAGTTCCAGTAAGCACAAGCACTATCGCACTGATGAGGGCGACGGCTGAGAACCGGGGTACTGTGCGCGCCAGGATTCGGCTCACGACCGAGCTGTCGCGATGGCGGAGCAAGATAGGCAGGAACGCGGCAAGCTGGAACACTCCTCCAACCCATACCGATGCGGCCAGCAGATGAACGAAGTCGAGCAGGAGACCGGTGTTCATCATCCCCGGCGTTCCCGCACCGTGGCTGATTCGGGATAGAGCGAAGAGGACTCCCGCCCCGGGGACAAGCAGGAGAGCGAACCACATTTCCCATAATGAACCCAGGCCAAGTGGCAATGCACGAGACAGGAACCCAGTGCGTGCAATGCCAAGTCCCGTGGCCAACAGGCCGATCAAGAACATCCTGAGTAGCCACTCACTGCCCCAGTCTGTGTCCAACACGATGGTCCGCAACTCGCCGCCAATGGCGCCGATGAAGCTAAGCCCAAACGTCGTCGCTGCCTGCTGTATCAACTGAAGAATTGATCCGAGGGCAGCGATAGCGACGCCGACCCATATCAGGATCTCCCCCCTGCGCAGCAAGCTTGAGCGAACAAGCGCCACGCCCCGGCCGCGGCTAATCACGGAAAGTGGCGGATTGATGATCATGACTCGGAAGGCGAGTCCCCCAACTGCCAGGAGGGCTCCGGTCAACACCAGCCAGCGGTAGATGGGCTCGCCCTGGGATTGAAGAATTGGCTCGTCTTCAACCTCATATCCGCCAGAGATCGGCTCGCCAACAGCGAAGACATAAGCGCCGCTTACCCGATGCCCATCAATGGTCGATACGTTCACCCACGAGACCGTGTACGTGCCGTTCTCAAGTGTTGGGAGCGAAACCGACATGACCGTGGGGTCGGTCCTATCGACGGCACTGTCTGCACCATCGACCCGCTGTCCGTTGGCGTCCAGGACCTTGATGCTGCTGAATTGCGGTTCCAGTGACTCCGTGTACTGGATGACGATTCGCTCGGGCGCTTCGTCCAATTCAGATTCGGGAGCAGGATCCGATAGCTCGACGTTGGCATGCGCGTAAAGCGGAACGGGCTCTGATGACAACACCGAGAGCAGAAGCACGGCGGCGAGGCCGATAACTACCAGGGCGGAGATTCGGAACGGCCTGGACAAGGATGCTTTCACGAGCGGCGGTGAGACTTTCGCCGATCCCGACCGCGCCTCTTTTTCTTTTGTTTTCCGGAATAGTATCCGAATGCTCCAAGCGCAAAAAGGAAGAGAATAATCACGCCAAAGCCCAAAACCTCATCCCACGCCCCACCGCCACCAACAGAGTGCAGTAGAGGTAACGGTGCCAGTGCAGGGGCGATGGCGTTCGGCTGCTTCGATAGAGCGCTGAGTGATCGCAAACGTTTCAAACAACTGTCTCCTGTGGCGTCTCATATTTGATGGTGTAGGGGCAGGTTTCAAACCTGCCCTTACCGGATTACTGAGCAGACTTCCTCGTAGTTATCACCGCGAACCCACCGACCGCAAGTCCGAGTGCGCCCACGATTATGCCAATGATGCCGATCATCAGGGCGGTGCTGGCCGATGAATTGGCGTCATCAGCGGCGTCGAGAGCCTCATTCACAGAAACCTGCGCACCTCTGGCTACGGCTTCGAGTTCGCGGGCTGATGGGATCTCGTTGGGGAACTGGAGTGATGTCGCAGGAACCACGTCGTCGAACGTCCCCGGACCTGACACGAACGTAGTGTCCACTTCCTCTTCGCCGACGGTGCCGAACAGTCGCACGGAGTACTGGCCGGTGGCCGTAGGAATCAACGAAGCCAGGTAGCGACCGGGGCTGCCGAAGACCGGTTGCAGTCTCAACACCCGGGATTCGCCTGTTTCGGTGTGGATGATCTCCACCTTCAGAGTTTGCTCCAGACCTTCAGCTGGTACCAGGTTCGACTCGTCAACTGCTCCGCCATCCGGTGATCCGGAAACCACGGTCTGGGTGACTTCATCCACGTTGTTGAACAGTAGCTTCGTTTCGGGCTGGACCATGATCATAGCGGGTTCGAAAAAGCCGTCATGGCCTATTTCGATTGTGAAAGTGTCGGCCGCCGGAGCGCTTGGCATAACGTGAATCTCACCTTTGGCGTCGTGATTCAGGTGATTGTGGAACGGGATGACCAGGTCGTTGAGTTCAGTCGTCAGCACAAACTCAAAGGTTCCGCCCGGTTCGATGGTCCCGGAGCCGAACAACCCGCCATGGGCCTCCACGTCGATGCTTGCAGCAGCATCCATTGCCATGTCATCGTCCTCGTGTTCCGCTGCAGCGCCTTCCTTTCGGGCGATGATAATGATGCCGTTTGGCAGCCCTTCGATGGGCGGTTCTACCTCAAAGCCGAGCTCAACGCTAAGGCCCGCAAGCTCTCGGCCTTCATGCGCCAGCGCCGTGTCGGAATGCAGCGTGATGGTCCCAATACTGAAAGTTAGGATGAGTAGTAGCAGGTACTTGATATTCATTTGTGACTCCTTTCGGGGCAACCGATTGCCGCGACTCATTTGATGGTTGAGTTGGGGAGTCAGACCTTCGGTGGCTCGGGGTCGGGCGTCACCTCGTGCTGGGCGTGACCCTGTTCATCACGTTGTCCGAGGTTGCGGCTTAGCGCGTCGATGGCGGCGGGTGTGTCGCCGTTGGATCGGTCAAATGAGATTACGAGTTTTGATCCCCATGACGGGGCTGGCGCAGGGAAGACGGACGGTCCAGAGTCATCAACGGCGAAGACCGTGCTGGCCGCGTGGCTGTGAGATGCGGAAAGATCGTGTTCGTGGGTAAGTTCCACGCTTCCGAAGTAGACATGGCCGTGGCCGGGGAGTCGTTCGGCGTAGTGGTGATCAATCATTGGGCCTATCACCGGAAGTAGGAGGGCGAGTACTGCGACCCAGCCGGAAAGGGCGATCACCACGCTCTTCCCCGGTTGATTCTCGGTAAACGCAGTGCTCATCAGCCGTTATTACGTTCCGCGCCAAGCCGGGCCTGTTCGAGAACCGCCCCTACGCTCGCATGGAACTCGGGGTCTTGTTGTGATTCGAATATTGTTGCAGCGACCATGCCCGCGGGGTTGCCAGTATCGATACGGCTGCCTTGCAGGATGCACGCGTGCGCTGGCTCCACGCCAACTCGCTTTGCAATACCGTCGGTGAGCTGGATCTCTCCACCAGCGCCGGGCTGAACGTCTTCAAGGGCGTCGAAAACTTCTGGTGTTAGCAAATACGGACCCACCAACGCGAGATTTGAAGGAGTCTCTTCCAGAGTTGGTTTCTCGACCATTCCGGTCATGTTCCAGACGGTGCTTGAGATCGCCTCTCCAGCCACAACACCGAGCGCGGGAATAGCACTATCCGGCACCTCAACCACGCCGACAACATTGCCGCCGTGGTTCCTCCATACCCCAAGCACCTGCTCGATTGCCGTCTGTTGGCCCCAGAACAACTCATCAGGCCAGATAAGAGCGAATGGGTTACTTCCTACCTCATCCTTCGACATCAAGACGGCGTGTCCTGAACCTTTTTGCTCAATCTGCTCCACGGAAACAACCTCAGCAATAGTGGTGATAGCAAGTTGTTCTTCCAGAAGATCGGTCTTTCCGGACGCCTTCAACGCTGCCTCAAGATTTGGCTTGTTGCCGAAGTAGTTGGAGACTAACTCCATCTGGGGTGAAACGATAAGAACGATCTTCTCGAAACCTGCGTCTACCGCCTCCTTCACTGCACGGTGAAGCAAGGGGACGGTCACCACCGGAAGGAGCATCTTTGGCACCGTTCTGGTCACGGGCAACATACGTGTCCCAAACCCGGCAGCAGGTATGACGGCTGTTTTTGGCGTCTGTGTCATAGGAAACAAGTTTACGTTGCCAGCGGCGAATTCGTCGTGAGATTGGCGCGATATTTCATTGACACCTGTTCGTACACGTACATAACCTTGATACAGGTCGTGCTAGATGGGGAGCCAGCGGTGCCCTGAACCCGCAATCCGCTTTAGCGGGGTTGAATTCCCCCTCTAGACTTGTAAGCGGAGGTCACTGATCCTTCGGAGCGGTGCTGATGATTGTG
>JABMNO010000023.1 GCA_013204555.1 Chloroflexota bacterium | reverse complement strand
GTAGGGGCACGTTGCAACGTGCCCCTACGCAAATCGGAGTCCGATTTCGCATCGATCATCGACAGCAAGTCAGCGGTAAGGATTGGGTCGACCGAAATTAGCCTGTGGATGGTCCTGGCAGGGAATGATCGCAGACTCGTTTTCTGCTGGATCAGGCTTGCGGACAACTCCGGGCTGTTGGAGATGGCGATTCCCGCTGAGTCCGGATTTGATCGAATCCATGTAAACAGACCAAGCGATGCGCCCTCTATCACCTGCATCGTCAGTCCGGGCTCATTACGCTCGCGCTCCGCGAGAAGATCATAGAAGGCTTTGTCGACTGGCCGATCAATCTCAAAATTGCCGGAACTGTTGCTAAAGAGGGTGAAGCCAGCGATCGACAGGGACTCGATACTCGCACCGGCGGATGCAACAAGCGCGGACAGCAGCCGTATCGGTGTGACTTCTGGCGAGCGCGCTATCTCAGGACGAGCCTCAAGTAGACGCAGGAGTGTCGAATCGCTAATCAGCGGCATCGATTCCACCAGCCTCTCCGGCGCGGCGTCACGCAGGAGTCCGATCAACACACCAACCGTAGTCCTTACCTCGTCTATGGAACGCGAAGCGACGAAATCATTGAGCAGCGCCGCCCCACCTGCTGGCGACGATTCGATTATCTGATCTGCGACTTCCGCAAGCTGCCGCAGAGTGGCGACCTGTCCCGTGAGAATCTGATCAAGACCATCACCACTAATGCCAGACACGCCGTCAAAAAGGTCCAGCAGGGTTTGGGGAGGTAGCAGGACGGCCATATCCCTGATAATGGTCTCGCCGAGCCGAACGGACACCCTCATGACCTGCGATTCGACAGATTCACCCCTGATGTCATCGTAGAACTCGAATCCCTCGGCCAGCGCCGCTCCAAGTCCATTGGGCATCTCAGCCAACACCTCCGGGTGTTTATCGTGCAGCGCCTGCATTTCACGAAGGTATCCGGTCCAGAACTGAAAACCGCGGTCGATTCCGGCGGCATCCACCAGCGCGAATTCGCGCTCTTTGATGAGATCGAACTGCTCAGCAAAGTCGCGGAGTCGTTGGCGGTCTTCATCCTCAAGAACTCTGCTGGGTGAATCGGGGAATCCTACGAGATTGGAGTCGTTCAGATCTTCGTAGAACCGAAGTGGGAAGTGCTGAATAGCAAACAACTCGCCCCCCTCGCGCTGTTGGTCGTCATCAAGATTCTGGAACCAACCAATCGCCTGCGGCCAGTCATCGAAGTCGATTCCTCCAACGCCAACGTCCGTCAGAAACTGGTCGTAGTAAGGCCGGAGGATCGGCGGGACGAGATCAAGATCGCCGCCAGTCATGTTGACCATCTCCGCCTCGCCAAAATGGAACAGATCGGAGTCGGGAGTGAGTGACAGATTCGTCAGGTTTCGGAATCGATCACGCAGCGGTTCAAAGCGATCTGGAGGTTGGCGCATAAACGACTCAAGATCGGCACGGTATGCGAGGTGGCCTTCGGACGGCAGTCCGCTGCCAGGTCGACTCCAGTCGAGGCCAGAGTTGACTGATGAACCGAACACTCCCCAGTAGGAATGACTGAGTTCGTGCATGATCGTCTTTGGTACGGCCTGCCCGGCACCTGCCCAACCCTGGAACCCTGTGCTGCCATACCAGGTGGGCTGACCAACCATCTGCCGAAAGTCGTAGCCTTCCATCCAGGAGATGCCCTCGTCGGTGAAGTTCCAGATTTTCGTAATGGCAGCTACCCGATCTCGCGCCCATTCTGATTGAGGTGAATCGCCATTAACAACCTGCGCCTGTGCATCGAACAGTGCCTGTTCAGCCTCAGCATCCGAGTCGGTGCAAGCTAATGCGAGGATGGCGATGGCTAATATCGCCACCGTGAGAGTCGACTTGCCGATAGAAAATAACGAAACTTTTGATGCCGCCAGAGATGCTTAGACCGCGTCGCGCTTGATAGATCGTATTACGAGAGACGGGTCACGAGAGTTGCCCGACGATATGCGACTCAGCCGATCAAAACGAACAATTATTTGACCAATTTCTTGAAAATCCCAGGGCTGGGCCGAATGAAGCCACGCGGTTTCCTGCTGCGCTGGGGAGTTCGGTTCGCCTTATTTCTTGTTCTATTCTCCTCGTTCATGTTTACGGATGGCGATGTCAGAAGGATCAATCCGGCAGAGAGAGCCGGGGCGCACCACCTGTTCAGCATTCCCGGATGGGAAGCAGGCAACTTCTTGGACAAGTGGGTCAACCGCGTAACCTCTTTCCTGGGATTCGGACTGAGCGCGGAGGAACTTGACGCAGCGATTGCCAGATTTTCTGATCTTTCAACCGAGATTCGCGATGCTGAAGGAGCGCGGAACCGGGCAATCGCAGACCCTGAGACATCGCCAGAGGAGGTCGAGCGACTTGAGGTCGAGCTTCAAGCAAAACGAGATGAACGGGGACGCACGCGTGATGATCTTGAGGAGCGCCTTGAGGCCGAAGTAAGTTCCACACTGTCGGATCAGGGCTTTGGCGGATTCGGTGGTTCACTCTGGCCGCCCGTGGACTTCAGGATGGAACCGCCGCCCCATATATTCGTAACGTCGCCACGCGATCAGATTCGTCGGCTGGACTCCGTGTTGTTGTCACCTGGCATGACCGGAACGCAGGCCTTTGAGATAGAGCAACAGGTTCTGGAGCAGAGTGGCCTCTCGGGCATTGTCTTGCCACTGGGTGGAGTGGCCACGTACCCAACATTTGTTCGCGACGACAACTCACTGCTGAGAACGCTGGACCTTGTGGGGCACGAGTGGCTTCACGCGTATTTGTTCTTCAATCCGTTGGGCCAGAACATCAATGCGAGCACTGAGATGAACATCTTGAACGAGACCATCGCAAGTCTGATCGGCGAGGAGTTGGGCGTCATCACATGGGAGCGGCTTACCGGAGAAGAGTTTGAGGAGCCTACGATCGAGCCGGATGGAGAAGACGTTCCCGATGCCTTCAGCTTCGATGAATTTATGCGTGAGACCCGGCAGGGGACCGATGAGATTCTGGCAAATGGCGATATTGAAGGAGCCGAGGCTTATATGGAGTCTCGAAGAATCGAGTTGCAAGAGCATCGGTACTTCATCAGAAAGATCAACCAGGCGTGGTTCGCATTCAACGGCACGTACGGCGATTCTCCTGCGTCTGTGAGCCCAATTGGCGGGCAAGTTGATGAGTTGCGCACACTGGTTTCAGATGTGGGCGACATGCTCCGCCTCACCCGAGGGATTTCATCCTACGATGAGTTCTTGGAGGTTCTGGAGGAGGCCAGAGAGACCGCTGAGGGCATATCGGCGGCAAGATAGTGATGAAAAACGGCTTGAGACGGACCCCTCCGTTATACTGAACAGAATCGTCAATGAGATGATGAACGTATCTACTTCTCGAACCGAACGTTAAACACATGTCTGACCCAAAGAATAGATATATGTTCAACTACCGTTTAGCCGTAATCGCGGTCAGACAGCCTGAGAGACACTTCAACGACACTGAACAAGCAAAGTCGGAGAGAGAATGTCGGCGCGTAATGAACCCGTCCCATATGAGGACCTGAAGTCGTACCGTCCACCGTCGGACAGGGACAGCGGTCCAAGACCGCCCAGACCTCCACGGGACGATGCCCCAGAGCAAATCAATCTTGAAGATGTAATTGAGAAGATCCGCGCTGGCCTCCCCAATTTTGGTGGCCGCAAAGCCAGCGGTGGAATTGGCCTGATAATCGTTATTCTCGCTCTGGTGATAGGAGCGATCTGGTTCGGCTCGGGTGTCTACACAGTGGGCCCGGACGAGCAGGGAGTATTACGGACCTGGGGGCAGTTCACCGGGACCGCCGGTGAAGGACTCCACTGGCACTGGCCCGGACCTGTTGGTCAGCGCAATATTGAAAGTGTGACGCAGACCCGTCGCATCGAGGTTGGGTTCCGTGGTGGCTCAGATGGGCAGACCATCGCCCAGACCGTCCCTGTGGAATCATTGATGATCACCGGTGACGAAAACATCGTGGATGTGCAGATGGTGGCGCAGTATCGGATTAATGACCTGCCCGCATTCCTGTTCAACGTATCCGACCCCGGAGACCCTGACAGAGGCATCGGCGTCAACCGCGCCGAAGGCCGCACGCTTAGAGATGTTGCCGAGACGGCGATCAGGCAGGTCGTGGGTGCCAGAAATATCGATGACGTGCTGACCACTGGTAAGGAGCAGGTGCAGGCCGACGCGGCAGTCATCATGGAAGACCTGCTGAATTCCTACGGCGCCGGCATTGAGATCATCTCTGTTCTACTGCAGAACGTGAATCCCCCCGAAGAAGTTCGGGACGCATTTGAGGACGTCGTTCGAGCACAGGAAGACCGGGACCGGTTGGTGAATCTGGCCCAGGCCTATCGTGCAGACCAGATTCCTAGAGCGACTGGTCGAGCGGCTCAGATCACTGAAGAGGCGCAGGGTTTCAAAGACGGTCGTATTGCCAGAGCAACGGGTGAGGCTGAAGGTTTCAAGCAACTGCTTGAAGGCTACATAGAGTCAAAGGAAGTTACTCGACAGCGACTTTACCTGGAGGCAATGGAAGGTATTCTTCCCGGAATGACCAAATTCATTCTGACTGAACAGGTGGGCGGGGTGCTCCCATTCCTGCCGCTAGACGGCAACACTAGTTCGGCGCTACCTGGGCTGGGAGGTACGAACTAATGCGTACAGGACCAATCATCGCTCTCATCGTCATAATAATCGCCGCGGCGATCGTGATCCCACAGTCCCTCTACATTGTGGATGAAACTGAAGTGGCGATTGTCACCCGTCTTGGTGCTTTCCAGGAGGCGAACACGACGCCTGGTTTGAGAGTGAAACCTCCCTTCGCAGAGAAGGTGACAAAATTCGATAAGCGACTGCTCAGGTACGATGCACCCGCTGCCTCACTGCTGACCGCAGACAAGAGGAATCTTGTCATCGACGTATTCGCCAGATACAGGATTGTTGACCCACTCCTTTTCTTCCAGCGGTTACAGAATGAGATAACAGCTAACGCTCGAATCGGAGACATAATCTCTTCCGAGCTTCGGCGAGAGGTTGCGCTGGACTTGCAGTCTGAGATCATCTCTGAAACGAGAGAAGAGATCATGAATCGAGTTCGCGGCGCCTCCAACCGGGCTGAGATCGGCCGCGATCAGGCTCTCCAACTGGCGGACGGATTGAACGATCCCCAGCTAACGATTCTGCTAACTCCGCCAACCGGCGCCGACGGATTGCCCGGAGCCAGACGGTTGCCAACAGCAGAAGAACTGGATTTGATCAGAAACACACCAAACGCAGCTGACATAGCTGAGTTTGAGGTTGCCTACTTCCAGCCACTCCAGAATGCGTTTGGAATTGAGATCGTAGATGTGCGAATCAAGCGGGCTGACTTCCCGCAGCAGATTGAGCAGAGCATTTTCGACCGTATGAGAGCCGAACGTGAGCGAATTGCCAGTGGTCTGCGTGCTGAAGGTGCGCAGGAAGACGCCGAGATTCGCGCTGAGGTTGACCGTGAAGTCAACGTGACGCTTCAGCAGGCGGAAGGTACCTCTGCACGGCTGCGTGGTGAGGGTGAAGGAGAGGCGATCCTGATCCTGGCCGAGCAGCTAGAGCGAGATCCAGAGTTCTACGCATTCCAGCGAGCACTCACGGCGTACTCCACGATTCTCGATGGGCAGTCAACCCTGGTCCTGTCAGCCGATAGCGACCTGTTCAACTACCTTGAGAGTCCCACGGGATCAGCAACAGCCGCCCCGTAGTTCAGATACACAGACTCAAAAAGAAACGGTGTGGAGCAATCCGCACCGTTTCTGCTTAACTCAAGGTCTGGCTACAGCAGATTTACCATCCAGCGGCTCAATGCGATTCTGACGCCCGCCAGAATCACGGCCGCGCTGAGGATGAACCAGATTGCGTCGAAGTTGGCGCCGATGGCCACGAGGCTCAGCGCTGTACCGGCTGATGGCGGGTGTTCGGTATCTGTCAAAGCCATCAACAGAATCGCCACACCAACGGAGGTTGCTCCGGCAATGGCAAAAGTTTGCCCACTAAGATGGGTCGGATGTTCCACGAACAGGCTCACCACCCCAAATGCGGTAACACCCACAATCACCCCAACAACGTGCCCTCCAACTACCCTGCGAGTTGATGCGGCGACACTGTGCGGCACAACGAATACCAGGAACACGGAAGAGGCGATGGACGCATTGATCGCCGCGCTGCTGACACCGGTCTCCACGAGAAGAATGGCCGCGAGAGCCACCGCTGCGAGAGTGCTCTGAAGGAAATATGACCGAGCCCTGCCGTGGAAACTCGGGTCGATGATGGAATTCTTCGGGATGTGGAGCACTTGGTTGCACCAGACGGGCGGATGCCCCGGCAAGGAACTGAGTGGGTAGATGGAACGATAAAAAATCGTACCCATGATGCCCGCCCCGGTGCAGTTGACATCCTGAGCCGATTAGAGCGAATCGAATTCACCGGCGGTTAAAGTTGTCTCCAATCTAGAGATGAGTCTGAACGGCGGTTGTAGGTGAGAGTGTTCAGGCTGCCGGAGATTGGGCGGTTTCTATGTCGTGGAACAGTTTGCTGCGTACTTGATTGAGTCGTTTGCCAGCTTCGCTGCGGCTGATGGCGCCGACGAGGAAGGTTTGAGCCTGCTCCAGCGGCCGGAGTCCTTGAGTCTGTAATGTCACGATCATCCTCCGATGATCCCAACTCCTGAGCAGAACCTACAGACTCACCTGTGGGTCGAAATATGCCCGCTCCTTCAGACTGATGTGTCATTGGACAAGGCGCCAACTTGACCGCGTCCCAACTCCCGGCTAATCTCGGCCTTCGCAGCGATCTCGAAAGATCGCAATTTTTGCAATCTCATATAGAGAGCGGGAGGAAACGTTGCCGTTCAACATCAATCACATCCATTTGAAGTCAAGTGACCCAAAGAAGTCAGCCGACTGGTGGGTGAAGGCGTTCAACTTCGAAATCGAAAGCGACTCAGTTCGCGATATTGGCGATCGATTCATTCGTTGCAAGAGTGAAGGTGGACTCACCGTCAACATCTCCAGCGAGAGGACCGACGAGGTTCTGGGCAAAGGCGACGCCACAGCCCACTATGGTCTTGAGCACTTTGGGCTCGACTCCGAGAACCTTGAGGCCGATATCGCTCGCCTTGAGAAGCTGGGAGCAAAGTTGGTAGACGGCCCTCGCGGCGATGGCCCGCGCATCTGCTTCATTGCCTGCCCGGACGATGTTCGGATTGAGCTAATCCAGCAGTAACTGGAAACTCCACAGTGAAATCAAATCAGGGTCACCCGGAAAGATGCACTCAATGAGTTCGGACAAACTCCGTGTGGCCCTAATTGGCGCGGCAGGCAAAGTGGCCGCGCCGTGCCATCTTCACGCATGGCAGCTGGTGGATCGCGGAGAGCTGGTCGCCGTATGCGATGTAGATCAGCGGTCCGTCGACCAGATTGGCGATACGTGGGGTATCAAGAAGCGCTACACAAGCTACGAAGCGCTCCTCGAAGACCCTGAGATCGACGCCGTAGACATCGTCACGCCTCCCTTTGTGCACGCCAACATGACGTTAGCCGCGGCCGCGGCTGGCAAGCACATCTACGTCGAAAAGCCGATGGCTCGCTCGACCGGAGAGGCCCGGTCGATGATCGATTCAGCCAGTGCCTCGGGTGTAACTCTCATGGTTGGTGAGAGTTACGTGTTCCAGGGCTCACATGTGATGGCTCGAAAGTTGATCGACGCTGGCGAGATCGGCGATGTGCTGCATGTGCGCCAGACTAAGGGGCCGTGGGTGATGCGCCCGGAAGAGCTTGACCGGCTTGAGGGCAAGGGACACTTCATCCCATGGCGCGTCGACCCGGAGCTTTCAGGTGGCGGTCCATACCCCTGGCTTATGGACCACGGCGCGCACTTCTTCGCCACGGCCCGCTATCTGGCAGTCGACGAGCCGATCGACGCAGTCTCGACACTGGCCGTAGATATTGCAGGCACTCGTGACGAAGCGGTGGGTGAGGCCCGGCAGGATAGCGTGTTCTCCGTTTCGTGGCGATATGCCAACCCGTCCATCGACGGCCTCTGGACAAGAGTTTCATCGCCACCAGAAGCTTCGGAGTTTGTGGGGTTCAGAACGGAAATCTTCGGGCAGCGAGGGATGATTCGCGTCTTTGGCGAAGGCGGTGGTGCGCCCGCGGGCAGAGAACAACCCCCACCCGTGTCGCTTATAGCCGGCGGATCAACGCGGACGTTCGACCCGAACGACGGGGAGGACCGTTCGTGGTTCTCCAACGTCAACTACTATGATCGAGCTCACGCAAACGCGCTGCAGCACTTCGTGGACTCGATCAGCGACGGCAGCCCGCCGCGTTATGGCGGTGAGGATGGCGCCGCGGACATTGGCTCAACGCTTGCGTCAATCAAGAGCGCCATAGACGGCGCCCCCGTCCGAGTGGCCGATCTTCCCCTAGATTGGACGGCCTACGGCGCCTGAGGTTCCCGCACGCTGAAGACGATGGGGATTTCCTTTGGTGAATCACGCGCCACTGGTAAGCCAATGATCATAAGTGTGGCCATATAGTCTCCCAGAGTCAGTTCCGTCGAGTCGAACGTCAGAGAAAGACTGTCAATGTCACCAGTTTCCGGGTCCATCGGTCGCATGGCGGACAGCCATTCCGGCTGATCAACCAGTGCGTAATCCCACTCAAATACGCCGCTGCCTTCACTTCCAACGTTAATAACCCAGGTATCCATATCTCCCGGAGCGACCTCGACGTTCAACATGTCGCTACTCACCTTGAGTGCCGGGAAGCGATTGCTATATCTCGCTTTTACCGGCTCCCCACCAAATAAAGCCTTGACCTCTTCGATAGTAATTCCGCTGATCAGGTTGGACTCTGAGAACTCCTCCTCCATCGGAGGCTGGTAGTTCTGAAAGGCGGCTAAGCGGGTAGCTGCGGCGCTATCCTCAGGAGTTTGAATCTCACTTTCCATCTCACTGGGAGGCTTACCACCAACATCGTTGGCGCAAGACACGAACAGCAATCCCGCGATGATGAGGCACAGATATATCGCCGTATTTGGCTTTAGACGACGCGGAGAGGCGAGGTAATGCATCTGGTAAGGGTACTGCGCTTTGAGTCCATTTTCCCAGCGTGAAAGGGTAGGGAAATGCTTTCTAATCCCGGACGTAGCAGAGACGCGTCGCGGTCGGGGTGTTTTCCACGGCGTCCCAGTAAAACGCATCAAAACCGTCTGCGGTTTTCGTAACCTCGCGCTCGCGGGCGTACACGCACACGTTGAGCTATCTGCCGCCATCTGGTAAAATTACGGGGCATTTGAGAAGGAAATTACGACTCTGAAACCATCCGATTTTCGGCGCATCACCCGCCTTGCGAAATCGCGAATCGTACAAGTTCCTTCTCAGACTCGTATTCCGATCCAACGAATTTCGTTTTTCGCACGTTCGCGTGCCCGGATTGTCGCCGTGTCGCTATCGCATCTAGCAATGGCGACCTGCGCAGCTCGCTAGTCCAGGAGGACTCATGTCCCAGGATCAAATCGACTCCGCCCAGGAGGATTACACCGCCGCCGATATCGATGTCATGGAGGGTATGGAAGCCGTTCGGCTCCGTCCCGGCATGTACATCGGAACCACCGGCCCATCGGGAATCCAGCATTTGATCCAGGAGGTAGTCGATAACGCCGTTGATGAAGCCATGGCGGGCTTCAACGACAGCGTTGACGTGGTGATCCACGCCGATGGTTCCGTAACCGTAGTCGACAACGGCCGTGGCATTCCGGTTGACACGCACGAAAAGACAGGCAAGTCGGCCCTGGAGACTGTGCTTACGACACTCCACGCTGGCGGAAAATTTGGCGGCAAGTCATACCAGGTCTCTGGTGGCCTCCACGGTGTTGGAGTGAGCGTCGTAAACGCCCTCTCCGAAGATATGCACGTTGAGGTCCGGCGGGACAAGAAGGTCTACTGGCAGGATTTCAAAGAAGGCAAAGCAGTCTGTGAGATCGACTCCCGGCCCATGACCAGTGATGACGTGGCTGGCACCGGCACATCAGTCACATGGATGCCAGACAGGACCATATTTGGCGAGATCACATATGACTTCAACGCCATCGCATCCCGGTTCCGCGAGATGGCATATCTGAACCGATCTCTGGCCATCAAATTGCGCAGCGAATGGCACGAAGAACTGTGGCCGTTCAATGAGGTGAACTACTACTTCGATGGCGGCGTTGAGAGCATGGTCAGGGCCTTGAACAGAAGGCGAGTCCCCATCCACGACACCGTCATGTACGCGACCGGTAACTCCGACAGAATCATGGTGGAGGCCGCGTTTCAGTACAACGAGTCGTTCAACGAGAACTCACTTTCGTTTGCGAACTGCATCAACACCGGGGATGGCGGCTCTCATGTGACCGGCTTCCGTTCTGCGCTCACACGGGTGTTGAACGATTACGGACGCAAGTCCGGTCTGCTGAAGGAAGACACAAGTAGCCTCTCCGGTGAAGACGTTCGTGAAGGGCTTCTGAGCATCATCAGCGTGAAACTGGAAGACCCTCAGTTTGAGGGCCAGACAAAAGGCCGACTAGGTAATCCTGAAGTTCGAAGCGCCGTGGAGACGATCGTTGGAAAGGTGCTAGCGGAGTACCTGGAAGACAATCCCATGGACGCCCGAAAAATCATCGATAAGTCCGTAACGGCCTCAAGAGCTCGGGAAGCCGCCCGCAAGGCCCGCGATCTGGTCATCCGTAAGACGGCCATGGAAGGCGGCTCCCTCCCCGGAAAGCTGGCCGACTGCTCTGAGAAAGACCCCGCAAAAAGTGAACTGTTTATCGTAGAGGGACAGTCGGCTGGAGGCTCGGCGAAGCAGGGCCGAGACCGGCGTTTCCAGGCGATCCTGCCTTTGCGTGGGAAGATTCTGAACGTAGAGAAGGCGCGCCCGGACCGAATGTTGGCGCACGAAGAAATCGCAGCACTCGTCACAGCGCTGGGCGCCGGACTTGGCGAAGACTACAACCATGAGAAACTCCGCTATCACCGTGTGGTCATCATGACTGACGCTGATGTCGATGGCGCTCACATTCGTACGTTGCTGCTCACATTCTTCTTCAGGAACATGCCGCAGCTTATTGCGAACGGCAACCTCTACATTGCTCAACCACCGCTCTTCAGGGCATCGCGCGGACGATCGGCCATGTGGTTATTTGCAGAGCAGGATCTTGATCGTTGGCTAGCCCAGCGCGTGTACGGCGATATCAAAGTGACCGCATCCGCCACTGAAGAAGATGAGGAGCCAACGCACTCCATCATTGGCGAGGAACTTGGCGCCATCTTGACTCCGCTCAGAGAGTACAGAGACGCCCTGGTAACGCTCAGCTCACTTGGATTGCCTGAGGGCGTCGCGGCGGCGCTCATATCGGATCCTGAGTACCGCAACCTCAACTTTGTACCGGCTCCTATTCCCGTCGCCCAACCAAGCCTGTTCGATGACCCGGTTCCGGCCTCCGCTGAGTCCGAAGCTGGTGAGGAGGCAGAGATCATCGAGCCAGAGCCGATAGCTGAGATTACCTATGACATCGATGGGTACACGCTGACACGCCCGATCTACGAGCATCAGGCCCTAGCAAGAGCGCGCCGACTTTACGGTCGGGTCCAGCCGCTGGTGGAAGCGGGAATCATCAGGATCATCAAGGATGACCAAGTTCTTTCTGATGATGTGACCTGGGGGGAACTCCCTCTGGCCCTTGAGCGAGCCGGTGATAAGTCCGGGGTGAGCATTCAGCGCTATAAGGGCCTTGGAGAGATGAACGCGGAGCAACTCTGGGAGACCACGATGGACCCCGGAAACAGGGTGCTGCTACAAGTCACCGCAGACGACGCAATGCTGGCGGATGACATCTTCCGCACACTCATGGGAGATGACGTTGAACCACGCCGTGACTTCATCAGAACTCACGCCCTGGAAGTGAAGAACCTGGACGTCTAAGAGACCGGATCACCGGCCCATCGGGAATCCAAATCCCGGTGTGGCCGGTCCGCGTATTCACACAACTTGTCCCGGTAGAGGCAGATTTGAAACCTGCCTTATTCCTTCGAGAGGGCCATAACCAAATCTAGACGGCAACCGCCACGTCACCGTCCGGCGTCGCCTCAAGAAGCGTGCTGAAGTCATAGCCGCGCTCACGCAGCTTGTCGCTGCCGCCCTGATGCCGATCAAGTATTGAGATCACCTTCACTACCCGGCACCCCATCGCCTCCGCCGCGTCTATCGCAACGAACATTGAGCCACCAGTGCTCAGCGAACCATCGATAATCGCCACGTCGCTGCCGGCAGCCACCGGACCTTCAACCTGCTTACCCATGCCATGCGCCTTGGCTTCACTTCGTACAAGAAAGCCCATCAGGGGACGGCCCGCCTGTTGACTCAGCAGAGTGATGGCGCCAACTATCGGGTCAGCTGCAACGGTAGGGCCGCCAACCGCTACGGCTGTAGTCGCCTGGATAAGCGGGAGGAACGCCGATGCTATCTCCGAGAGACCTTCTGGATGCAGCGATAGCAATCTATCGTCAAAGTAGTAGTTACTCTTCTGGCCAGACGAGAGCGTGAACTCGCCAAATTGCAGCGAGTTCAACTCCTTCGCCAACTTCAGGATTGAAGCCGATTTATCAGTGTTGTCGGTCATCTGCTCTCCAGGAGTTCACTTGCGGTAGAGGCCGTTGTCACGGATGTAGCCAATCACTTCGTCTGGCATCAGATCCTGTGTCGGCTTACCGTCCCTGAGATTCTCTCGAATTTGAGTGGCACTTATATCCACACCAAGCTCGTCAATATAGGTGGCACAGCGTGCCGGATGATCGTCAGGTAGTAACGATGGATCTATCTCACCCGGTCTCGATACTACCGCGAGGATCGCCAGTTGCAGAATGGCCTGCGGATCCTTCCATCTGGCGAACTCGACAGCTGAATCGGCGCCGAGGAGAAGAACAAGCTCTGTGTCAGAGCCAAACTCATTCTTGAGATCGGTGAGCGTATCAAGCGTGTAGGTGTGACCTGTCCGAGTCGCGTCGATGGTCGATATCGAGAATTGAGGGTGGGTGGCAATGGCGATCCCGACCATCTCACACCTGTGTGTGATCGAGACTTGAGGTAAAGAGCGCAGGTAAGGATCGGCTGCAGGCACGAACAGGACCTCATCCAGCCGCAGAGACTCAAGCGCCAGCGATGCGACGGCGATGTGTCCGTTGTGGATAGGATCGAACGTGCCGCCAAAAACTCCTACTCGTCTGCGCAAATTGGCAACGAGATCGGGCTCACTCCCACTCAAAATCCCACTCTCCCAGTGAGACCTTGTCCCCGGATGTGATTCCCAACTTAACCAGCGCGTCGTTCACGCCGAATATCTTGAGCCGTTCTCGCATCTGAACCTGCGTTTTCCAGTTGTCCAAATCGCTGCCGTTCGCAAGCCTGATGGCACGAGGATGCGTGATGACGTACCCGTTCTCTACTCTTATAGCGGGAATTATTTCGGGCTTCTTGTCCAGTGGACGCAGGACCCTGACTCCGTCCGACAACTCATCCTCATCGTCATATGTAATCTTTTGGATGGGAACCTGGCTAAGTTCGCTAAACATCCTGTCCTTGAGGACATCCAGACCGCTCAACGCGGCCGCTGATATGAACAGAATCTCGCCTGTCACACCGGAAACCTCACGTAACTCCGCCTCTATCTCATCTCTCAGGAAATCAACCTCAGGAATGTCCACCTTGTTGACCACGATGATCTGCCGTTTTCCTGACAGGTCTGTACCGTACTGGTTGAGTTCACCGTTGATCAATTTGAACCGTTTCGCCGGCTCGCCTTCGCTACCATCAATCAAATGAACCAGAATTCTCGTACGCTCCAGGTGCCGCAGGAACTCATGTCCAAGCCCCAGACCCTCGTGCGCACCTTCAATCAGACCCGGCACATCAACGGCTACCAACGTCTTCAGTCGATGCTCTACAACCCCAAGATTGGGTTCGAGTGTCGTAAATGGGTAGTCAGCAATCTTGGGCCGTGCGTTGCTCAGCGCGGTGATAAGACTGGACTTGCCTGCATTGGGAAGACCAACGATACCGACATCGGCGATTAGTTTCAGGTCGAGTCGTAGCTTGAGCTCTACTCCTGCTTCGCCATCCTCCGCAAGCAACGGTTCACGCTTCACTGACGTTACGAAACGCGCGTTACCTCTCCCGCCTATACCGCCCCGGCCTACCACAAGCTGCTGGCCGTGTTCCGTGAGATCTCCAAGAAACTTCGTATCGTCCTGATCGTTCAGCATCTCGAAAATCTGCGTCCCAGGCGGAACCTCCACCAGGACATCGTCGCCATTACGGCCGGTCTTGTTGGAGCCGCCGCCAATCTGCCCCGAATTCGCCTTGTAGATTCGCTTGTACCGAAACGCGTTCAGAGTATTGAGCCCCTCATTCGCCTCGACAATGATTGATCCACCGCGTCCTCCATCGCCCCCGGAAGGTCCACCACGTGGCACAAATTTCTCCCGTCTGAATGCAACGGCCCCTCTGCCGCCTTTTCCTGCTGTTATATGAATATAGGAGCGATCAATCATTGTGGATTCAAATTCAATTCTAGATGGGAGTGAATAGTTTGTATCTCATTAACAGTAAGCGCGTGGAGAGTGGGAATATCCGTCATATTCCAGTATCACGAGGACCGGAATTCCGGTGGAACATCTGGTAACAGTTGGTTGATGAAATAGCACATTCAGGGGATCAGTGGGAGCAACGTTTGGATAACTTTAAGCGGCCGTGCGCTATCAACAGGCCGCAGTATGCGCTAACCAGCTGTTCCACAGAAATCACGCTACTTATCCACAGGTTACGCCTTAGCGGTGGGCCCGCATATCGCCTTCGCTTGAGAGTTTAGAAGTGCCGTGGCAAATTAGCTGTTTGCATGCGTCGGCGCCAGGGGTATTCGCACCAACACCGTTAGGCCTCCCTCAGTCCGGGGTGAGGCGTGAGCATCACCTCCATGTGCGTGGGCGACGGACCGCACTATTGACAGTCCGAGCCCGGCTCCACGGGTCATGGAGCTATTACTGGGGTCGGCGATTCGTTCGGTCGTGGAAAGTCGCCGAAATGGCTCAAATAGACCAGGAATTTCATACGGCGGGACAATCGGACCGGTGTTTTCGACGGTGAGATGGACATACTCGTCGACTACGTCAGTGGTGACCGTGACCCAGCCGCGTTCTCGAGAGTTGTAGCGGATGGCGTTTTCCAACAGGTTCTGGACAAGCCGTTCCATGAGCACCGGGTCGCCTGTGATCGGAGCTGGCTGCAGATGCGTGCCCAAGTCGATTCCGGCGTTCTGCGCAGCCCCCTGAGATACAGCGCTGATATGTCGCACGATTTCAGCGAGGTCTACGGGGATTGGTTCGGCAATGCTCTGTTCGCTACTTGCGAGGATAAGCAGACCATCGATGAGCCGCTCGTGCCGGTGGTTGACGTCTAACAGGTGAGTTCCCAGTTGCCGCAATGATTCATTTGCCTGGGGATCGCCGAGCGCGACTTCAATGAGCGTGCGATTTATCGTGAGTGGTGTACGCAGTTCGTGGGAGGCGTTGGCGACGAACCGTCGCTGGTTATCGAAAGAACGGTCAAGCCGTTCGAGCATGGAGTCGAGTGTGTCAGCGAGTTCCTTGATCTCATCGTTGGGTCCGACGAGGGCGATGCGTTCGTGCAGACTGCGGTCGGCCACTCGTCGAGCGGTTGCGGTAATTTGCCGCAGTGGATTCAACGCCTGACGTGCGAGGAGCCATCCGAATCCTCCGGCTACAACACCGATGACGCCGAGGGAGACGATTGATGCGACGAGGACAATGTTGAAAGTTTCCTCCCTGGCTCGCTGGAATTGCAACATGAGCG
Source organism: Chloroflexota bacterium (assembly GCA_013204555.1). Classification (GTDB taxonomy): domain Bacteria; phylum Chloroflexota; class Dehalococcoidia; order Lucifugimonadales; family Lucifugimonadaceae; genus UBA1151. The sequence continues at coordinate 20,432 of JABMNO010000023.1, read as the reverse complement.
CATCGTGCGCATCTGTCGATAAGTGGGTGATGTCACCCTGAACCGTCAGTTGATGGTTGATGACCCGCGCCAGGTAGAGATACATCAGTGCAACAAGCATCACACCGGCGAGGAAGAATGCCCCGGTGTAAAGCAGCGTCAAACGGGCCCTGATCGTAGAGGGCCAGAAACGGCGTGGGATGATCATGCGATGCGGTATCCAGCGCCGGGAACTGTCTCGATCGCCGTCGGCTCGCCCAGTTTCCGCCGCACCATCATGATGGTGAACCTGACGACGCCGGTCAACGGATTGACGTGTTCGTCCCACGCTTTCTCCAAAAGTTGCTCCGCTGAGACGACGCCGCCTTCGGCCAGAAGTAGTTCCGAGAGCACAGCGAACTCCTTCCTGGACAACCCAACAGGGTGATCATTACGAGTGACAGTGCGACGGTGCGGGTCAAGCCGGATGCCTGCCCGCTGAAGCACAGGCGGAGCGGCCGGTCGAACCCGCCTGCCCAGCGCCTGTATACGGGCGGTAAGTTCAGCAAACGCGAATGGTTTGGTCAAATAGTCGTCCGCGCCGAGACTGAGTCCACTTACGCGTTGCGCCACCGCGGTGGCGGCGGTAAGCATCAGAATCCGTGTGTCCAGGCCGGATTCGACGAGAGTCATGCAGACTTCGTCGCCAGACACAACTGGGAGGTCTCGATCCAGCACCACAACGTCATAGTCGTTGATCGCCAGCCGCTCAAGAGCGGCGTTGCCATCGTAAGCCACGTCCACAGCCATCGCCTCCCGGCGGAGGCCGTCCGCGATGGAGTCCGCGAGCAACTGTTCATCTTCTACAACTAGTACGCGCATGAAATCAATTTCTACATGGCCCGGTGTTAGGGCATCGTTAGGCCGCTCCCTAACGATGCCCTAACACCCGCAGTCGTAAGTTAGACACCATCATAAGTTAGACCTCATCAAAGGACTGCGAATAATGACCATCGGAGTGAAACGCCGATCAGCACGGCTTGCTTCGACCTTGCTGTTGGCTGCGCTGCTCTCCATTGCCCTGGTAGCTTGCGGTGAGGAAACTGGCTCGGGTATCGCCACGGGGAGCGAAGTGACGGTGACTGCCCCAACCTCAGTCGCTCCCGAAGTCGTGGATCCAACGTCGTCGGCCCCAGAAATCGCCGAGCCAACTTCGGTGGCTCCAGAAGTCGTACCGCCGACACCGGCTGATCCAGAGGACGCTGGCTTGATTTACGCACAGTGCATGAGGGACAACGGTGTTCCTGAATTTTCGGATCCCGGCGCTGGTGGGGAGGCAACGCTTGGCCACGAGGTCCGAATGGATCCGAGGTTCGGTTTGGCTATGGAGGCGTGTAGCGCTCTAGCGCCGGGCGCCGAATATCGAGATATCGGGGATCCTGCTTACGTAGAGCAAGTGCGCGAGTTTTCTCAGTGTATTCGGGAGAACGGCCTGCCTGACTTTCCCGATCCGGATGCCGAAGGGAAGTTGAGCGGCATCGGCCACAGTATTAGAACCAACCCGAGATACGGTGCCGCCACGGAGATCTGCCGGATATTCCTTCCCGGCGAGGCCGTTCCGCCAGGAATTGCGGGCCATTAATGAAGCGCAAGTTCTGGATCGCTGGCGTTGCCGTGGTAGTGCTTGCGGGGACAATTGTGGGATCAGTATTCCTGGCACGTGGATCGTCGGCTACTGAAACCGTAGCCAACCTCGGATTGCCTCCAGCCACGGCGATGGTCACCAGATCCACGCTGGTGGAAACCAAGGCAGTGCCGGGGACGCTCGGTTTTGCTCGCCCGATCCCAATCGATGCCCCTCAGGCGGGGACGATTACCTGGATCGCACCAGCCGGATCAACGGTGAAGCGCGGCGAAACGCTATTCAAGATTGACGAGCAACCTGCTGTTGCGCTGTATGGATCTGTGCCGTCGTATCGGACCTTGCGCGACGGAGCGGAGGGTGCCGACGTCCGACAACTCAAGGAGAATCTGGCCGAACTCGGCTACACTGGAATCGCCGTCGATGATGTTTACACCGCGGAGACTGCTGACGCTGTACGCGCCTGGCAAGCCGATCTGGGCATCTCCAGCCGGTCTTCACTGTACTTTGGGACGCAGGGCACGGTTGGGGAGATTCTGGTCTCCGAAGGTGATGACGTCGAAGAGGGTCAACTACTTGCGCGGATGAACACCGCCACGACAACGAGCCTGCAAAATGCACTGGTTCAAGCCTCTCTTCTAGCACCAGTCGCAGGGACCGTCACCACCATCAACGCCTTCGTCGGCGACCCGGTGGATATGAATATCGCCGTTATGGAGATCGTGACTAATTACCAGATTGGTGGGCGGGTCGGCCTTTCTGAAACCGGAACTGTTGATCCAAATCAGATCGTGTTCATGCCCGGCGCCGTGCGGATTGCTGCGCATTCGGCCCATATCGGCGAGGCTGTCCGAGGTGGCCCTTTGCTCAGCTATACCGACACGGTCAGGCTGGTCACCGTGGAACTCAACGTGATAGATCAGGCTCTCGCGGTCGAAGGACGAAACGTCGTCGTTACTATTCCTGGCCGGGAAGCCGTGGAAGGGGAGATCTCCAAGGTAGGAACTGTTGTAAAGACGAGCAACGGTTCAAGTGCATTCATTGAAGTAACCGTCACGATCGCCGATCAGAAGGCGCTCGGCGCGCTCTCCGCCGCTCCCGTGGATGTCGACTTCATCAGCGATGAGCGTGAAGACGTACTGACGGTGCCAATCGCCGCACTGCTCGCGTTGGCTGAAGGCGGTTACGGCGTCGAGATTGTCGATGGCAACACGACACGTATCAGCGCAATTACAACCGGGATGTTCGCGGCCGGCCGGGTGGAGGTTAGCGGCGGAGGGATCTCGGAGGGCGCAACCGTAGGGATGCCAAAATGAATGGCTCATCCGGGCCGATCGTGACGCTGCGCGCGGTTACCCGAGAATATTCCGGTGGAGTCGTCGCTCTCAGCGACGTCAATTTGGATATCGAAAATGGCGAACTCTTGGCGATCGTCGGACCGTCGGGATCCGGAAAGTCGACGATGTTGAACGTGATGGGTACGCTGGATCGCCCGAGCTCTGGACAGGTTGTCGTAGATGGATTCGACCTCGCCGATCTGTCTGATCGTGAGGTATCAGCACTACGAGCGTTCCGGATTGGGTTTGTCTTCCAGCAATTCCATTTAGCGCCAGGCACATCCGCCCTGGATAACGTTGCAGATGGCTTGCTCTACACCGGTATCGGCCGGAAAGAGCGGAGGGAACGCGCCGAAGCAGCATTGCAGCGGGTCGACCTCGGCCACCGACTGACCCATCGACCACACGAGTTGTCCGGTGGAGAAAAACAACGCACCGCCATAGCGCGCGCGGTAGTTCGCGAGCCCACTCTGCTGCTCGCAGATGAGCCAACCGGGGCGCTGGATAGCCACTCAGGTGAGGGTGTAATGCGGTTACTGCTTGATCTAAATGAGACAGGTACGACCGTAGTGGTGATCACCCATGAACGGATGGTTGCTTCCAGCTTGCCCCGCCAGGTGACCATGCTGGACGGCGAGGTGGTCGATGACCGGAAGATGGCTGTAGCGTGACAACATCACCTCGACCCGGCAAGCTGAGCCCGATAGACATACTGCGGTTGGGAGGGTACGCGCTACGGGCTCGACCTTTGCGGGTGGCGCTTTCCGCACTGGGGATCGCGATCGGAATCGCTGCGATGATAGCCGTTGTTGGGATATCCACCTCCAGCCGAGCCGAGTTGAATCGTCGATTGGATGCACTTGGCACGAACCTGCTCACAGCGGGGCCGGGCAGCAACCTGTTCGGAGAAGCCGCAACACTGCCTGATGAATCGGTCGCGATGATTGGCAGGATCGGGCCAGTCCAGACCGTAACCGCAATTGGAAATCTCCCTGACGCGAAGGTATATCGCAACGACAGGATACCGGCTCCCCAGTCCGGTGGAATCGGCGCATATGCGGTGCGTACCAACTTGCTCACTACTGTCGGCGCCACCCTGGCCTCTGGAACGTGGCTCAACGAGGCGACTATCGAGTATCCGGCCGTCGTGCTCGGGTCCAGGACCGCCCAGCGCCTCGGCCTTGGTGCCGCCAACGAAGATACGCAGATCTGGCTAGGCGGTCGATGGTTCACCGTTATCGGTATCCTTGATCCAGTCCCGCTTGTACCCAGGCTCGACCTCGGTGCTCTGATCGGATGGCCGGCCGGGCAACGCTATCTAAACTTTGACGGCGCCATATCGTCCTTGTACATCAGGACGGACCCGGATGCCGTCGAAGCCGTTCGCGGTGTGCTCGCAAGAACCGCTAACCCGGGGCGTCCCAATGAGGTGGAAGTATCGCGGCCCTCCGAGGCGCTTGCCGCCGCCGCCGCAGTAGACACCGCCTTCACCGGCCTGTTGCTCGGCCTTGGTGCCGTCGCCCTGCTCGTCGGCGGTATCGGAGTAGCCAACACGATGGTGATTTCCGTGCTGGAAAGACGCTCCGAGATCGGGTTACGCCGCTCACTGGGCGCCACCCGAGGCCACATCCGTATCCAGTTTCTTGGGGAGGCACTCCTGCTGTCCGTCCTGGGCGGCGGCACAGGAATAGTACTCGGAACAGGTGTGACAGCGGTGTACGCGACGCTGCAGGCCTGGCCCACCGTAGTCCCCGCCTGGGCGATCGTAGGTGGCATCACAGCAACTCTGATTATCGGCGGAGTGGCCGGTCTCTACCCCGCCATTCGTGCTGCCCGGGTCGCCCCCACCGAGGCGCTTGCTGCCGCCTAGTCAGGCATAGGCGCGCTCGGCCTAAAGAGATCAACCACAAGTCTTGTACGTCTCCGCGCAGATGACGTATTGCGCTCGTATAAGCAGTTGAGCCGGGTGCTAATGACCGAGTTTCTCCACCGCTTACTCCTACGTGAAAAGTGGACATTGGGGAAACTCTTTTTGGGTCGGTGACTATCAGAGCCAGTGGGACTCTTACTGGTGGGAAGTATTCGCTCCACGTGTCATTAACGAAAATGGGTGCAGCCAATGGCTACACCCATTTTCGCAATATGCGACGTTCGGTTAAGTTGCTTTCCGCGCCGCAATGATCTGGCGTACGTGAACCACGTCTTGCCGCAGGAGAGGGTCCTGCTCCATCTGCGATTCCAGCCGCTTCTGGGCGTACAGGACCGTTGAATGATCCTTACCGCCAAGTGTGTTGCCAATGCGGGTTGATGAAAGCCGGCTCTCTTCCCGCAACAGGTACATCGCAACTCGGCGTGCGAGAGCAGTGTGCTTATCGCGGCGACGTCCGCATAGGACTTCTATCTCAACACCAAAGTGCTCAGACACAACTTCCATGACCATTTCAGGCTTCGCAGGCTGCTGTCGTCCGGCCGCGAACATGTCCGCAAGCATCGAACTAACTGTATCGACGGTCAGCGGCGCCCTGGTCAAATGGGCGTAAGCGACGATCTTGTTCAGGGCGCCTTCAAGCTCCCGGACATTGGATAGTTGCTTGCGTGCCAGCAGGTCCAGCACGTCCTGGCTCAATGTGACGCCAAGGGCGTCCGCCTTGTTGCGGAGAATTGCTACGCGGGTCTCGTAATCAGGCGCTGTGACATCGACGACCAGTCCACCTTCCAACCGAGACTGGATGCGCTCTTCCAGAAGCGATTTGCGAGCTGGCTCATCACCGGTGACGACTACCTGCCGACCATGCATGTGCAGTTCGTTGAACGTGTGGAAGAAGCCTTCCTGCGTTTGCTCCTTTCCGGCGATGAACTGAATGTCATCAATCAGAAGAGCGTCTGCAGTCCGGTACCTCTCCCTGAAGCGCTCAGTCTGGCCTTCACGGATGGCGCGAATGTACTCGTTAGTGAATCGCTCGCTGCTTACGTAGATAACGTTGAGGCCGCGCTCAATGAGTTCGTGCGCAATCGCCTGCACAAGGTGTGTCTTACCCAAGCCTGTGTCAGACCAGATATAAAGCGGGTTATATGTCTCACCCGGTCGTTCTGCCACTGCCGCTGCTGCCGCGTGGGCTAGTTCGTTCGAGGGACCTGTGACGAAGTTCTTGAACGTAAACTTGGGGTTGAGTCGAATCCAGGAATCGTCTGAGTAGCCACCAGTCGCACCGGGTCGCTGTATTGAACCGGGCGTAGGCGGGGTGGGAGTATTTCCGTTGATGACTTCAAAACTGACTTCAGTGGGCTTGTTAGCCACCCGTTCTACAGCCCTCGATATGGTTGAGGAAAGTCTCCTTTCAAGCATCTCCGCGGCGAAGGCGCTTTTTGTCCCAATTACCAGAGTTTCACCATGGAAACCAACGGCAGTCGTGTCTTTCAACCATGTTTCGAAATTAGGCCTGGGGATCTCCACCTGGAGGTATCCTAGGGCCGCGTTCCAGAGCTGTTGCGGGTGTAATTGAGTCAGCGGAATCCTCCTAAAAAAAGGCAAAGTGAGTATGAGGAAAGGTCGTGACTTTTGACAAAAATCACAAAATTGGATCGGACAGACATAGTGGTCCCGGACTCAACTACCGACGATGACCATGACAGTCTTTGTCCACGGGGAAACGTATAACGTATCATGAACTACTCTGCTCGAATCAACCCCTCGCGCATGGCAATTTCGGGTAGAACCGGGGGATAACTGAGAGCAATCCGGGTCGATTTTTAGTGGTCCCTATCTGAGCGACGAAATTCGCCACATTAAAACTCGTCGCTGTTTCCCAGAAATATGGAGCCGCGCGGCATTCGCAGCGCGACCGCGCGGGCCAGCGAGACCAGAGGTGAGGCTATCGAAAAGTGAAATTGGTTTTCTTTGGCTCTCCACAATTCGCTACCCCATCGCTAGCCTCTTTGGCGGCCGCAGGGCATGAAATCTGTGCCGTTGTAACGCAGCCAGACCGGCGACGCGGCCGCTCAAAAGAGCCGCTTCCGACACCTGTTGCCGCCTACGCCTTGAGCGCTGGCTTGACAGTCTGGAAGCCCGAGCAGCTTCGCGACCAGGGCTCTGTGGCAAAGCTGGCTGGGATGGAGGCCGATGCCTACGTCGTCGTCGCTTACGGAAAGTTCCTGCCAGATGACGTGCTCGTGCTGCCGCGGATGGGCGTGTTGAATCTGCACCCATCTTTGATTCCGAAACACCGCGGGCCAAGCCCCGTCGCCACTGCCATTCTTGAGGGCGATGAGTGGACAGGCGTCACGATCATGCTCCTCGACTCCGGTATGGACACTGGCCCGGTGCTCGCACAATCTGATCCGGAGCCAATCACAGGCCGAGATTCGCTGGAATCCGTAACAGAGCGTCTGTTTGAGATTGGAGCGGCACTTCTCCCGCCCACGCTTCAGGCTTACGCAAAAGGAGAGATAACACCTGCGGCTCAGGACAACTCCCGTGCCACTACGTCACGATTGTTGAAACGCCAGGATGGCCGCATCGACTGGAATATGCCCGCGATTGAGATTCATCGCCAAATACGCGCCTTCGATCCATGGCCGGGCACCTTCACAACATGGAATGGTCAGAACCTGAAAATTCTATCGGCGTTGATCGGCCCAGAGGACCCACTGGCGCCGGGCGAAGTCATAGGCGGACGCGGCGTGATTTATATCGGAACTGGCGACGGTCAGCTTGAGGTGCAGCAGCTACAACTGGAAGGTAAAGCGGCTGCGACGTCAGAGACCTTCCTGCGCGGCTACCCGGATATCGAAGGTGCAGTACTCGACGCCTGATCGCCCCGGTTGAGCGTGTCGAGACGTAGCGGAAAATCCGGTGACTCCCCGTTCATCTGTGTCCGCACTATCTTCATGGGGCCATCACCTGTGGGACGTGAAAATAACGTGAGTCTGAGTATTGATGTCACCTTATGTGAAAGACCGGATTTCAACATGACACTCACAAACCAGAGATACATTCGGCTGGTCATCGCAACCGCGATCAGCCTGGCCGTTGCTGGCCTCGTATTTGTGGATGACTTTCCCATCCCGATACTGGCAGCGATTTTGGTGCCACTCTGGATCAGCGTAAGTGGGCGTAGCAACCGTCCGGCTGGCGCCTTGCGACTCGCACTCCTGGCACTTGCAGGCTTGATCTTGATGCTAGGAGTGCTCGTTTTCGTGTTCGCCGAAAGGTAACGATTCCCCGAGTGTTGCTATCCCGCGGCACGGGACCAATGTTTCTTGTGCGGCTTCGTGCTTCGGGCTCATGCCTATCGGGCAAATTGACTGCGCGGGCGCGCACACGTAAAGTCGCCAATCCCAGTAGATTGAGAACTATTACCGGAACCACCACAGTACGGAGGCAGGCAGTTCAATGCCAATGCGCAAGATCATCAACGACCCGTCGCTTGTAGAAGATCAGACTATGGACGGAATTCTGGCGGCTTTTCCGAACTATATGAAGCGAATAGAAGGCTCCAAACGGGGTTTGATTCGCGCTGATGCTCCGCTGGCAGGCAAAGTAGCGATCGCCACCGGCGGAGGCTCCGGTCATCTACCCCTCTTTATGGGCTACGTCGGACCCGGGCTCGCCACCGGATCCTGCATCGGCAATGTCTTCTCATCACCGTCGTCCGAGGACATGCTTGAGGTCACCAAAGCCGTCGATAGTGGCGAAGGCGTTCTCTATCTCTACGGCAACTACTCTGGCGACACGATGAACTTCGATATGGCCTCTGAGATGGCCGAGATGGAAGGGATCAACGTCAGGACGACTCTGGGCCGCGACGATGTCACTTCCGCGCCCAATGCGGAGATGGCGCGAAGGCGCGGAGTTGCCGGAATATTCTTCGGGTTCAAGATCGCCGGAGCGGCAGCAGAAGAAGGCCGTGACCTGGACGGCGTACACGCAATTGCAGAGTCAGCCGTGTTCAACACACGAAGCATGGGCGTCGCGTTGTCCGGCACCACCATTCCTGCCGTCGGCACCCCGGGATTTGAAATTCCCGCTGGCGAGATGGAGATGGGCATGGGCATTCACGGCGAACCCGGTGTTGAAAAGGGGCCGTTGCTGACCGCAGATGAGATCGCCGGTCAGATGATGGACCGGATTCTTCCCGATCTGCCATTCTCATCCGGTGATACGGTGGCCGTGCTGGTGAATAGCCTGGGAGCGACCGCGCCGGAAGAGCTGTACATCCTCTACGGCAAGACTTCACAGATACTGGCAGACCGCGGGATCAAGGTCCACCGAGCATTCATTGGTGAGTACGCCACGTCTATGGAGATGTCAGGCGCATCTATCAGCCTTTGCAAGCTGGATGACGATATGACGAAGTTGCTGGACGCGCCGGCATACTCGCCGTTCTTGCTTCAGCAGGTGGGAGGCCCGGCGCACCACTAACGGCGACGGCGGGTCGACCTGGGAGCGGCGTTCCTGAGCGCAAGAAATACGATCGGAACGAAAACTATCAAGAAAATTATCAGGCCCGGTCCGCCGCCTACCCAGGCCCCAAGCAGTCCGGACAGTACCGCACCAAGCGCGTAGGCCAGGGCGAGGGTCGATTCTTTGTCGATTCCGATTCGGGAAAGCAGATCGCTAATTTGCATGAGGTAAATATACTCTGTAGGCCTCGAGATTAGTAACGAAGGAAATCATGGCGGACGAAATTCTCGGTCTTCTCAAAATCATTTCTGATGACGTAGTGCCTCAGGCTGACACTCTGCGTGAGTTAGACGCCCTGATAGGCGATGGCGATCTAGGTATCACTGTCACTCGTGGCATGGCGTCGGTAGTTACGGGGCTTCCAGAGCTGGAAGGCAAGCCCGTTTCCGACCAGCTCGCACGATCGGGGATGGCGTTCAACCGGGCCGCCGCCTCTACGTTTGGCGTCCTGTTCGCCACTGCACTGATGCGGGGGGGAATGGCAGTCAAAGGCAATGACGCAGCCGGAGTTGATGACATTGTCCCAATCGGTCGGGCAGCAATGCAGGGGCTGATGGATCGCGGCAAGGCGAGCCTTGGCGATAAGACTCTTCTCGATGCCCTCGACCCGGCTATCAACGCCTTTGAAGAGGCTCACTCTGCCGGCAAGACGTTGGTCGAATGCACGGACGCCGCGGTCGCGGCCTGCGAAGCCGCCACCAAGGCCACGATCGAGATGAAATCCAAAGTCTCACGTGCAAGTTGGGTCGGCGAGCGTTCTATCGGCGTCCAGGATCCCGGTGCCACCGCCGTGATGTTCATGCTTCAGGCAGTGCAAAAGTGGGTCCACGAGAACGCCTGACCGCTCTTATCCCCTCTTATTTATCCGCGCATAATGACCACTTCAGAGCACGACGAGTCGGTCACAGCGGGGCAACCTGAGCCGACTGCAGAAACTGGCCGACGGGCCATAATCAGCCTGCTCAAGATCCGCGATTACAGATACGTCTTCCTGTCGGTTGGCATCCTCGTGTTCGGGTTCGAGATGCGGAGCATGGCCCAGTCCTGGCTCGCTCTGGAACTCACCGACTCGCAGGCCTGGGTGGGAATCGTCAACGGTGTTCCGGCGCTCGCTATTGTCGCTTTGACTCTCTATGGCGGGGTAGTGGCAGAGCGGTATCCGAAGAAGACGATTCTAGCGATCGTGCGCTTCTTGCTCGCGCTACTCGCCTTCGCTATCGGCTATCTAGTCGCTACAAACATGATTGAAGCGTGGCACCTTCTTCTATTCGCACTAATCCAGGGAGGGATAGTCGCGTTTGGCATGCCCGCAGGCCAGACCATTGCTATCGAGATCGTTGGCAAAGATCGGCTGCTGAGCGCCAACTATTTGAGTCAGACTCTGAACAGTATTGGATCGATGCTGGGCCCGGCTATCGGCGGTGCACTGCTGGGATTCACGGGTGTGGCAACCGTCTACGTTGTCGTGGGTGCTCTGTACCTCGTTGCGTTTGCAATCACGTATCTCATTCGCAATAACACAGTGGCAAATCCGGCAGGAGCAAAATCGGCTCTCCAAGAAATCGGCGAGGGAATGCGGTTCGTCAAAGGCGATTCCGTTCTGCGATACCTGCTGGTGTTGAACCTGTTGGCGCTGTTCGCCGGGTTCGTGATGCCGTTGATCCCGGTTTATGCGCGAGATGTACTTGAAGTTGGCGAAGCCGGATTTGGTGTGTTGATGGCATCGTTCGGCCTGGGTGCAATATTTGGTGCATTCGCACTGGCACTTGCCGGGAACGTGAAACGTAAAGCCTTGATCCTGGTCATCACCCCGACGATCTGGGCGATTGGCATGGTCATATTTGTCTTCTCCCGCTCCTATCCGCTCAGCATTGGCACAATGGTGTTCATGGGCGCCGTTGGTCCGGTGTACGCAGCAACGATAATGACCGTTGCGCAGATACGGGCGCCGGACCACATGCGGAGCAGGGTATTTTCAATGTTTTCAATCACCATGCAACTGTTCCCGGTGGGATGGATGGTGGGTGGGATTCTCGCCCAACTATTCAGCAATGAGGCCTCGGGCATCATCGGCGCGTTGGGGGTCAGCATCATCCCGATCTACTTCTACATCACATCAAGGAATTTCCGGGCGATCACCTGACACGTCAGGCACGCCAGGAGTAATGCCATGCGTACCGGTGGATACCCTGTGTGAGCTAAGGTAGCCCCGAATCAATTTCGCGACCCAGGGAGTGCTCAAAGATGAAGATAACGAACGTCAGGGTCTTCCGACTCGAAGGTCGCACGCAAGAAGGTCTGGCGGTATTTGAATCGTTACGCGCCGGAATGTCGCCGCGCCAGCCGGGGCCACATTCCGAGACATTCGTTGAGATAGAGACTGATGAGGGGCTGACGGGCCTGCAGTTCGTCTCCAACGGATTTGAGCGCGATGTCATTGAAGCCGGACAGCAGCTGATTGGCATGAACCCGCTCCACACCGAAGCGATCTGGGAGATGTTCTACTCCAGCGTCGCCTTGCGTCAGCGGATGCCGGTGATCGCTGTCCTAGATCTGGCGCTGTGGGACCTCGTAGGGAAGATACGGAACGCGCCGGTGTACGAGTTATTGGGTGGTCCAGTACGAGAGAGCGTTCGTGCATACGCCGGGATGCTTGGCTTCTCCACGGACCCGGGCGCCGCTGCTGAGGCATCGGCTGAGTATGCGGCGAAGGGCTTCACCGCAATGAAGTGGTACCTCCCCTTCAACGGCTCACACGGTGAGAAAGGCATCGAGGGCAATGTCGCCCTCATCAGAGCCGTGAGAGATGCGGTGGGGCCGAACGTAGAGATCATGACGGACTGGCTGCTTTCTCAGCCCCGCGTTAACTCAATCCTGTGGGCGACCAGGTTGGCGCGCCGATTGGAAGAGTTCGGCGTCAGTTGGATTGAGGAGCCGTTCAATTTCGATGATCTAGATTCCCATCGACGACTCTCGGAGGCGACGACAATCCCGCTCGCATTCGGGGAGCATTTCTATACCCGATGGCAGATGCGCCAGGTTATTGAGCAGGGTAATCCGACGGTTGTACAGCCGGATCCGATCTGGGCCGGTGGTGTGACCGAGATGCGCAAGATTATCGCTGTTGCCTCCACTTACGGGGTGGCCGTGGTCCCACACGGAAACGAGTCCTGCCGGAACGCGCTGCATATCCTATTCGCCCACCAGGAACGCAACTGCCCACTTGGCGAGTGGGGCGTCCGGATCAATCCGAATAGCCAGCATTTCTATACCGACTTCTACGAGCCAGTTGACGGCTACTACCCCCTGCCATCTGGCCCCGGATTCGGATACACACTGGCCTCGGAGAAGATCGTCAGCCGGACCGAGCTTTAGCGCGCAAACAACTCATCCGGTAGCGGGTGCTCGATGCCCTCAGTCGTCACCTTGCCCAGTGCGGTGAAGTGCTCGGACTCGCCGCTGGTGAGGCTCTTGTTACCGCCTGAGTGACTTCGTAGCCAGTCGGGGCTCACGATGCGCTTTCCGTTCCACACCCCTTGCGTGGCAATCAGGTGTGCGAATCGTGCCATGTTGGATGCACTCATAACTACCCAGCCGCCCCCGCCGCGGATGACGTGGCCTTCGATCTCGTATGGAGGGTCGACAAACCGCCCGTAGCCGGGCATCTCAGAGTAGAAGTCGTGTGTCTCGTGGATAACCCGCCCGGGAAGCCAGTCCCACTCATTCGCGGCGATGCCAATCTTGGACAGCAACCGATCATCGATGACGTTCTTGATGTCGTCGCCCCATAGCACCGTTAGCAGTTGCGAAAGTCGCCAGATGCCACCGCTTGAGTAGATTCGCTCCGTGCCGGGCTGTGTGTGTGAGTAGTTGTCGTAGAACGGGTCGCCAGTCCAGTTCGCCCACGCTGGTACGGGGTTCGATGCCTGCGCCTTCATCTGGCCCGTCGACCGACGGGCCCAATAGTAGCCATTCGTCACCGGGAAGCCACCGTCGTGTCCGTAGGTGGTCTTGGAGCCAAGCAGATGCTTCCACTTCAGCTGGCGATGGTGGCCCCGAGTCAGGTACTTGTGGGGATGTGAGAGGAGGCCTGCTCCAGTCCAGGTTTCGTTGACGAGATCCTCCGGGGTGACGAGACCAGCGTCGACCGCCAGCCCAAATATCGCCCATGTGAACGCCTTGCCAACCGACGCCGTTTGGAACTTGTAGTCAGGGTTGCCCCAAGTCTGAAGGACACGGCCACCGATGGCCAGCACCGCACCCCAATCATCCGACCCGGAGTGTTGTTCACCCTCCCAGTTGGCACCGCGAACGTCAGAATCAGCGAGAAATTTCTGCCATACGTCAGCATTGAGACCCGCATCTTCAGGCGTGATCGGATCCCAGCGCTCGCCGGGATAGGTCACCCAATCAGGAATGTTTAAGTTCATGGCACGTTCATTCCCGCGCATCTTATGCGCCAGTAGGCACTAGTGTCCGGGCCAGGGGCCTTTCCACTGGTCCCAGTACTCGTCTGGGAAGTCGACGTCACCCGCCAGATTGTTCCACATCGCTATGCGGCGGTTTTTTTCCAGACCGGCAAGAGCGCGCGTGACGGGCGCGCCCTTCCCTAATTGAAGTCTGGGAGCCTGTGCAGCCGCGGCCGCGGGATCGTAATCCCAGCTTGGTTTCGTTGATTCGGACGCGCGGTTGAACAGGAACTTGATCATGTAGCGCACGTTGTCAGAGGAGTTGGCTGTGCCGGCGTGCCAGACATCGTAATGAACGATCAGAACTGAACCGGCATTCACCGTTGCAATTACCTGATTCTTGAAGTTGCCGTAGGAGGCCATCCGGTCAGTGGATGATGGAAACAGATGCGTGCCGGGTATCAGGGCTGTTGGCCCCATATTCGACTCCACATCCTGCGGGTAGTACATGGCGAGCACCGCCTGAACGTGATCGGGACTCCGCTCAGTTGTGCCAGCGCCTCCGTCCAGATGCCACATCTGACTTGGCGTGCCGGGCATATTCCGGTGGCAGTGCCGATGCTGATACATGTAGTAATCAGAACCCAGAATGCTCGCCAGAGTGCCAGCTACCTTCGGGTGCGAGTAGACATCGTTGAGCGCGGGGATCGCTTCGAGGATCCCGTCACCGGGGTTCTCCGGCAGCGCCTCAAGCTGATCAAACACGCCACGGTTGAACTCATCGCCGAGGTCCGTCTCGACGATGGTGTATCCATTGATGATGAAGTCGACCAGTTGTTCGTCATTCAGCAACACTCGGTCTGAAGTGGTTGCACTAGTCATCGAACTGCTCCAGCTTCTCCAGAATGAACTCATAGCCAAGAATCGTCAGGTCATCATCGGTGGTCGCCGACTCTTTGGGACTGGGGAAGCTAACCACGCGCCAGCCATCGATAACTGCTTCGTGGACCGACGCGTACGGAAAATCAACGCCCGTAGGCTCGATCTGCGTCACCGATTTAGGAACAGGCTCATGCAGAGCCATCGCAATGATCTGCGATCGCACACTCACTGATTCCGCCTGAAGATATAAAAGCCGCTGCCTGAGTCCCATTCACGCTCCCCTGATTTTGCTGGCGAGAGTGTAGCGGCTTCAGCGTGAGTAATTGTCCCCGTTTAGCCGCCGGGACCTGGTACCGCGCCGATCTGTTGCATAAGACCCATCAGGTCGATGATAGTCTCGCCGCCCTTGATCTTGCCGTCCACGACTTCGTGGACATTGATGCCACGAATCTCGACAGACTTTCCACTGGCCGGTATGCCCATGAGATCGCCGTTATGCGTTCCCATGAACGTCAAAGGAGTGGTCACCGTGTTGCCTTCGGCTGATTGATCGCTGATTGTGTGCTTCATGTCTGGAAACGCAGCAGCGAATCCTTGAGCCAAAGGACCAATCGACTCCCTGGTGAGATCGCCGACGCCGTGCATCGTCCAGCTCAGGTCATCATGGATTACCCCCATGATGCCATCGATGTCCCCTGCATCGAGCAGTCGGTAATACTCGCGGACTACCGCTTTGTTGGCGTCAGACATTGCTCTTCTCCCGTAGTGATTGCACTGAAAACGCTTTGGTACAACACTTATGATGGCAAAAACAGAACATGTGTCAAGAGAACGAAAAGGGGATTTGAGGTCCGCTCCCCTTGCGGTCACCCAAGAGCGACGGTGATGAGCCAGACCATTTCTCTGTGGCCTGATAACCCCGGACGACGGCGAGGTACTCGGATATGGATAGCGGCGCATCAAAGTTATCGGCGATCTCGCGACCGCGAACAGCGCCGTTGCCGAGAAGCTCAATGGTCGTGTTGGCCATCGCCTTTCCGGCATCAATCACGTCCAGATCCCAGTCGGTGATATCGAAGTCATCACTGTGATTGCGGCCTCTGGCGCCGCCAACGTACGGGTGGATAGTTGGCATGATCTGAGATACATCGCCCATATCGGTTGAGGATGTCCGATGCGGCATTCGGCCAACCCCGGATTTTCCGATCAGATCTGTGACGACCTCGTCGTACAGCTCTCCCAGGCCTTCATGGAACTTCGCAGGCAGGTATCCGGGTGAAGTGCTGATCTCCACAGTGGCACCAACCGCCATTGCTCCAGCTTTCAGCGCCCGATCGACTTTCGCTGCCGCATCTTCCATCGCCTCGACGGTGGCCGCCCGAACGAACATTTCCATCGTTACGTTTGCGGGGACAGATGAGACCGCAGCGCCGCCTCGCGTCAAGATCGGATGCACCCGGACGTGGTCATCGTCTTTGAAGGTCTCTCGTTGCGCGTGGATGCCCTGCATCGCCAGATTGGCCGCGTTGAGGGCGTTGATTCCCAGTTCAGGTGATCCGCCAGCGTGGGCTGAGCGGCCGATGAACCGAACACGCTTGGCGATCATGCCGTTGAGGCTCACTGCCGGTCTTAACGCGGTCAGTTCGGAGGTTTCTACGTGGGTTAGGAGTGATATGTCAACGTCATCGAGCTCACCAAGCCGGATGAACTCCTGCTTCCCGGCCAGGAACTCAAGTTCGCCAGCCTCACGCAGCCCTTCTCGGAACTCGATCTCGATGTATTCCTCCGCAGGCACAGCCATAAACGAGATGGAGCCACTCAGCGTGGCAAGCACTTCAGGCTGCGATAGCCCCACCGCGGCGGCGAGCATGTTGCCAATCTGGATGTTGTGCCCACAAACGTGGACTGCACCAGATGCAGAGTCAGCATCCCTGTGTTCAGGAACAATCAGAGAATCCAGCTCGCCCATGATCGCCACATGCGGCCCGGGCCTCCCCGTATTAATACGGGCGATAACTCCTGTGATGGCGATGTTCTCGCGCGCCGCCAGCCCGATCTCCCGCATGAAATCAGCGGTGACTTGAGCCGTACGGTGCTCACGAAAACCAGGCTCAGGGTGATCCCATATGTCTTTAGACAGCGCGATGAGGCCCTCAGAGCGAGCGTCAATAGCAGATGCGGCGATGGACTTGGCGGTGGATGTGTCAGTCATGAGCGGGATGATACGTGAGAAATGATCACGGGTACGTGCAGTCAGTCCTTCCTGGCCTTCGATAGGTAGTGGCAAGTTTGAAACCTGCCCTGGGCGCGGCCACGCGCATTGAACACGCGGGGGTTCCCGCTCCCCCTATGTGCAGGCTGCAAGCCCCCTTACCCGCTGACGCGAGGGCTTCCCGGATACGTGCCACCGGCGTTCATCGCCAGGTTGCCGCCATCCATGGGGAGTATCGCTCCCGTCACGAACGAAGCGGCGTCGGAGGCAAGGAATATCGCCACGCCCTTGATCTCTTCGGGCTTGCCCATTCGACCCATTGGGATTCCACCGATAAACGTATCTCTGACCCCGGGTGTGGTCGCCATGCGAGCCTCAAGGCCAGCGTTAGTTATCTGTGCTGGCAGGATGCAATTGACTCGCACGCCACGCGCCGCCCACTCGGTGCTGAGCTCTCGCGTCATTGCGATCACGGCGCCCATGGCCATGCCGTATGGCGTGTGGCTGCGGCCAAGGGAGTTCCAGCCAGCGATTGAGCCAATGTTGATGATGCTGCCCTTACCCTGCGCAAGCATTCGACGCCCGGCCTCCTGGCACGCCGCGAATCTGCCAATGACAAGGTTGTTCAGTGATTGCTCAAGGCTGGCGATGGGCACACTTTCGGGCGGCCCGATCACTCCCACGCCTGCAACATTTGCAAGCACGTCAATCTGCCCAAATTCCTGATCGAGTCGCTCAAACATGGCCGTGATCTGCGCAGGCTTCGATACATCGCAGACCACCGGAACAGCTTTCCGCCCAAGGGAGCGGATCTCTTCGGCAGTCGCTTCCGCCCCATCAAGGTTGATATCGGCCAGCATCACATCGGCGCCAACCTCAGCAAGCGCAATCGATATCTGCTTGCCCATGCCGCTGGCTGCACCTGAAACAAGAGCAACGCGACCAGTGAGATCAAATAGTGGGTGTGCCATGGTGCGGATTGTACGAGATCAGAGCCCGCAAGCTCATCTTCCTGCCATCAATCTGTGATATCAGCTTCTGGCGGGAACGTACTTGACGCCTTCCATACCGTCGAAGTCCGCATCCTGAGTCCAAAGAATGGCATCGTGCAATCTTGCCGTAGTCAAGATAATGCTGTCGGCCATCGGAAGGTGTCTCTCAATCGACATCTGTGCGGCGGCAATTGAGGTCGCAGAGTCTAGATCAATAACTTCGCCTTTTTGCATCTGAGAAGCCGCTCTCAGTGCGAACGAGGCACTACTTCGCCGAGCGACCTGCTTGAATACCTCGTAAATCGTGATCGAGGGAACAATCAGTTCATGGGGGTCGGCGACAACCGACTCGAATATTCCTGCGTTTGGGCCCTCGATGAAGTACTCAAGCCAGCCTGATGAGTCGACAACGATCAATATCTATCGTCTTCCCTTGGGACTTCCGATGATATGCCCATTCCTTTGAACATCCCTCGCGCATCAGCGATCGAAACTTCCGGCACGAATTCAAGTTTGTTGTCGTAATAAATGGCGATTAGCTTCTGTCCGGGCTTGATGCCCATCTGCTCGCGAATCTCTTTTGGTATTACGATCTGGTATTTGGGTGAAACTGTTACTGTCGTCATACCAAAACATTATCGATCAGTGTTTCGTAATACGCAACGCTAAACCCGCGGTGTGGCCCAGGCTGGGCGTTGGAGCATTGCGCCGGGTCGAGGCATGCGGTCTACCGGGACTTCGATGAGGGCCGGGGCGTCGCGATCGATCATGTCCTTGATGGCGCCTTCCAGGTTGGCGGGGTCAGTTACCTGAGTAGATTCCAGGCCGTATGACTTCGCGAGCCGGACGTAATCCGGGTTCGCCAGATCGGCCTCGTACTGACCTCCGAACTCCATGTCCAGATCGCGGGCCACGTTGCCGTATGCGTTGTCGTTGAAGATTACCGTCACAACGTTGATGCCGTATTTCATTGCCGTCGCCATCTCAGGCGACTGGTAGCCGAAGCCGCCGTCGCCAGTAATGCAGATGACCGGCACATCGGGCCTCGCCAGCTTGGCGCCAAGTGCCGTTGGGTACGCATATCCAAGGTTCCCGGAGTAGCCGGAGTCGATGTACGTTCGCGGTCCGTACGTCGGGAAGTTCGTGCGTCCGTAGTAGCCAACCTGCGTCATGCCGTAGATTGCGATGCCGTCCCTGGGAATTCCGGCTCGGAGAGCGTTAGTGAAACTCTCTTGTGGCTCGGTCAGATGTTCCGGTCGGGCCAGGAATTCTCGAACGCCTGCAACCGTGTCGGCAGGCGACTTCCGGCTCGCTGCATTCGTCTCGCCCAGCGCGGCGTGCAGCTTGAGCAGCGTTTCTCGAGCGTCGCCCACCAGTGGTGTTGTGTTCTTGTGGAACCGACCAATCTCATCGGGGTCGACGTCGATCTGAATGATTGATGTTGACTCGCTGAACATCCCCAGCGCGTTGCGAGTGCCGACTGCCAGCACCACGTCGGGGTCAGCAAGCCCACCCTTTCGCAGCATGGTCATCCCCGCCGTGGTCAGGTGCAGCGGGTGATCGTCAGGGAGTACGCCCTTTCCAGCGGCTGTGGTGCGCACGGTGATGTTGTAATCCTCAGCGATGGCAAGGAGGGCGTCGTGCGCTTCTGAGAGGTGGACGCCGCTGCCCGCGAAAATAATTGGATTATTGGCGGCGGCCAGTGCGCGTGCGGCGGCTTCGATCTCCGAATCTGCCGGGGTGAGCCGTTCCTGCGGTGGTGCTTCAAGCAGCTCCACTTCATCGAGGCCAAGCATCGCCTCGGGGGGAATGTCTACGTAGACCGGCCGCGGTCGACCAGATCTCAACTGGCGAATCGCCTCGGTCATCGTGCCGGGGATGTCGCTGATTTCCAGCATGCGACCCTGCCATTTGGTGATTGGCTTGATGGTATCGAGCTGATCGTTTACCTCGTGCAGCGCGCCGGTGTTGCCGCCAATGGTGTCCCGCGGCGTCTGTCCGGCGATGAGCATTACGGGCGAGTTGGTGGAGTATGCGGTCGATAGCCCTCCAGCGGCGTTGTAGACGCCGGGTCCGGGAACGACCATTACGGGTGCGATGCGGTTGCCAACGCGGGCGTAGCCATCGGCCATGTAGGTCAGCGCAAACTCTGACCGCGGGGTGATCATGCGGATGCCGGGTTCGTCCCGGATGGCGACGGTGAGGCCGTACATCTGAACGCCCGGCAGGCCAAAGATGATCTCAACTCCAGCTCGAACGAGCGTCCGAACAAGTGCTTCTCCGCCGGTCATGCGTGGCATTGGTATTCCTCTGGGTGGTGGTGGTTCCGCCGGGCGATTCTACCTGCGGGGCGCGATGTTCGGGCAGTCGTGCTGTGCGGGGAGGAGGAGGGAGTTACACCGCAGCCGCAATTCACGCATTGCCAGGCGCAGCACCGCCGTAGCGCCGATCGCGTGGAATGAAACCGTAGCGGCAATTCACGAATTGCCCCCCACAACACCGCGGTCGCGACGGGCGCGTTGAGTTGACGGTTGGCG
>JABMNO010000022.1 GCA_013204555.1 Chloroflexota bacterium | reverse complement strand
GCTCAGCAGCGGGGGGTTATTAATTCGATTCCGACGAATCCTCGTCCTGAGAGTCTGGATGGGAAGACTGTGGGTCTTCTGTGGAGTGGGACTCACGGGGGTGATATTGCTCTGAATACTGCGGGGCGGTTGATCCAGGAGCGGTTCAAGGACGTTACGGTCAAGTTCTACAACGGGAATAACTACCCGGCGCCGGACCACATTCGGCAGCAGTGTATTGAGGAGTCTGACGTCGTAATCGGCGCCACCGCCGACTGAGGGACCTGCGCGTCGTGGATGTGCTACGACATGATTGAGATCGAGAAGGCCGGGATTCCGGCCATTCCGATCGTTTCCGGCAGGTTTAATGATGACGCCATTGCCAGTTCTCGTGCCTTTGGCATGCCGGACTTGCAGTGGGTTGTGGTGCCGAGGATTTATCGCAACCTTGAGCCGGAACTGAGCGAAAGCCAGACGGCCGAGGTGATTGACGAGATCATCGCTAACCTGACTTCAAGCGGCAGCGCGCGCGATTCAGCGCTAGACCATGAGTCGACACGCCGTTACGAGGGCGACGATACTTTCGACGCCGTTCTGAAGATGAACGAAGACTTCCTGCGTGACGACCTTGGCGATGGGCTACTGTTGCACCCGCCCACGGATGAGGCGGTTGCGGCGCTCATTGCCGGGACCTGCCTAGACGCCAACTTTGAGGTGTGCGACATGCCGCCGGGGTTTGGTATCGCCACGGTAGAGAAGATCGCCATCAACGCGGCGATGGCCGGTGCGAAGCCGGAGCATATGCCGGTGATCATCGCATCGGTCAAAGCCCTGAGCATGATTGGCGGAGGCGGCGGGAAGTCGCTGCTGATGTCGACCAGCCCGCAGGCGCCGTTGCTGATCGTGAATGGGCCTGTGACCAAAGAACTTGGGTTCAACCCGCGGTCGGCCATTGGGCCGGGTCGCGATAACCACGTGAACACGATTGTGGGGCGTGCGTTTGCGCTCTGTTTCCGGAATATTGGCTACTGGTATCCGGGCAAGATGGATATGGACACGATTGGGACGACCAGAAAGTTCATCCAGTGCCTGGCTGAGAACGAGGATATGAGTCCGTGGCCGTCGTTTGCTCACGATCGGGGTTTCAAGCCGGAGGAGAGCACGGTGAGCCTGTTTATTACGGATGGCGAGCTGGATGTGCAGGACCAGGGGAATCACACGGCCGAGGGGCTGATGAAGACGCTGGCGTATGGCTGCACGTTTGGGACTCGCAGTATCCAGGGTAAGGGTGGTGGCGTGCAGCGCCTGATCCTGATGCCGCCGGATGTTGCGGGGCCCATTGGTAAAGAGGGCTTTTCCAAGCAGGAGGCGAAGGAGTTCATTACGAAGCATGCGGTTGGCAGCCTGGGCAAGATGATCCGGTATATGCCGCTTGAGGGCGAGGCTCGTGTTTCTGAGCACTGGGAGTGGCTGCGAAGTCTGACTGAGGAGCAGCTGCTGGATGTGCAGATTGCAGTGATGGATTCGCCGGACGATTGCTCGATTGTGGTGCTTGGGGCGGACCGCGCGAAGACGGCGGTGTTCCCGAGTGGTCCGTCGCCGGTGACGGTGGGCGTGGACGAGTATCGCCCAGGCTAGCCTGGACCCACTGACCGCAAGGCGGTGTAAGGCGTAGGGGCGGCCCACCGTGGCCGCCTGGATTTCTGTTTTCGATCGTAGGGGCACGTTGCAACGTGCCCCTACGTGCGTCTGGCGCAATGCGGTGAACGCACGCAGGCACGGGGGGCTGGCGCATTGCTAGATGTGCAGATTCCGGTAATGGATTCGCCGGATGATTACCTGATGGATGCCATGCCACGTTGGGAAGCATCACCCAATCCAAAGCGCATGAGGCATACCCCTCATGTCATCCAGAGCGGAGGCAGCTTTGGGCCTGAATCGAAGGATCTGGAGCGGTTCGATGTTTGAAGCGGGTTGATGTTGCGCGCGCGATCGTGATGATTCGCACTGCTATCGCCGAATGCGATTGGACCAGAGGAACGTGGCCGTAGTCGACTGTTAGATCCCGGATATCTCCGCGAAGCCTCCGATTCCGGGATGACAGCGCTGCGTGCTGCGAAGACCTGGGGATCGGGATGATGGGGCGAAGCTGGTAATAGGTGGAGGAGCGCGGGGAACGAATGTAGCCGAAAACCCGGGCGAGATGCCCGCGCGAAGGGGCGAGCTGGCGATCTCTACCACGGGCTGACTCCAAAATAGTGCTGTTTGTACGGTGTTTCCGGGCTGTTGCGCCACTATAATCAGATGAGTTGATTTACTAACTTGCCTGTCCCAATTGCACGGACAGATCCCCACGACTCGGAAGAAAGGTTTTGCGATATGCGTGAAATCGTAGATGCGGCATCGTCTCTTGGCGACCGCATTGCCGAGATCGTGGGGCGGCTTTGACCTCCCTGCAAAAGCTGCCCGCGTAGCTGTCCTGGACAAGGAGTCCAGCGCGCAGGGGTTCTGGGACGACAACCGCACCGCCCAGAAGAAGCTCATTGAGGTTGCACGTCTACGGGATGAGGTGGATTCATGGCGCGCTCTTGAGTCTGGCGCCGCGAGTGTGAAAGAGCTTGCGGAACTGGCCATGGCAGAGGGCGATGACTCAATGCAAGAGTCGCTGGAGGCCGAGCTGGATGACACCCGCGCAAAGTTCAAGGCGCTGGAGTTCACCACACGACTATCTGGTGAGTTCGATGAGAAAAACGCCTTGATTGCACTCAAACAGGGTGCTGGGGGAGTCGATTCTCAGGACTGGACTGAGATGCTCATGCGGATGTACATGCGGTGGGCAGAGAAGCGCGGCTTTGGTCTGGAGATCGTTGATTTGACGCCTGGCGATGGCGCTGGCATCAAGAGCGCAACGCTGGAGATCACCGGCCCATATGCATATGGCTTCCTGCGCTCCGAGAGGGGTACGCACCGCCTGGTGCGTCAATCACCCTTCGACGCCGATCACCAGCGCCACACATCGTTCGCCCTGGTGGAGGTCCTTCCTGAGATTGAAGACGCAGGAGAAGTAGTACTTAATCCCGACGATATTGAGATGGAAGCGTTTCGCGCCAGCGGTCACGGCGGTCAGAACGTTCAGAAAAACTCGACAGCAGTTCGCCTGACGCACATTCCAACGGGATTGGTAGTCTCAGTTCAGAACGAGCGGTCGCAAAACCAGAACAAACAGATCGCCATGACAATCCTTCTGTCTCGAATAACGGACCTGGAGGCGCGGAAACGGTTAGAGGAAACAGCCAAACTTAGAGGTGAACATGTATCACCAGACTTTGGCGGTAAGCACATCCGGAGCTACGTAGTTCATCCGTACCACATGGTGAAAGATCATCGCAGCGGCTACGAAACAGCGGACACAGGTGGTGTACTGGACGGCGATATTCAGGACATGCTTGAGGCTTACCTTACAAGCACGGCAGGCAGCTAACCCGGCAAACCTTAGCCCAGTTCAGGGCGTACCCAACATTATTAACTCGAGCGACCAGATCCCACCCACAAATGATCGTCAAACAGATACCTGGACCGGGATATCAACGTATATCGCTATGGTCCGCGCTAACAGTTGAGCAGGAAGAAACGCATGATTCGTAACCACATCCATCCCCGCCTGATCCCGTTTCTCGCCGGAATCGCCCTTGTGGCGTTCGTGGCGTGCAGTGGTGGGGAGTCATCATCACCAGTTGCACAGGCCACCGCTACTTCAGCGCCGGGAGCAACCGCAGCGAGCAACGATCGCGTTGCCCCCGGACTTCGTGAGACTCCAGATACATCAGATGTGCAAATTGGCGAGAGCTTCAATGAGCGAGCCGGTGGTGTGTTCAGGCGGCTCTGGTCTGACCCGCCAACTCTTGATCCTCACCAGGTTACCGACACAACGTCAGCCGGACTGATCGTTGAGCTATTCAGCGGTCTGGCGAAGCTAAACCAGGATCTTGAGATCGTTCCAGACCTTGCGGAGAGTTGGGAACAGAGTAACGACGGCAAGACCTGGACATTTACACTTCGTGAAGGCCTCATATTCTCGGATGGCACCCCCATTACAGCGGCCGACTTCAAGTGGTCCTGGGAGCGCGCCGCGAATCCAGACACTGAGTCAACAGTTGCCGACGTCTACCTTGGTGACATCGTAGGTATCAATGAGATCGTGGAGGGCGACGCGACATCTGCCGGAGGAATCGTTGTAATAGACGATCGGACGCTTCAGGTCACCATCGATGCGCCCAAGCCTTACTTCATCGCAAAGCTCACATACCCGACGGCATTCGTACTGAGCCAGGCAAATGTTGAGGCCGGTGGTGACAACTGGACGGACACTCCAGTGGGCACCGGTGCGTTCAAGCTGGATGAGTACCGTGTTGGCGAGCGAATCGTCTTCTCCCGCAATGAGAACTACAACGGCCGTAAGGCATATCTTGACCGGGTGCTCTTCAATCTGGCCGGTGGAATCGCCATGGCGATGTACGAGACGGACGAAATCGACATCACTGGCGTGGGGCTCGCCGACCTTGAGCGAGTGCAAGACCCAACCGAAGCACTCAACGCAGATCTTGTGAATATCCCGCCAGGATTCTCAATTTCATACGTTGGCTTCAACACCAGCAAACCGCCGTTCGACGATCCAAAGTTCCGCCAGGCGTTGAACATGGCCGTGGATAAGCAATTGATTGCCGAGTCGGTATACGCCGGACTCGTGACTCCCGCCTATGGAATTCTTCCGCCTGAGTTCCCCGGATATACGGGCGATATCGATGGTCTGGTCTACGACCCCGATGGGGCTCGCGCGTTGCTCGCTGAGTCGGATTACGCTGACCCTGAATCTCGCCCCCGAATCACGATAACCATTCCGGGCACCGGTGGCTCTCCCAGCCTCGATGTTGAGATAGTTGCCGATATGTGGAAGACGGAGCTTGGTGTTGAAGCTGAGATTCAGCAGGTTGAGTGGGCCACTTACCTCCAGGACTTGAACCGGGAGCGCCTGCAGGCGTTCGGTGGTCTTGGCTGGGAGGCTGACTACCCGGACCCACAGGACTTTCTGGACATCCTCTTCCACAGCGAAAGCCCCGGAAATCACGGCCAGTACTCCAACCCTGAAGTCGACGATCTTGTAGAGCGAGCGCGAACAGAGGCTGATCCGCAGCTTCGTGTTGACCTGTACCAGCAGGCTGAACAGGCGATCATCAGCGACGCGGCGTGGCTGCCCCTCTGGTTCGATACCGAAAGTAAAGCGTTGGTCAAGCCGCACGTTGAGAACTACCGATACACGCCAATAATTGTGCCGAAACTTGGCGAAGTGTTCCTGTCCAACTAACCATGAACAAACTATTCCGGCCCCGAACTCCCGAGCGGGATATTAGGGGCCGGAGTCGCGTAAGTCAGATTGCTGGCTTGACACGCGAGGCTCATCCGTAGAAATTCCCTGAATGCTCGCCTACATCGTAAGACGAATTCTCTGGGCGCCGGTCCTGCTCTTCTTTGCCGCGCTGTTTGTCTTTGTGATGGGAGAGTTCGCCCCCGGCGACCCGATCGAGGTGGCGCTGGGCCAGAGCTACACGGTGGAGCGGGCCGATCGGCTGCGGGAGATACGTGGGCTCAACCAACCTGTAGCGGTTCGGTTTATCAAATACATCGGCAACGCGGTCAAGCTCGACTTCGGCGAGAGCCTGTCTCGGCCAGATCGCTCGGTTTGGGAGTTACTCTCACCTAAGCTCAAGGTTTCCGGACAACTCTTCCTGGCCGGCATTTTGATCAGCGTCATATTTGGCATCCCACTGGGCTACTATGCGGCCTCAAAACAGGGGGCATGGATTGACCCCACAATCGTTGGTTCAACCCTGGTGCTGATGGCCATTCCTGTGTTCCTCACGGCGCCACTGTTGATACTGGTGTTCGCTGTGAATCTGGGCTGGCTGCCCGTGGGCGGATGGGATGGCTTCTTCAGCACGCGCATCATTTTGCCAGCGCTGGTTACCGGCATACCGGGCATCGCCGGACTCACGAGGATGATGCGGGCGAGCACCCTGGACGTGCTCGGCCAAGACTACGTCCGAACCGCACGCTCCAAAGGTCTGGACGAATCCGTTATCAGGCGTCGCCACGTTGCAAGAAACGCGATGATTCCGGTGTTGACCATTCTGGGGTTCGCTATAGCCGGTCTGTTCAGTGGCTCGTTGATCACCGAGCTGATCTTTGGGATTCCAGGCGTCTCATCGTTCGCCCTTCAGGCACTATCAGCTCGCGACTTCCCTGTGATCACAACGCTTGCCCTGATTGGCGCGGGCATGCTCGTGCTCGTAAATCTGCTGGTGGACATCATGTATGCCGTGATCGATCCCCGGATCACGTACGACTAGGCTGGAAAAGATGGTAACCACAACAGCGGACATAGAAACCGGGCCACAGTCTCCAAGAGAGCGTTCTCACTCCCCCCTTCGGGTGGCGATGGGCCGTCTGCTGCGCAAGAAAATCGCCGTGGGCGCCATGGTAGTTCTGTTCATCTTGTACATGACCGGAATATTTGCTCCGCTGATAGCGACCCATGATCCAAACAAGACCGATCTTAGAGCCACCCAGCAAGGACCATCCTCGAATCACCTCTTCGGCACGGACCGGGCGGGGCGAGATCTGTTTAGTCGAGCCGTTTACGGTATCCGGACAACGGTAATAATCACGGTGGTTGGATTGATTACGGGGAGCCTATTTCTGGGCGTTACTCTGGGACTTCTGACCGGTTACTTTGGGGGCATATTTGACGCCTTCGTAATGCGAGTTGGGGAGCTCGTATCTGCCTTCCCAGACATACTGCTGATCATCCTGCTCGCGGCTACACTTCGGCCAAGAATCGTGGATTTTGTACGCAACATTGAAGATTGGACTGGCATTGACGGGTTGGTGGCTTCTGGCGCCGCGGACTTCTTCGTGATTAGCGTCGCACTACTGCCGCTCAGCTGGTTTGGCATGATGAGACTGGTGCGAGGCCAGGTTCTGACGCTTCGGACCATGCCTTACGTTGAGGCGGCGAATGCTATCGGCGTATCAACGCCAAGGCTGATGTTCACCCACCTGCTGCCAAACACTCTCGCGCCCATCATAGTCTCAGCCAGTTCAGGCCTTGGGGCAGTCGCTGGCTCAGAGGTCATCCTCAGCTTCATCGGCATCGGAGTCCAGCCGCCGCATCCAAGTATTGGCCGGATGATCGCAGACGTAACGTTCCAAGGTGGCGGACTCGTCAGCGTGCTGCGTAACCATCCGGAGCAGCTCCTAACGCCCATCCTGATCGTGTTCGCCTTCATCCTCTGCTGGAACCTCCTTGGAGACGCTCTCAACGACGTCTTCAATCCCCGCACGAGGTAACTCGCGCCCCACATCACCCAACTGCTGCCTAAATCTTCATCTTCTTGAACATCCGCTCTGGGATGGCCTTGATGAGGTACATGACAAAGCGCCAGAACCACGGGTAGTAGAGCGTGTTCTTGCCTTTGGTGGCGGCATTCTTGAGGGCCTTTGCCGTGGCTTCAGGGGAGGCGATTGGAATTTTGGTCTTCATGCCGTACGTCATGGGCGTGTCGATGAAGCCCAGCTTGGCGGTCATGACGTGAACGCCGCTGCGGGCTAGTCGTCCTCGCAGGCCCTGCAGGTAAAGCGAGTAGCCGCCCTTGGCTGCGCCGTAGAAGTAGTTGCTCTGTCGGCCCCGATCGCCAGCCACGCTGGAGATGCCGACAATGGCGCCCTCGCCACGTTCTTCCATGTAGGTCGCAAGCGCCTCTGAGATGGACACAGCGCCGGTGAAGTTCACGTCCAGCACGGTTCGGGCTGCCGAGAAGTCTTGTTGCGACCCCTCCTGGTCGCCCATTGCGCCGAACACTACGTACGCGGTGTCGATTGAGCCGAGGGCCTCGACAGCGTCAGTGATGAATCCGGGGTGCGAATCGACGTCGGTCGCCTCGAAGTCTCCTACTAACACGCGCGTGGAGTGGCGAACCTGAATGTCGGACGCGATGGTTTTTACTTCTTCGCGATCACGTGCGGCAAGAAGGACGGAATCGCCATCCTTCGCGTGTTCAGCCGCAATCGACTGGGCGATTCTGCTCGTGGCACCGAGGATTAGAACGTTCAAGCGGGCATTTCTCCTACCAGGCCCAGTCGGCGGCCAAGTTCAGATTGGAACATATTCAGTGGGTCGGCTTCATCGCGCACACGCTTCCACTCTTCCCATTCCGGGTACATTCGGCGGAAGGCGTCCACGCCAAGGCGCGCGTCCTTGGAGAGATAAACGCGTCCACCCGCGTCTGCGACCATATCGTCGAGTCGAGTGAATAGCTCGAGCGTGTTCTGGCCGGTGTTCGCGAAATCGAGGGCGACGGTGACGCCTGGTCGCGGGAACGACAGGCCGGGGTGGCTCTCAGTACCGAACTCTTTTATTACGCCAAGAAACGGCAGCGTGCCGGACTCTGAAATCGCTGTCAGGAGTTGCTTCAGCGCCAGGTGCTGTGGATCCGGTGGCACAACGAACTGGTACTGGAAGAAGCCGCGCTTGCCGTACATGCGGTTCCAGCGGTCGACGGCGTCTAACGGGAAGAAGAACGGATAGACGCTGACAGTGCTCCTCGACCGCTTGCTGAATTGCTTACGGTAGTAGACGGCGTTGAACATTCGGGCACTCAGGCCGTTGAGCAGGAGGTTAGATTCCAGAAAGCGGCCACTCACCAGTGCGCGTGGTAGCTTGCTCAGCAGTCCCGCCTTGCCTTTGGACCCGGCAGGAGCGTGTCTGCCAGCCATGAAGCTCCCTCGGCCCAGCGACTTGCCTCGTGCAAGTCCATCAATCCAACTGACCGAGTATGGCCAATCGACATGCGCAGCGCTCACGTCCAGGAACTCCTCAAGGTCCCGAAAGCGCGTGGTCTCCATGGAGATAGCGCCGCTTTCGACCCGTTGGAGCCGCACCTCCATGCTGAGGATGATGCCGGTCAGGCCTTGCCCGCCTGCGGTGGCCCAGAACAGGTCTGGGTTGCGCTCAGCGTCGCAGAACACAATCTCGCCGGTTGACTTGAGCAGCTCCACGTTTCGGACGTGAGAGGCCCATGAGCCTGAGATGTGGTGGTTCTTGCCGTGAACATCAGACGCCAGCGCACCTCCCACTGTCACAAAGCGTGTACCTGGCACCACCGGCGGGAACCAGCCCCGTGGCAGGAATATGCGGACTAGATCATCCAGAGAGAAGCCGGATTCGCACTTCAACCAGCCGGTTTCGGGGTCGAAATCAAGAATCCGATCCAACCGCTCCATGAGCAGCGTGAGGCCACCATCCAGCAGGGCTGCATCACCGTAGGCCCGGCCCAGCCCGCGGGCAAGAACTGGATGCTCACCATTGGACGTAACTGCGCTAACAAGATCTCGCCGAGACTCAGCGCGGAGTACGTCAGAATCAACCCGGGGATATCGTCCCCAGCCTTCTAGCGTCTGTCTTGAAGGTGTGTGCATGTGATTCGAGTCTGAGTGCGGTCTGGCAATCAGACTATTAGGGCGGACGACACAATCGCAATCGTGGAAGTAACAGGTAAGTATCGATTAGCGACTGGCCGGCGTGTCTCCTCGGCGATTCGCCAGCGTTTGTGGGAGCAGGTCATACCGTGTCTCGTGACCATCGAAGAAGCGGAGTAATTCGTCCACCATCAACGAGAAGAATCGATTGCTGTTGGCCGCGGTTACGCCCGCGATGTGGGGTGTGATGAAGGCGTTTGGCAGGTCACGAATTAACGAGTCGATGGGTATCGGCTCTGGTTCGAACACATCGAGGCTGGCGACAATATCGCCCTTCTGCAGGCGGGCGATGAGAGCGCTGGAGTCGACAATCGCCCCCCTGCTCACATTCACGAACACAGCGCCGGGCTTCAAGAGGGCAATCTCGCGCTTGCCGATCATGCCGCGAGTCGCCGGAGTTATGGGGGCCAGGCAAACGACAACATCGGGGACCGACATGACGTTATCCAGCGAGGTCATGGTCACATCATAGATATCAGAAATCTCGCGTGGCACATAGGGATCGTGAACCAGCACGTTCACGCTAAACGGCTTCAGGAGCTCAAGCAATCGTCTCCCAATGTGGCCTGCACCAATCATGCCGACCGTCTTTCCGGTCAGTTCACCCCGCAAGAACCCCGGATCTGTGAATCGCTCGTCATTCTCAAACACGCGCTGATGATCGATCAACTTGCGGTACAGGCTCCCGGCGTTGCGAAGTCCGATCAGCATCATCGCCAGCGCCCACTCTGAGACCGGGTACGAGGAGCCCTGGGTTGTGTCGATGGACCTGATGCCGCGCTGAATAGCGGCTTCAACGTCGATGCGCTGGGCGAATCGATCGCCTTCAAGCTCGCCGATGAACCGCAGGTTTGGAGATGCGTCCATCACCTCGGGGGTCACACGCGGGGAACCGTGGCAAACGACGATCGCGTCGAGGCCACTCGCGAACGCCGTGAACTGGGCTACAACTGAGGCGTCGAGTGACGGCGGCTCATCCCAGCTAGTAGGTAAGTTGAATTCCTCAAATCGGAACTCGGCAACGGCCTCAAGCCGTGTTCGGTCAACGTCGCCCACGTCGAGATCGTAAGTCTCGCGATTGCATGCGATACCGACGATAGGGCGACTGGTGTTGTGCGTTGTCACTAGCGATATCCTCCCATCACGGGAATGCTAGCGGAATGTGAGTGGGGGCGGTGACTTTGGGAACAGATTCGGACCGCCGAACAGAATCAACGGGTTCAGCAGATTTGGGATATCCAGGAAGGATGTATTTGGGGCCGCAGATCGGTTGAGTGAAGGATTCACCGAGGAGCCGTGACGAGGGTGGCGGGTTCCATACTTCTCCGGAATCCCCCGCACACGTCGGACGCGCCAATCTAAACTGGGCCCGAGAACGGTGAAATTCACGGGCCAGTCCAAACATCAGGCGGACGAGAAATCGCGGCCAGTTTTAGCGGGGACTATTTGCCCTCAGAGCCCATGGCGGCTTTCAACTCCGCAGCGACGGCCAGTCTGACTTCCTTCACGATGGATTCTTTGATTTTGCGATTCTCAAATGCATCGAAGATCGCTTCCATTCCGTCTTTCAGGAAGACAGCGATCGTGGCGATCTCAAGAAGTGCGAGACCCAGGATCAACACGAGCCACCCAATGACGACCTGGAGTTTGTTGCCACCCCCGCCGAGAAAATCGCTCTGCCCTGAGTCAATTATTTGGCCACCAAAATAAATAACGATTATGCCCGGGATGCTCAATACGATGATAGCGCGCACCATCGCGGACGCGCGACCAAAGGCCTCTCCCATATCCATGTGCCAACTCCTGACTGGTTAGTTGCGGAGATTTACAGGAATATACCACTTACCAGTGTTGATCATCGCGTGATTTCGTATATGGA
The DNA here is from genome assembly GCA_013204555.1 of Chloroflexota bacterium. Taxonomy (GTDB): domain Bacteria; phylum Chloroflexota; class Dehalococcoidia; order Lucifugimonadales; family Lucifugimonadaceae; genus UBA1151. The sequence goes on along the minus strand of JABMNO010000022.1, from coordinate 11,489 downwards.
TGGCGCAATTCGTGGGTAGCGATGACTGGAGGGTTGACCCTTCGCTTGATCCCGGCTGGGCCCGTTTTTGATAACAGCCCTTTAGATAACAGCCCTCGGTGGTATGCTTGCCGCCAAAATCCCTTTAGCGGTTTGTCTGGCTTGGTGTGGGTTGCTCGCTCGCACTGGCAGGACCTGAAAACTCAGGAAATTAAGGAATAGCCACGTGTCCTTCTTCCAATCTCGACGATCATCTGTTGTTGCACGTAATGGTGCTGTTGCTACCAGTCAGCCGCTGGCGGCTCAGGCTGGCCTGAAGATGCTGCAAGAGGGCGGCAACGCGGTGGATGCCGCGGTGGCGACCGCTGCGGTGCTGAATGTGGTGGAGCCTATGTCCACGGGCATTGGCGGCGATATGTTTGCGCTGATTTGGATGAATGCTGACAAGAAGGTAACGGCGCTGAACGGCAGTGGGCACTCTGCTGCCGGTGCGAATGCCGCTGATGTGAAGAACAAGGGTTACGACGCTATCCCAACGGAAGGCGCGGACGCAGGGTTCTCAGTGAGCGTGCCGGGGACGGTGGACGGATGGCAGACCTGTCTTGAGCAGTACGGACGCATGACGCTGGCAGAGGTTCTGAAACCGGCCATCGAATACGCGACGAAGGGCTTTGGCGTTTCAGACATCATCTCCAGGGGCTGGGCTGGCAACGAGGAGAAGCTCAAGTTCCGTCCGTCTGGCAACGAGATGCTCAAGAACGGTAGAGCACCGAAGTTCGGCGAGATCATGCACCTGCAACAGCTTGGCAAGACGATGCAGGCGATTGCGGAGGGAGGCAAAGAGGCCTTCTACACGGGCGAGATTGGGAAGAAGATTGCCGATTATGTTCAGGCCTCAGGCGGCTGGATCACCGAGGAGGACCTGGCGAGCCACAGTTCCGATTGGGATGAGCCGGTCTCCGGCGAGTACCGCGGCGTGACCGTTTACGAGTGCCCTCCAAACGGGCAAGGCATTGCCGCACTCATGGCCCTCAATATCGCAGAGGGATTTGATATTTCAGATATGGGCTCTCAGTCGCCAGACGCCTATCACCACCTTATTGAGTCGATGCGGCTTGGCTTCGCTGATGCCCTTCAGTATGTTGCGGACCCTCGAGAAGTAGAGGTGCCAATCACGGGAATGCTGGATCGAAGCTACGCAGACAGCCGCCGTGCCGGGATCACCGCTGAGCGGGCGATGGCTGATGTCTCCTATGGCACCCCCGGTCCTTCAGCAGACACCGTCTATCTGTCGGTCGTCGATGGCGAAGGCAACGCCTGTTCATTCATCAACAGCCTGTTCCAGGGATTTGGTTCCGGATTGGTTGTGCCGACCACGGGAATTGCACTTCAGAACCGTGGTGCGCTGTTCTCGCTGGACACGGCCCACCCCAACTACATCCACGGCAAACAGCGCCCTTACCAGACCATCATTCCGGCCATGGCCACCAAGGATAACGAGATGTGGCTGTCGTTCGGCGTCATGGGAGGGTTCCAGCAGCCGCAGGGTCACCTGCAGGTCGTGTCCAACATGGTCGACCATGGCATGGACTCACAGGCGGCACTGGACGCATTGCGATTCAGCATTGACGTTGTGGGTGATGGAGCGGTGTCAGTAGAGGAAGACATGCCAGAGTCAACGGTGGCTGAACTGCGCAAGCGCGGTCACAAGGTAGAAGTTGTTGGTGGCTACGATAGGCCAATGTTTGGTGGGGGACAGGTCATCAGTCGTGATGCTGAGACAGGCGTCATTACGGCAGGGTCAGAGCCGCGGAAAGATGGTTCCGCCGTCGGCTGGTAACTAGCGCTATGATTTGACAGTCGATGGGCAGGTTTGAAACCTGCCCCTCTTCGCGAGCGTTACATGCAATCAGATTCATGAAATGGCACAATGCCCCCAAATAACGACATCCAGCGTACATCGTCATCGCATCGGTTATTGAAGCGGCCGTTCAGCCGCTGTCATGGCAGCCAAAGACGTGAAGAAAACGGAGCACACATAGATGAAAATTGAACGCATTGAAGTCAGGGCTGTTGCCCCACCCACAGAACAGTTCCAGTGGTCTGAGGATCTTCCGGCTCAGTACGCCACCAACACGGTGCTCCGAATCTTTACGGATGAAGGGGTTGAGGGAGTCTCAGGAGTCTGGAACGCCACCTCATACGGCTTCGAGAAGTACACGGCCGAAGCGATTCGGCACATCGCTCCAATTCTGATCGGGCGTGACCCGCTTCAGCGAGAGGAACTCTGGTTCGATATCCGTCCTCGCGTATTTCCAGTACCACCGCAGGCACTTGCATCAATTGATATCGCGCTGTGGGATCTGGCCGGCAAGGTTGCAGGCATGCCGTTGTACCAGATGCTTGGCGGCGCTCGCGACCGGATTCGCTCATACGCCAGCACGCCAATGTTGCCGGACGTGCCCGCGTACTTGAAGTTCGTTGAGGACCTGCTGGCTGAGGGTTACACAGCGGTTAAGTTCCACACCTGGTGCATTCCTGAAAAAGACCTCGAACTGTCGAGAGCGGTTGCAAAAGAGTTCGACACGTCGAAAATCGACTTCATGCTCGACGCCGAAAACAACTACGACCGTGGCAGCTCACTGCGGGTGGCGCGTGTGATTGAAGATCTGGGCTTCACGTGGTTTGAAGCGCCGCTGCCCGACTACGATCTCGATGGATACCGTGAGCTAACCCGGGAGACCTCAATTCCGGTGCTTCCGTCTGGTAACTGGTTCATGGATCTCATGAGCTTTGCCGAGGCCATAAAGACCAACACGTGGCGCTCAACCCGGACGGACGTCCACATGATGGGAGGCATTACGCAGACCCAGAAGGCGATAGCGCTGACCGAGGCGGCGGGGATCAACTGCGAACTCATGTCATGGGGCTACAGTCTCAACTCAGCCGCCAACCTGCACCTGATGCTTGCCCACAACAATTGCACCTTTTATGAACACTCAGTGCCACAGTCTCCATACGAGTACGGCATGCACGATGTCATACGGTCCGACTCCAACGGATATGTGCACGCGCCGACTAAACCGGGACTCGGCCTGGAAGTTGACTGGCCCGCGATGGAAGCTGCCACGTTCCACGAGTTCACAATCGACCAGGGAGGAGCGCCCGGCTCGGTTCATTAGAAGATATTCGCCCGATTACTCCTCAGATTCCGCAAACACCTTAAGCAGGTCATGGCGCGCGATGATGCCGATCGCCGCCTCACCTCGAATCACAACAGCGTGGCTGGCGTGCTGCTTGAACATCGTGTTACTGACTCGCCATAGCGGATCGTCTTCAACGACAACGGTCACTTCTGTGATGCACATCTCACCCGCTGTCTTCATGCGATCGCGTGCAAAGGCCTGCTCAGCCCTTAATTCCTCCGCGAGATCGCCGTCAAACAGGTGTAGCAGGGTGCGCTCCTGGAATGATCGCCCTTCAACGGGTCTTATTCCAGCGAGTTCTGCCTGAAAGATTCGCTCGGTAATCATTCCAACCAGGTTGCCACTCTCTGTCACGACCGGCACGGCGCCAATATTGTGTTCAATCATCAACTTAGCGACATCGGACATTGGCGTGTCTTGTTGAACCGCTATCGGCGGAGCGGACATGATGTCTCGTGCAAGCGCTGTTAGTCGAGTCCGGGTGGTCATCTCGTTCTCCGACATCTAGTTTCAACTGTGTGAATTCAAACTCCATTGGACAGGATCAAAGGTGCAACTCGCGTGATGTGATCGTCCATCAACGTGAGAGTCGCGTGAGCCTGTTGCCCGCGGGATTCGGCACGAGATCATTTACTGCGCATACGACTAACTTGCGCGAACTCTGCATATGACGTAGATTCCGTCCTTCTTCGTAAATGGGGGTTTCAGGTGGACGACCAAAGAGACTTTCTCCCAGAGCGCGAACCCTTGTCGCGTCTCGACCGAAACTGGGGCAATATCCTGACGTGGGTGATCGCCGCGACAACGGTCGGCGTGATCTTTTCGGCCGGTGGGTTGTGGCTTGCGTCACGCCCGGTTCCACGCGGGATTGAGGTGATGATCCCATCCGCAGATACTTCTGGCCCGGCAACGGTCCATGTTCTCGGCGGTGTGGAGAATCCTGGCGTCTTCACACTTCCACCGGGTTCACGGGTCCTTGATGCGATCGAGTCTGCTGGCGGGCTGGTGGATCCGAGCAAGTCTGGCAATCTGAATCTCGCTCAACTAATCGTGGATGGTCAACAGATCGTCATTTCGGAAGGGAACATTCCATCAGCCAATGGCCTTGTTGTTTCGACCCGAGATCAGGATGGGCGTATCAATTTGAATAGCGCCGATTCAGCACTGCTTGAAGAGTTACCGGGTATCGGTGAGGTGAGAGCGAAGTCGATAGTCGAATGGCGCTTGGCTAACGGACCGTTCACCTCGGCGGACGACCTGCTCGCCATTTCCGGAATCGGTATATCTACCGTGAATTCGATTCGCCCGCTCGTCTACCCGTGACACTCGTCCGCCTATCTGCAGCGTTTGCGCTCGGTGTCACGCTGCCATTTCTTGTGCCATCTTTCATCCACGGGGGCTGGCATCCGTCGCAGATCGTCTACGCGCTGTTTATTGTGGGAGCGGGGCTGATGGGGATCGTCGCCCGGCGATCCGGAACAAGCCTTCTTATTCCCGTTCTACTGGGTTTGGTGGTCCTGGGAGCTTGGCGGGCCACTGATTTCGGCAGCGCAGTGCTCCTTCCCTATGAATGGCGGGATGGCGATTACATTGAGTTTGAGGGAATTAGCACGCACTCAGCATCGCCGTTCGGCTCAGGCCAGGCGTTTCCAGTCCACTTTGTTGCAATCTCAGGTACGACCGATCTTCCAGACGAGAAGCTTGAGATATCGATCATCGCCGATCTGATCATTGGCCAACTTCCTGACAATCATTCTCGATTTCACTTCGCTCCCGGTGATCGTTACCTGATCAGCGGTGAGTTTGATGAAAAGGGTCTCCGTGGAACCTCTGGACGGGTATATGCCTCCAGCGTCAGGTTCATCGAAGAATCCGATTCGGGTCTCTCCGGGCGGATCGATCGAATCCGCGCCAACCTCGCCGATAACCTGCGCTCGGCGTTGCCTGAGCCTCACGCGGGGCTGGCTGCTGCACTTGTGGTGGGCGACCGTTCAAGGCTTGACGATGGGCTGCGACAATCGTTTCGTTCCACCGGGACCTCACATCTCATCGCTATCTCTGGATTGCACATCGGAGTCGTTGGCTTTCTCGTATTCCTGGCGTCAGCATCATTGCTGGGACGACGGCGACAGCTTTATCTGCTGCTGCCGTTCCTGACAGTCTGGGCTTATGCCGTGATGGCAGGTCTGTCTGATCCCATCGTGCGAAGTTCTGTCATGTTCACTCTGTTTCTGGCGGCTCATCTCGCAGGACGACAGCGCAGCCCATTTCCAGCGCTAGCGTTAGCTGCCGCCGTCATGCTGGCCGTTGAGCCATCTGCGATAGCCGAGCCGTCATTCCAACTCAGCTTCGGATCGCTACTCGGAATTCTCTGGTTCGCGCCACAGGCAAACCGGCTCGTCAATAAATACTTGCCCCTCGGCGGTACCAACCGTAGCAACCCCGCAACTAAGTTCGTTCGAGGAGTGGTCATAGCGCTCCTTATTGGCGCAGCTGCCACGACCGTCACAACTCCGATAGTCGCTTTTCACTTCCACGCCGTCCCGATATGGGGAATTCTGGCGACAGTATTCGCGTTGCCAGCCATGCTCCCAGCCATTCTCGGCAGTCTGCTAACCGGAATCATGGGCACCGTTTGGTCGACGCCTGCTGATGTGGCCAGTTGGCCCACCTGGCTTGCGCTTGAGTACATGATCACGGTGATTGAGTTTTTTGAAAAACTCCCATTCAGCACCATCGATGTTGGGCGAGTGACTGCGGCAGCGCTAGCTATGATTTACGTTGTTGGAATTGGGTATCTACTTCGGAAAAACGGTCTCAGTGTGTGGCGACGGACAGTTGAAGCGCTAAGAGACGGTTCCATAGACATGCGACTGGCGCCTCTGCATCGCCATCGACTGCCGATGCCAATCCTCCTGGTTACCGTCGGATTGGCAGCCCTGTCACTTGCGGCGGTGACAACGCAATCCGGTAGTGAACTCAGAGTGACATTCTCAGAGACAACCCGGGGCGATCTCTCCCTGATCGAGACTCCGGGCGGAAGACAGATCCTGATCGATGGCGGAGGCTCACCTGATGGAGCCGTAAAATTCCTCGGTGACCGCATGCCATTCTGGGATCACTCGCTCGATCTGGTGATACTGACCCATCCACACGCCGACCACGTCACCGGCCTCCTGCGCGTCCTTGAGACGTACGATATCGACCGTATATTGCATGCGCCCATCGCGTACGACTCACGGGTATACGGCGCGTGGCTGAACGAAACAGAACCACTGGCTGATCGTGTGCTTATCGCCCAGCCGGGAATAACAATCGCGTTCGGAGATGGCTCCTGGTTGGAAGTGCTCCACTCCGGCCCCACGGACTATTCAACCGACCCCAACGACGGGTCAGTAGTCCTGCGAATCTCCTACGGCGACGTCAGCTTTCTAATGACTGGTGACGCCTCAACCGTCGTGGAAACCCATCTGCTGGCCAGTGGGGTGGACTTGAGCGCGGACGTCCTGAAAGTCCCCCATCAGGGCAGCAAAGGCTCATCCTCAACCGGATTTGTGAACGCTGTGTCACCGGTAATCGCCGTCATCCCAGTAGGTTCAGAAAACCCGTTCGGGCACCCACATCAAGAGGCCGTTGACCGGTTAAGCGCGGTTGTCCCGGCCGATCAACTCTTCAACACGTCTATCGATGGCACCATCACAGTCACCACAAACGGCAAGAGACTTTGGGTGTACGGTGCAAAGTGAGGGTGGCAATGTGTCACTCGTAGCATGGGCATCTCTGCCCATGCGGAGAGAGAAGCAGATTCCACTGCATTCAGGCCCCCCACCGCAATTCCCAATCTCATGAGCAAGTCGAATGGACCGACCAGAGCGTTCATATCGCAACACTCCAACCAGGGTATGTTTCGCACACCAGACGGCGAAAAATACGCTCCCAAATCATCATGCCTACCCCTATTGCAATGAAGAATTTGTGAGGCCTGACGCAAGCAGTCCATCATAATGCCTATAGTTCGACTGATTCCTCAGATGGCACCACGCTATTCGACGATTACCGTTTACTGTTCCGTGATATTCCAGCGGTAAACGAGTGTCTTTGATGTTGTATTCTCATTACATCGAGACACCGACGGGGCTACCAAACAAAAAGCTCTGGAACACCAGAGAAATCGGTCCCCGGAAGTGGTGAAAACGCTTAGTCGACGAAGGAGGCGGGTTGGTACAAATCTACGTAATGAACCACGCCTGGATTGGCGACACAGCAGGCCTGGAGCAAGCTTAATTCAGATCCGAAATGCTACCAGGAACGCAGGTTTCACCGGGTATCCCACCAAAATAAAATAGGGCGAATTGTCGAGGCTCACCGCATTGCGGATCGCCTGACCGCCCATTCAAACAGATGTTTGAGAACGGTGGCCCGGGGACTAACAACAGAATAGCTAAAAGAAGAGGACCCCGAGTGATTTGGGGTCCTCTTCTTTTTCCCGCGAGCGCTTAGGCGTTCGACGAATATTTAGCTTTGAATCAGCGCGTCCAACACTGCGTAAACCTTCTCGACATCGGCTCGCGACAGTCGTGGAGGATAAAGAACCGTGGCCACTCGTCCACCCTCAAGCGGAACGTCAATCCTCGGATGAGACAGGTTCACTTCGACCTGCCCCTCGGATGCTACGATTGCTGAGAAGTCCACCTGATCAATTGGAGTGATCTCCGAATCCTCTGAGGACGTCACAGCCACCGGCTCTGGAAGATTGTCCAGATCACCAATGATGTTGTCATCATCATCCACAACACCGGCAAACCGGAGCGAGTCTCGAAGAGCTGACGCCGTCTGCTTGGCTGACCGCGTGGTGAAGCCACTTTTCTCCAGACGAGAGACGAGCGCATCCGATGGCGGAAGCTTGGCCCCGAAACTTTCCCGCAACTCCTTGAAGACCGGTGATGAGTCAACCGTCTCCAACGCTGCCACACGGAACGCTGAGGGATCATTGGATGACTTGGCCGCGACCAGCACCGATGCCCGCTCTGTGAGGGTCAGACCATGATCGCCCTTGTCGACCAGACCAAACTGGCGGAGCGATGAAACGAGCCGGTCTGTGGTACTTGCACCGGGCGAAATTCCCAGCACTGATGCAAGTTCCGCCTGATCAAACACACGGTTGCTTATTTTGGCATGCAACCTGGCAGTAACTTCGAAACAATGCTCGGCGCTATAGGCCGGGGCGAGGGGGCTGCGACGCTTGCGCGTTACGGTGGCTGCTGGACTCATATCGGCTCTCCTGGCGGGCTCCAGATGGGAGCCTCACATATACCGTTTGATCGGCACCGCAGATATCGACTGTCAGCGCGGCGCACCCTCTAAAAGTAGCCTCCCCCAATGCGCGAGTAGGCGGTCGATCTGTTGACAAGCCGGGTCAATTCGACCCGGTCGCGCACTTATCCACATCCAACTTGACAGCGGGGTAGAATTGCCCGGCTCCATGGTGAGCACATCAAATGCCCGCAAAGCGCCCATATCTGCGCCTGCCGAGGCTAAAGGAACAGTGGAATGCCCCAAACAGTCACCCCTCAGACGAAGTTCGAGCCAGTTCCGCGCTGGGCTAAGGTCCCACACGGAATCACGTTCCGTGGAGACGCCACATCGGTCGCCGTCGACTCCAAAGACAACGTCTATGTGTTCAGTCGCGGCAACGTCCCGGTCACGATCTTCGACTCGGACGGAAATTATCTCGGTGGCTGGGGCGAAGGTGAGTTCATTCGGCCCCACGGCATCTTTATTGACCACAACGACGAGGTGTATTTGATTGACGACTTTGGTCATATCGTTCAGAAACGGAGTCTGCAAGGCGACATCAAGTGGACGCTCGGAGAACTTGGCAAAGGCGCGGAGTGGCAGGGTGGCGAGCCGTTCAACCGTCCGACCGACGCCACGGTCTCACCGACAACTGGAGACGTCTTCATATCAGATGGGTACGGAAACTCACGTGTCCACCGGTATGACGCCAGCGGGAAGCACATCCTCTCGTGGGGCGAACCGGGCACCGACCCCGGCCAATTCAGCCTGCCACACAACATCACCATGTGGGGCGATGACAAGGTCGTAGTTGCCGATCGTGAAAATTTCCGGCTTCAGATCTTCACAATCGATGGTGAGTTCGTCGACCAATGGCACATCTACCATCCCATGTCGGTATTACGCGGCCGAGGCGATGACACCGCCTTTTATGTTGGAGAGATGGGGCCACCGCCCGTGCAAGATGGCGTACCGGGTCTCGGATTCAAGGTCTCCATGTGGGATGAGTCAGGAAACCACATCCAGTCCATTGGCGCGGATCTGCCGGGGCAGGACGCGGACCAGTTCTGTGGCCCACATGGCATGGCCATCGACTCAAAAGGCAACATCTACGTAGCGGAAGTCTCGTGGACCTTCTACTACTCAAAACGCGATAACCCACCGTTGGGTGAGATCGTCAGCCTCCGCAAGTGGGCGCGCACTTCCGGGTAACCGCTATCCGTCGCTCGTCAGGAGGTCGCCTGGCACAAAGAGATCGTCGGACACCGGGACATCATGGTCTGAATACTCGAAGGTAGTTCGCCCAATTGTTTTGAACTCAGATTCGGGATCTTGCTCCAGGAACTCGGCCAGACTTTCGCCACGGGTGTGGCCTGCTGCATAGCGACTCCACCGTAGTAGCCGGTGATCTTCGTTATCAATGTCCAGAACATATATCTGCCCAAAAGTAGCTGGCCCTCCGTTTGAAGTACCCGGATTCTCAACCACAGCGAGTAGGCATGAACGGTCACTCGCCAGTTCGTACGGAGGCTCGCATTTCCAGGCAAGTGCATCGACGATTCGAAAACCGCTTATGTCGCCATAAGACAAACTATCTTGGGCCAGGTACTCCATGTTCTCCTGCCAGATCTTTTCATCTGCCCGTCTGTAGAACTGCCGGTCCTCTTGCTGGATTACTTCTGTGTTTACAACCCCATCACGGTCCAGCCAAACGACTCGGCGTCTATCTGGCTGTGCCCAGGTTCCACGGGCTTGAGATATGAAGACATCACGCGGCCCGATCTCCACCAAGTCGAATTGATAGGTTTCAACGGTAGACATCTTGGTCTGCGTTTTTTCAAACAACTCGATCGGTGTAAAAGTCTGAGTGTCTGATCCACAAGCGATCATCCCAGTGAGAAACATGGAAGCTGTGGTCAGGAAGATTTGAATGAATCTGATAGACATAAGATGAAATTACCACCCCGGATCCAGAGTGGAATAAGGATATACGTGGGCTATCGTTTCTGATGTATGAAATGACTGTTGGGCGAGATATTCAGACCGCTTAACGTTTCTGGCCTTGCTGCCGTAACCTCTGTACTGGCAAAAATAACGAAAGGGACAACTGCATGATCGCTGATCTCACGGGCAAAACCGCCATCGTAACCGGCGGCGGCCAGGGCATAGGCCGCGGAATCTCGCTCACCATGGCCGGCCAGGGCGCAGATATCGCCATCGCCGACCTGCCTTCGGGCCACGGGCCTGATGTGGCAAAGGAAGTTGAGGCGCTGGGCCGCAAGGCGATGGTCATCGACCTTGACGTCACCGACAAGGCACAGGGAGCTGCGGCAATCCAGCGGGTCATTGATGATTGGGGTCATCTAGACATCCTCGTCAACAACGCCGGTGTCGCAGGCGCTCCCGGTTCACTCCCGACTCAGCCCGGACGCGACGAAGACTGGGAGCTCACGTGGCGAGTGAACGTGAAAGGCCTAGCCGACCTCACTGCCGCTGCCCTGCCCCACTTTAAGGAACGTAACTCCGGCAAAGTGGTCAACATCGCATCAGTCGCCGGCCGAGCTCCCCTCTACAACACCGTCCATTACGCCACCACCAAGATCTCCGTCATCGCCTACACACAGGCGTTGGCCAAGGAGATGGCGCAGTACAACGTGAACGTCAACGCAGTATGCCCGGGCCGACTCTACACTCAGTTCTGGGAGGAGTGGATGGACAATCGCGAGGCAGCCGGTGACAAAGCCGTCGTTGGCCGAGACCACCACGAAGTGTTCGAGGACGCTCTCAAATCGGTCATGCCGTTAGGTCGCGAGCAATCACCCGAAGACATCGGCGCCATGGTCGCATTCCTCGCATCAGAAAGCGCCCGCAACATCACCGGCCAGTCTATCCAGGTGGATGGTGGGCAGGTGATGGTCTAGGCGCTTTCTGATCATAGATCGGTCCCTTCTCCCATTTCGGGAGAGACTTGGGACGCGTAGAGGGTGTTCCATTCGTCTTTGATATAGC